>NZ_JBMPIY010000013.1:0-85578 GCF_049340005.1 Peijinzhouia sedimentorum
AACCTGAGCCAATTGAGCAAGGGGATCTACTTAGTAGAGATCACACATGGCACTGAGCGAATTGTAAAACGCCTGATCGTAAACTAAACATAACAAAACTAAAAGACAGCGGGAGGGTAGACTATCCTCCCGCCATATTTTACCAGCAAAAAGCAACAAAAGATGAAAGCAACGATATTCACCCTCAGCCTTACAATCAGTTTGATGTTCCTCTCCATCCTAAGCTACGCCCAAACCTTTGGCGGCCCACCGAGCTTTACACCCGACGTATTAGATAACCCAATAGATGGCGGGCTGAGCTTATTGCTAGGTGCAGGAGCCGCTTATGGTGCGAAAAAATTGCGGGATAAAAAAAGGGCTAGGAATGATAAAAAGAATAGGAAGTAATCGGTTCCATTCAGCATATTAGCCGAAGCACTTAATTATTGGTTTAGAGTTTTAGAATTTCTTAATTTAATGATGTGCTAAACTACTCAACAAGGCGCATTATAAATCCTTGAATAAGTTCCTGATCCTCATTGTTTTGATGTCTGTTACAGGAATTAGAGGAAAGAGTTTAATTATCTAATAGTTTAGTTTATAAGTAGTGTAGTACAGCAATTAGGAAATTTTGAGCAGAGGTTCTTTTGGTTAAAACGGTCTAAAAGTATTGATATCAAAACACGATCAGACGTCAAATTTCTTATCACTAACTTTTTATGCCTTGTTCCCATAAACCAAATTTCAATGATTGATGGTCATAAATATCAATTGGGGGGGAGCTTTTTTAGTCAAAAGATTACATCCTTCAAAGAAAAACCAAATTTTATCTTGTTTTAATTAGTACGATATACGATATTGATTTATTAGTTCTAAGTAATTATATTAGCTGACTATACTTCCCTTGAAGAATTCTAGCACGAGCAAAATTAGAAGACTATCAATTTTTTAATGTCTACTGTATGATGCTGTGGTTTTTATACAAAGAATAATTCGATATTTTTTATATCTATTCACAATGAAACACTTCTATCAACTCTTGCTTTTATTTCTTTTTGGAGTATTTGCAGCACTCTCCGAAATTTCACCAAATAATATTGGGGTTTCTCTAAAAACTGAAACTATCTATTCAACTTATTCTACTAACTCAGAAGGAACCACCAATGGAAGTGTGGAAACGTTTACGACGAATTTTGGTTCTAGCAGCCAAACAGTTATCACTTTTGATGATCGGGGGTATAGCCATGCTCAAGAATTGAATAATTTCTCCCTTTTAAATGGTGGCATTACCTTCCTTTTTACTTCTAAATATAATGCAAACCCTGATCTTGAATACAGAACAAATCTTAATATCAATTCTGGAGGTTATACTGCTGGAGCAGTTATGTTTGAAGGTACCACAATTACTTTGGCTATATTCAAAACAAGTGATGGGTCTGAGTTTGATTTATAATCTTTATTCATTTTGCTGATGTTTAAGAATTACCAAGTTTCACTTCACTAAAAAATGATTTATATGTTCTTCACTAAAGTCAGTTCGCTAGATTGGTTATTGATGATCTCAAAGAGAACTTTACCATTTTTCATCTTATTAGTTCTTTTTCAACCAACTCTTTCTGCCCAGCAGTTGGATGCCACATTTAGCGTTGAGTCAGGAGACCTTGGAAATTTTAGATTGAAAATGGTTTTGAACCAACCTGCCACTTTTCAGTTTTCTGAAAACTACTCAAATGCTCAAAACGCCTTTAGTGTTATCATTAAAAATGTGTACAACTCAGCTCCCGCAGGCGGGCTTGGGACTGCGACTGGTCTTTCTTATACCACTTCCGGTGGGAAGGCAGGCAGTGCAACTGGCATAGGAACTTACGCTGCAATATATGGTCCATTCATTCATACAACAGATGAGGTAATTGTATTCTCTCTAGCTGCGGCTACAACGATCGCTTCTGGTGAAACGCTTACCATTCCTGCGGGTACTGTTATTCAAAGTTCACCTGGTAATTATACAGCAGGACAAACCTATAATGCTGGGCCATATACTGCCATGATAGAGAATAGTGCTTTTGACGGTGTCGCGGCAACCATGATAGCAACGACAGTATCCAAAGTATCCAGCACCGCCCAGGTCATCACCGCTTTTCCTGTGCTAGACTAATTACTATTTTCGAAATATTTAACAAATGTTGAGACCAGCTATTTTGTGGGCAATACCTCTGCTATTTCTGTCGCTAAATATCATTGCGCAACAAACTCGCATCGATAGTGTCAGATATCAAATCCCCTTGCTTGAAGGGAATGAAAAAATCGATGCCCTCAATAGCCTGACCCGAGGCTTAATGTATACTACCCCCAATGAAGCCATGGATCTGGCCAACCAAGCCATCCAGCTGTCAGAGAAAACAGGCTATTTGGAGGGAAAGGTAATGGCTTGGATCAATCAAGGCGTAATTTTCAACCAGAGATCGTTGTTTCAAGAGGCGAAGGATATTCTAACCCAAGCAAAAGAAACTTCAGAAGCTCTTGATTTTCAATATGGGTTGGCATATTCTAACTTGAGCCTAGTAGCAATGCATATAAGAGAGAACAATTATGATAAAGCCATAGAATTATCGTTTTCGGGAATTGAAGCTGCTAAAAAAATCAATAACGCGGATCTAGAAGTGTCCAATCTAATTAACATCGCTTCGATCAAGCAAATTTTGAAAGACTATTCTAGCGCAAAAGCATTTCTTTTGGAAGCCAGAAGTTTAGTTGAGAATCACCCGGAAATTTCAAAAATCAGATTGGGTCAAATCAATGGCAATTTGGGCATTATTAATTCTATCAATTTAGATTTTGGTATAGCCCTAGAATATTATCAGGAGGCCTTAGAGATTTTTGAGAATTTAGATTCCAAGGCTCAAGTTGCTAATGTTTTAATGAATATCGGGTACGCTTATGCTCAGTTGAAGGATTTGCCAAATGCAAATAAATATTACGATCGCGCAGAGCGGTTATGGGTAGAACTTAATAATCAACGTAGTCTGGCAATAGTGCTCAAGAATAGAAGTGAGTTAATGATTGCGGAGTCTGATTTTAGTAGCGCAATTTTTTTACTGAATAGGTCACTTGAAAAGAAGGAATATTTGGATGCTGCGCTTTTGAGTGAAATATATGCCTTGCTATCCAAGTCATATGAGTCTGAATTGAAATATGAAAGTGCACTTAAGTACCACAAACTACATATCGTTTTAAAGGATTCAATTTCAAGTAAGACCATTGAGCAGAACAATGAACGCATGACAAAGCAATTTGAATTTGAAAAAATGAAGAGCAAGCAAGAAATTGATTTACAGCAACTTGAAATAGAAAAACTAAAGATATATAAAAGCAGACAAGTGATTTTAGTAGTGGCAATACTATTATTGTTTGTAGTTTTTTGGGCATTGTGGAATCGTAATAAATTGAAAACTAAGTTCTTGTTACAGGAAAAGGATCAATTAATTGCGCAACAAGAAATGACCCTAAAGCTAATCGACTATGAATCTGAAAAAGGAAGGTTGGCTACTTTCACCGAGGAGTTATTGTCAAAAAATGAAAGCTTAGAGAAAAGGGCGGGAGAATTAGAGATTAAAATCGATGAAAGTGAGAGTAATCATCCAGACATCGAAAATTTAATTGAAAAAATGCATAATGCGGTTAGAGGAGATAGAGACTGGACTGCATTTGTACTCTATTTCGAAGCTGTTTTCCCTCAATTTTTCTCATTGATTGAAACTGAAAAACTAGTGAACCTTACTACCAATGAGCAGAGATTATTGGCACTCCTCAAAATCAACCTGTCCAATAAAGAGATAGCTGCTTTATTGAATATATCAAGTGATAGCGTAATCAGAGCAAAATACAGACTCAAACAAAAACTTGGGTTTGAAGACGCTAAAGAAATGCTTGTTTTCCTTTCAAATTTGGCCTGATCTGCTATTTGTCCTGCTCAGTTGTCCGCCTATTGTCCGCTAGTGACTGGATGTTCTTCACTAATAACCTATTTTCTTAGCATTTACTCTTTCTAGTCATGGTGACTAGAGAGTTTTTAATGCAAGTAGGCCATGCTCAAACTTCGTTTTGGTAAATTTTTTCGTAATCTATCAGCGATTTTTTTCTTTTCAATTATTACGCAGTTTCAACTCAATGCCCAAACGCTTGATGGCACTTTTAGTGTTGAATCAGGCGACAATGGGAATTTTCGGTTGAAAATGGTTTTACACCAACCTGCTACTTTTCAGTTTTCTGAAAACTACTCAAATGCTCAAAACGCCTTTAGTGTTATCATTAAAAATGTGTACAACTCAGCTCCCGCAGGCGGGTTTGGGGCTGCGACTGGTCTTTCTTATACCACTTCCGGTGGGAAGTCAGGCAGTGCAACTGCCATGGGAACTTACTCTGCAACATATGGTCCATTCATTCATACAACAGATGAGGTAATTGTATTCTCTCTAGCTGCTGCTACAACGATCGCTTCTGGTGAAACACTTACCATTCCTGCAGGTACTGTTATTCAAAGTTCACCCGGTAATTATACAGCGGGACAAACCTTTAGCTACATGCGAGAATGAGACTAACAAGTTTTCTTGATCTATCAACACTACCAAAAACTATATTTCCTCTAGTAATTAAAAACGCTATGAAAAATACGCTACAGTTATTTAAACAAGTTTCAACAAAGATTAAATTAGCTCAAACCATTTTGAGTTTCTGTGTCTTATTTCTTTTAGTGACGACAAACCTGAATGCACAGGGAACAATTAATTTTGACGGACAGGGATATGTGGATGATCAAGAGATTGGTAATCCTTACACTATAAGTAACAATGGAGAATCATTTCGCTTTACAATTTCTGGAGGAGTAACAACCAGTCATAGATATCGAACTTCAGATACTTGGGGATGTGGATATACTGGATTTGGAGATCTTACGGCCGGTACGAATTCAGCTACCAATTGGACCATGGAAACTGTCAGTGGGAATGAAATTGACCTAGGCACAATCAAATTCAATAACCTATTTGGATGCTACAGTTTTACTTATAGTCTAACTATTGAGGGATTTAGAAATAATTCATCAACAGGTACTCAGACTTTTTCAGTAACTGGAATGAATTCAGTTTTTACTTCCAACTCAAATTTTAATGATGTTGACAAAATAGTAATTACAGGAGCTGATCTTAGTAACCTGGGGATGGATGATATAAATTGGACATCAACTGCTCCCTCTGCAGCTTTACCTTCGGTATCGACATTATCGGCGACGGATCTTAGTTCATCAGGAGCACGGTTGAATGGGAATGTCACTGCGGATGGCGGAGCAGCGATAACCGAGAGAGGGTTTGTGTATTCATTGACGAGCTCGGATGCATCTCCAAGTTTTGCTGAGGTGAATGGGACGACTGTTTTTAAGGAGACTGTATCGGGTACGACAGGTGCGTATAATACTTTACTAAGTGGGTTGTCAAGTTCAACTTCTTATAGTTATGTAGCCTATGCTACAAACTCAGAAGGAACCACCAATGGAAGTGTTGAAACGTTTACGACGAGTGCTCCACCGGCGAGTTTAGCGACGGTAACGACGAGCTCCGCCTCTTTGATTACATCGACTTCGGCGACTTTAGGAGGAAATGTGACAGATGATGGCGATGCAACCGTAACAGACCGAGGAATTGTATACAACACAACAGGAAGTCCGAATGTAGATGATGATACAAAGGTATCAATAGGTGGTGGTGAAGGTGTATTTTCACAAAGTGTAACAAGTTTAACAGCGGCAACGACTTATTATGTACGAGCATATGCGATCAATAGTGAAGGGATTGCGTATGGATCTCAAGAGAGCTTCACAACATTAAGTAGTGGTGCTACTTATACTTGGACAGGCAGTACAGATTCCGATGGAGGAGTGGCAGGTAATTGGAGTGGAGGTTTGGCACCTCCAACAGGATCAGACATCGTGATACCAGAGGGAGCGACTCCTTATCCTGTCTTTGATTTTGATTTTGAGGCGGGTGATATCACGATAGAGGAAAATGCTACGTTGACGATCGCGCCCACGCGTACGTTAACCTTCACGGCGGGCAGTGGAGCCAGTGGTGATGGGAAGCTTATTTTACAAAGCGATGATACAGGCGATGCGAGCATCGGCGATTTAACGGGAGCGGGTAGCATAGATGTATTAGTCCAACAGGAGCGTTTTTTAGCGGGGGGCAATAGAGCATTTAGATTTTTCAGTCATCCGTACACGACTGCGGTACCACTAAGTGTATTGGCAGATTCAATTGATGTTACGGGTGTGGGCGGAGCGGCTAATGGCTTTACCCCGACAGCCACGAATGCGCCATCTGCTTTCCGTTTTGATCCTTTGAATGCCGATGGAAATGAAGATAATGACGGAGGCTGGGAAGCCTTCACGAATACGAGCCAAACGATAGGTCAACACGAGGCAATCCGTATTTTATTTAGAGGTTCGAAGGGACAAGCGAATAGTCTACTTGATGTAGGTACGTATACCCCAGATCCAGTAACGATCGAGTGGGAGGGCACGATTAACCAGGGTGAACAAATTATCAATTTGGTAGGTGTGGCCGTAGGGCTAGAGTTTAGCGATTGGAACTTAGTGGGGAATCCCTTCCCTTCAGCGATTGATCTGAGTGCAGCTACGCATAGCAGCGGTGCTGTGGCAGATTTTTCGGTATGGCGTCCACGGCAAGCGTATACGGGAGATTTCTCATTGATAGCCGGTAGTGGCCGAGGCGGGGCGTATTTGCAGGAGCCACTTGCAACGTCTAGTGTAAAAATTCCTAGTGGCGGCGGGTTCTTTATCCGAGCAGGCGGCACCACAGCGACCTTAACAATCCCTGAGCCGGCGAAGACTTCAGTGACACCAGCAGAAATCACGAATGTATTGCGGATGGACAACGCAGTTAGTAAGTATGGAGCGAATAGTTTACAGCTGACTATAGAGGCCGACGGTGACTTTGTGGATCGCATACTAGTCTTCATGGATGATAGCTATACAAAGGCAAAGGATTTGGCAGATGCACCTAAACTGGCCAACCCAGTAGTGAACTTCTTTACGGTCAGTGAAGACGATTGGGCACTGGCGATCGATCGTCGTGGCTACGAAGAAACAGAGGGAGAGAACCGTATTCCTTTGCATCTCCAAGCACCGAATTATAGTTACACACTTAGCTTACCGGACTTCGACGTAGAAGAGGGCAGAAAACTGAGACTGTATGATCGCTTCACCGAGGAATACATCACCCTCCAAAAAGGCACGACGTACGAGTTTGAGGTAACGGATGATCCAAGCAGCAAAGGCCACCGATTTGACATTGTAATGGGCATAGAAGTGATTACCAGTATCAACCCAAGCAACAGTCGTTTCCAAGCATTCTTGCTACCAAACCCAGCACAGGAGCAGGTGAGGATCAGCATTCAAAAGCCAGATCATGTAGCGGAGACCACCATAAAATTAGTCTCAATGTCGGGAGTAGAAGTGAGAAGTGAAACACTAAGCAGCACAACAAGCGAAATGGATGTAAATCTCAATCAATTGAGCAAAGGGGTGTATTTGGTAGAGATTACCCACGGCACAGCCCGAATCGTGAAACGTTTAATTGTTAATTAATCAAAAGAACAGAACAACAGAAATAAACAGCGGGAGGAAATCTAAACCTCCCGCCACTTTCAACTCGAAACAGCCAAAAAGATGAAATCAAGAATATACCAACTTAGCCTTACGATCAGCCTACTTTTCCTGTCTATCTTGGCCGAAGCCCAAACCTTCGGAGGTCCACCGAGTTTCACCCCTGATGTATTAGATAACCCAATCGATGGCGGCTTGAGCTTACTGCTTGGTGCAGGAGCCGCTTATGGTGCGAAGAAATTGAGGGATAAGAGAAAGAAGAATAATGAGGATGGAGAAGGAGAAGAATAATATCTCTCCTTTCTAATCTTCCTCCGGCAAATAGGTCTCTGGCTGTATGTAGTTCGGGTAAATTTCCATGTAGCGTTTCTTTACCTTTTTATGAAGGATTTTCTTGAATTCATCAATTCCATCTTTTTCGATAGCACTAATAAATACTACTTCATCTTCACCAGATTCTTTGTAGTAGTCTGTCAAGCTAGTTTTTAATCCTTCCAGTGTTTCATCTACATCAAACTCTAGTTTATCCACCTTATTAAATACCAGAATAGTAGGCTTGTCTTTGGCTTCGATGCTTTGCAGCGTTTCATTTACCACATTTATCTGATCTGCATAAGCTGGATGCGATACGTCAACTACATGCAATAAAATATCAGCTTCGATCACCTCATTCAGAGTCGATTTGAACGACTCAATCAAGTGAGTTGGGAGCTTACGAATGAATCCTACCGTATCTGAAAGTAGGAAAGGAATATAATTGATAACGACCTTTCTAACGGTTGCGTCAACAGTTGCAAAGAGTTTATCCTCAGCCAAAACTTCCGATTTGGTGATGATATTCATCAAGGTAGATTTGCCCACATTGGTATATCCTACCAAGGCTACTCTTACTTGTGATTCACGACTTTTACGTTGGGTTAGGCTTTGCTTCTCGATTTTCTCAAGCTTTTTCTCCAAAACCGAAATTTGATTGCGAATCATTCTTCGGTCGGTCTCGATTTCCTTTTCACCCGCACCACCTCTAGTACCTGTACCCCCACGCTGCCGCTCCAAGTGAGTCCACATATTGGTAAGACGAGGAAGTAAGTATCTATATCGAGCTAATTCTACCTGAGTTTTGGCTTGGGCAGTTTGTGCGCGTTTTAAGAAAATGTCTAATATCAGTAAACTTCGATCGTAGATTTTGATTTCCAATTCTTTTTCGAGATTCCGCAATTGCGAAGGGCTCAAATCATCATCGAAAATGACCATATCTACTTCAAGAGCCTTTACATACCCTAGGATTTCTTCTAGTTTGCCTTTGCCAACGTAAGTTCGTACATCGGGCTTTTGCATTCTTTGCTGCACCTTTTTCTTGGTTTGCACGCCAAGTGTGGTAGCCAAAAACGCTAATTCATCTAAATACTCTTCTGTTGTTCTTTGTGATTGATCTTGAGGAGCAACAGATACTAAAATGGCTGTTTCTTGTTTTAATCCGGTATCGTAGGTTTGCGTCATTAATTATTCTTAAGGGTTTGGATATACACGGCAACTTGCTCTATTTGTTCCGCCGTCAATTCATTTTTAAATGCACGCATTGCTCCCTTACCATTTGTAATTTGGTTGATTGCCTCTGCTTGAGGTAAAACACTTTCTGTCAAATCGCCAGAATCAAATAAGCCAAGTTTGCCATCTTCACCATGGCATTGCACACAATGTACAGCATATATGTTCTTACCATTTGCCAAAATCACATCCATTTCAGTCATTTCATCGGTTTGGACTACCTCAACAAGGTCTGCTTTTTGGAAGGTTAAACTTTTGGTTTCAGCGATGCCATAAGCGTAAAGGATTAACAGTAAGGAGAGTGTCGCCAATACTTTATTAGATCTTTTAAAGCCAATAATGCCCAGTGGTATAGCAAGAAATACCAAGACAACTTTTACCATTAAGTAAGTTGGTGGATGCCCACCTGCTGAAAACATAAGGTAAAAACCGGTCACCAGAATGAGGACACCAAGAACCATATCTACGATCTTAGTTTTGCTTCGGAAGTTTGCAACTGTTTCTGCTTTAGCTGCAAAGAGTAGTATTACCTTCACTAGCATAAATAGCAAAAAGGCAGTTACAATAATAATGTGCGAGGTGAGCATTGTTGAGATCATATCTATATTGGTTTGTATTTTCCAAAAATAACAGCTTTACTTGGTATCAACCTATTTTTTTGATCAAATAGAACTGCCCATAAGCACAATAAACCTTAATTGGCCCAAACGAGAGAGCTGGCTCCTAAAATTGCCGCACTGCGATCTTGAATTCCAGAGAGCTCGATACGTGGCTTGCCTTGGTAAATATTGAGCAGATTTTGTTCGAATGTTTTGCGGGTTGGCTCCAATATTAAATCACCGGATTTTGCTAATCCACCAAACAAGTAAATAACTTCCGGGCTGGTAAAGGCAACGGCATTTGCTAGAGCAGCACCGAGAATCTCTCCTGTTTTGTTGAAAGTAGCTAAGGCTAATTTATCTCCATTATTTGCGTGCTCAGTGATATCCTTGGCAGAGAGTTTTATAAAACTGATTTCGCGAAGTGGACTTTCATATGTAGTATTTGCTGTCAACTCCATTAACGTACGACGAATGCCTGGTGCCGACACATAGGTTTCCAAGCATCCTTTCCTCCCGCAATTACATTGTCGACCATTGGGTACGACAATTACGTGTCCCAGCTCACCTGCGAATCCATCGTGCCCAATCAACAATTTTCCATTAGAGACTATTCCGCTACCCAAACCCGTGCCCATCGTTACTACCATAAAATCTGTTTTGCCATTGGCAGCACCAAAAACCATTTCGCCTAAGGCCGCAGCATTTGCATCGTTGGTAACTGATATTTGAGTAGATGGGTAATACTTCGAAAGCAATTCTTTGAAGGGCACCACACCCTTCCAATTCAGATTTGGAGCATGCTCAATGGTGCCTCTGTGGGCATTTGCATTGGGTGCTCCTATGCCTATTCCCATCAGTTTTATTTGATCTTCGAATGGCTGTCTCAAAACTTCCAATTCAGTAAACAGCACCTTGACAAAACTATCAGGATTGCTATGCTTATAAGTGGCCATTGAACTTTCAGCCAATACATTTCCTTCCCGATCTACTAACCCGAATTTGGTAAAAGTGCCCCCTATATCTACTCCAATAGCTATTTCTTTCATGACTGAATCAGATTAATTTATATTTTGGTTTTTCCTAATTGGGCTCCAAAATAGAAAAGATACACATAACAAATTACAGGTACTAAAAACGACAATTGAATTCCTATTTGGTCGGCAACCAAGCCTTGGATAGGAGGAATCAATGCGCCACCTAATATCATCATTACCAAAAGAGATGAGCCTTGGGATGATTTTTCTTTTAGACCGGCAATAGATAAAGTAAAGATATTTGACCACATGATGGAGTTGAAAAGGCCAACTCCGATAATCGCCCACATAGCAAGCATGCCTTCGCTAAATGACCCTGTTAGAAGTAGTACTGCTGAAGCTAATGCAAATAAGGCTAATGTGCGGGAGGTTAAGGATTTTCCTATAATAAATACCACAAAATTTGCCAACATCAATCCGGCAAAGGGTAGTATTTCAAAGAATCCAAAGCCAGTAATGAGCATCGTGAAAATAAAGGCTAGCGCAAATAGACCAATGGCACCACCGAGCTTACCGCCTAATTTTCCATTGCCCAAATATAGAGCACCTACAAATCTGCCAGTCATAGCTCCACCCCAATAGAGGGCCAAATATCTACTTGCCAATTGTTCATTGAAGCCAGCGATACTCGGCTCGGCAAGGAAGGAAACCAAGTTGGAGCCAATAGCTACTTCAGCACCAACATAGCAGAAAATGGCAATCATACCCATTCTCAAGTTTTTGTGTGCCAATGCACTGCCTTTCACATTGCTTACTTCTGTTTGTGGAATTGCAGGCAAATTGGCTTTGGAGATAACAAAAGCTAAAATGAAAAAGCCTGCTGCTAATATGATATAAGGAACTCTCACCGCATCGGCACCAGCACTTTCATTGAAAAAATATTCGAAAATAAAGTAACCACCAATTACAGGAGCGATGGTAGTGCCAAAGGAATTAAAAGCTTGAGCCAAATTGAGTCGGCTAGATGCTGTTTCTGGTTTCCCAAGCAAAGCAACATACGGGTTTGCTGCGATTTGTAGAATGGTAAGGCCCAAACCTAAACAGAATAACGCAGCCAAGAAAAAGCCATATTGCAAAAGCTGAGCGGCGGGCACAAAAAGTAAACAGCCTATTGCTGCCAAAGCAAGTCCTAAAACTAAGCTCTTTTTATAGCCCAGTTTACCAATCGGATCTCCACTTTTAATCGAGATGAAATAGTAAATAAGAGAGCCAATAAAGTAAGCACCAAAAAAGGCAAACTGCACTAAATTGGCTTGAAAGTAACTTAACTCAAATACTCCTTTCAGATATGGAATAAGGATGTCGTTAAGGCATGTGATGAAACCCCACATGAAAAAAAGTGTAGTAATGGCCGTAATAGGGCCGCGGTAGTTTGGCTCTTGACTCATCCTTTTACGATTTCTGGGTATTTATTCAAAGTATCTATAATCAATTCACCAAACAGTGTATTTGCCCATGCAAACCATTTTCGAGTGAAATTTTCCGGATTATCCTTATGAAAGGATTCATGCATAAATCCAGTGTCACCATGTGTTTGCCTCAAAGTTTCTATACAATTGGCAATCTCTTCCTTATTCTCGGTAGTAAAGGCTCTCATAATAATACTCATCGGCCAAATCATATCCAGACCTACATGTGGCCCGCCAATTCCTTCAGCAGCTTTTCCTTTGAAGAAGTATGGATTGGAATTGCTTAATACAAGCTTTCTTGTGTTCTGATAAACTTCATCATCCCTATCAATCAAGCCTAAGTAGGGCATGGCTAATAAACTTGGCACATTGGCATCATCCATAAATAAATGGTTGCCAAAACCATCCACTTCATAGGCGTATACAGGGCCGTATATCGGGTGATTCACAATAGCGTATTGGCCTAAGGCTTTCTCAACCTCATCGCTCAATGCTAATGCATCCATTGCAAGAGCAGAATCGCTATGAATATTAGTGGCCATTTCGGCTAGTTGCCTAAGCGAAAGTACTGCAAAGAAATTTGACGGAATCAGAAATGGATAAATCGTAGCATCATCAGAAGGTCGGAATATGGAACAAATCAGACCAATAGGGCGGATGGGATTTCCATAGCCTGCTCCAGCTACTGTGTCGGTTTGCCAGCCTGTAACCCGCTGGAATTTATAAGGACCTTTATTTTCTTTGCGCTGCTGCTGCCTGAAAGTTTGTACGACCAAACGCATAGCGGCAAGCCAATCTTGATCGAAACATGATTCCTCTTTGGTCGTTTTCCAGTAGTTATAAGCCAGCCGAATAGGATAGCACAATGAATCTACTTCCCATTTTCGCTCATGCAATTCGGGTTTCATTTCGGTTAGATCGTTCATCCATTCGCTTTCGCCGGGGCCGTCGTTAAAGGCATTGGCATAAGGATCGATCAAAATACATTGTGTCTGTCTATTGATTACGCCAGCAATTAGTTGCGATAATTGATCGTCATTGGTACAAAGCGGGAGGTAAGGCCACACTTGTGCTGTAGAGTCTCTGAGCCACATTGCCTCTATATCGCCCGTGATGACAAATGTATCCGGGCGTCCATTTTTGATACTAAAATTTACAGTCGTGTCGAGTGTATTTGGAAAGCAATTTTCGAATAGCCATGCCAATTCCTCATTCTTAATTTCGCTTTTTACTCGCTTTATAGTTTCCTCTACAGCTTGGCTAGTGAAATTTCTATCAGCCAATGGAGGTCTCAAAGAAGTAAAGGAGTTTCTTTGAGATTTGGAGAAAGTTGGGAAGCCTAAAATTGTACCTCCCGCCACCATTCCACTTATTTTCAAAAAGGTTTGTCTGTCCATGTTTTACTTTTGGGAGGTTTAAGCTAACATTTTTATTTAAATATGCTTTTATCAATGTTAAGTTTATGTAGAGTAAATCTTAAAAATAAATCCATTCGAAGAAAATTGAATGATTCTTTTCTAATTCTACCTTAGCTTAGTTCTTTTGTGAATCAAAAATAAATTGATATGAAATATATTTTAAAGTCTACTTTACTTGTTTCTGCATTTGCAATGATTAATGCATGCGCACCTGAAGAGAACACTGAAGCGGTAGGAGAAGCAGGTTGGCTAAAAGGAACGCCAACGGAGAAATTCGAAGAAATTACCCATCAATTGCAAGGTTTCAGCCGTACTATGAGGGAAGTTGGTTATAGATATCAAGAGCTTTACTGGGCTGGCAAAGATATGAATTGGGAATATGCTGATTACCAAGTAGAGCATATTTATGAAGTATTGGAGCAAGGCTATGTACGCAGACCAGGGCATGAAGCATCAGGAAAGAATTTTGTAGACAGTATTCTTCCTGAAATGGAAAAGGCAATTGCATCGAAGGATACTACTGAATTTATTAAGACTTTTGAGATGGTGACAGTTAATTGCAATGCTTGCCACGCAATGGAAGAAGTTCCTTTTCTAACCGTGAGAACGCCTACTGAAAGACAGTCGCCCATCAGACCTTAACTACTCCCAAAATCGAGGGCAAAGCAGTATTGGATGATATTCCTATCAATCCGTTATCTTTGTGCCCTCAATGTTAATTAATATGACTATTCATAAAGAAGGTACCGCCTCGTTGTTTCTCACTTTTGGAGTTTTGTTTGTGCTCAATTTGGCACTTTCAAGACTTATTCCCGATCAAGTGATTATTCGCCAAGGCTTTGTAGTTGTTAGTCTTATTTTGTTTTTGGTAGTCTTACAATTTTTCAGGCATCCAAAAGTAAAAGTTACTAAGGATCCAAGTTTAGTGCTGGCACCTGCTGATGGCAAAGTGGTAGTGATTGAAGAAACCGTTGAACAGGAATACCTGAAAGAAAAGCGAATTCAAGTTTCCATTTTTATGTCACCGATCAACGTGCATGTCAATCGCAATCCTGTGGCAGGTATTATTAGTTATTTCAAATATCATCCCGGTAAATACTTAGTTGCTTGGCATCCCAAGTCGAGTACTGAAAACGAACGCACAACGCTGGTTTACAAACTCTCCAATGGTGTTGAAATTTTGATCCGACAAGTGGCAGGAGCAATGGCTCGCCGTATTTGTTGGTATGTAAAGCCAAATCAAGCCGTAGATCAAGGAGCTGAGTTTGGCTTTATCAAATTCGGATCTAGGGTGGATCTATACCTCCCGCTCGGTACGGAAATACTGGTAGATAAAGAACAAAAAACCAAAGCAGGTGTAACTCCAATTGCTAGGTTGAAAGCATAATTCAAACCTAAATTTATTAACGAATATCTAACCACAGGCGCATCGCAGCTTATTTGTTTTAATTCATGAAAATCAATCACTTAGTGAGAATTATAAACAACTATTTGTATTGAAAAGAATTGCAATCCCTAATATTAGAATTTAAATCTAAACTGTTATTTTACCTTCTTTTCCCTAAAATATGTTCCATAAATAGGCGACCCAAAGAAAACGCTGCACTCAAACAGTCTTTGGCTCTAGAAAGCCTATTTATTACACATATTTCTTAACGGGAAAATCTCCTAGAATGAAGTAAGAAGAAAAAGAAAATAATAATAAGAAATGGCTGTTTGCGGGTGGGAGGACAAAAAGGCGGGCCAGCGTTGGCCCATAGCGTGGAAGCTTCTTTTTGTCTAGACTTTTTTGTTTCTTTTTTGTGGCAATGACAAAAAGAAAAAAAAGAATTTCCGGATTACTTTGGATTTAAATGACACGTTGAAACAAATAAGCAACTCTTTGTATTAGAACAGCCCTATATCTTTAGTAAGCACGAGCATGCGGATTATAAGTTATTTAAATTCAACATTTTAACATATTAAAGAATCAATTTTCTATGCTAGCAAAGATACTATTTCAAAAGTAGCTGCACCAATTGCTCTAGATACTGCTGATCAATATTATCAAAATCGTTCAGCTGATCGCTATCGACATCCAGCACAAACTTCACTTCATTGCCCTGAATACCGGGAACCACTATTTCAGATTTTGAGGCAGAATTGCAAGCAATATGACCTGGAAATGCATCAACGTCTTCCACAATTAGGGTTTGCTTCTTTTGCCATGAAGTGCCGCAAACGCCCTTGCCTAAATTGATTCTTGTGCAAGCAATTGGACCTTGAAATGGACCCAATACCAATTGATCCTTTTTCACAATATAAAAGCCTACCCAAAAGAAATTGAAGGCCTCTTTGAGTGCCGCAGCCATATTGGCCATATTCGCATATTCATCTTCTTCGCCAAATAGCAATGCTTCAATTTGCGGGAGGATGGCTTGGTATATAGCTTCTTTTTCTTTGCTTTCAGGTAAAATAAGTGTTTCAGACATATATATGGCTTGATTTTATAATCGTTCTCTATTATTCGTTTGTGTTAACATAAAAGTCTAGCGTATCGTTTTCGATTTGCATAGTATCTTTTATTAAATGAACTGGCAATTGAGAGCTAGCAATTCCAGCTTTGAAAGTATGACCGGCGGTGAAAACTCGCGCCTCATCCCACAATCCTTTGGCGATAAATTGATTCAAAGTGGCAGTTCCTCCTTCTATGATTATTGACTGGATATTTCTACTTAGCAAATCTTCCAAAATAGCTTCAATTTCGAATGGCTCCTGTAGCTTTATGAATTGGCAATTTTCAGTTGATGGCTTATCTCGCAATGTGTAAACAAGCGTTTCCACTGATTGGTCGAACAAATGTAGATCAGCAGGTAAGCGCAAATTCCTGTCTATTACAATTCTTTTGGGATTTCGGCCTTGCCATTCTCTTACGGTCAATCGTGGATTGTCCAATAGAGCAGTTTGAGTTCCTACCAAAACCGCATCTTCCTCCGTACGCCATTTGTGCACAAGCGAGCGCGATATTTCATTACTTATCCATTTGGATGATCCGTCTGGCCGAGCAATAAATCCATCAGCAGTTTGCGCCCATTTTAAGATAATGTATGGCCTTTTTCGCTCCATTTGGGTGAAAAATCGACGATTTAAACTTTGCCCTTCTACAAACAAAATATCTTCGATCACTTCGATGCCAGCCTCCCGCAGTTTTTGGATGCCACGGCCAGCCACTTTGGGGTTTGGGTCGCTATTGGAAACTACCACTCTACCGACTTTCTTTTCAATAATCAAATCGGCGCAAGGGGGAGTTTTGCCATAGTGTGAGCAAGGTTCTAAGTTCACATACAAAGTACTCTCTGAAAGCAGACTTTCATCTTTTACATCCCGCAGCGCATTTACTTCGGCATGGGGCCCGCCATATTGCTGATGCCAACCTTCGCCAATGATTTTTCCTTTATGCTCAATTACACAGCCCACCAATGGATTTGGACTCACTTTGCCCAAACCATTCATTGCCAATTGCATGGCGCGTTGCATCATTAGAGGATTCACTTCATTCACAGTCGCAATATACAATGCAGGAATTTTTCTGCTACAATTTTCTATTTTTGAGGATAAATGTCAGCAAGTTCACAAGAAATCTTTCAAACCATCAAGCAGAGCGTTTTGGCTCGATATGATGCAAATGAAGCAGCAAGTATTGCTTTTCTATTTATTGAGCAGTATTTCGGGCTCACTCAGTCGCAGGTTTTGGCCAATAGACAAATAGGTCACATTGATTTTGAAGAATTTGATAGGATGTTGAAGCGATTGGAAACCGGTGAACCTGTACAATATGTGATTGGAAAATCGTGGTTTTATGGAAGAGAATTTAAAGTAAATACCAGCACCCTTATCCCAAGACCTGAAACGGAAGAGCTAGTAAATATGATTGTGAAGCGGGAGGGTATAGACTTCGCAGGCAAAATACTGGATGTAGGTACAGGAACAGGCTGTATCGCTATTTCACTAGGCTTGGAGCTGCCTGAAGCAAAGGTTTTTGCCATTGATGTGAGTGAGGCAACATTACAAGTAGCCAAGCTAAACAATGAAATGCTCGGAGCTTCTGTAAAATTCGACTTGCTGGACTTTTTGGATAAAACACCAAAGTTTGATCCCTATCAGATATTAGTAAGCAACCCACCTTATATTCCTCAAAATAATCTAGAACAGCTGCAAGATAATGTGACCAAGCATGAGCCGCATTTGGCTTTGTTTGTAGATGAGCCGCTAATATTCTACCAAAGAATAGCTGAACTCGCACCTGATATTATGACAGCAGGAGGTAGAATTTATGTTGAAATTCATGATGATTTTGGTGAGGAGGTAAAAGAATGCTTTTTGGAAAATGCCCTTACAAAGGTAGAATTGCATCAGGATATTAATGGCAAGGATAGAATGGTTTCCGCTATTTGGAGGCCTTAAAGATTTTATCCTCCCGCTTTCTTACCTATTGAGTTGAAATTTTTGTCTATAGAACATCTGTATTGGTCTAATATATTTCTAATTTTTCCGTTATTAATTACCTTCGTCCAAACAATAAACTACTAGCAATGAGACATTTCCTTATAACTCCAATTGCCATTTTACTTGTGTTCTCTTGTAGTCAAAATGAAGAACAAAGCAGCCAAGAACAGACTAATTATCGAATAGTATTTGAAGACACCGTGAGAATAGACTCAAAAGGTGAATTGCTGTTTGTTAATAATGCTTTAAGCACTTCTGACTATTTGCCGAGCACAGATAAACTCTACAATTTCAATCTCAAGAATTATAGTATTGAAGTTTTGGATATTGAGAATGAAGAATTCGTTGCGAAATACCCTTTCGAAAACGATGGGCCGAATGCTGTAGGGAGATTTATTACAGGATTCCAGATGCTTAGTGAGGAGGAAATTTACATCTTCGACATCAATTTTTTTGGAAAGTATAATCTCAATGGCGAGTTAATAAATAAGATTGAAATGGATGAATTTCTAAGTTATGCCGGGGATTCAATTCGTGTGAATGAAAGGGTAATGCCAAATGGAGGATTTCAGAACCAGCAATTTATTACGACTTTTTCTGTCGATAATTTATATAAAGGAATATTATTCTTGGATTTTGAAAACCAAAAAGTCAAAAAAGAACTAACTCCTGAATTTGATAAAGCATCAGAATTAAGTTTTAGTATAATGCTTCAAGGCTCGAAGCTGCCAGTTCGTGCGGGCTTCCAAGTAAGTGTTGTTAATAAAAAGGCAATATTAAGTTGCAATGCTTATAATGAAATTGTAGTCTTTGATTTGGAAACTGGTGAAAGAAATCATAAAGTTTTAAATAGCTCACTTTTCCCAAATCAAAAAGAGCCAAAACACACTTCCGATGTAATGGAAGGTGACCCAAGAGAACTGATCCTGCTACTGGGTGATCAAATCACATTCGGTCAGTTTTATTTTGACGATGTGACCAAGTTATTCTATCGTATTTCCCACATGTCGAACGGTCTGGAGGGTGATCAGAAAAAGCGCCGTAGTTTCCTTTCTATCTTCGATCAAGACCTGAACCACCTTCAAGATATTGGCGATTTACCTGATGATTTCCCAATGGAATTTCTGTTTATCAGAAATGGAAAAATGTATTCATTCTTAAATGAGAATGATGAAATAGCCTTGAATGTAATGAGTGTGGTGACTGAATAATAGAAAAGCCCAAGTCTTTGCAAACTTGGGCTTTAAAATTCTTGAAAGAATTATCTTTTATTTGAACTGTATAGGCAGGCTTGCTTTTACTTTATCCCAAGCAAAATGCAATGTAGCCGAATCTCCTTCGCCTGTAAACATAGCTGAGAAGTTCTCAACCACTTCTTCATTTGATTCTAGAGCAACTTCTACTCTTACTACATCAGCTTCTTCATTGTATCTATAAGCACCCCAATTGTGTAATGCTTTATTGATGATAATTACCCAATTATTTTCACTTGGAATTGCAGCTATAGAATATGTCCCTGCCGGGATGTCCACACCACCAATAGTTGCATTTTTGTAGAGAGTAAGTTCGGTATTTTCATTTGCACCTAATCTCCAAACCTTACCGTATTCAGCCAAGTTGGTACCGAAAATCTCGCGACCATTTTTAGCGGGACGACTGTAAATCAGTCTCGCTATTGGCTCTTGATAATCATTCCGCAAGTTTAATTGAGGAAGGTTGTTTGGGTAATAGGCAAAGTCTAATGGACTTCTATCCACACCCGCAAAGGTTTGTGCTTCGGCATTGGTTACCAAAAACAGTAGTCCTATTGCCGCCATAAATAAAATCTTTCTCATAATCTTGATAATTGGTTGTTGTCGGAGATAAAACGAATTTCTTTCGTTTCTGTTCGAATTCCGATTATCAATTTTCTTGCCTTATTATCCGAAATGGATGAGCTTCGGTATTAAAAACAAATTCTTCTAAGGACAGGGTACTTTCGTCAGCAAATAATAAGTAAGCATATTTCAGTGTTTCAGCTAAGAAAAAGCTTTCCATATCATCCCTTTTTTCTTTAGTGATTACGCTTTGCAGCGCAGCATAAGCGTCGTCTGTACGACAATGAGTTACCAAAGACTGAAACATCTCTCTACCCATTTCAAGGTATTTTTCATCTTTTGTAAATCGGTATAGATAAAAGGCAGATTCAATATTTTCTGGTCGCAATACATAGCCTGGGCTATTCACTTCCATGGTAGAATAATCGAGCGATTCAGGTTCTATGCCGTGCATTGTCCACATGGCAAAACAGCTTTCTTGTAGTTCCTTAGCTCTTTCCAAATCTCCACTGAGCGCTAATAGGCCCGGCATAAAAGCATCGAGCGCACCAAAGTTGGTCGCAGTTCGCTCACCAGTGTACATATCTGCATAGCCATACCAAGCACCATTTTCTGTATCGTCCCATAGATATTGATTCACTGCCGGAATACTCTCATCCCACATTTTCTTCAAATCTTCATCACCAAAAAGCAACCAGCCTTTGTAGAAGTACTCATAGTAGGAGTCTATCCTTCCGCTGATATGACTTGAAGTGTTTTCCCATTCGCCACTTTCAACATCAATGGTGGTTCCCACCAAGCCAATATCCGAACGACGATTATACACTTCTGTAATTGCCTTTTTGGCTGCGTCATAATATTTAGCATCACCCGTAAGTTTACTCAATTGGCCAAATTCCAAAAGCAAAGTACCAATCTCCGCAGGGTTATTTATTTGTTCTCTCTTTTCGCCATTTTGTAAATGGACTCTCACATAAGGCATTCCCGTGGCGGTTTCGAAGCCAGGCATCAACCTGTCGCCAAGGTCTTTGGCCAAACGCAAAAACTCAGGATGGCCATCTAATTGATAAGCTGAAATAAGACCACCCAGCAACCGAATGGTCACTTCGAAGGTTTGAACATAAAAGTCTTTGTTAAAATCAAGTTCAGCGAAAATCAGTGTTTTGGCTTCTTCGGCCTCCGCTTCAAGTCCCATCAATTTCATAGTAGAAAAAGCGTCAATCGGAGTCATCAGTAAACTCTCGTCGTACCAATTACGACCAGTTTTGGAAAGAGGCTTTAGCGCGTCGTAGCCCCAAGCGTGAGTTTTGTAGCCATTCCAAGCATGCAGAAATTCTTGTTTTACCGAATCTGCTAATGCTTGCTTATTGATAGAGCTAACTTCGATAGTTTCTTCAGCGGGAGGATTTTGACATGCTGATATTGTGAGTGCGATACAAATAAATAAGATGATTGATTTCATGGATTGTAATTTGGTTTTATTGGCTTCCAATTTACAATTTTTGACTAAGAATCAACTCTTACTAAAGCCCAAACCTTTGATTGAATCAATTATAAGATCAATTTGATAGCGGTTTATCGTATTCGAAATCTAAAATATCCGGATAGTTGAAAGTGTAATTGAGCTCGGAAATTAACTTGTTTGGGCTAATTACTTTGAAAGGTAATTGGAGGTTTGGCTCAGCAAACTCAGAAGGTGCAAACCCAAATTTTGCAGCATTACGCTTATAAATTTCCTCCCGCCTTCTTGGAATTGGAGCTGTGAGATTCCAAATATGGCCAAATGCATCTTGCTTGATAATTTCCTTTACAACACCAATTATATCAGATAAGTGAACCAAATTCAGTAGAATATGCCCATTATCTAATCCTTTTTTCCCAGCAAAGTATTTCCCGGGAATCCGACTCTTACCCATTAGTCCACTACAGCGGAGGATAGTACTTGTAGATTGATGCCTTTTGAGAACTTCTAGCTCAGCTTCGCCTATTTCATCTTTTCCGAATGATGAAGTATCCACATCATCTTCGGTAACTAGTCTATTGAGGTTAGGGTAAATAGAAGTAGAACTAATAAAAATGATTTTTTGATGGGGCTTTACAAAGGACATTAGGTTGGCAATTGCCTTTGGGTAATCTTCTCTTTGGCCACTTCCAGAAGGTGGTATATTGATAAAAAGCAGGTCTGCATCCAGTAATTTATTTGCAGATATATGATCATTTGTAGGAAAATTGAGGCAATATGCCTCGATTCCATCCTGCTGTAATTTTGACAATTTCTCTGTAGAGGTAGTGCTACCTTTTACCGAGAAACCTTCAGTGATTAGCGTTTGAGCCATTGGCCAACCTAGCCAACCGCAACCAATAATGCTTATGGATTTGATCATAATAAAAAAGCCGGCAAAAACCGGCTTGATGTTTTATTTTTTGGAATGTGGTAAAGTTCTGAATATTACATCCCAAAGCGGAGAAGATACGCCGTAGGCTCTGTCAGGCTCTTTGTAGTGATGAATACCATGATTTACCCAAAGTACTTTCAGGAAGTTTTTTGGCGGCTGATAAGCATGTACCGCATAATGTACAAATAAGTACAAAGAGTACCCTGTGATAAAGCCTGGTAAGAATGCAAATACATTGGCACCCATAAAGAACTCAAATACAAAGTACAGAATGGTAATCAGAATAACAGCTAATAAGGGAGGCATCGCTAATCTGTCTTTATCTTTTGGGAATTCATGATGTACACCATGCACTGTATAGATGAATTTTTTACCTTTTTCAGTAGTTGGCTCATGGTGATATAAGTATCTGTGCATAAGATACTCTGCCAGAGTAAATGAGATTAACCCTACAAAAAACAGTCCCACAGTTGAGCTAATACTCATACCTATCTCTGCTATACCGTAATACATGAATGCGATGCTGATAATTGCGTAAAGTGTAAGTGGTACAGCAATATTGGTTCTAGAAAGCTTTTCTAATATGGGATTGTTGAAAAGCTTTTTGGTGCCTTTTGGTCTTGGCTTTATTTCTTTGTGGTAACTTACTTCCATTGTTTTACTTATTCTACAAATTTAGGATATAAACGACAAAAAACCTATTTTATTGAAATTTCGGCTACATTATTGGTTTTTTGGCTTCTTCTAAAACTCTAATGTAGAAATCTTCATACTGAGGGACAATTTTTTCACTATCAAACTCCTTTGCGCGACTCAATGCGGCATTCTTGAATGTTTGGAGATTTTCATCCTTCAATATATATAAGGATTTCTTAATCATATCATTAACGTCACCAATATTACAAGCAAATCCTGTTACTCCATCCACATTCAATTCCGGGATGCCACCTGCGTTGGTTGAAACTACAGGAACTTCACAAGCCATTGCTTCAAGTGCGGCCAATCCAAAACTCTCCTTTTCAGATGGCATTAGGAATAAGTCTGCAACAGACAACACTTCTTCCACAGACTCCAGTTTGCCTAAAAAGCGTACATCATCACTTGCACCAATCTCTCTGCAAAGGGCTTCGATTTTAGTTCTTTCAGGACCATCGCCAACCAATAGGAGTTTCGCTGGAATAGCATCTAATATTCCTTTGAAGGTTTTTACAACATCTTCCACCCGCTTTACTTTGCGAAAATTGGAAGTATGGACAATCAATTTTTCGTCGTTGGGACAAATAGCTTTTTTGAAATGATCTTTTTTCTGCTTTTTAAATTTCTCGAGGTCTATAAAATTGGGAATTACCTCAATCGATTTTTCTATTTTGAAATGCTCGTAAGTGTCTTTTCTCAGATCATAAGACACGGCGGTAACTCCATCGGATTTGTTGATACTAAATGCTACAACAGGCTCGTATGATTTGTCCTTTCCAACTAATGTGATGTCTGTACCATGCAAAGTAGTAATAAATGGGATTTCGATGCCCTCCGAATGCAAAATCATTTTGGCCATATAGGCTGCTGCTGCATGTGGAATTGCGTAATGAACATGCAGTAAATCAAGCTTTTCGTATTTTACCACATCTACCATTTTACTGGCAAGTGCTGATTCGTAAGGGGGATATTGGAAGAGAGGATAAGGACTGATATCTACCTCATGGTAGAATAAATTTTCATTGAAAAAATCGAGGCGAGTAGGCTGCGAATAAGTAATGAAATGAATTTTGTGACCTTTTTTGGCAAGGGCTTTTCCTAATTCTGTAGCCACAACGCCACTACCGCCAAAGGTAGGATAACAGACGATTCCTATTTTCATGGTTTTGTTTGTTGCAATAGTTTCGAGGATTTTCAAAACCATTGTAGTGTAAATGAATTTTCCCTAAAAAAGGTTTCAGCGCTGTGTACTCTGAGCGGATTTTTCATAGGAATCTATCGATTCATACAGCGCATCCTGAATTTTGGTGCGAACATCAGATGTAATTAATTTATTATTTTCAGCAATAGGATGCACCCTATTTGAGAGGAATATGTAAACTAAATCGCTTTCTGGGTCTACCCAAGCCGCTGTTCCTGTAAACCCTGTATGACCAAAAGTTTTTTGTGAAACTTTGTTGGAAGTCGGGCCACCATCACCTTTGATAACTGGTTTGTCCCAGCCTAGACCTCTACGATTATCACCAGGCAATCTAGAAGTGAAAGTTTGAATGGTTTCTGGAAGAAGGTAGGTTTGGCCTCCATAAAATCCGCTTTGAAGATTCATTTGCATAATGATGGCCACATCATTGGCATTGGAGAAAATACCTGCATGGCCGGCAACACCTCCATACATTGCAGCACCTTGATCGTGGACGGTGCCCCAAACTAACTGATTACGAAAGTATTTATCATTCTCAGTGGGAGCAATTTGTTCTTTTGGAAACTTAGCTAAGGGATGAAATGTGAGTGTAGTAAGTCCTAATCGGCTATAAAACACATTATTCAAAAAATCATCCATTGGCTGGTTGGTAAGTCTTTCCAGCACGGCATGCATCAAGTAAAAACCGATGTCACTGTAGCGATAAACAAAATGAGACCCTCGGCGTAGGTTTCTTGAAAGCAACTCAGAATCGATAGTCCATTGCCAGACAGAGTCCTTCAATGTAGTTGACGCAAAAAGACTTTCTGATATTTGATAATTGAATTTAGGCGTTGAAAGGCTGCTATAAAACTCTTGCAGTGGGATGGATTTGTCTACTGTTTTTGTCCAATGCGGGATATATGGAATTAGTCCAGCTTGATGAGTAAGCACATCTTTTACGATCAATCCGCCTTTATTACTTGTGCGCAGCTCAGGCAGATAATCTTGAATTCGACCATCTAATGAAACAAGCCCTCGCTCATGCAAGAACATAATTCCTTGCAGTGTTCCTAAGACCTTAGTGAGTGAAGCTACATCATAAATAGTCTCGTCAGTAACTTCTCTTTTTTTTTCGTAGTCGGTATACCCAAAATTCTTAGAGTATACCACAGCGCCTTTTCTGGCAACAAGCACCTGCGCTCCAGGAGTGGCTCTATCTCGAATAGCTTCCTTTACTATTTCATCTATTTTATTCAAAGTATTACTATCCATGCCAGCTTCTTCGGGTAAGGTATAGAACAGACGGCCTAAAAAAGCTGTTTCAAACCCCCAACCAACAGGATAAACTGGACTAGGGCTCACTGGCAATTTGCCATAAGCCGGCATAGCTCCAAACAATATTTGAGGAGCTAATTGGCGGGAGGTTTCATTGTCCTCATACGCACACACCAAATGCTCAATTCCAAGTGTGTATCTGATGCTGTATGGATTTCCAAAAACTACGGCAACTACTTTGGTGGTTTTCTGTAATTCTCGAAGCATTGCAATCTCGGCAGAAGAAATGCCGTGATTATTTTTGGAGGAATTTGTAACGCCGTGCAAACCAACCACCACCATATTGTAGTTTTTCAGTTTATTCATCATTTGAGTTAATTCCGCTTGGGAATTGCCCCAGCTATCAAGTTGATGATGCGTAAATGGAGCATACTTGCCTAGATAGTTTTGGAAGGTATTGCCTTTGCCAAGACCAATAGTAAGAGAAGCAAAAGCATATCTTTCAAGATTGTTGAAAGGCAAAATTTCTTCTTGATTTTCAATTATTGTTACAGACTTTTCTAAAAGCTTCTTTTTAAGAATTTCAGCCTCAGGAGTATTTATTCGCTTTACAATTCCTTGGACTTTTAGCGGCTTGTAATTTGCCAAACCGACATCATACTTAGCGGCTAAGATTTTTTTCACGCTTTTGTAAATATCCTCCCGCTTTAGTTCGCCATTGGCTAGTGCAGCTTTAATCAATCTTAGTCCTTCAGGCACATCTTGGGCAAATAACAATACATCATTTCCAGCTTTTAGGGCCATTAAATCCACTTCGCCAGGCTTATAGAAATCTGCCACGCCTTTCATATTGAGTGCATCCGTAAAAATCAATCCTTCAAAGCCCATTTCTTCTTTCAAGAGCTTTGTCACCACATTGTACGAGAGGGTGGTTGGCATATTTTCTCGATTGTCCAATGCTGGAACTGCCAAATGAGCAACCATTATACTTTTGACACCCGCTTTAATCATTTCGCGGAAAGGGTAAAGCTCTAAAGTATCTAATCGCTCGCGTGAATGCTTAATTACCGGTAAGGTGTAATGCGAATCAGAATCCGTATCGCCATGGCCTGGAAAGTGCTTGGCACTAGCCAACACGCCATTGTCTTGCATGCCTTTCATATAGGCGATCCCTTTTTGCGTTACATTGATTTTATCTTCTCCAAATGATCGATAACCGATTACAGGGTTTTGCGGATTGCTATTGACATCTACCACAGGAGCGAAATTGATATGCACACCCAGTTCTTTGCATTGGCGTGCAATTTCTTTTCCCATTTCATAGATATAGCTGTTTTCCGTGATTGCCCCGAGCGTCATTGCTTTGGGATATTGGATAGTACTATCGAGGCGCATTTGTAGTCCCCACTCCAAGTCCATCCCAATAATCAATGGAACTTTGGCTGCTTTTTGATATCGATTGGTCAATACAGCTTGCCGACCCGGCCCACCTTGAAAGAAAATAAGCCCTCCGATATGCTGTTCGCGCACCAGTTTGTCTATTTCTCTGTAATGCGTTTCATCTTTATTGGAATATGCAGCGACCATAAATAGCTGTCCCAATCGCTGATCTTCTGAAAGGCTATTGAACACGCTATCAACCCATTGCTGCTTGTTAAGTTTTGAGGCGGGAGGATATCCTGAATCGAAATGTGAAAATGAAAAAATGAGGAAACTAGCGATTGCAAGAGCAAAAACTTTTTTGAGATGCGAATCGTTTCCTTTGGTATCCGCCTTGGGAGGCGTTAACTTTGTTTTGAAGGACATAGCCGAAATTACCTAAGCTTATTGAAATCTGAAATTTTCAACTGAAAATTCGTTTTTGTTTACTAACAAATCAAGAGCCATTAAAAAAATTAATGTCTTTTGGCCGAAGGTATTACAAGAAATTTTAATCTATGTTCTGCTTCGATTCTAAAATTATTGAAATATGAAACTGCCATCTTTATTTCCGACCTCTAAATACCAGCGATATAACGTTACTCCAAGATATTACGACCCTATCAAGGAGGATATCGAGCAAAGAACGAACAGAATCAAAAGAAATATTGAATCTGATAGAAGTCAAGGCATTTTCCATTACGAATCTGATTTTAGAGGAGCATTTGCTCGCCAGCGCAGTAGAGAGGATTTATCATCCACATTGATTCGAATGTTACTATTTATGGTGTTTTTCGGCTTTCTTTTCGGTTATATTTATATAGGCCCTCAAGCATTTTATGCTTTGGGTTTAGTTCTTCCGGCGTACCTAATTTATAGAGTTAAAGATATTTTCAAACGTTCCTAATATGCCCGATTCAATCAGGTTATTGCCTGATGCTATTGCTAATCAAATTGCTGCCGGTGAGGTAGTGCAGCGTCCTGCTTCTGTAGTGAAAGAACTTATGGAAAATGCAGTAGATGCAGGAGCAAGCGAAATAAAAGTAATCATCAAAGAGGCAGGTAAGAGTTTAATCCAGGTAATGGATAATGGTAGCGGTATGAGCGAAACCGATGCACGGCTTTGCTTTGAGCGCCACGCTACTTCCAAAATCAAAGAAGCGGCGGACCTATTCACAATTCGTACAATGGGCTTTCGTGGTGAGGCAATGGCCTCCATTGCTGCCGTTGCTCAAGTGGAATTGAAAACTCGCCAAGAAGATGATGAAACAGGCATACTCATAGAAATAGAAGGGAGTGAACTGAAAACTAATGAAGCGGTAGCTTGTCCGAAAGGCACTTCCATAGCTGTAAAAAACCTCTTTTACAATGTTCCAGCTCGTAGAAATTTCTTGAAATCCAATCCAGTAGAAACTAAGCATATCATAGATGAATTTCAGCGAGTAGCATTGGCTTATCCGGAAATTGGCTTCGCTTTGTTACAAAATGACTTGGAAACCTACCGACTTTCGCCAGGCAAATTGAGCCATAGAATTACTGGGTTATTTGGTAATAACTATCGTGAGCAATTGGTGCCTTGTTCAGAGGAAACCAGTCTTCTTCGTGTAACTGGCTATGTGGGTACGCCAGCTTTTGCTAAGAAATCACGAGGTGAACAGTTCTTTTTTGCTAACAATCGATTTATAAAAAATAGTTATTTGCATCACTCTGTGGTGAATGCTTTCCATGGACTGATTGCGGCCGACCAATTTCCCTTCTATGTGCTCAATTTAGAAATTGATCCTGTGCATATCGATATCAATGTGCATCCAACCAAGACGGAAATCAAATTTGACGATGAGCGCTCAGTGTATGCAGTAATTCAATCTGCCATCCGTCAAGCTTTAGGCAAATTTAATATCAGCCCAAGTATTGACTTTGATTCGGACGTGAATTTTGGAAGATTAATGACTGATGCACGCCCAGTTCAAGCTAATCCATCTCATGAAGTTTCTTCTGGCTTTGGCAAGCAAGAAGGAGGTTTTCATAAAACTCCATCCTCTGGGAATCAAGATTGGAAAAAGCTGTTTGAAGGTACACAGATAGGGAATACTTTTTCTGCCGACAGATATAGTGATCAACCTACAAAGGAAGTCACATTCGAAAGTGCTGCAAATGAATTAGCATTAGTAGATGAGAATATTACTGGCAATGAAATATTGATGCAATTGCATCGCAAATACATCCTTTCTCAAGTAAAATCAGGCTTAATGATGATAAATCAAGAAGCTGCTATGGAAAGGATACTATATGAAAAGTATATCTCGGCTCTTGATAATAAGAATGGGAGTTCTCAACAAATTCTGTTTCCAGAGCATATTGAGCTCAATCCTGCTGACTTTGGTTTGGTAGAAAATATGCGGGAGGAAATACAAGCGCTTGGCTTTGAATTTGAGGTTTTTGGCAAAAATTCACTGCAAATACATGGCGCCCCATCCGATGTGTCGGGTATTGGTGCGAAGGAAATTTTCGAGGGCCTCATTGAGCAATTCAAATCATTCAAAGCCAACTTGTCGTTGGATAAGTCTGAGAATTTGGCTCGTTCCCTAGCAAAGCGGAGTACTTGGAAGGAAGGAAAGGCTCTATCGCAAGAAGAGATGCGAGGATTGATAGACAAACTATTCGCCTGTAAAAATCCCAATTTTTCACCAGAAGGAGCACGTACTTTCGTACTTTTAGATGTTCAAAGGCTACAAAGCTTATTTAATTAAACAACATGTTTAGAAATTTAACCCCCGTTGTTAAAAACTTACTCCTCATTACCATTGCAGCCTTTTTGATCGAAGGCTTCTTTAGTATCGACTTAGCCATGCTAGCGGGATTGCGTAATCCTATTTCTTCTGAATTTCAGCCTTGGCAGTTTTTTACATACATGTTTATACATGGTGGCCTCGGTCACTTGTTTGGCAATATGTTCGCCCTTTTCATATTTGGACCTTTACTAGAACAATTTTGGGGATCCAATCGCTTTCTGATTTTTTATCTCGTTACAGGTATTGGGGCAGGGGTAGTTTATGCTGGTGTTAATTATTTGGATATGCAAGGAATGCGCAACGATGCACAAACCTATATGTACAATCCCAATCCAGATGATTTTAGTGAGTTTGTTTCTTCTCATGCCACCCGCTTTTATGGCAATTTTTACGAAATAATAGATGATTTTGAAAAGAACCCAGATAGCGAAGCCTTAAAAAATGAAACCAAAGAAATCGTATCTGCCGTTTACGATAGATATTCAAACATTCCAATGGTAGGAGCCTCAGGCGCTATTTTTGGTGTGTTGATGGCCTTTGCTTTACTTTTTCCAAATACAGAACTTTTTCTGCTATTTTTTCCATTCCCTATCAAGGCCAAATACTTTGTTGGGTTTTATTTGTTGTACGAAGTATATCAAGAGTTCAATAGAGCTCCTGGCGATAATGTAGCCCATTTGGCTCACTTGGCGGGTGCGCTTATTGCCTTTATTATGATTAGATTGTGGAGAAGAGATAGAACTAAATTTTATTAAATGACTGGCGGGATATTCGACGAATTAAAAAATGCATTCAATAGACCGAACAATGGTCTGATACAGCTTATTGTCATCAATATAGGGGTATTTGTTATTGCCGGGATTTTATTGGTTTTCTCCACTTTACTGGGTTTCGAAGAGGTATTTAATGTAATCGAAAAGCAGTTTACCATTCCTCCCGCCTTCAGTGAATTCATCTTTAGACCTTGGACGCTCATTACCTATGCTTTCATGCATAGCTTTAGCAGCTTCTTCCATATTCTTTTCAATATGCTTATTCTCTATTGGTTTGGGAAAATTTTTGTAGAGTTTTTAGGCAGTGATAGAGTGATTTCTGTATATGTACTGGGCGCTTTGGCCGGCGGTGTTATTTATCTTTTGGCCTATAATTTCGTGCCTTTTTATTCTGAGAAAATAGGCACTTTCCCAGGCATGGTAGGAGCTTCGGCTGCGGTTTATGCTGTTGCAGTAGCTATTTCTACACAAATGCCTAACTATACGATCCACCTCTTATTTTTTGGCCCTGTTAGAATAAAATACATAGTCGCCGTTTATATCTTTTTCTCCTTGCTGGGCTCTATCGGAGGAAATGCGGGAGGAAATTTGGCACACCTTGGTGGCGCACTGATGGGATTCTTGTACATCAAAGGGTTGCAAAATGGGATGGATTTGGGCTTATGGGTTACCCAATTTATTGAAGGCGTTGGCAAACTATTTAATAAGAATAAAATCAAGGTAAGCTACCGCAGCAATGAGAAGGAATATCAGCGTAGCAGAACGAATTATCCTCCATTTTCCAGCTCTCCGAAGAAGGAATCCAAATCGGCCGTAACGCAGGATGAGATTGATACGATTCTCGATAAGATCTCAGAGTCGGGCTATGAGAGTCTCTCAAAAGCTGAAAAGGAAAAGCTGTTTAATTACTCCAAAAAATAATAGCCGGCTGATTACAATCTATTTACAGATTATTTTAAGTAAATTGTTGTTTAACAATCGCCTTGATTTGTCTTGTTCTAATTCTTAAACAATCAATTATGCCGAATTATAAAAAACTACTTTTATTCTTACTGATTGCTATTCCGGTAATTATGGCTTGTTCCGACACCATAAGTAATGGTCCTCCAAGTACTGAAAAGGAGGTAGAAGCTCAATCTTTCAGAGTAGATACAATCGCTACTGACCTGAAAAACCCTTGGGGAATGGCTTGGCTGCCAGATGGCAGAATGCTATTCACCGAAAGATCGGGCGAAATCAGAGTGGTGCAAAATGGTAAACTTACGGAAGATCGTATATCCGGTGTACCAGAGGTGTATGCACGTGGTCAGGGTGGCTTGCTTGATATAAAACTGCATCCTAATTATGCGGAAAATGGTTGGATTTACATATCCTACTCTTCGCCCAATCCTGATGGGGATGGAGCCAATACAGCAATAATGCGAGCCAAGCTGCAAGGAAATGCATTTGTTAATCAAGAGAAGCTTTTCCAAGCAACTCCATACTCTACAAGAGGTCAGCATTATGGCTCACGTATCGTATTTGATGACAATGGCTATATGTTTTTCTCAGTAGGTGAGCGCGGTCAAATGGAAAATGCACAAAATCTAGGTAATCATAGTGGCAAAATACACCGCTTGCATGATGATGGTCGTGTGCCAACTGACAATCCATTTGTAGGTAATGATGCGGCAATGCCATCAATTTGGTCTTATGGTCATCGTAATCCGCAAGGAATGATTCGAGACGCTAGCACAGGCACTATTTGGGCACATGAGCATGGGCCACGTGGTGGAGACGAACTTAATATTGTAGAAAAAGGCAAAAATTATGGCTGGCCGGAAATTTCCTATGGTATTAATTATAACGGAACTATACTGACTGAATACCAAGAAAAAGAAGGAATGGAGCAGCCGGTTCACCAGTGGACTCCATCTATTGCTCCTTGCGGCATGGCTCATTATACTGGCGATCAATTTCCAGCTTGGAAAGGCAATTTATTTGTAGGAGCACTATCATTTCGCTATTTGGCAAGAGTGGTTGTAAATGGGAATAGTTTTGTTGAAGAAGAAAAGCTGCTTGACCAAATTGGTAGAGTAAGAGCAGTAGAACAAGGACCTGATGGCTATATTTATGTGGCTACAGAAGGTCCAGGAATGATTGTAAGATTAATGCCCGAATAAAAAAAGTGCGGGAGGAAATAAGAAATTAAAGGTCGGTTTTGCCGACCTTTTTTCATTTATATTCCAAATTCTACTTGGAACATAAGCACCCAAAAATCATCGTTCGTGCTTGTGATCATTTCTTCTGGAAACCACTCATATCCCATATAAGATTGCAGCTTGATTCTATGACCATTTAGGTATCTGGAGGCACCTAGCAGAACTGTTTTCCTATCAGGTTCAAGCGCAGAAATTTCCTCATCTGTATCCAAAAAGGTATATCGCATTGCCAATTCAGTTTTTTTAGAAAGCATTCTACTTCCTTGAAAATTGAAGGCTTGGCCGGTCGTAACATGACGAATATTTCCTGATAGATTGTCTGTAATCGGCGAATTATTTGGTGTGGTTCTCTTAAAATATTCACCAAAAGCCGCCCAACCATCATACTTGAATATGCCATCTACAATGAGTGTTTCAATATCTCTTTCGGTGTACAATTCTCGGCCTACCTGCCCACCAGTGCGCATTGCTCTTTTGTTGATACTGTTGCTTAGGGCAATGGATAATTTGGGGCTTGGTTCAAAATTTAAATCACCTTCAGAATAGTCGCCATTGTCCATAAAATTACCAAATGGTAACAGTTCAATTCTGCCAGTGTAGGCCATTCCATTGTTCCCAATAGAAGCATTGCGGCCATCACCTGTGGTCAAAGCACCTTTCAAATTCACTATAAAATTATCGGCTGGCTCTAAGGTATAATAAGCAAACAAACCAAAATCACGATCTATTGTCATTCTTGCATTAGCAAATGATCGCTCAGCAAATTGTTGATTGCCAGACGAAATTACTCGCTGTCTATTACCGGGCAATTTGCTTTGTCCAAAACCGATATAAAAATTCTTATTGAATGTATAGTAGAGGATTGCGTCTCGAACTGTTTGTGGCACTACTCCATTTTCTAAGTCTTGGTCACCTTTAGAAAAGGACAATTGGATATAGTATGAGATTTTAGGTGAAAGTACATATCCATCGAATCGCAAGCGTAGGCGACGAACCAAAGCTTCCACCCGCTCTATTCCCAAGTCATCACTTGCGCGGCTATACAAGCCTACTCGGTTTTGCATCCGAAAGCGCAGATTCAGCTTGAAAATATCATCTTTAGAAAAACCAATACCCTCATCTACATCCAACAAAGCACGCTCATCGGATTCCGTTTGAGCAGAAACCAAAAATGGAGCAATAAACAAACTAGCAAAAGCAATGAATAAAATAATCCTTTTCAAAACAGTCAAATTTGTCGCTGGGCAAAATTAAATCATCGAGGTGCAATAATTGCAGTGATTGGGATTAATTAATACATAATATTAGGTATCACAACGAACCATTTTCTTTTTGGTATCTTTACATAATAACATTTTTATAGAACGCCCATGGCGAAGAAACAAAACAAGAATTCCGATAATGCGGAACTTCAAAAACTAATCAGTCGATTAGAAGTATTTTTAAAAAGACATCGCTCCAAAGCATTTACAGCTGGACAGATATACCGAAAACTTGATATAAAAGGAAATAGCTTAAAACAAGCCTTAAATACTGCGATAAATCAATTGGTAGATGATGGCAAAGCTACGCGAGTTGGAAATGGGAGAATAAAATCTTCTGAAAAAGCTAAAGTATTTGTTGGCCGAGTGGATTATGTAAATCCTCGATTTGGCTTTGTAATATCGGAAGACCCAGCCGATACGGAAGACGTATATGTGCGGGAGGATGATATGTTGCAAGCTCTTGATGATGATTTGGTAGAAGTAGAAATTACTGGCTCCAACAGACAAGGTAAGCTCGAAGGCAGAGTAACTAGAATAATCGAGCGCAAAAGAGTGGAATTTGTCGGCAGAATGATTCGCACCAAGACTACGGCATTTGTTCGGCCCGATTTCAAGAAAATGCACCACGATATTTATATCAGTTCCAAAAACATAAACAATGCGGAGGACAATGATAAAGTAGTGGTGGAAATAACTCAATGGCCTGAATGGGAGAAAAATCCGGAAGGCAAAGTCACCAATGTACTAGGCAAAGCCGGCGAGCATGAAGCAGAAATTCACTCAATTATGGCTGAATTTGCACTTCCATTTGCTTTTCCAGATGTAGTAGAGCGGGAGGCTGAAAAGATTCCAGAGGAAATTCACCCAAAGGAAATTGCCAAAAGGTGGGATTTCCGAGGCATTACTACATTCACCATTGACCCTGAAGACGCAAAGGATTTTGATGATGCGCTTTCGATCGAGAAGCTCGATGGAGGATTATGGAGAATTGGTGTTCACATTGCCGACGTGACTCATTATGTATTACCCGGCACTATCCTAGACAAAGAAGCATTCCGTAGAGCCACATCAGTTTACCTCGTTGATCGCACCATCCCAATGCTTCCTGAGAAGCTTTCCAATGGTTTGTGCTCATTGCGTCCCAATGAGGATAAACTCACTTTTTCAGCAGTTTTCGATTTAGATGAAAATGGAAAAGTGCATAAGGAGTGGTTTGGCCGTACCGTTATTCATTCTGATATGCGATTTGCCTATGAGGATGCGCAAGAGCGAATAGAAACGGGTAAAGGTGAATTTGCTGCAGAGATCATTTTGATGAATAACATTGCCAAGAAAATGAAAGCTGAGCGATTCAAAAGAGGAGCAATAGCTTTTGAAACGGTGGAAGTCAAATTCAAGCTGGACGAAAAAGGCAAGCCGCTAGGTATGTTTCCAAAAGTGCGAAAAGACGCTCATAAAATGATTGAGGAATTTATGCTATTGGCCAACAAGAAAGTGGCTGAGTATGTCTATTTCCTCAAAAATGGCAAAGAGAAAAACACATTTGTGTATCGAACGCATGACAATCCCGATCCTGAGCGTTTGGATTCATTCTCCATATTTGCCAAGCGATTTGGACATCAGCTCGATCTGGAAGAAGGTGGCGTAAGTTCATCCATTAATAAATTGATGGCTGAAATCGAAGGGAAGCCTGAGCAAAATGTATTGGAGCAATTAGCTATTCGAAGCATGGCAAAAGCCAAATATACGACCGACCCAAAAGGTCATTTTGGTTTAGCATTTAGACATTATACACACTTCACTTCGCCTATCCGTCGATATCCGGATGTGATGGTGCATCGCTTATTGCAGGAATATTTGGATGGTAAATTCAAAGCCGAAAAAGATGAATATGAGGTAAAATGCCAACATTCTTCTGAGCGCGAGAAAAACGCAGCAGATGCTGAAAGAGCGTCCATTAAATACAAGCAGGTGGAATTTATGTCTATGGCTGAGGACAAAGATTATGATGGCGTAGTTACGGGTGTTACCGAATGGGGCGTATTTGTGGAGATGATAGAAACCAAATGTGAAGGAATGGTGAGAGTATCAGAGATGAAGGATGATTTTTATGAATTCGACGAAAAAAATTACCGATTGGTAGGTCGTAAAGGCAAAAAAATTATTACTCTTGGGGATCAAGTAATGGTAAGAGTAATCAATACCGATATTGACCGTCGCACAATTGATCTAGAATTCGTTCGCAAATAAAATAAAACTCTATTTTAGCAAAAATTTTCAACCATTTCTCTTCGTAATGATCAACCCTATCGTAATCAAGGAAATCCTTCAAAGGCTAGATACTGAAATTTCGAAAATGCCTTTTGGGCAATCCCCGGTAGAACTCTATGAACCCATTAGATACACGATGGCATTGGGCGGTAAAAGGATGAGGCCCTTGCTTACTTTACTGTCGTATCGGATTTTTCGTGACGATTGGGAGAGGGTATTAGCACCTGCTATTGCTGTGGAGGTATTTCACAATTTCACCTTACTGCACGACGACATCATGGACAAGGCTCCTTTGCGAAGAGGCGAGCCTACTGTGTTTCAGAAATGGAATGAGAGTGTGGCAATTTTGTCAGGAGATGTGATGATGGTAAAAGCCTATGATTTGCTTTTAGAAGCAGATCCCAACTTATTGCCAGAAGTATTGAGATGGTTTAATAAAACGGCTGTTGAAGTATGTGAAGGCCAGCAATTCGATATGAATTTCGAAGAACAGCGGGAGGTACAAGAAGAGGATTATATCCACATGATCCGTCAGAAAACTGCTGTATTGCTTGGCTATAGTTTGCGCTTAGGTGCTATGCTTGCTGGCGAAAAACATCCTGTTTGCGATGCACTTTATCAAATAGGAGTGGATATGGGTTTAGGTTTCCAGCTGATGGACGATCTACTAGATGTGTATGCAGATCAAAGTAAGTTCGGTAAGCAGGTTGGTGGAGATATCATAGCGAATAAGAAGACCTATTTACTTATCAAAGCTAAGGAATTAGCAAAAGGGGAATTGCATGGTGAGTTGGAATATTGGTTGCATGCAAAGGACTTTGATTCTATAGAAAAGGTGAATGCTGTTACCGAAATCTATAATAAGCTTGGTATAAGAGAACTTGCCATTGAAAAGATGGACACTTATTATGATAGAGCATACTTAGGTTTGGAGCAGCTCCCGGGCCGCTTGCAATACAAAGAGGAGTTGACTGACCTGATGAAACGCCTAGCCTCCCGCGACAAATAAACCACAATGCAGATTTCCATCACCACGATTATTATAATCCTTACTGTGATTGCAAGCTACTATGCTTGGAGCAAGCCTGCCATTATGCATAAATGGTTGTTCAATCCTTATTTCATCCATCAACATAAAGCGTATTACAGATTTATCACTTCAGGATTTATCCATAAGGATGGCTGGCACCTTTTCTTTAATATGATAGCGCTCTACTTTTTTGGTGAAAAGGTTGAATATATATTTTCCATGTTTTTTGGTGACTTGGGCGGTTTGCTTTTTATCGCTCTATATATTTTAGGAATCATCATTTCAGATATACCGAGTTATATCAAACACAGAAACGCTGAATATTTTAACTCATTAGGAGCATCGGGTGGAGTAGCAGCAGTTGTTTTTAGTAGTATTCTATTCGATCCACTTTCTGCCATTTGCTTGTATTTTGCTATTTGTGTTCCGGGCTTTATTCTTGGTGCATTTTTTCTAATATATTCATGGTACAGAGGCAAGCAATCAGCTGATAATATCAATCACGATGCACATTTATATGGAGCTTTATTCGGGGTAATTTTCACCATTATCCTTAAGCCACAAGTGTTACCCCTCTTCTTTGAAAAGCTCGCCACTTTCAGTCTTTTTTAAATTCCTCAGTTTTTCTTCAAATTATTATTAGGCCTCAATCATTTATCATTAATTTAGGAGCCAAATAATCGCTCTATGAAATTAAAATTATTGCCAGTGCTATTTCTATTCATGGTGATAGGCTGTATGCAGGGTTTAGCACAAACAGTGGTAGATCCTAAAAACCCAAAAAATCTAGGAATTAGAAATGTTTACTGGGTAGAAGCTGGTTTCGGGATGTCCAATTTGGGTTGGATTAGTTCTTACAGCATCAATTTGGAAACTGTAAAAAACATAATGGTAGTTGCGGGAATCAGTAATCTAAGCAAAGGAGGATTGAGTCCTGAACAATCATTTTATGAAAGAGAAAGCTGGTATGCCGGCCTTGGTCTAATTAATAAAAAGGGAGCAAGCTTAAAAATGGTTTCTGTTTCAGCTAGTTTTTCAGATTTCGAACACAACATATTCGAAGGCCAATATACCGATGCTGGAGTTCCAGTGCATCAGATAAAAACTTCGGAAGCAATAGGCGTTAGGATCGAGGGCAAGATTGTTCCAAACAATGGATGGGCTGGTTTCGCAGTATCGCCATTTGTAGATATTAATGGTAGCAAATCGATGGTAGGTGCTTCTATGGCAATAGCATTAGGACGTATGTGGTAGAAAATACAATCAGCTACAAAATGCAAAAGCACAGCCTCCCGAAAGAAGCTGTGCTTTTTATTTGATGTTTAACTTTAACCTTTTCTTAAGCTTCTGCTGTTTCAACAGGAGTTACAGAAACGAATGAGCGATCTTGTTTGCCTCTTTTGAAAGTAACAATGCCGTCCGCTAATGCATATAGTGTATGGTCTTTGCCAATACCTACATTGTCACCTGGATGGTGCTTAGTACCTCTTTGACGTACGATGATGTTGCCAGCAATTGCGCCTTGACCACCATATATTTTTACGCCTAATCTCTTACTTTCTGAATCACGTCCGTTACGGGAACTACCGACCCCTTTTTTGTGTGCCATGTTGTGTCCTTATTTAGAAATTCCTTCAATTAAAACCTTTGTGAAATCTTGACGGTGTCCTTGGGTCTTCTTATACCCTTTTCTCCGCTTTTTCTTAAAGATGATAACTTTATCACCTTTCACGTGACCTAATACTTTTCCAGTCACGGTGGCGCCTTCCACTAATGGAGCACCTACTTCAATCGATCCCTCGTTGTCTAACAACAATACTTGATCGAATACAACGGAAGCGCCTTCTTGCTCTGCCATTAATGGGGCATACACAAACTGGTCTTTTGTTACTTTGAACTGCTTGCCGCTGATGTCAACAATTGCGTACATAAATTTATTTTTTATTTTCAAAAAATCGGACTGCAAATATACGCCCTTCCTTTGAAAAAACAAACTTGAAAATGCAAGTGAATACAAGGAAAAATATTTTCACTAAATATGAAAAAAAATTATCATTGATTTTGATCAATATAGCGATAAGTCACGGTTTCAATAACATTATGTAAATAATTGATTAACAATTTATTAAAATGCAATTTTAGCTATTGTTAGATTAATTTATTTTGAAAATTTTCGATTGATTTTTAAGCTCAGCTTTTACATATTTGTAGAGGTGCTTTCAGACAAAGTCACAACATCGCTGATGTTTGATTTTTTTTCATTGTGTTAATCAGAGCATTATCAAATTTAAGCGCCTAAACACAATTTTATCTCAACTATTTTCCGCCATCTCTGGTTGACTAATAGTTATTTTTTAGGCAGATTAGAATTTTAAAAAGACAGATTAAGATGAGTGAAAAAGAAACAGCTGTAATGGAACCGATCTTAACAGAAAACAAAGATCGATTTGTATTATTTCCTATCAGACACAATGATATTTGGAAATTCTACAAACAAGCGGAAGCAAGTTTCTGGACGGCAGAGGAGATTGATCTAAGTCAGGACATGAAAGACTGGGAAAATTTGAATGATGGAGAGCGTCATTTTATTTCTCATGTGCTTGCATTCTTTGCAGCAAGTGATGGCATCGTGAATGAAAACTTGGCTGAGAATTTCATCAATGATGTACAATATACAGAGGCTAAATTTTTCTATGGCTTTCAGATTGCCATGGAAAATATACATAGCGAAACTTATTCCTTGTTAATAGACACATATATTAAGGATCCATCGGAGCATCACAAATTATTGAATGCTATTGAAACCCTTGATTGCGTGAAGAAAAAAGCTGATTGGGCTTTGAGGTGGATCGACGAAGGATCTTTTGCTGAGAGACTTGTCGCTTTTGCAGCGGTAGAAGGTATTTTCTTCTCCGGTAGTTTCTGCTCAATATTTTGGCTAAAGAAGCGTGGATTGATGCCGGGACTTACTTTCTCCAATGAATTAATAAGCAGAGATGAGGGTTTGCATTGCGACTTTGCTTGTTTGCTTTACAACAGTCATCTAAAAAATAAACTGCCAGAATCTACGGTGATTAAGATCATCCAAGATGCGGTAGAAATTGAAAAAGAATTTGTGACAGATGCATTGCCTGTTCGCCTTATTGGTATGAACAGCGATCTGATGTGTCAATACATTGAATTCGTTGCAGACAGATTGCTTGCTGAATTAGGCTGTGATAAAATATACGGCTCAAGTAATCCGTTTGATTTTATGGAAATGATTTCCATGCAAGGCAAAACTAACTTTTTCGAGAAAAGAGTTGCCGAATATCAGAAAGCTGGAGTGATGAATGAAAATGAAAGTGGCAAGCCGAAGATAAGTTTTGATGAAGATTTTTAATACCCTTTTTACCCTGTAACCCAAATACAATATGTTAGTAATTAAACGTGACGGAAGGAGAGAATCCGTAAAGTTTGATAAGATTACCACCCGCATCGAAAGGCTCTGCCAAGGGTTGGACGATAATTTTATCCATCCGGTAGAAGTAGCTAAAAAAGTAATCGAAGGGCTTTATGATGGCGTAAGTACACAAGAGCTAGACAACCTTGCGGCTGAAGTATCAGCTTCTATGACCACCCGCCATCCTGACTATGCGATATTGGCAGCAAGAATAGCCGTGTCGAATCTTCAGAAGCTTACAAGTAGTTCCTTTTCGAATGTAATGAAAAGGCTATATACGTATGTGAATCCAAAAACAGGAGAACATGCGCCTTTAATTTCGACAGAAGCCTATGGAGTGGTGAAGAAATATGCCAAAAGACTAGATGCGGCTATTGATTATGATAGAGACTTTGGCTACGACTATTTTGGTTTCAAAACTCTCGAGCGCTCATACCTTATGCGCCTTGACGGCATTGTAGTTGAGCGTCCTCAACATTTGATTATGCGTGTGGCAGTGGGTATACACATGGATAATATCGATGCAATTTTAACAACCTACAAGTTGATGTCTGAGCGTTGGTTTACACATGCTACACCTACGCTTTTCAATGCAGCAACACCAAAACCACAGCTATCTTCTTGTTTCTTGCTCACAATGAAAGATGATAGTATTGATGGCATTTACGATACCTTAAAGCAATGCGCCAAAATCTCTCAATCGGCGGGAGGTATCGGTTTGAGTATTCACAATGTAAGAGCAAAGGGTTCATATATTAGAGGTACAGGCGGTAAATCAAATGGCATTGTTCCAATGCTTCGTAATTTCGACATGACCGCTCGTTATGTAGATCAGGGCGGAGGAAAACGTAAAGGCAGTTTTGCTATTTACTTGGAACCTTGGCATGCAGATATTTTCGAATTCCTTGAGCTAAAGAGAAATCACGGTAAAGAGGAAATGAGAGCAAGAGATCTTTTCTACGCGATGTGGATGAGCGACTTGTTTATGAAAAGAGTTGAACGTAACGAAGAATGGTCACTCTTCTGCCCGAACGAAGCTCCAGGACTTGCTGATTGCTATGGAGAGGACTTCGAAAGATTGTACGAAAAGTACGAGCGGGAGGGAAGAGCACGTAAAGTCATCAAAGCGCAAGACTTATGGTTCGAGATATTAGAATCTCAGATCGAAACGGGCACGCCTTACATGCTATTCAAAGATGCGGCAAACAAAAAGTCGAATCAGAAAAATCTTGGTACTATCAAGTCTAGTAACCTATGTACCGAAATTCTTGAATACACTAGTCCTGAAGAAGTAGCCGTTTGTAATCTAGCATCCATTGCTCTTCCTAAGTTTGTGGATGAAAAAGGCAACTTCGATCATCAGCAATTGTATGATATTACATATGTCATCACCAAAAACCTGAATAATGTAATAGATGTAAACTATTACCCAGTAGAAGAAGCAAGAACAAGCAATATGCGTCACCGCCCAATTGGCATTGGTGTACAAGGTTTGGCGGATGTTTTCATGCTGAAAAAAGTAGCTTTTGATTCTCCAGAGGCGAGACGATTAAACAAAGATATTTTCGAAACGATATACTTCGCTGCAATGACAGCAAGTATGGATATAGCCAAAGTAGAAGGCCCATATCAAACTTTCCAAGGATCTCCGGTTTCCAAAGGTATTTTCCAATTCGATATGTGGGGTGTTACACCGGACTCAGGTCGTTGGGATTGGGATAGCCTGAAACAAGAAGTGAAAAAACACGGTGTACGCAACTCATTATTAGTAGCGCCAATGCCAACAGCTTCTACTTCTCAGATATTGGGTAACAATGAGTGCTTCGAGCCTTATACGTCGAATATCTACACAAGAAGGACACTTTCTGGCGAATTCATTATCGTGAACAAGCACTTGATGAAAGACTTGATTGCGCTTGGACTGTGGAACGATAATATGAAAAACCGTATTATCTCTGCCAACGGTTCAATCCAAAATATTCCACAGATTCCAGATAATTTGAAGGCGATTTATCGCACCGTTTGGGAAATTTCTCAAAAGTCGATTATCGAAATGTCTGCCGATCGTGGAGCATATATCTGCCAAAGCCAGAGCTTGAATATACACATGCAGGATGCAAATTTTGGTAAGCTTACCTCCATGCACTTCGCTGCATGGAAGCTAGGTTTGAAAACAGGTATGTATTACCTCAGAACTCGTGCTGCTGCTGATGCAATTAAGTTCACGGTTGACAAAGCCAACCTCAGTGAGCCGAAAACACTAGCGAAAACCAAAGAAGAGCAACAAGCAGCGGTGGCTTGTTCTATTGACAATCCTGATGATTGTGAAATGTGCGGTAGTTAAGCCAAAACTCAATTTAGAATAAATTAAAGGTCGGTTTCAATTTTGAAGCCGACCTTTAATTTATTAAGATAATAATTACTTTTAAAATTGAAATCATCCTTTTGCCATAATTTGGTATCCTAACAATTGCTAAGGGCGTTATCCATTTTTAAAATTATCACCATGAAATCAAAATTTACATTAAGCCTTGTCGCTTTATTATTTGTAAGCTTCAGCATGGCAATGGCTCAATCTGAAGAAGAAGAGAGCACTCAAAAGCCCAGAAAATTCAAGCCATTCCAAATAGAATTGGCAGTACCCTTTAATCTTGGAATGGAGGATGGTTCTGGCACCGGGCTAGGATTTTATATGGCGCCCAGATACGCTGTTACCGATAAAATTCATGTTGGTATGCGCACAGGGTGGTTCGATTTGGGAGAGAGTAGCATATTTATCCAAGGAGATCAGGTTGAAATAAATGGGCTTAACATAGTGCCTGTTACGCTCACCTTCGATTATTATTTCACCACAGAGCGTGTCCGCCCATTTGTAGGAATAGCGGGAGGAATGTACAGAAGGTCCATAGTTGATTTTCTTTACCAAGATGATAAAGTGGAATTTTCATCTCAAAATGTAAGAGTAAATCCAGGCTTATCACCACAAATTGGGATCAATGCCAATCACTTTAGGCTGAGTGTAGGCTATCATATTACTGGCGAAAGCATTCCCGATTTCCTCTCTATCAATGTTGGGATTGATATTGGCGGAGGCCGTACCAACCGCTATTTTGTCAACTAAAAGATACTATTCCCGAATTAGCTTCGTTCAGCTATCAGCAGGTTAATTTTTGGTCAATTACTTGGTTTAGCTTAAAGGGTTTCCCACACAGGAAGCCCTTTTCGTTTTTAGCAATTAGTACTCTCTGATCAATGGAAATTGGGTGCTTTAATAACAAGCCCATTCAAATCCCGCTAATTAGCTACCTTTGCAGATTAATGCCATCAGAAAGATAATATGCAAGAGAATCCCGAAGACTTTGAAATAGAGGACGAAGAGTTATTTGAACATCATAGAATAGTTGCAGACAAAGGCCAAACCTTGACGCGTCTTGATAAGTTTTTGATGGATCGCTTGCCCAATATCAGCCGTAACAAAGTACAATCTGCTATAAAAGATGGCTATGTATTGGTAAATGGTAATGAAATTAAGCCTAATTATCGTGTTCGTCCTTCCGATGAAGTGGTGATTTCTCTCCCGGAACCTCCGCGAGAAACGGATATTCTGCCAGAAGATATTCCGCTCGACATCATCCATGAAGACAGCGATTTGATGATCGTTAATAAGCCTCCGGGGATGGTAGTGCATCCAGCCTTTAACAATTGGACGGGCACTTTGGTAAATGCCCTTGTTTGGCATTTCAAGAGCTTACCCGAAATGGAGGGAAATGAAGGACGCCCAGGATTGGTACACCGTATTGATAAGGATACATCGGGTTTGCTGGTAATTGCCAAATCAGAAAGAGCCATGTCTTCGCTAGCTAAGCAATTTTATGATCACAGCATCGAGCGAACGTATTATGCGCTTGTATGGGGAGATGTAAAAGAAGATAAAGGCACGATCAACGTGCATTTAGGTCGCAGCCTAAAAGACAGGCGGGTGGTAACGGCTTTTCCTGATGCAGATTTTGGTCGCCATGCCATCACCCATTATCAAGTATTGAAACGCCTGCGCTACGTCACCTTGATCAAGTGCAATTTGGAAACAGGCCGAACGCATCAAATCCGCGCTCACATGAAATACCTCGGCCACCCGCTTTTCAATGATGCAATGTATGGTGGAGATAAAATCCTGAAAGGAACCCAGTTTTCTAACTACAAGGCTTTTGTGAATAATTGCTTTAAGGCGATGCCAAGACAGGCTTTACATGCCAAGTCTTTGGGTTTTATTCATCCTGCTACCAAAGAGTTTGTCCAATTTGAAATAGATCTTCCCGAAGATTTTAAAATTGTGATGGATAAATGGGATACCTATGTGCAGCATCATGATTAAGCTCAACGATCCAGCCAGCTCTTAAATTCAGCAACCCGTTCGCGGGCTACAATAGCATCCATTTCTTTGCTGTCTTTAAGCAATATGCGCAATCGGCTATTGCTATAGCTCACGATATCTTTTATGGCAGCTATGGAAATTAAGTATTTGCGGTTGATTCGGAAAAACAGTTTCGGATCAACCATTTTTTCTACCTTTTCTAAAGATAAGTCGATAAGGTAGTTTTGCCCGCTGCTAGTATGTGCAAATGTGGCTTTATCTACTGAATAGAAATATTGAATATCCTCTGTTGCCACTGTTTTGATATGCTCACCAATTTTCACCAAAAAGCGTTCTTTATAGCTTTTGGTTATACTCTGTAGCGTTTCAACTATCGCTATTTGCGATTGAGTGCTTTTGAGCGTTTTGAACTTCGCAAGCGCTGCTTTCACTTCATCCAAATCGGCTGGTTTTAGCAGATAGTCAATACTATTTACTTTGAAAGCTTTGATGGCATATTCGTCATAAGCGGTGCAGAAAATAATGGGGCAGGGCATTTCCACCCAATCGAACACCTCGAAACTCAGGCCATCCGCCACTTGAATATCAAAGAAAGCGAGGTCAGGAGCAGGGTTTGCACTGAGCCATTTTACAGTAGCTTTCACCGAATCCACCGATCCCACTATTTCGGAATCGGCCTCAGCTTGCGCTATAAGACTACTCAATCGCTTGGCTGCCGGAGCTTCATCTTCGAGGATTAGTATGCGGATCATAATGGCTTGATTAAAGGTAATTTCACAGTAAAATATCCTCCCGCTTCTTCTATTTGCACTTTTTGATGGCTGAGGATTTCAAATCTGGCTTCAATATTCGCTAGCCCTATTCCAGCAGATTCCTCTTTCAGTACGGTCTTTTTCTGTAAGTTATTTCTGAAAACCAGGTAATTCCCTTCTTGGAATATCGATATCTGCAATGGATCTTCCTGGCTTACAATATTATGTTTCAAGGCATTTTCGGCCAGTATTTGCAAACTCACTGGAGGAATTTGAAGAGCGGAGGAATTGGGTAAATTCACTTCAAACTGAAGTTTCTCACCGAATCTTATTTTTTGGAGAAATAGGTACGAATGTAGAAATTTCAATTCCTCGTCGAGTGGCACCAAATCTTTTTCCCTACTATCCAATACATATCGGTACACTTCGGACAATTGCTTAATAAACTTGGCGGCTAGGTCAGCATCTTCATACACAAGATCGGAAAGGGAATTGAGGCTGTTGAATAGAAAATGTGGATTCACTTGGCTCTTCAGCGCTTCGAAGCGGGAGGTGATGTTTTCGGTATGGAGCTTTTCTGCATTCACAGCAATTTGTCTATAGGCAAATAAGAAATCTTTACCTGTGAAGAAGAGCCAAATGATAATGGAAATTCCTGTTGAGAATATCAAGGTACCACTAATGGAGTTGCCAAAATCTACTGAGAATTGGCCTATATGCTCAAAAAGGAGTGTCAGTAACAGAACTGAGGACACGGTATAAATCACTGCAACCAAAAGCCCAACAAATAATCGTTTTCTTGGACTTACCAACCAGTCGATATATTTATCGCAAATTCCTTGTGTATAGGCATTGCCCAACCATAACATAACCCACAATGAGGCTGTGTAAAGCGACACATTTCTGCCCAGTTGGAAGCTTTCTTCGTAGCAATTTGGGCAGGTGAGGTAGCCAAATGCTGCACCAAATACGAACAAGACGATCGCTAGACGGATGAGTTTCCAATTCATGTTGTAAGGTAATCAAATTAAGAATTTATGGCAGGGGCTTTTTGCAAAGTGATTTTAGATTTTCTTCGCTTAATACGCTCCCATATTTGCATAGCAGGCACTCCCAATAAAGTAGGCCATAACCATTGAAGCAGATCCGGCATAAAGTGCATCGTTTGTACGGAGAATGCTGTAACTGTAGCAATAAAACCTCCCACCATATGGCCGGCATGGGTGTAATACCAGTACTTTTTATCTTTCGAGCCTTTGAGGAAAAATACCATATTGCCATAAACCATTGCCATGCCTCCCGCACCAAATAATATGGCTAATATGCCTAAGGTATTGGGTATATTGATAATACCATAAATGATAAAGGCCAAATTGAATAGTCCAGAAATTACAGCTAAGCTCCAATCCAATTTGCCGATTTTGCCTTTGCTGTGGATGTTTTTGTGTTGGATAGATCTGATACCCGAAAGCACAGCATAATAGCTAAACACGCCAATCATAAATAGAAAGGGAATATTCTTGGCGTAGGAAAGGATGCAAGATGTAATAAAAATGGCCGTCATCCCACCAAAAAAGACCCAGCCAAAAACTTTGTGAGCTTTACTCCATTTCGAAACTGATAATGCGATTGGTGCAATTCCCAAGGCAGTAACTCCGCCTATGATGTGAATGACTAAATTGATTTGTAAGAATTGTTCCATTTCCTTTTTTTTATCAAATGTGAATGAGAAAGGCGGGAGGTAAAATTCTTACTTACCCAACTGTCGGATTTGCTTGCTCAACCGTAGAATTGGGTACCATTCTCATGGATAATATTTTGCCTTTGTGGATTATTTCTTCCTTAGGGAAGTCGAGTTCTTGTTAAATTGAAGATAATATTGATACTTGAAGACACATTAAATCACTAGCCATGTCTTTATCTTGTCAAGCCTCTTTATTCTCTTTGCCAGCGGGTATTCATTATCTCAATTGCGCCTACATGTCGCCCTTGCTTAAGTCAGTAGAAGTTGCCGGCGTGGAGGGATTGCTGAAAAAGCAAAACCCAACCGTGGTGGGTCACGATGATTTTTTCAGTGGCCCGGTTGGCTTAAAGGAGAGCTTCGGCAAATTGATAAATGCCAAAGCTCAGCAGTGTGCGGTGATTCCTTCGGTATCCTATGGTATGGCTAATGCATTTGCCAATATACCGGCAAAAGCAGGACAAAAAGCCATTACAGTAGAAGGTGAGTTTCCAAGTGATTATTTCGCTTTGCACCGATTCTGCACAGATAATGGCGTAAAGTTAGAAATGATACAAGCGCAACCTTATTCAGCGGGACGAGGAAAGCGATGGAATGAAGATTTGCTGAATGCGATTGATAGTAATACTGTTGTAGTAGCTATTTCGATGGTGCATTGGATGGATGGCACATTGTACGATATGGAGACAATTGGTAAGCGCTGCAAGGAAGTTGGCGCTGTATTTTTGGTGGATGGTACGCAGTCGGTAGGAGCATTGCCTATTGATGTGGCCAAATATCAAATTGATGCATTGATCGTTGCGGGCTACAAATGGCTAATGGGTCCGTACTCTATCGGGATGGCCTATTACAGTGAGTTTTTCAATAATGGCAAACCCATAGAGGAATCTTGGATGAACCGACTAAGATCGGATGATTTCGGCAATCTTATGGATTATGAACATCAATACAGACCTGGAGCAGCCCGCTACAATTTGGGAGAGTCCAGCAATTTTATTCTCGTGCCCATGCTTCAAAAAGCCCTTGATCAGCTGCTTGCCTGGGAGCCGCAAAATGTCCAAGATTACTGTGAGAATTTATCCCTCCCGCTGGTTTCTTTTCTGCAAGAGAAGGGATATTGGGTGGAGGATCCTGCCTATAGAAGCAAGCATTTATTTGGATTTGCTTTGTCGGAAAATATGGATAGAGAGAAATTTATGAAAAGGCTTGCTGAAAAGAACGTGTTTCTTTCCTTGAGAGCCAGCTCCATGCGTGTATCACCTCACTTGTATAATACGCGGGAGGATGTAAATGCCTTGATTGAGGTGTTGGATTCTTTGGGTTAAATCCGCTCTGGATTATCCCAAATTATTGGCTGTCATTTAGCACTATTTCGGAATTAGCACTACCCGCGAGCATACTATAAGATCTGCTCTCGGGTCTTTTTTTAATATAGCTATGGCCAATAAGCTGCAAGAATTAGCAAATCTAATTGGCCAGCATTTATTCGTTACATACTATTCACTGCCAAAGTCTTGTCAAAAAAATAGCCCAATAGACCGATTGGATATTTAGATTGAATAACGTATGTTTATAAGCAAACAATGAAAATTAATAAAATACTACCTCAGGCAAATGGGAAATATATGAAGTAGTTTCGTATGTAAATACGTTAGCGGTTATTAAAGAAAAATGAGAAAACAATACCACATACTAAATGGTGATTCTTTAAAAAAGCAATTTCCTGAAACTATTCAGGGGGAAATTATAGTAGCCAGAGAATGCTTAGTAGACGGAAATGTGAATGGCAATAGCTTGACTGACTTGTTTAAAGTAAGAGCCGAATTTATCAGTAACAACTATGATGGATATAAAGAACAAGACTATTTCGAAAAGACAGTTCCTGAATTCCAGAAAATCCAAAATATTCCTGACAATGTAGACATTAATCTATGGTTTGAGGATGACTTGTTTTGTCAAGTGAACTTTTGGTTTGTAGTAAACCTTTTAAATAAATCAAATCATAATAATCAACTATTTCTTATTAGACCCGAATTACAAAGCCAATATGGCTTTGGTGGGCTATTGAAATCAGAACTAATTTCAATTTTTGAAAGCAGATTAAAGTTAACAGAGCTCCACGATCTGGCATTACTTTGGGATTTTTATCAAACCAATGATACTGAAAAGTTGATTGAGACCTCAAAACGATTAAAAAATTTATACCCATTCATAGATACTGCTGTTGAAGCCCACATCGAGCGAATACCTACAAATGGAAATATGGGAAGACCAAGTCAATCATTAGTTAAGATAATGGACGAACTTAATACTGCTGAATTTGGACCAATATTTAAAGAGTTTTGCAAAAGAGAGCAAATATATGGATTTGGGGATTTACAAGTGAAAAGATTACTTGATGAAATAAATAACAACCGCTAACAATGGATAAAAATAATAGCCGAGACAGTAGTAAATTCAACGGTTATAGCCCAATTCAACATTCTTATAACTTGACAGGGATGAAACCCGCAAACGGCTACTATTCTTATACCAACCGTTACGAAACTATCCTTAGTCAAATTACTCCTAATCATCCTCATCAAATACTCCCCATAGCCGCTTTTAAGGCTGAGTGAGCTCGCTTAGTTGTTGTTTATTGATAAAGCCCATTTTGTAGGCGATTTCTTCGATGCAGCCGATTGGGCGTTCTTCGATTACTTGTACGAAGGTGGCGGCTTGCATCAATGATGCGAATGTACCTGTATCGAGCCAAACGGTGCTGCAGCCTAAAATGCTTACATGCAAATTGTTTTGTTAATCATTAGTGGGTACTATTTTTTTGCTACTTTTAACGAACGAGGAATACAAATGCTATAAAGTTAGCAACAAGCTAAGGAGACATAATGAACAAGCTAAAAACAGGTGAATTTTATGGTACCCATTATCAGAAGTTTGCTTTTAAGAATATTATAATAACTGACACAGAATATACACATAGTAAAGTTGATTGGCATCATCATGAAAATCCATATTTCACTTATCTGCTTCAAGGCAAACTATTCGAATCCAATAAAAAGGAGTCTTACTATCTAGAGCCAGGAAGCTTGTTATTCCATAATTGGCAAGATGCGCATTACAATATTAAACCACCAGGATTTACGAGAGGATTTCACATTGAACTAAATGAGAAATGGTTTTCGAGTTATGATATTCATCCAACTGATTTTGAGGGAAGTGTGAACTTAAAGAATCCATTAATTAAAAATTTAATGAACAAAGTGTTTGTTGAATCTAAAATAAACGATTCCTTTTCTGAAATTAGTATAGAGATATTTTTAATAGAAATATTCAGCACAATAAAGAAGTTTGAAAAGCAAAATTCTAAAAGCCCCATTTGGATTAAAAAATTGAAGGAACTTCTCTCGGAAGATCAAATTGATTACTCTTTAAAAAACTTGAGTTCAATTTTAGAGATACACCCTGTTCATTTATCCAGAGAATTTAACAGATATTTTGGGACAAGCCTTGGAAACTACATTAGACTTTTAAAACTCAATAAGGCTTTTAGTTTAATAGTTTCTAACAAATTGTCTATGACAGAGATTTGTTACCAATGCGGTTTTTATGACCAAAGCCACTTTATCTCAAATTTTAAACGAGTTTACAATGCCACACCAAACAAACTTCTACGAAAGAATCTTTGATGTTAATTTTATACAATTTTAGTGATTGTAGAATCTTCATTTTTGCACTTTATTCATCAATAAATCAAAAAATGAGATTCCAAACTATCGTATTATTTCTTTCACTTCTTTGTTCAATTTCAGCCAATGCCCAAGATATGGCGGATTATACGGGTGGTTGGGAAGGAAAAATAGAAGATTCCAAAATATTCAATTTAAAGGTTGAAATAGATAATCTAGGATTAGAAAATCCCACTTTTAGAATATCCAACGGCAAAAACATCATTAATTATCCAATAGAAATAGAAAACAACTTACAGATAAACATCTCCTTTGCCGAAAATCACCTTTTTGAAGGTGTTCTATCAGAGAATGGAAAAGAAATTAATGGATTCATTAAGTCAGGTTTGCTTCTCTATCACTTAAAACTCATTAAATCGAAAAGCCATTCTTATAGAGGAGTTTGGAATATTTTGATGGTGGAAGAATTAAAATCTCAAAATTTCTATTTGAGCGTGGAAAATGGTTCAGGAAATGATTACCAAGCCTATCCTGTTTTTGGAGATAATCGTTTTACGGGAACTTGGTGTGACAATTTTCAAAAAGAAAATGATTTAATTTCGTTTACTGATGTCAAAACCGGATTACAGTTTAGAGGAAAGTTAGAGTCCAATGGAATTCGTTTAGAGATGTTTTTAGGCAAATATCCGATTACACAAATAGAGTTAAAAAAATCTGTAACGGATTGGGAAATTGGTGGTTTTAAACCAGACCATAAAACATTTTCGCTGCAACTTCCAGAATTGGAAAATCTACTTTCAAAAGATTCGTTACCCAATACGCATTCCGTTTTAGTTTCAAGGAGTGGTAAATTGATTTATGAAAATTATTATGATGGATACGATGCAAACATCCCTCACGATATGCGTTCAGCATCAAAAAGTATATCATCTGCCATAGTTGGGATTGCAAAAGACAAATCATTATTTAATAATGTTGACCAATCCATTTTTGATTTTTTGCCTAAGGAATATCAAGTGTATAGAGACAGCTTAAAAAGCAAAATAGACATAAAAAGTCTTTTAACAATGAGTTCGGGTTTGGATGCTGTCGATTTTGGGATCCAACGAAGATCCTTGGCCTCAGAAGATAATTATCAACCTACCCAAGATTGGACAAAAACTATATTCCAAGCACCGATGATTAATGAACCCAACACGCACGCAAACTATGGTTCTGCAAATCCCTATCTTCTTGGAGTTGCAATGAACACTGTTGTTTCTGAACCATTGGAAGTGTTTATGGATAAAAACTTATTTCAAAAGCTGGCAATTTCAAATTATATTATTCAAACTGATATGACCGGTCTTCCATATTTTGGTGGGGGAATGTATTTGACACCAAGAGATATGTTAAAGTTCGGTGAGCTATATCTAAATAATGGAAATTGGAAAGGACAGCAGATTTTGTCGGAAGACTGGATAAATGATTCTTTTAAAAATTACCATGTTTTAGAAAACACGATTGATAAAAATGGATATGGATATTTGTTGTGGCACAATACTTATCCGGTGAATGAAAAACGCTTAGAATCCATTGAAGCTAGAGGTGCTGGCGGTCAATATATTTTCATAATTCCTGAATTAAAATTGGTTGTTGTAATAACCTCTGGAAATTATAGAAATGGAAATACTCAACAACCTGAATTGATTTTAGAGAATTACATACTGCCTTATATTGAAAACTGAATAAAGCCGGTTTTGTATTAAGCAATCATACTGTACCACAATCTAAAATGCCCATACATTGCTTTGTTAATCATTATTGGATATTATTTTTTGCTACTTTTAAAGAGCTTGGAATAAAATGCTATAAAGTTATAGCGTATTTAAAGAAGACCATGACAATGAAGCATTCCAACATCATTCTGCTAATTTCAGTACTCATCTCCTTTTCCTGTGATTCTCAAAACGAACAGGGTTACGACAAGAAAGCGATTGCTTTGAACAATTATGCAACCGAATTAATGCTCAATAAACCCGACAGTGCATTATTACTCCTAAATGAAGCGACTGAAATAGATCCAGATTATTATTTGGCTCACAATAATAAAATCAACCTATTCATTACCAAAGGCGAAATTGACAAAGCAATAAGATCAGCAGAGAAAAGTGTTGAATTAAAGCCCAACATAGCAGAAGCAGTTATTATGCTTGGAATGCTTTACGATTATAATGGAAACACTGACAAAGCAAAAGAACAATATTCAAAGGCTCTTGATATTTTCAAAAAGCGACTCGAAACATCAGACAAGAATAAATTCGAGAACAGGCTAAATCGAGCTTATGCACTTTTGCTCCTTGGTGAAAAGAAAGAAGGAAAAACAGAAATCCAGAAGTTGCTCCAAGAAAATCCAAATGATTATACAATTCAAATACTTGCGGACTTTGACAAAGAACAATACTTGACTGACCTATTTCGACAAAAATAGAATAGAATAACTCGCTATAGCATTGTGTATATTACACTTCCTGCGGGACAAGTGTCAAATACTCAGCTGTTGTCAATATATAATAAAACCAATGAATGATGTTGATAGTGGCAAGTGAACAGTTCTGTTTCGCATGATGACAGATAATGCAGAAAAGGAATAAAGCCTGCATTCTGCCGCATACTATAACGCCATTTGCTAGCATTAAAACGCAGCGATTTTGACATTTCATCAAAATGCACTTACTTTTTTATTAGCATTTAAGAAATTATGGAAGTATCGATTATTAAAATTTGAAACTCAAAAGGGCTTCGTTTGAGCAAGGCTATTTTAGATAAATTCAACATTAAGGACAAAGTAGAGCTGATTCTTGAGAAAGAACATATAATTATTAAACCAATCTCCTCTCCAAGAAAAAACTGGGAACAAGAATTTAGAAAGTCATTTAGATAAAATACTAAGAATTTCGTAAACCACCTTAACATAATAGAAGTTGCGTACGTTAAAATAACGTACATGAATTGATGAGTACGTATTTTGAACGTACATTTGAGAAAAATAATTATGATGGAAACAAAAGAAGTGAATTCAAAAAATGCACGGTTTGACACGAGGCTTTCGAAAGAGCAAAAAGATTTCTTTGAAAAGGCAGCTAAGCTAGGCGGTTATAGAAATTTAACTGATTTTGTTGTGATGGCAGTACAAGAAAAGGCAAAGGAGATTATAGCCGAAAAAGAACGGATTCTAGCTTCTCAAAAAGACAGTGAAATTTTTTTTAATGCCATTATGAATCCTGGTACACCGAATGAAGAACTTTCCAAAGCTGCAAATGAATATAAAGCTCTTTTTGCCAAATGAGTCAAATCTCAGAACCTTTAAATTCAATACATAAAAAAGCTGACTTTTCATGTGGTATGGAAATGTTGGACAATTACATACATAAACAAGCAAATCAGGACATTAAAAGAAAGCTTGCCGCTTGTTTTGTAATAAAAGAGCCGGAAACGGATTTGATAAAGGGTTACTACACCTTGTCGAATAGTAACATTCCCTTAGAACTTATTCCAAACGAAATACGAAGAAAATTACCAAGCGCATACGAAGCGATTCCAACTACTTTACTGGGACGACTAGCAATAGACACTAAATTCCAAGGACAAGGAATCGGAAAATTAATTTTGGTTGATGCCCTGAAAAGAAGTTATGAACTATCTAAGATCATTGGCTGCTTTGCTGTAGTCGTTGATCCAATAGACCAAAATGCAGAGAAGTTCTACGAAAAGTACGGATTTATAAAGCTTCCCGATAGTAAAAAGATGTTTTTGCCTATGAAAACTATTGGGCAACTATTTGAATGAGATTTGCAATTCCGTTACGATCCATTTGATATCTACCTATAAATGGGCGAATGAGTGAAAACCAATCAGAACCAATATTTCAGCTGCAAGAAGTACTCCCCACGCCCGCTTTTAAGCAATGGCTGAGCGAGGTTGCTTAATTGTCATTTATTGATAAAGCCACTCGGTAGGAGATTTCTTTCCTGACTTGTCCACTTCAGAGTCTTTGAAAAAAATAGGGATTGATTTACAGTAAGACATCTCATTTTTTAATTAGTTTGACCGCACTAATAGGGTCAAATGCTGCACATAAGAGTTGTAAAAACAAACGGGACATCTCTCAGGCTGTCCAGATTTAGCGATATCAAGACAGTCAACGATATCGGCTCTGGCTCAACTGATGAAGAGATTGCCTTCTTACAAGAGATAGTCGGGGTATTTATTGCTGATTATACCAAGCAAATGAACCTTTTCAAGGAGTTTCAACCCAATCAATAGGCGGTATGGTCAGTCAATGCGAATACATTGGGGTGTACTATAGTTTTTTTTTCTTACGATGTATCGAGAGCCAGCCTTTCAACATCAACTTGACTATGCAATGGAAGTGGATGCCTTGTTGAGTGATTGGGTCGTGATGGGAATCTTTGAATCTACCTCCAAACTTCGGTCTATTTCGTTCCGTTGAAAAAAAATCCGTGAAATCGATTAATCCCTGCTTGCAGTATTTTTGCTCGTTATCGAAAGTCGGATTGCAAATCCTTTTTATCAGGAGTACGACATTTTAAATGTCGAACAGTTGCGGGTCTTTTTAAAAAATTGGACGTATTTTGGGCATTGATCTTTGGGCGAAAATTTGCGATTTTGAGTCAAATTTTGCTCAATGATCATCGTAATTTTTTGGCCTGGCAGCACCCTCCATTTTGGGTGGTTTGCTTCGGCTTTGAACTAATTTGGTGAATCCTTTAGGGATAAAAAAATGAATGTACGTTTTATTCGCAATATGCGTTTATTGCACATTTTTCGTGATATTCGTTCTCTTCGTTTTATGTTACTTTTTGCGCAATATTCGCTTTATGCGTTTTCTGCGAGGTTCCGTACAATTAAAGCACAATGGGAAGACAAGGAAAGCACAAGGAAACCCTAAGGTAAACACCCACTAAAATGGGCTAAAATCGAGTGAAAAAAAAATCATATTTTAAATTTATGTATTTAAAATAATAGTATTTGAATATTTTCGAAAAAGTGACTTTCTGCAAAGAGGTTGGTTGATTTGGTCATAATTTGGTCTGAAACTGGGCAAAATTTGCATGGATAATGAGCTGATTAGGCTTTGGGAATTGAAGGAAATTCAGGACTGTTTTGGGTGGTGATTTTGAGGTTTTATTGAGATGTATTTTTGGATAACGGAATATAGCAAACGTTGATGGAGGGAGAAGGGTTGACGGTTGATAGTTGAATTTTTCTTTGTGTCGATTAAAGCCTTCTTAACCGAGTCCAAAAAGGTAACAGGAGCTAGGCTATGGAATAAAATAACCAAAAAGGAAATGAAAATCAGATCAGCCGTAGCAAAAAACCTAAGCCAGATGATAACAAAAATTATTAGACCGCACTAAAACGAGAATTAGCAAATCTAATTGGCCAGCATTTATTTGTGATATGTAATTCACTACCAAATTCTTATCATCAAAAGAAGAGCCCAATAGACAAATTGGATATTTAGATTGAATAACGTATGTTTATAAGCAAACAATGAAAATTAATAAAATACCGCCTCTGGCAATTGGGAAATATACGGGCCAGATTCGCAAATGCCCACAAAATTGAGGTATATACAAAGAATAGGTTCGTAAATAAACAGGTTGTAACATATATGGAAAACCCAATTGAAAAGTGGATTAACGAAGACGAGCAATTATATGATTTAGTTGTCGAAATCCAGACAATGGAAAAATCCGAATTCGAACAAGCTGAAATTTTATTCAATCGTCTTTGTGAATTATATGACCTTCCAAAAATGCCATACGATACCGAAAAATATGAGACGTTTTATGAGGATAATGGCATTCTAAACCCAAGGTCTGTTTTCGAAGAGCATGCTTTGCTCAAATTCTTGGAACCTAATGACGATCCGCGTGGAATTGTTCTATCTGCTGTTTACCACGTAAAAAATAATGTTGGCATTGATTACCAAGAGGTAGCTGAAAAAGAATTCGGAACGAAAGTCCCAAAAGGCCTTCAAATTGGAATAAAGGGAAGTGGAGTAAATGGGATTGTAGTATTTCCTCAAAAAGAAGGTAAAAGTTGGTTTGATTTAGGGTGTATCATAAATACCGAATTGACATAAATACGTGTTAAAACGCCGCATATAGCTTATGCCGGCTGCATGGCAGCCACCGAAGTTTTCGCTCCGTAGCCAGCGTTGGTTTCGGTGGAGAGGAAAGTGCTTCGAAACCGCCACAAGCCATATGCAAAACGTTGTGCATATAAATGAACCGAAACAGACTAATCATATTAACCTTAGGACTGCTCTTAATTCTGACAGGAATTTGGGCTTATCCGAAAATTGACCAATTTTTCAAAGTTGACAGTTGCTTGGACAAAGGCGGAAGATTGAATTATGAAACTAAAGAGCGTGAATTCGAATCCAATAAAGAGCACGCAGTTTCACAAAAAGCTGACAGCATAAAAGGTTACAACCAACTTGCTGACGCACAAAACAGAAGTACTTACACAATCTCGGAATACAACACAGATTTAGAAAATGAAAATATTGACCGACCCGATAAGACACTAATCACCAACCCGAAAATCGATATAACAAAGCTTTTTAAAATATGGACTTTAGACCCTAACGGACCTCATGCTGACTTTTGGTTTAAACCGACTGAATTTTATGTTGTTGACTATGACGGAGATGGAGCAATGCCGTATTTATTAAACCAAGACAGCCTGACAATATTTTACAATGACTTTATTCAAAAAGGAAAGATCGTTTCGGTAAGTAAGGACACTTTGAAAATTCATTGGGACGAATCTGAGAGACCGACTCAATATGTAGAATGGAAAAATTAAAAAAAACTATGCACAACAACGCATATAAATTATGGCGAGTGAAGTGGTAAATTCAAGCATAGTGCTTTTAAGTAAATTTGGTGGAAGCCGACAGAAAGTGCTCCGTAAACCGCCACAAGTCATATACTAACCGTTACCCAACTATTCATAGTCAAATTACTACCTAATACTCCTCATCAAATACTCCCCATATCCGCTTTTGAGTAAAGGCTGAGCGAGTTCGCTGAGTTGTTGTTTATTGATAAAGCCCATTCGGTAAGCGATTTCTTCGATGCAGCCGATTTTCTACTAAGTTATAACGATATAAGCTACAAGAATTAGCAAATCTAATTGGCCAGCATTTATTCGCTACATATAATTCACTACCAAATTCTTATCATCACAAGAGCCCAATAGACAAATTGGATATTTAGATTGAATAGCGTATGTTTATAAGCAAACAATGAAAATTAATAAAAATACCGCCTCTGGCAAATGAGAAATAGACGAACCAGGTTCGCATATACCCTCAAATTAGAGGTATATACGAAGTAGTTTCGTATATAAACACGTTGTAAGTAATGCCGAAAAACCCAGAAACCAAGTGAATAAAACAATATTTGAAATTACCAAAATGGATTGTCCTTCAGAGGAAAATCTTATCCGAATGAAATTGGACGGAATTTCAAGCATTGCGAATTTGGACTTTGATATTCCGAATCGAAAATTGACCGTTTTTCACAGCGGAGAAATTGACCAAATCGAAAAGTCCGTTATCGAATTGAATTTAGGTGGAAAAAAAATCTCAACGGAACAAACCGACCGAACGGAATTTAAAGAAAACGAAAATCAGAAAAAACTACTTTGGTCTGTACTTGCCATAAATTTTGCTTTTTTCATTATTGAAATGACAACAGGAATTATCTCAAAATCTATGGGACTTGTTGCCGATAGTTTAGATATGCTTGCGGACAGTTTTGTGTACGGAATTAGTTTGTTTGCGGTTGGCGGAACAGTAATAAAGAAAAAACGGATTGCCAAACTTGCTGGATATTTTCAAATAATACTTGCGATTATTGGATTTGTAGAAGTCTTGAGAAGATTTTTCGGAAACGAGAAACTTCCCGATTTTTCAACAATGATTATCGTTTCGATTTTTGCACTTATCGCAAACGGAATTTGTCTTTACATTTTGCAAAAGTCAAAAAGCAAAGAAGAGGCACATATGAAAGCGAGTATGATTTTTACTTCGAATGACGTGATTATCAATTTAGGAGTTATAATCGCTGGACTTTTGGTAAATTGGTTAAGTTCTAGCAAACCTGATTTGATTATTGGAACAATCGTTTTTATTTTGGTAATTCAAGGAGCGTTTAGGATTTTGAAATTAAGTAAGTGAACTAAAAAAGCACTACTTACAACAACGTGTATAATTAATGGCTGGTTCTCGCCTACTTACGAAAATCCTCGCGGATTTTCTATTCGGTTTTTATTTGCTAAATTAGGTGCTTAAACACGCCACTAATCATACACAAAACCGTTTTAGCTATTTAAAAGCAAGTAGATGTTCAGTTCTTTAATTTGACAGACTAATCTTTTCAGTTCACAGATTTCTTTTTATTTCTACTTTATATTGTTCTAGATTTGAAAAGAATGAAAAGAAAACTTATATACTTAATCAATGGATTCTATTGGCTAATTTTCACCTCTATCATTATCATCATTTTATTAGCTAGCGGAGTAGGTGAAGAAAGTTCAATATCTTTTAATAAGTTTCGACTGATAACAGTTCCAATCATTATTATTCCATCTATTATTTCGTTTTACATTGCCTACCAATTCTTATTTCCGAAATACATAAAGACAAGAAGTATTCCTGTTTTGTCGATTTACACTTCAATGGTAGCTATTGGAGGTGCAATACTTGGTCTAATTATCATAAGCAGTCTGCTTGGAAACCAATTCACTCTTCATAACGGTCTGGATTTATTCATAGGAAAATTCATACTCACATTATCTATTTCATTATTAAATATTGGTTCTGGATTTATCATTAAAGGATTTATCAATTGGTACAGTGATTTAAAAATAAAAGAAGAACTACAACAGAAAGCGCAAGTAATGGAGTTGTCTTTAATTGAATCCAAGCTAGACCCCCATTTCCTGTTTAATACCATCAATAATATTGATGTATTGGTAAAAAGTGATTCAAAAAAAGCTTCAGAATACTTAAATAAGTTATCAAGTATTTTAAGATTTATTCTTTATGAATCAAAAGGCAGAAAAATAAAGCTTTTTGAAGAAATAGATTATATCATGAGATATATAGAACTACAAAAAATCAGAACCTCTAATCAAAACTTTATTTCGGTGGATATTAAGCAAGAGCATATTGATTCACTCATTTATCCTATGACCTTTATTCCATTTATAGAGAATGCCTTTAAACATTGCACAAATAAGAAAATAGAAAAGGCGATAGAAGTAAGTATTTTGAGTACCAAAAAACAAATACATTTTAAATGTAGAAACAAATTCAGCATTTCATCTAAGCCCGTAAATGGAGGAATGGGTAATGAATTAATTGAAAATAGGTTGCGATTATTGTATCCAGATGGTCATATTTTAAAAACATTTAAAAATGGAGACCAATACACTATTGATCTAAAAATTGAATTATGAAAACGAAATGTATAATTATTGAAGACGAACCATTAGCATTAGAGGGTCTTAAAAATCACGTGAAAAAATTAAAAAGCCTGCAATTGGAAAAGGAATTTGACAATGCTATTGACGCCATTGAGTTTCTAAATTCAAATACGATTGATCTAATTTTTCTTGATATTGAAATGGATGAACTTTCAGGCATTGATTTGTTAGAGAGCATCACCTATTCAGGACATATTATCATTACCACAGCCTATCCTTCCTATGCTCTAAAAGGGTATGAATTAAATGTGACTGACTACTTACTTAAACCTTATTCTTTTGAACGATTCATAAAGGCTGTAAATAAAGCGATCGATAAAAAGACCATTCAAGATGATTCAAATTTCATTTTTATAAAAACGGAAAACAAACTGGTCAAAATAGATATTGACTCCATTTTATTTATAGAAGGAATGGGGGATTACAGGAGAATTCATAGCACCGAAAAAAAAATCATGACTCTGGAAAATTTTAATGAGCTAGAAAAGCGAATACCATCAATTAAAATATGTAGAGTACATAAATCATTTATGGTTTCTATATCTAAAATTGAAGCTATAGAGCGAAATAGAATCAAAATAAAAGACACCATTATTCCTATTTCAAAAACTTACCAGGAAAGCTTTTTCCAATTAATAAATAATTCTGATGTATAGTGTAGAAACCAAAAATATAAATCATCATTTCAGCAAAAACAGTCCTACACTTACCAACATTAACTTGAAAGTGCCACAAGGCAGTATTTTTGGGTTTTTAGGTAAAAATGGAGCTGGCAAAACTACCACACTAAAACTCATTCTCGGTCTTTTAGAAAGACAGGAAGGAGAAATTAGGCTATTTGATAAGGATTTTAAAACGGATAGAATTGAGATATTAAAAAGAACAGGTTCTTTGATAGAATCGCCTTCTTTTTATGGTCATTTAAGTGCTACTGAAAATTTAAGGATTCTTCAGAAAATATATCAATGCCCGAAAGAAAGAATTCAAGAAGTACTTACGCTGGTTGGATTAGCTGATTCCGGGGTCAAAAATGTAAATCAATTTTCTTTAGGAATGAAACAACGCTTAAGTATAGCTATTTCCTTGCTGCATCAGCCTGAGCTATTAATATTAGATGAACCTACAAACGGTTTAGATCCAAATGGAATTATCGAAATCAGAGAGCTACTACTAAAAATAAATTCAGAATTAGGAACCACTATAATCATTTCCAGTCATTTATTATCAGAGATTGAAAGGATTGTAAGTCATATTGCCATTATTAATAAAGGGGAATTATTATTTCAAGGCAAAATGGAAGAGCTAAAAGCTAAAGCATTGTCTACAATTAGTTTAGAAACAGATAATCCAAACTTAGCATCTAAAATCATTCAAAAGTATAATGTAAATACCACCCAAGAAGGAAATATGAACCTTTTAACAAACTATTCAAGGGAAGCAATACCTGATATTATAAAAGACTTAGTGTCTAATGATATAGCTATCTATAAGGTGAATGAGCAGGAAATGAGTTTAGAGTCTATTTTTATTAATCTGACAGAGAATTAAATTATGAATTTCATTAATAGCTTACATTGCGAATTATCGAAAATAAAAGGAAGTGCCCTACTATGGGTAAGTATTTGTGGCAGTATCGTCCTTTCAGTGGTTTTTACACTTCGATTTATATATCTGGATTTCCATATAGATTTGTGGACAGAAAATAATGCCTGGGAAAGATTATATTTACAAAATGCCAGACCTTTTGCGGGCTTTTTACTTCCAATTGGAGTTATACTAATCTGTAGTTTAATTACTCAAATAGAATACAGAAATAACAACTGGAAACAATTACATACTACACCACAAAAATACTATACCATCTTTCTTGCAAAGTTTACTACTCTTTTGATAGTGACCTTTATTGTTTTCTTCTTTTTTAACGTGGGTGTTTTGATGAATGGCATTGTGCCTAATCTAATTGTCGGTGGATCATTTCCAAGAGACGCTATTCCTTTTCAATTTCTTTTAGAGCAAACCATTAAGTCTTTTATTTCCATATTACCGATAATTGGACTACAATATCTTTTAAGTTTACAGTACAAAAATTTTATTGTTGCCATTGGTGCGGGGCTTGTTTTATATGTGGGTACCATGCCTATGTCCAGAGTCGATTTTAGTTTCTTAAGTCCTTACAGTTATGCATTACACTATTTTGACCAAAACTTTAATGACCATCATTACTCAAGAGCAATAATTTACTTCTTTTTATTATTTACAATTAGTTTTTTCCTATACATAAAAAAGAAAGAAAAAGGTTAATAAAGTAGCTACAACACTAAAAATAGGTCATTGGGCAGATAGTGCTGAAGTCGAAAATGATTACATTTAAGAAATATGCAGAAGATTGGTAATTTGTAACCTTGAAGTACCCAACAATTCATATTATTAACGTCACCCAACTATTCATAGTCAATTACTACCTAATCATCCTCAACAAATACACCCCATAGCCGCTTTTAAGGCTGAGCCAGCTCGCTTAATTGTTGTTTATTGATAAAGCCCTCTACTAATTTCGGAGAAGTTCAGAAATAGAAATTTCTAATCCATCCGCTATTTTTATCAAAGTTAGTAACCGAGGGTTCGTTTTGCCATTTTCAATCATATACAATTGAGTTCTGCCAATCTCACAATCAAAGGCAAATGACTTTTGGTCAAGTCCTTTCTCCTCTCTTAACTGTTTGATTTTAGCACCTAGTTTTTGAAAATATTTTAATTCTTTCGTGTTCACTATTCCGAATATCTGGAAATTATTTATATATTGTGTTCGGAATAATGAACACGTGATTTAGATGAACCGATTTAGAAAGCTGAAAATCTATCAAAAATTTAGAACTCGGACTTGGGACAATACGACTGTTCCAGAAATCCGGCTTGAAGGACACTGGCTGAAAAAACTTGGGTTTGAGATTGGAAAAGAAATTAAAGTTGAGCAAAAAAGAATAAACTGACCATTACGCTGACTGAAAAATGGATTAAAGAATAATTAGGCTCAATAAGCGTAGCTGTTGCACAATATGTCTATAATGACTAAGTTTTATTCGACTTGCCAAATTCGATATTTTTGAGACTTCAATGGTGAGCTTTGGGTTTTTAGTTTGAGTGTGTTTAGGTAGTATCCGATAAGGACAAGTAGCGAGGTTTTGACCCACTCAATGATTTTCAATTTAGCTATGTTCCTTTACTGACGAGCCATTGTTCAAATTCTGACTAGCGCACTTCTACAAATTTTATTTAAGGATTTGAAATCCACTTCTTCTTCTAATATTCTGTATTTATACTTCATTTGTTTACCTATAGTCTTTTGACGACCAAGATTTGAAATAAAAAGCCCATTAGCCCAATTGGATAAATTGTTAGAATTGTTTACTTTTTGACTGTAAAAGAAACAAGAACAGGAAAAATGACTAGGGAATAGTGCATATAACTTATGAAGGATAAAGTGGTAAATTCAAGTTTAGTTCTTTCATTTAAGTTTATATGAAAGCGTTCCCTACTAAATTTTTTAATAAATAAACCCGTCATCATGGTAGATGTGGCTTTATTAAGAATTGACAAATAACAACTGATAATTAAACAATTAGCTATGGCACCAAAAAGAATGTCGGAGTACACGGATCGTGAATTACTTGAGAAGGCAACAGTATTTGCAAAGACGGCTGCGAATAACACAACTTTTATTAAGAATTATTTGATAGTAGTAATATCCCTGTCAATCATTGGAGCCATAATAATGATAGCTCAACTATGACTTAGACTTACTAAGGTGGATTTGTTTGCATCAAGAATTAATGATAGTCTCAATGCTTTCTTCAAAATGGGAGTGGTTTGTCAGTCATTTCATTAGTTCATGTTACTCTGAGTCGCCCTTACTTTCAAACAAGTTTATTTAATCATCCTCATCAAATACTCCCCATACCCGCCTTTAAGTAAAGGCTGAGCGAGGTTGCTTAATTGCTGTCTATTGATAAAGCCCATTCGGTAGGCGATTTCTTCGATAGAGCCGATTTTCTACTAAGTTATAACGATGTAAGCTGCAAGAATTAGCAAATCTACTTGGACAGCATTTATTTGTGACATGTAATTCACTACCAAATTCTTATCATCACAAGAGCCCAATAGACAAATTGGATATTTAGATTGAGGTTATTGAGAATAAATGCCTGCACAATAACAGCCTTTTTCCTAAATTTCAGCCTAATTATCATTTTGGATTATGAGCGGATTGGTGAACAAACATTCAGATTTTTATGAAAGAATAGCAGGCTTACTTAAACAGGCTAAGAGTTCAGTAGTACGAAATATCAATCTTACAATGATTCGGACATATTTCGAGATTGGTAAATTAATTGTTGAAGAAGAGCAGAATGGTAAAGACAGGGCGGAATACGGTAAACAGCTAATCGAAGAACTTTCATTAAGGTTAAATAAAGAATTTGGTAAAGGTTTTTCTGCTACCAACCTTAAGCAAATGCGTTCATTTTATCAAATATACTCAAAAGGTCAGACGCTGTCTGACGAATTTGCGCTAAGTTGGTCTCATTACCTAAAGCTTATGAGGATTGATGATGAAAAAGAACGTAGATTTTATGAGATTGAATCTGTTAAAAACAACTGGAGTCTGAGGGAGCTTCAACGTCAGTATGATAGTGCGCTTTATGCTCGTTTGGCTTTAAGCAAGGATAAAGATAAAATTTTGGAACTATCCCAAAAAGGATTAGTTATCGAACATCCTAAAGATGCGGTTAAAGACCCTTATGTATTAGAATTTATAGGACTGCCAGAGCATTCAGTTTATTCAGAAAGCCAATTAGAGCAAAAGTTAATTGATAAATTAGAGCACTTTTTATTGGAACTAGGTACAGGATTTACATTTGTTGCAAGACAAAAAAGGATAACTTTTGATGAGAAGCATTTTCGTATTGACTTAGTATTTTATAATAGGATTCTTAAATGCTTCGTCCTTATTGATTTAAAAATTGGTGGATTAACACATCAGGATTTAGGTCAAATGCAGATGTATGTTAATTACTATGACCGCGAGATGAGGCTGCCAGATGAGAATAAGACAATAGGAATTGTTTTATGCCAAAATAAAAGCCAGGCTGTCGTGGAATACACTTTGCCTGAAAATAATGAACAAATCTTTGCAAGTAAATATCAAACCGTTTTACCAAGCAAAGAGGATTTAAAACATATAATTGAGGACGAAGAATAAATCAACAAACCGCTAACAGTGTATATAGTAGACCAGCAGGTTTGGTAGAAGCCGAAGCTGCATAGCTTTATAAATCTCTGTCTCGGTGTATACTTAACTGCTTTAAAATCTTCTGGCCATGCCATTTGCTCACGTCACCAAACCATTCTTCGTCAAATTACTACCTAATCATCCTCATCAAATACTCCCCATACCTGCTTTTAAGTAACGGCTGAGCGAGATCGCTGAGTTGTTGTTTATTGATATAGCCCATTCGGTAGGCGATTTCTTCGATGCAGCCGATTTTCAAATAAGTTAGAACGATGTAAGCTGCAAGAATTAGCAAATCTAACTGGCCAGCATTTATTTGTGATATGTAATTCACTACCAAATTCTTATCATCACAAGAGCACAATAGACAAATTGGATATTTAGATTGAATAACGTATGTTTATAAGCAAACAATGAAAATTAATAAAAATACCGCCTCTGGCAAATGGGAAATAGACGCAAACTTTGCGTTAACCCCTCTAAATTGGCGGGGTTAACGCATGAATGTGTTAATGAAGATGTTGTGCATAATACGATAAAAACCGAAATTAACCTGAACCAAATGGAAGATAGAAGAATTTTAACAGAGCCTGAAAAATTACAATTATTAGAGAATCATACCAATTGCTATTTGTGCCAAAGTACTTTAGAAGGCTATTCTCGTGAGGAAATCCAGTTTGACCACATTTATAGTTATGCGGATGGATTTCCACAAGACATAAGTAATTTTGCGCCAGTTCATTCTTCAAAAATAGAAGGAAAACAAAATTGCCATAAAGCAAAAGGAAGAAAAAAACCAGTTGACTATCGAGAAGAATTAAGAATTTTAAACGAACTTGATAAAATTGACGGATTAAAGGATTTAAGACCAAAGGCAATCGAATCTGTTTTTTCAATTTGTGAAAATCGAGATAAAATTGCTTTCAACGGAATTGAATTACCTCTCTATAATCAAAAAATCAGAAGTGAGGACAATTATTACTTTTTTCACGAGGTAGAAGTAAAACACATAGAAAATGATGAAAAAATACAATTGCGACCTTTAGAATCTAAAATATTACCATTAATATTTAATCTAAAAAAATCCGTGCAATTACTTCCTTCTCTAGGAAGACTAGACAATAAAGAAAAGAAAGTTAAAATATTTGATGGCCAGCATAAAGCAGTTGCACAAATCATTGGAAACAACAGAAAAAAAATCCCTTGCTTGGTTTTTGTTGAGCCAGAAGTTTCAAAATTAAGAGAAGTCATTTACGAAGCTCATACGTCTTTCGTTCAACAGAGATATAAAAAATCTCATATGGATGCTAAATTGGCAGATATGTATCGCCAAAAAATTGAGGACTTTAGAAAAAGAGTTGGAGATGAGGAAGCACCATATTCCGAACAAGATATTTTAGGAGACAAAACATCGGCACAAAAAAGAAATTTTATTATTTCATCAATAATTGACGAAGTAAAAAATGAATTAAATTTTGTTCAAAATCTTGTAGCACAAGACAAAAAAGAACAAAAGACTAAACCTATGTTATGGCAAAGTTTGGAACGATTAATACAAATATTCTGCAATTCAAAGTTAGTAGATGTTCCAACTGACAGTAATAAAAACTTTAGAAGTCAAGAAATTGAAAATATTTGTTTTATAATTAATGAAATTCATCGTTCATCAATCGTTAATAAATGGAATCCAGAGAATCAAGACGATTCAAATCATATTTTATGTAGAACTTATTATTATCGAACTGCTTTTAATAATTGGAGTCAGATTTTAGAAAAAGCACTAAAGTTCTCACTTGAACAAATGCTTGGTCACGCTGTTCAAGGAGATCTATGTTATCGAGAAACTTTTTCATCGACAACTAAAGCAAGATTTTCGACTATAATCGCAAAACTATTTAATGCACCACTTTGGGTTTTAGAAAATAATCAAAAACAGATTTCTGGTGCTAACAAAGATTCGATTGTTCAAGAATTGTTTCAAAATGAACATTTGGACTATATATATTTAACAAGTATTGGAACATCAAACTGAAAAAGTACTATGCACAACAATGGCTTTAAGTAATTGCTTGTTCTCGCTTACTTCTGAAAATCCGCGAGGATTTTCAGTTTGGTGTGTACTTGCAAAGTTAAGTGCTAAACCACGCAACTACTCATAGCCGAGACCGTTGGGTAACATACAAAAAAGCCCACCGCGCAAACAGCACATTTGGTTTTTTGCCGACACAAAAGTCAACGCTGAAAAACCAAAAGAGCTTGAATTTACCCAACCTACGAACAAATATTTAACCTTAATAACATTATTTGAAAGTTTGGTTGAATAGAAACATTTTGTATTTTTGACAAAATTGTCAAGGCTAAAATTTCAAGGCAATGAAAGAAAGATTTGGAGAATACATTCACAATTTGCGGGTTCAGCACGGTTTGACACTGACAAAACTTGCTGCTGCACTTGATATTGACCAATCCACGCTTTCCAAAATTGAGAACCATAAACGCAATGTTCCTGAGGAAATACTCCCAAAACTTGCTAAGGTTTTCAAACTGGACATCAAAAAACTTGAAAAGGAATTTTATAGCGAAAAAATCGCTGAAATGATTTATAGAGTTTCCGACTCTACAGAATTATTGACCCTAGCAGAGGAAAAAGCGAAATACTACAGAATGTCAAAGGTTAAACAAGGAGATCTAAAATTTTAAGAAATGGCTAAATCAATTGAAAAATATTTAAACAAGGTAATTCAAGGTGACTGCTTAGAAGTTATGAAAAACATTCCAAGCAAATCAATTGATATGATTCTTTGTGATTTACCCTATGGTACAACTCAGAATAAATGGGATTCCGTAATTAACTTAGACCAACTTTGGAGTCATTATGAAAGAATCATCAAAGATGATGGAGCTATAGCCTTAACAGCACAAGGACTTTTTACAGCGAAATTGATTATGAGTAACGAGAAATTATTCAAATACAAAATCGTATGGATAAAATCTAAATCAACAAATTTCCTAAATGCAAAGAAGCAGCCACTCCGCAAACACGAAGACATTTGTCTTTTCTACAAAAAACAACCATCATACAATCCTCAAATGACCAATGGTGAAGCATATGATAAAGGATATAGAAAAAATCAACTTACTGGGAGTTATGGAGACTTTAAATCCAACCATGTAAAGAGCAATGGAGAAAGATACCCAACTGACGTTATTGCATACGAAGAACAACAGGTAGATGATTTTGTGTATGTGAAAACTGCAGAATCCGAAGGTCCAGTTTTACACCCAACTCAAAAGCCAATAGAATTAGGTAGATACCTAATCAAGACTTTTACAACCCCTGGTGATGTTGTTCTTGACAATGCCTGTGGAAGCGGTAGTTTCTTGCTTTCTGCAATTTTGGAAAACAGACAATTTATAGGAATTGAAAAAAATGAAGATGTTTTACTTCATAAGGTTAAACCAATTGATTACATAAAAATTTGCACCGACAGAATTCAGGAAACACTTAAAAGAAAAGAAATTGAAGAATCAACTTTAAGATTGTTTAATGAGCCAATCGCAAAATATCATACACTTAATTACAAAAACGGAAAAGCAAAAGCAAGTCCAGCAATTTGTTAATTGAATTACCAAAAATGGCTAAAGTAACATACAACGAAAGAAGCTGGGCAATTGATATAATAAGCGAAATCAACTTGCATCTTGCAAATAAAAGTTGGCACTTTAAAAGTGCCGGAGGTGAAAGCACTATTAGCAATGAAAAATCAAGTCTATTTCCTGATGTATTGATTTTCAAAGATCCATCAAGAGATATCATTTTACAAGGTTGGGAATTGAAAATGCCTGACACACCAATTAATGATGCTGAATTAATTAGCAATGCAATCAAGAAAGCCAATATTTTACAAAGGGACAGTTTTATTCTATGGAATGTAAAGAGTGCGGTTCTTTATTCTAAACAAGGAGATTCATTCTCAATTTTAAAAACTTGGAATGACATTGATATTAATAACCGAACAGAAGTAAAACCAAAAGAAACTCTTTGGAAATCATTACTGCATGCCATACTTTCAGACTTAAATGGCTATTTTGAATCTGGAGAAATTTCAGATGAAGTTTCAGCCGAAATCTTAGCAGTTGATGCAATCATAGATGTAGTTCTCGAAAACATACCCTCGACAGCGGAATATCTAAGGACAAATTTTAGAAGAAATTCAAGACTTGAAGCTCAAATAAACAATTGGTGGTTATCATCGGCAACTGAATATGGTTATAATCCAACAGCAGCAAAAGACGCTTCAAACAAATTACCTACTCTTTCAAAGGTAATTTTAACCGATTGGGTGTTTAAAATCATCTTCGCTAATGTTCTAAAAAGGCATTTTAACGAAGCGAGAGCAATAGAATCAATAAACAATGAAACTTCAATTGAGCAAGCACAGGAAATAATTGCATCAATATCTGAGCATTGCAATTTTTGGAATATTTTCAGTGATAACCTTGCAATTGAGTTCATTTCAACTTCTGCTTGGAAACAGATTATCCAGTTAAATCAGTTTCTTTCATCAATCAACATTGCAGGAATTGAAATAGAAATCCTCCATAATTTACTCCAATCTTCGATAGTATCTGCAAAACGAAAGGTTGCAGGACAATTCGCAACACCTAAAAAATTAGCAGATTTATTAGTAAGGTTAACCGTTGAAGACAAAGAAGGAGTTGTAATTGACCCTTGTTGTGGAACAGGAACAATAATCAATCAAGCATATTTGCTCAAAGAGGAATACGAGTTTAACCAAGACGAAATAATAAACAGCATTTGGGCATCAGACAAACATTCTTTCCCTATTCAATTATCTACACTTACTTTGGCTAAGCCAAATAACTTTGGTAAAGTGTTAAACATTTTCAGAAAGGATGTGATTGAATTAGTAACAGGGCAGAATGTAACTTTCAAAGACCCGAACAATGGAAACGATATTTTAAAACTTTTTCCTACCATTGATTATGCTGTTTCAAACTTACCTTTTATTAAGAGTAAAGAAATTCAGGTTTTAAACCCGAATATCACAGAAATAAACAACTTCATTCAAGATGAAGCTGACACTACAAAATCACTAAGTGGCAAAAGCGATATTTTCGCTTATATCCCATTCTATTTACATCAACTACTTTCTGAGAACGGAAAAATTGGTCTTATACTTTCTAATGCTTGGTTGGGAACTGATTACGGAGAAATTTTCTTAGAGCTTATTCAAAAATTCTATGACATTGAAACTGTTGTAATTTCTGGCAAAGGAAAATGGTTTGACAATGCAGATGTAGTAACTACTTTCCTAATTGCAAAAAAGCGGAACCCAAATACTCCTATAAACCAAAACAGAACAATTTCATTTTGCACCCTAAAAGAAAGCATAAACGAAATACCTGACATTAAACAATTGAGCGAAAATATTTTATTGGAAACTGATAATCAATTTGTAGCTGTTCAAAATTATTCAGTAAATGAGATAACCAACTTTGAAACTATTGGTGTTCCTTGGTGCGGTTACTTTGCAAATCTTAATTGGCTTACAGAAGTTTCAGAAAAACTAATTGATTGCAATCAGATTTTCAAGTTTACTCGTGGTGAAAGAAGAGGTTGGAATCCCTTATTTTATCCTGCATCTGGACACAACATTGAAGCGGAATATATAAGACCAGTTCTGAAAAACTTAAGAGGAACATCAGGACTTTATTGTACAGCAGATGGAGAAGCATTTTGTTGTTCAAGAAGTATTGAAGAATTAGAGCAACTCAATCATACAGGTGCTTTGCAATGGATTAGAAGTTTTGAAAATCAAAATAACGAAACAGGCGTTCCTCTTGCCCAATCTTTGCGCAAAGCAAATATGTTTTGGTATGAAATGAAAACCGAAAATATGGCAGACTTTGTCGCTAATGTGAATTACGATAGAAGTTTATTCATTGCAACCTTTGAGAATCGTTCATTCATTGACCAAAGAATGATTGGCCTTTCGCTAAAAGAAGATTATCAAAATGAAAACAGAATTTTGTTACTTGCCTTATTGAATAACGTTTTAAGTATGTTTTTCATTGAGAGTTTTGGTTTTGGCAGAGGTTTAGGAGCACTTGATTTGAGAGCTACAAAATTTGAACGTGATTTTAAACTTTTGAATTTTGAGCTTTTATCAGCAGAGCAAAAGCAAAATATTATTAATGCTTTTCAACCAATTGCCAATAGAAGTAGACTGCCATTAAAACAAGAAATTGAGCAAGCAGACAGAATAAATTTTGAAAGAGTTCTTTTAAATTCATTCGGAATAGATGAACACTTTGAAGCGATAAAATCATCCTTATTGCATCTTTATAATATAAGATTTGCAGTTAAGAATATCTAATTATTTGAAAATGGAGACAAAAACAAATGACCTGACTGAAATAACATTAAAAATGCTATTAGATGAGGGAATTATTGAAAAGGGAACAATTTTGTATTCTGAAACTAATCCCACTACAACTGCAAAGATAAATTCTGACGGTTTTATTGACTTGAATATTAACGGGAATCAGAAACTTTATTCATTCCCAAGTGGTGCAGCAAGAGCATTAGTTAATTTGAGTGTTAACGGGTGGAAATTTTGGAAAATAAAAATCAAAGATGAACTAAAGGAAATTTCAGAATTAAGACAAATTTATATGGAAAGAAAAAAATGATGCCAATGCTAAAGGGCATACATATTTGTATTTCACACCAGACAAATCCCAAACCAAAAATTGTAAATCAGGATGATTTTGCCAATGGTTCAGACATCTGGAAAAGAATATCGAACTCACAACATTACCTCTATGCAAGCATGGGTTTCAAGATTCATAGGACAGGTTAGTTGTAGATTTAAAGTTCAGCTCTTTGTAGGAATTTCAATGGCAAAATCAACCTGCCTGAAGATAGCTGAGAATCGTTATGGGTCATTTAAGAAGTCCTAAATATAATAATATGGTATTAGACATTTCAGAAATATTAGTTGTCGGAGTTTCTTCCAGAGCACTCTTCAACCTAGAAAAAGAAAATCAAATCTTCGAAAAAGAAAATATTGAAGGTTTTAGAAAATATCAATTGGAACACGAGGATGAAATATTAACAGAAGGGACAGCTTTTCCTTTAATTGAAAGTTTGTTAAAACTAAATGATATTGCATCAAAACAAATTGTAGAAGTTGTTATAATGTCAAGGAATAGTCCAGAAACTGGAGTTAGGGTTTTAAAATCTATTAAACATTTTAAACTTCCGATCACAAGATGGGCGTTTTCCGGAGGAGAACCGCTTTCGCCATTTATTGATGCATTTGATATTGATTTGTTTTTATCAAAAGACGAAAAAGAAGTTCAGAAAATAAGTGATACATCAAATTGTGCTACAGCTTTAATTTATGAACCACCAACAGACTATATTCCCGAAATCGACAGAGTCAAATTCGCTTTTGACGCAGATGCTGTAGTTTTTTCAGAGGAATCGGAACAGATTTATAAGGAGCAAGGAATGGAGGCTTTCCATAAACACGAATCAGAAAATGAAGACGTTCCACTCAATGACGGACCATTTGCTGAATTATTAAGAAAGCTATCTAAAATTCAAGAATTTTTGCCTACAACTATAGAATTAACACCTTTAAGGATTGCAATTGTAACAGCTAGAAATGCACCAAGCCATATGCGAGTAATTAAAACTCTTCGCCATTGGGGAGTTTATGTTGATGAAGCTTATTTTATGGGTGGTTTATCAAAAGACAAAGTTCTAAAAGCATTTGGAGCACATATTTTCTTTGATGACCAGGAGACTCATTTGGATGGCTCTAGCAAAGTAGTTCCATCTGGAAAGGTATTATATAAGACCAATTCACCTTTGAAAAAATACGAGAAAAGCAATAAAGAAAAATAGAAACGAATGCACAGCAGTGATTATAAGTAATTGCTTGTTCTCGCCTACTTCTGAAAATCCTCGCGAATTTTCAGTTTAATGTTTACTTGTTAAAATTACCGTTAACCCACGGTAATACTCAAACTGGATACCATTACCCAACCAACTATTCATACTCAAATTACTACCTAATCATCCTCATCAAATACTCCCCATAGCCGCTTTTAAGTAAAGGCTGAGCGAGTTCACTTAATTGTTGTTTATTGATAAAACCCATTCTGTAGGCAATTTCTTCGATGCAGCCGATTGGGCGTTCTTCGATTGTATGAAGGTGCGGATTGCATTAATGATGCGAAAGTACCTGTATCGAGCCAGGCGGTGCCGCGACCTAATATGCCCACATGCAAATTACCTTGCTTCTCGTTAGTGGGTTTCTAGCTTGCGCCATAACCAAATATTGTGTTGCAGGTTTTACAAATTCTGTTGGGTATTTTCAGTCCAGAGTCAGAACCTTTTTCTCCGCAAACTAAGCAATGTTGATTGCCGTCTGGTTCGTCAATAAAGTAGCTTATATAAACGGGAAGATTGAAATAGTTTGAAAGTTGTTTTCTGATTTTTTCACCCTCCAAATTCAGTTTGCCCTTTTTATAATTTGTCAGCTCCTTATAAGCCTCTTTTTCAAAGAGTCCTCCTTCAAGCCAGTTAGAATAAACTCTTTCGTGTTTTGTTTGCCAGTCCTCTAGTTGAATTTCTATCGGCACTCTGGAATATGGAATTTGCCCTAGACAATTATTACAAGTCAATTCGTCTATCAATGGTAATGAACGCCCTTGCAAGATGTAAAAGTCAGACTTGTTGCAAACGCAATTATTAACATCGTCAACTTCAATAATAACGTCTCGTTCTTTGATTACATTAGGTTTCTCCGCAAGCAAACTATTGAATTTTAAACGCCAAAACTCTTTTATTTCAGGGTTCTTGCTCCAGTTTTTGAAGGAAATACTATCACGGAAAATAACTGTCAGTTCTAAAATACTTTTATTTCGCCTTAAAACTCGGGGTTCTGAAAAAATCAAATTTTGTCTATAAAGAGAAGCTGACAAACCTATAAACTCTTCTCCTGTTGCATTGTTGTCAGCTAGGGTTAAAAGAATTTTAGCAGGAATTGGCTTGTCAGTCATTTCATTAGTTCATGTTACTCTGAGTCGTCCTTACTTTCAAACAAGTTTATTTAATCATCCTCATCAAATACTCCCCATACCCACTTTTAAGCAATGGCTGAGCCAGTTCGCTTAGTTGTTGTTTATTGATAAAGCCCATTCGATAGGCGATTTCTTCGATGCATCCGATTTTGAGGCCTTGGCGTTCTTCGATCACTTGTACGAAAGTGCCTGCTTGCATTAGTGAGGCGAAAGTACCTGTATCGAGCCAAGCGGTGCCGCGGCCTAAAATGCCCACATGCAAATTGCCTTGCTTTAAATATATTTTGTTGATATCGGTGATTTCCAGTTCACCTCGCGGACTAGGTTCTAGGTTTTTGGCCATTTCCACTACCTTATTATCGTAGAAGTAAAGTCCCGGTACAGCGTAGTTCGACTTAGGTTCTTTGGGTTTTTCCTCTATCGAAATAGCCTTTTTATTTTCGTCAAACTCCACCACGCCATAGCGTTCGGGATCATTCACATGATAGGCGAAAATCATCCCACCATCGGGATTGCTATTTTCCTGTAGCAATTTCTGAATGCCTGTGCCGTAGAAGATATTGTCTCCTAAAATCAAGGCTACTTTATCGTCGCCAATAAACTCCTCACCAATGATAAATGCTTGCGCCAAACCTTCAGGTTTGGGTTGTTCGGCATAATGAAACTCGCAGCCCAAATTTTTGCCATCGCCTAAGAGCTTTTTGAAATTAGGCAAATCATGTGGTGTGCTAATAATCAATATCTCTTTAATCCCAGCCATCATCAAAATGGACAAAGGATAGTATATCATCGGTTTGTCGTAAACGGGCATCAGTTGCTTGCTTACTGCTAATGTGAGTGGATGCAAACGTGTACCTGAACCGCCGGCGAGGATTATTCCTTTCATTTGTTCTCGTAATTTGAAATCTAAGATAAGGCAAGCTTTCCGAAAATGTAATCTTAGCTTTGCTTAATTAATATTATGTAAGATTTTAGCGTATTTCAGTCGCCAATCAGAATCGCTTGATTTTGGCTAAAGCCGGTTTCAAAATTCGCTCAATACTTGCCTGCTCGATGTTTTTGCCAATAAACACCAATTTGGATTCCTTGCCTTCCAGATCAAAATCTGCATCCACCAAGCTAAGGCTTAGATATTTGCCTGCCGATTGCAATATCCTCGTTTCGCTATCACCCGCAAAGCGCACAAAGCCTTTGATGCGGTAGATTTGATGCTGATGTAGCGCCAGCAAAACCGTAAGACAATGCATCAATTCGTTTTTCTCAAACTCAAAAGAAGTCTGATAAGTGATCGCCGTAATATCATTATGCACATGATGGTGATGATGGCCATGTTCGTCCTTTTCAGCTGCTGGCTTACTGAGTGATTTAGGCAAATCAAAAATCTTTTCCCGCAGCAGTTCAGGATCCGAGATAGCGCCATCTTCGGTCGTGTAGATTTTAGCAAAAGGGTTGATACCAGCTAATATACTTTGCAGCTTTTGAGCATATTCCTCCCGCACATTCCCCGTTTTGTTAATCACCAAATCCGTAGCGAAAGTAATCTGCCTGCGAACTTCATCGGCTTCTTCCAAGCGGTCTTCCGCCGTTTCAGCATCTACTACACAAATACAGGCATTCAGCGTAAAATATTCCTGCACTTCTGCCTGCATAAAAATGGCGCCCACATTTCCGGGATCAGCTATTCCAGTGGTTTCGATAAATAGATAATCCACCTCAAGTTTTTTGATAATGATTTCAGAAAGCACATTTTCCAGTTCGGAACCAATGCTGCAGCAAATACAGCCTTCTGTCAATTCGTATAGCTCGTTGTATTGCTTTGAAATAAGCTGTCCATCGATGGCTGTATCGCCAAATTCATTTTCAATAACGATTTTCTTTTTGTCGGGCAGGCTTCTGAGCAGATGATTGAGCAAAGTAGTTTTTCCGGCGCCTAAAAATCCACTGATTAGTATTACTTGTATGGGTTGTTGCTTTGGCATTTTATTCGTTGAATGATGGAGCTTGTTAGAATCAGAAATAAAGAATCTCTTTTCTCGTATTAATTTTAACAATTCTCGTGAATAAAAAGCCCAAAAGTTAATTTGCCAAATATTTGCCCCATCCGGCAGTTCAATAATACTACATAAGTAGCGGGAAATGCAGCATTTTAGTATCCGCGATATCAGCTATTGCTTGATCCTTGCACAGGATTCCTCCACAGGCATTTTCTTCTACAAAGAATTGCATCTCTATTGCTTGCCTATGGAGGAAAGAATGCATGATTAAAAAAATCATCTGTCAGCTCAGCTGAAGAAGCTGTCTTTTCCCTTCAAGCATTAAGCCACCTGCGGCTAGTAGAAAAGATATTATCAGTAAGGCCGAAATATTGATAAGGACTTTTGAAATATCTACTTCGGATTGATATTCGAAGGCTGGGATATTATTGAGATCATCGATATTGAGTGTTTTATTATCGAAAACGAAGGGCATAAAGAATGCTCTCCATTCCAAACTAAATGAATGGACGGCGTCCTTAAATGCATTGTAATTTTTGGATGAAGTACTGGCTAATTGCGTGGCACCATCCTGAAAAAGAACGGCCGGACTAAGAAAGCCCCAGGAATCCACCCATTTTTGTTGCTTAGAAAGTTGCTCATCGAAACGGTCGATTACTGGAGACAGGGTTTTCTCCATCATTTCCTGGCTGGCATAATAGCCTTGCCAATAGGCATACGCATTTTCCTCTTGATCCCTTATCAGTTCCGGATGATTTCTTAAGTACTCGTCAAGCACTTTGTCTTGCTCCTTACTCAGCTCACTTTTGGTTTCTCTGATTTCATTGAGTAATAGCACCCTCGATGGCATGGGGTACACCGTATTAGCGGCCTGATTTATTACAGTAGGAACAATCAATACCAGCAAAATCCACAAGGAAAGTAAGGATACGGCATTTCTAGCTGAAGAGTGCCCCAAAATATTTACTAGGTAGGAAATGGCAAACCAAAAGGCCAAATAGGCATAGGTAAGCAGGAAGAAAATCAGCAACGTACTGCTTATGCCCACACCTACCCATAAAATTGTTCCCAATAAGGCCAATGTCAAAATGATAGCTAATGAAGCATAGCGGATGATAAATCGCTGCAAGAGCCAATAATTTGTATTAATGGGGTTAGAGGCAAGCAATTTTAGGCGTCCGGATTCCAGTTCTTGAGTTCGCAAATTGTAGGTAAATGCGATAATCACCAGCGGAACTAGATAGGCAAGCACAAAGCTTAAATCGAAGTTGCCAAACAGGAGCTGTACGGGGTTGTTCAGCTCATTAAAGCTTAAGGTAGCCAAGTCTTCATTTGCGGCTATTTTCAATTGATGCGTATACAAATCACTCTGGCCTATCGCTAATTTGCTCATTTCATCCGCGGGCATAGTTGCTAGGTGCCCGGTGAAAATGGAAAGGTTCATTGGTGTAAGGCGGGAGGATAAAGCATGTTCTTCGCCTTTATTGAGAGCTACTGCTACTTCTTGTACTACTTCTTCTTTCTCCCTTTGGCTCTCTATGGCCTGCTGTTGATCCAGCTGCCTTTTCTCAAATTGTTTGAGGCCATTATAGCCCGCATATAGGCAAAGGGCAACAAGTACAAGCGTTAAGGAGATAAACCAATAGTTTCGACTAAGTAGCCTGATTTCGTGACGTATATTTAGATTGAGCATATTAGATACGAGTTGAAGCAAAAAACAAAAGACCGAATGAGACGAATAGCCAAGCCGCCAGAATCAATAAGTTTTGCCGGTTGGCTTGGATAATCTCTTTAAAAACCGGTGCTTCGAACTGAAAGGCCGGAATTTGGGCGAGTAATGAAGCATCGGCTTTGTAGTTCCACTCTCCAAGTCTGGAATTTTTAGCAAAATTGTCATTCAAAATGCGTTGCATTTCCACCCGATGTTTTTCGGCCATATCTGTAAAATTCCAATGCGTTGCATAGTCGGTACTGGCTAGTGCCATAGACATAAAGCGGGTGGGCAAGAAAGGAGAGAGGAAAGCCAGCTTTTGATATACTTGCGTTTGCTTATGGTGAACCTCCTTTAGTTTTTCATTGTGTTTGAAGTAAATTTCAGCTTCATGTTCTTCTCCTTTTTGCATGCGGAAAGCATCAAAATTGAAGGGCAGATCTTCCAGTTTACTTACCTGATAAGTCGCTAGTATTTCTTGTTCCAATTTTTTAGAGGCTTCACTCCAAGGGTCATGACCATCTAAACCTTTCTTTTTATCTTCTGCCACAGCGGTATCAAATTGTTGGCGCGTAGGGTAGGGGTAGCGTTCGTTTGTGTAGCTACTGGCAATCTTTGGGATAGCTAAACAGCTGATGATCCAAATAGCCAATAATGTGACTAATGAAATACCTGAACTATTGGTGAAAGTGGAAACGATGAGTGTAATGCTGTTGATAATGGCAAAGTAGATCATATACACCAGCCACATGCTTGTTAATATTTTCCAATCAAATTCATCAATAAACAGTGCGGCAATACTAAATAGAACCGTAGCCAGTAAGGAAATAGGGAGGTAATTGCCTAGCCATTTTCCCCAGATTAATTGGGCATTACTAATTCCTTGTGTTTTAACGATGCGTATAGTGCCCTGTTCTTTTTCTCTCGTGACCGACTGATGGCCCAGTGCGATGATCATCAAGGGAAGAATAAAGAGCAGAATAAAATCGGGCGTTAAGTCACCGAAACGTGAAAGTCCTGTTTGATCTGCGGCGGCGACATTGTCTGCTTCATTTCGGGCATGAGCTTCCAGAAAGATGGATACTCCTGTATATTTTTCCACGCCCGGGTCAATCAATGAGAGGGGAAACTGTGGTTTGAAAGCGAAAGTCCCATAATGTGCGGCATTATGCGGATTGGTAGAACCTTGTGCGAGCCATAGCTCCTGCGCGTGAGTTTCGGCTTGTTCACGTTGAAGGTTTTTCTCTTGCCACTGGTTGTAGCTGATCAAAATGGCTACTGCACTTAGTACGATTACAATGCCGATCATCCATTTGAATTGGCCGGAGCGGAATATTTCCCTTATTTCTTTTTTTGCTACATGAAAAATCATAACTCAGCTGTTCATGTGTTTGAGGTAAAGTTTTTCTAAATCGCTATGGTTGATTTCCTCTGTGGAGAGTTGTTCAACCAATTTTCCTGACTTCATAATGCCTATGTCAGTACCAGTTTCTTTTGCTCTGAATAAGTCATGCGTAGCCATAAGTGTCGCTACCTTCTGCTGACTCAGTCGTATTAATAATTCTGAAAACTCATTACTTGCCTTAGGATCCAGGCCGGAAGTTGGTTCATCCAGCAATAGTACTTTAGCTTTTTTGGCTATAGCCATGGCAACGCCAACTTTCTGGCGCATTCCTTTGGAGTAGGTTTTTACTCTTTTCTTGAAGGCGTCGGATTGTAAGCCAGCTTCTTGCAGAAACTTCACTAGTTCATCCTCATGATATTTCATGCCCGCCAGTCCGATAAAGTATTCGAGATTTTCTAAACCACTGAGTTCATTGTATAAAACAAGGTTTTCGGGGATGTAGGCAATAAGCTTTTTAACAGCAATTGGGTCTTTAGAGACCTCAATGTTATTAATCATCGCCATACCACTCGTAGGGGAAATGAAATTGAGAAAAAGATTAATCGTGGTCGATTTCCCGGCTCCATTTGCTCCTAATAGACAATAAATGTCTCCTGGTTCGATGCTAAGGTTTAGCTTATCGAGTGCTAGATTCTCTTGGTATTTTTTGGAAAGGTTGATAGCGTGTAGCATATTTTTTTCATTAGTGAAGTGAGGCTAAATATTTGTTTTATTGGGACTTTCTATAGTCAGTGATCAAGCTGATTGCATCCAACGCACCACTTTCAGTTGTATATTGGCTTTTGATCATATTGTACTTATTTAGTGTATGGGTGGCCTGAAAGTAAATTGAAGAGTCCCTTTGATCTGGGATGTAATCCTTTGGAATTGCATAAGTGAAATGTCCACTTTCTCCCTTTGCTACAGGAATGCTGAAGAAATTACGGTTTACAAATTCTCCCGTTTCCTCTTCAGAAATTGAAGCAGCGACAAAGAAGTCAACGGCATGTTCGGGATAACCAAACAAATAGCCATAAGCACGATAGCGATCGTTACGACTTTCAAATTCTATCGTTGTCAAAACAGTTGCTAGGTTGGAGTTCGCAGTAAAGCCCCATTGACCAAAAAAGTAAGCTTTCTTGGAAATCTGCGTATTCATTAAATCTGTTCTGCAAACTAGTATTTGAAGATTTCTTTTTCCTTCCCATGTCTGCTTGAAAGGCACTAGCAGGAATTCCAAATCCTCAGTCGATAATGCCTCTAATACATTATTCCATTTTTTCAGCTCATCAAGCGCCATTTTGGAAGAATCTGCTTCAAAAGACACCACTGCTTTGTCACCATCTTTCATTTCAGCATCTTTAGCTAGTGGGAAGGATAGTGCATAGCCTAGACTACTGATAGGCTTTAGCGTATCAAGCAATGTATAAAGTGCTTCATGCTCTAACCCATAAGTCAGCAGTTCATTGGCCATTTTCAATTCCTCTGGAGACAGTTGAGACAGATCCCAAAGCTGGGTTTTTGCATTGGTTCCAATGTTTCTTGTCGCGGTACATGAAACCAGTACCAGTAAAAAGATGATCGGTAGAAGTGCTTTTCTCATCTTATTGATCTAAATGAATTGGCCAAGGGTCATTAAAGTCTAGACCTTTTTGCCATGCGTCTATTTCTTCCTCAGTGCATAAGCATGCTTCCAGTTCGCTCCAGATGTGATCCTTTTGAAGGTCTTGACCGATAATGACCAATTCGTTGGCTCTATCTCCAAATTTCTTGTTCCAATTGGATTCTATTTGGCTTCTGTTTTCAACAAATGATTCATATCGGATCCTATTTTCAAATGGCATGGAGCACCACCAAACACCTGCAAAGTCGGCTCTCAATGAACCTCCCGCCTGACTCCAAGTCAAAGCTTCGTCTGACCTAGATGCTAGCCAAAACAAACCCTTGCTTCTGATAATATTGGCTGGCCATTGATTGGAAACGTAGTTCCAAAACCGTTCAGGATGGAATGGTCTTTTGTCACGGAATACAAATGAACTGATGCCGTATTCCTCTGTTTCTGGCTGATGCTCTTTTTCCAATTCTTCAATCCATTCAGCAGATTGGGAAGTGGTTTCATAATCGAACTTTTTGGTCGCGAGGATATTTTCCAATGGCACCCTTCCGAATTCTGACTCAATGATTTTGGCTTTCGGGTTCAGTTTAGCTAGAATGTCTTTCAAAAGATTGAGTTGATCCCTGCTCACCAAATCGGCCTTGTTGACTAAGATAACATCCGCAAATTCAACTTGATCGGTGAGAAGATTTACAATTGTCCTCTGATCCTCAGTATCGTTCATTTCTCGGGTAGCAATGGTGTCTAATGTGCCAAAATCTTTCAGGAAATTCAGGGCATCAACTACTGTTACCATGGTGTCCAATTCGCAAACGTCTGAAAGATTGACTTCTAATTCATCGCTTTCGAACCAGAATGTTTGTGCTACCGGTAAGGGTTCTGAAATCCCTGTACTTTCAATCAACAGATAATCGTACTTGTTCTCCAAGGCCAGCTTGGCTACCTCTTCAATCAAGTCTTCGCGGAGTGTACAGCAAATACAGCCGTTGCTCATTTCCACCAATTTTTCATCTGTTCGGCTCAGTGTATTGCCTTGTTTTACCAAGTTTGCATCAATATTTACTTCGCTCATATCATTCACAATCACTGCCACACGCAGGCCTTCCTTATTGTGCAGCACATGATTTAACAGGGTAGTTTTGCCTGCTCCCAAAAAGCCTGATAGAACAGTTACGGGTAATTTTGTCATTGATTTCTTATGGTTTTTTGGATTTGATTAAGTTGCTTAAGTATCTCTTCTTGTACTTTGTAAATTTCTTCTGCACTCTGTTCGACCTTAGCATGACCATGATCGTGGCCTTCATGGCCAGAGAGGTTAAGTGTGTAACCGGGAATGGCAATTAGGCTTTCCTCTAGTTCTTCGATCACTTCAAGCAAACTATCTTTTTGAGGATTTGTGGAGGTTTTAAGATTTTCTTCTAGCTCAACAATTAGCTCAATAGCCTCAGTTTGTTTGGCATATGCATCATCCAGGAGCCTTTGTTCTTCCTGATTACTGGTGCTACAAGAGATGAATAATGCTAGGACTATAAGTTGTAAGATGACTTTGGATTCCATTTTTTCCATGATGTTTTATTATTGAAAATGAAGGTCATAGGTGAATAGCTAAGCATAAGTCGAATAAGGCAAGCCCTTACCAACTGTTGTTGAAAATTTTATTTATTAGGTATTCCGATAAATCTTTTTCCATCATCCTTACACTATGTATTTCACATTGAACTTGCAATCATTTATAAATTCACGGAATAGGTTTGAAATTGAAGGGTGTAGAAAGAATATTTAAGTTCAATGACTTCATACAGAAAACTGCTTAACGACTTTCTTATTAGTGAAATGTGCTGAAACGATGATCAATGAACCACATACTCGGAGTGTGGACTCAAACCAAAGGCCTTCTACAATGCCTCCTAATAGAATTAGCATTAAGCCTAATATTAGTAGGAGAGCCGGTTTGCTCTTTTTCAGTTTAAAGTAGGTTTGAAATATAGAAATGGAACCAATTATTGCAGCCGTTATAAATAGTGGCGTTTCTATTTTCTCCAGTGCTTCGATGTGCATGCCTACAATGGCAGATGTAATTATTAAAATCGGCATGAGGGCACAGTGGATGGAACAAAGTAATGAGACTCCAATTCCACAATTATCCCATAGCATTGAGGTTTTGTTGATTTTGATCATGTGCAATTTTAGGAACAAAATTCCATAAATGCAACAATGTTGCAAAAACATGATTTGAAAATAGTAAGTGGAAGACTAGTCTTTGATACTAGGTGTTCATCTTCAGTAATCCTTCAACTCAAAAACTCCCATAAACTTCACGAATTACTTTTTCGGCGGTTTTATTTTGTGGAGTCCAATCGGAGTTTTCCATTCCGCCCGCTTTTTCGTGGTTGGGATACCATTTCCACAGGAAGCCACCTGCAAACCAGGGTTCAGCCCAAAAGCTATCGAATAGGGCTTTGTAGGCAATTTGCTGTGCTTCGAAATTGGGATTGAGTTTCAACCTTTCTACTTCCCACGATCGCCAAGCTACTTGCTCAATACTTCGGTATCCATATTCTGTAAATAGAATTGGCTTATCCATTTTGCTTGAAAATTCCTGCAAAGTAGATTTGATCGGCTGCCATTGGCGTATCAATTCATCTGCATTGGGTATTGCGGTTTCTGATAATGGGAAATAGGCGCTAATGCCCACAAAGTCTAGCTGCTCCCAAAAGGGCACTTCAGTATAATCGTCCCAATTGGAGCAATAGGTTAGTTTGCCATTATATGCTTGGCGAATATCCGGAATCAGGCTTTTCCAAAAGGCAGGTCTGTCGCGTACTATTTGGCGCATTTCGGTGCCTATACACAGCAAATCGACTTTCTCTTCTTGGGCTATTTTGGCAAAGTTCAAGATGTAATCTCGATAGTTTTGCTCCCAAATTTGCCAGTCAGCTTCATTTTCGAGGGTGAAATCGCCAATCCATTGGCCTCGCAACCAAACATGCGGTTTCAGCATTACTTTGAAACCTGCTGCATGGGCTTGCTGAATACTCACACGAACTCCCTCGGAAGTTTCGCCCCACCATTGTCTTTCCCGATCGAAGTAGATATCGGGCTGGCCAACTTGACTGAAGGCAAAGGGCATAAGTGTGACCCAATTGGCATTGAGCTGCTGAATAGGCTCCGTCCAAGTGTGGTCGCTCGGTCGGGATGGCGCCACCAAGCTTACGCCATTGATTACTTCTTGCTTTTCTGCGGGAGGATTTTTGCAGCTAGCAAAAATTGAAATAAGGAGGATTGAAATAAGGAAAAAGCGCATGGCAGGTTATTTAGAAGCAATATACTCAAATCCGGATCACGGATTAAGCCGATTTCGCGGATTTCACGGATTTTTTCTTCTTTGCGCCTCCGCGCCTCCTATGCGTTTAAATTCTTCTTTTTTCTTAACCGCGGAGGGCGCAGAGACTTACGCAAAGAACCGCAAAGGATTAGGTTTCTTCTCTGCGATCTCAGCGTCTTCCTCCGCGACTCCTCTGCGTTTAAATTCTTCTTTTTTATTAACCGCGGAGGGCGCAGAGATTTACGCAAAGAACCGCAAAGGATTAGGTTTCTTCTCTGCGATCTCAGCGTCTTCCTTGGCGATTCTCTGCGTTTAAA
>NZ_JBMPIY010000013.1:85678-130968 GCF_049340005.1 Peijinzhouia sedimentorum
TTACGCAAAGAACCGCAAAGGATTAGGTTTCTTCTCTGCGATCTCAGCGTCTTCCTTGGCGATTCTCTGCGTTTAAATTCTTCTTTTTTCTTAACCGCAGAGGGCGCAGAGATTTACGCAAAGAACCGCAAAGGATTAGGTTTCTTCTCTGCGATCTTCGCGTCTTCCCTTGGCGATTCTCTGCGTTTAAATTCTTCCTTTTTTAAACCGCAATGAACACACAGTTTTCCACAAAGGAATTGAATCAATGCAGCAATGATTTTCAATATTAAAAAAACTGCTAAAGGAATAAATACTTAAAACCGCGTAGCAACCACTATAGTTTCCTTAAAAGATCGCAGTCGACCTTCCATATCATAAATTTCAAAAAGGACGATATAATAACCAATTCTGGCTTTTCGACCAGTTTGATCTGTGCCATCCCAAGTGAAAAAACCCTCAGTGCCCAATAATTCATTTTGAGCTACTTTCTTAATTTCCCGCCCTAGCACATCAAATACGGTGATATTGGCGACATTGCCTTGGTTGGCAAATTGGTAGGAAATAGTAGCGAAATTGGGCGTACCTGGATCGTCGGGAGCAAAACTCTTCGGTTCAATGCTGAAGTTCTCTGCAATTCCATCCACTTGCAATCTTTGGGCGTTTTGATACCCCGGCGTAGCATATCCTTCTGACTGCACACCCGAAGTCCAATTTTCTCTGCTCTCGGTTGGTGTATTTACGGAAATCCGTTCAAGCGAAACCCCTTTGTAATCCTTCACCAATGGATGATGCAAATCTTCATCGTAATTGAGCTGATCGAGGATGGTCACATTATCATCAATCAATATCACACTTCCGCCAGATTGGGGATAGCTGGGCAAACTCATTTGGAGAAATCGCTCGCTTTTACCCTTTGGATATTCAATTGCTAAAACGCTAGAATCATCCGTAAAAACTAGATATTCCTGCGGACCAAACAGAAATACATCTGAAGTAATGGTTCTAAAATTATCTGGATCGCCTGCTGAATTGGCATTTGCCAAACGCCAATTTTGAAGATTTAAAATCTTTTCAGAGGAATTATAAATTTCCACAAACTTAGCTCCTCCCGTTCGTGGGTTTGGGAGTATTTCGTTGATCACAACATCCAATGGTGCGGCTGGAGAAGGAAGACCGAAGTTTGCGCTATTGACAGTTTCGTGAAGTAAATTGCCACTGCAATCTGTAATACCATTCACTTGTATGGAATAATAGATTCCTTCAACAGCTTCATCATTCAGCCGAACAATTACCTCCCGCATGTAAGGCTCCATTATTCCAACACTTTCAATTGCGAGCATTGGCTCAATTTGGATTGAGGCATTTAGTGCCGAAATAGGATCTAACTTTTCATTAAAAATAAGCCTGAGCTGATTTGAATTATCCAAGGCCACTCTTTGTAAAATTGGGCCTTCAGTATCCGGATTCTCCGCCAATACACTGTTTTCTCTCCCTGGCGTTCCTCCACTTTGATCGTCCGACGCGCGCCAATTTGCTTGCGCTACACAAGGAAAATTTAGATCAATTATTTCCAAACTATATCCACCATCAGCTTTGATATTATCTCTATACCAAGTGTCGCTATAGCTAATCGTAAACACCAATTCACCATTTGGTCCTTTGAGGCTAAGGTCATCGCCACCCACATTCAAGGTAGGCCACGGACTAAGCGGAATGATTTTGAAATCTGTGTAATCTTCCCAAAGATCGAGTCGTGTAGCTGGAACGAGAAGCAAATATTCTCCAGCCCGAATGGTTACATCCGGCAAAGGCACTGCACGTGTAGCATCGCTGAAAGTGAAATTCAGAAGAGAAATGGCTGTGGTGCCGGGATTGTGAATTTCTGCATATTCTGAGTCCGGCAATTGGGTACGGTCAGATGGGCGCGCCATTATTTCTGTGATCAACAAGTCGTTGAAAGAATAAAATTGCGCTTGCACTCCTATGCTGCAAAAGCATAAAAAAACTCCAAAAAGAAACCGTTTCATGTTTTCCCTTTGGAGCTAACTTACAAAATTTATATAATAATTACCAGCTAAAATTAAATATTATCACACACCGAAACGGCGAGCAATCAATTCTAAGAATTCTCCAACCTGCTCAGAGTCAAGATTCCAGTTATATTTATCCACATATTTAGAGCTTAGCAAGCCTTCTGCTTCATCATAGTTGGCGCAGGCGTCGAAGGCATCGAGCGCTTTAATAAATTCCTCTCTATTTCCATCGAAAAGCTCATTAGTGAACATGAATTTCTGATTGATCGTCATGATTTTGCTCAGGCTCTCAATCTTTTTATGGCTATGAATATCGGCCAAAGTTCTTTTGGAGTCTACCGCAATTGTATCATAAAAAGTCTTCGATTGATTTCCTCCCGCTTCTTCTTTCTTTGGTTGATTGGCAGGAGCGTTTGATGACACTTTTTCTCTAATTTGATCTTTTACCGAGTGGCCAACATTGTTTGTATACAATATATCTAAATCAGGTGCTGATACTTCCGACAAGGCTTTGATATGCGGGAGGGTATCGTCCAATTCTTCGTCCATCTCCTGCCATACTTTCTTCAGGAATTCTTGCGCTTCCAATACGCCAACGGTGCGCCCCGCCACTTTTGCTTCTAAACCAGTAATCAATCCTGCATTGGTTTTAATGTACTTTTTGAAAGAAGCAATTTCTTCATTACCCACATTTTGCAATTTACCAATGGCGCGATGCATCCACGTAAATGGATCAAAAATCAAGGTGATGGTATCTTTTACCGCTTCTTCGAGCAAGGGTTTAAAATCCTTCTCGCTAATGGAGATATTTCGAGAAAGCACGTTCATCAGCTCATCCATTTGCTCTTGCACTTCCTTAGCATTGAAATCGAAATACGGCGACATCAATTGCCGACGTTCTTCATTCCAGCGATTAAAGAGATTCATAACAATAAGCAGATTTACTTGCTTACTTTGCTTGAGCTTGAGAATATCCGGCCCACTGAGCTTTTTAGTGCTTTTGAACAATTCGGTACAGAATACTTTTACATAATCCTTGCTGTATTTGCTTAGTGAGGCTTGATTGAGCTTGTTCTCCATAACTGAATTTCTTTCTTTTGTAAAGCTAAAAAATATGCTTGAGTTAGTCATCCAAAATTTCCATAATAAGAGCTTCAAATCGTCGCGTGAATCTCAAACCTTGCTAAAGCTCGCTCAAGACCATTATATGGACTGGATGCATGCTTGTGGTGGCAAAGGACGCTGCACAACTTGCCGTGTGGAAGTGATTGATGGCTCCGCAAACTTAGAGCCGATTACTGATGCAGAGCAAAGGTTTTTTGATTTGAACAAACTTAAGCCCAATGAAAGGTTGGCTTGCCAGGCAGTTTTAAAGGGAAAAGTAGTCGTAAAAATCCCTGATAGTTGTAAATTTCCACATCTAGACTATTCCGAGTAGTGTCATTATTTATCGAACCCAACTTCAGGAGCTTTCGCTCCGACAATAAAAATCGCACTGGCTGCATCGAGGTCATTTGTGGATCTATGTTTTCCGGCAAAACGGAAGAACTTATCCGCAGGCTCAATCGAGCTAAAATTGCTCGACAAAAAGTGGAGATTTTCAAGCCTAGCATTGATACGCGCTACCATGAGGAGGAGGTAGTTTCGCACAATGAGAATAGCATTCGTTCCACGCCCGTTCAATTTGCAAATGATATCATGCTACTTGCAGGTGATTGCGATATTGTGGGTGTAGATGAAGCTCAATTTTTTGATGAGGACATCGTAAAAGTAGCTTCATCATTGGCCGATGCTGGCAAAAGAGTGATCTTGGCTGGCTTGGATATGGATTTCGCAGGTAAGCCATTTGGCTCCATGCCTGAGTTAATGGCCATAGCAGAATATGTCACGAAGGTACATGCGATATGTATGGTTTGTGGCGATATAGCGGCCTATTCCTATCGACTGAAAGCATCGGAACAGCAAGTGTTGTTGGGCGAAAAAGAAGCTTATGAAGCTCGCTGCCGAAAATGCTTCAAACAAGGGATGAGCAATAAATAAGGAGAAAAGCCATGCGCTACAAAACTTACGGCATTGTGCTCAGTAATATCAAATACAGGGAGACATCCATTATTGTACGCATCCTAACGGAGAAATTTGGCTTGCAAACCTATATTGTAAATGGCGTCCGCTCTGCCAAAGCCAAAGGGAAAATCTCTCTATATCAGCCACTCACTTTGCTCGATTTGGTGGTGTATCATAAAGGTGATGGCCGAATGAGTAGAATTTCCGAGTTGCATTGTTCACATCCTTATCAGAGTATTCCTTATGCATTTAAGAAAACTACCATTGCCATTTTCCTTTCAGAGGTTTTAGAAAAAGTAGTGCGGGAGGAAGAAGAAAATAATGAGCAGTTTCAATTCCTTTACTCTGCACTCAGGATGTTCGACGAAAAGCGGGAGGGTTTCGAGAACTTCCACCTTCAGCTATTACTCAAACTCACCCAATACTTGGGTATTTATCCCGATTCGCCTGAAGATTTTTACCGAGATACCAATACCTCACTCAAAGGCAATGAGCATATTGCCAGCCACATTTCAGCCCTGATCGATGAGGACTTTGACCATACTTTTCAAATTAGCGGTGCCCACAGAAAGGCCTTATTGATGCAAACGTTAGAGTTTTACAAAACCCATATCGATGGATTTGGAGAACTCCGCTCTTTGGAAATTTTACAAGAAATTATGCATTAAAAAAGCCGAAATTAATTCGGCTTTTCTATATGCTATTTCAAACTGATCTTAACTCATTCTTGCGGCAACTTCATCGTAATTCACCAGGTTCCACCAGTTTTTCACATAGTCGCCTCTTAGGTTTTGGTAGTGGAGATAATAGGCATGCTCCCATACATCTAAACCTAAAAGTGGTGTGCCTTTCAATTCTGACACATCCATCAGTGGATTATCTTGGTTTGGTGTGCTGCCGATCATTAGTTTGCCATTCGACTCGACCAACCAAGCCCAACCTGAGCCAAATCTGCCTGTCGCCGCTTTTGAAAATTCTTCTTTGAATGAATCCATAGAGCCAAATGAAGCATTAATGGCTTCACTCAGTTTGCCAGGAACTTCATTTCCACCCGGCTTCATGATATTCCAAAACAAATCATGGTTGTAGTGCCCTCCCGCATTGTTGCGGATAGCGACAGGATGATTGGATACATTGGCCAAAAGCTCTTCGATATTTGCAGCTGTAATGTTATTTTCTGTTAATGCATTATTGAGATTGTTTACATATCCTGCATGGTGCTTTCCATAATGTATTTCCATGGTCATGGTATCGATATGCGGTTCTAATGCATCAAATGCATAAGGCAATGCTGCCTGAGCAAAACTCAAAGGCGTTTGCTCCATAGTTTCTTCGTTTTCATCTCCTCCCGCTCCATCGGCACATGAACTTAGCATAGGAATACCTGCTCCCACCAAAATAGACGCTTGAAGGCTCTTTTTAATAAATACTCTTCTGTTTGATCTCATAATATGATAGCTATCTGTTAAATACAATTTTACTAAAATTACGTACTTTTGTGACCAACATCAATAAAAATTACAAAAGCTTAACCTTATGGCTGATAAACTGTTTGAAGAAATCCCGTCGTTAGACCTAAATGATTTCACAAAAGGTACTCCTGACCAAAAAGCTGAATTTGTTCGTAAGCTTGGCGAAGCATATACGAGCATTGGCTTTATAGCAGTGAAAAATCACGGTCTTTCTGATGAGTTGAGAGATAAGCTTTATGAGAGTATCATTAAGTTTTTTCAGCTTCCGGACGACGTGAAGAAGAAATATGAGGATGCAGAACTAGCCGGGCAGCGTGGCTATACGGGTAAAGGAAAAGAACATGCAAAGGGCAGATCTACTGGCGATTTGAAGGAGTTCTATCAAATTGGACAAATGGTAGAAGACGGCGATCCTGTGAAGGAAGAATACCCTGATAATATATGGCCTACAGAAATCGCTGAAATGGAAGCGACTTGTACCGAAGCTTACAAAACTTTGGAGAAAGCTGGATTCCAAATTCTAAAGGCTGTGGCAACTTATCTTGGCTTGGAAGAAACGTATTTCGATAATAAAGTGAAAAATGGCAACAGTATTTTGCGTTGCATTCACTACTTCCCAATCGAGAATCCCGACGAAGTGCCTGCAGATGCAGTACGTGCTGCAGAACATGGCGATATCAATCTAATTACGCTCCTGATGGGTGCAAGTGCCGATGGCCTGCAAGTATTGCGTCGCGATGGCAAATGGATACCAATTACCGCTTTGCCGGAACAAATTGTGGTGAATATTGGCGATATGCTTGCACGTCATACAAATGACAAATTGAAATCGACTATCCACCGAGTAGTGAACCCTCCAAAGGAAAAAATGAATGCTTCGCGTTATTCCATTCCTTTCTTTATGCATCCTAAGTCCAATATGGATTTGACTTGCCTAGACAGCTGTGTGGATGAGCAAAACCCTAAGCAGTATGAGGACATTACTGCAGGTGAATTTCTGGATGAAAGACTTCGAGAAATTGGTTTGAAGAAATAAATAGAAAAGCCGGCTAAATGTCGGCTTTTTTGATGCTTTGCTTTATCCATTCTATTGCCTATTTTTCAAGATAATAAAAGCCATTGATAAGGAAAGTTCGCTATCTCATCTTTCTTAAAGACATTCTCATTTTGTCTGTTACTTGCTTTGGTGGAGCGCAAGCACATCTTGCGTTTTTCCTTGAGCGTTTGGTTAAGAAGAGAGCTTATCTCACAGAAGATGATTTGATGGAGCTTACCGCTCTCACATCGATTCTGCCCGGCCCAGCCAGCACTCAAATACTTACATCGCTTGGATTCAAAATCGGTGGGCCAAATCTTGCTTATCTCACACTGCTAGTATGGATAATGCCTGGTGTAATTCTTATGACTACACTTGGAATATTCATCAATTACTTGAACGCTAATAATTTAGACTTAAGCTTTACTAAGTTCATTCAGCCAATGGCTGTGGGCTTTGTAAGTTATGCTGCATTGATGATAAGCACCAAATTGGTGAAATCTAAAGACGCATTGGCCATTATGGTTGTGAGCATCATTGTGACTTATTATGTGAGCTCTCCGTATTTATTTCCAGTATTATTACTTGTGGCTGGTTCGCTTACTGCCTTCAAATACGAACGCCAATCCATTGAAGAAAAGGAGAAGATTAATGTCAAATGGGCAAATTTTCTTTTGTGGGGTGGCGTGTTCATCGCTGCTGCTGTTACTGGTGCCATTACCCAATGGAAAGGAATGTTGATCTTCGAAAACTTCTACAGGAATGGGTCCCTAATATTTGGAGGCGGACAAGTCCTTATTCCTCTTATCTATACCGAATTTGTTGAGTTTAAGGCCTTTTTGAGTTCTGAAGAATTCCTGATTGGCTATGGCTTCGCTCAAGGATTACCCGGCCCGACATTCGCTTTTAGTGCATTTATTGGTGCGCTTTCGATGCGGGAAATGGGCATTGGTGGTGAAATTGGGGGAGGAATACTAGCTTCATTGGGCATATTTCTTCCAGGTACATTTTTGATCTTTTTTGTGATTCGTATTTGGGAGGGCCTAAAGAAATATAGAGTAGTACGTGCTTCACTCGAAGGAATCAATGCCGCCTCGGCAGGGATGGTGGCTGCGACAGCGATCATTCTTTTCGATCCAATTGATGGAAATTTTATAAATATCATGGTGATTGTAGGCACATTTTGCATGCTTTACTTCACCAAAATTCCTGCTCCACTAATCATCCTTGTCGGACTCATTGCAGGGGTCATTTTTTGAAGCTAATATAAGCGATATTTTCAATCACTTTAATTTCAGCTTGTGCTCCCATAATAACTGGGAAGTGTGGAAATTCGTGACCAGAAGGGAAACCGAAAAATACCGGCAAATTGTACTCAGCTACCAAATCTAGGATTAGTTCTTCTAAACTGTCTGAATAATCCTTCTGCTCAGAAATATTTGTGAAATAGCCCAAAAGCAAGCCACTTAAATTCTCGAGCAGGCAAGCTCTTTTTAGCTGCCACAGCATTCGATCTATCTTATACATGGGTTCTCCCACCTCTTCGATGAAGAGTAGTTTTCCTTTGGATAAAGAAAAGTCTTTAGTGCCAATTAGATGGGTGATGAGCGAAAGGTTACCTCCTATAATTTGCCCACTGGTATTTCGAGGACGGTCGTTTTTGGTAATGGGAAAACTCCATTCGGCATTCGTTCCAAATAAGAAACTACGAAGAAGCGGGAGGGATGTCAATGCTTCTTCTTTACCCAAGGCAGCCGTCATCATCGCATGAATCGATGCAACACCTTGTTGCTGAATAGCAAAATGTAAAGCAGTAATATCGCTATACCCAATAATCCATTTTGGATTTTTCGAAAAACCACTCCAGTCGATACGATCTAATAAATGGCTAATTCCAAAACCCCCTCTATTGCAAAAAATAGCCTTGATTTTAGGATCATCGAGTGCTGATTGCAGATCGGCTAATCTTTGCGATGAAGTTCCGGCAAACCTCCCGCTTTTTATCAAGGCATGCTTCCCAATCTTCACTTTCAAGTCCCAGCTTTTCAGTATTTCTACTCCAGAAGATAGTGCCGTTTCTTCAACACATCCTGATGGAGATATAGCTGCTACAAAATCGCCTTTTCGTAAGTACGGAGGAAAAATCATCTAATTGTATTTGCTCTCAATTAAAGCAATAGATTGAACATAAAAAAACCCTGCCTTTTTGAAAAAGCAGGGTTTCAAATATCTTTTTATCGATTAATTGTTGTCGATAATAGAGCTTTCATTTTCTTCGCCATCAGCGGGAGGAGTAATACCCAACTTAGCAAATACTAAATTGGTAATGTTGTCCTGCTCTGGAGCTACAAGTAAAATAGCACCATTTCCATCACTGAACACATAAGTATAACCGTTTTCCTTAGCTACATCTTCAATGGCCTTTTGTGCTTTATCATAAGCAGGTTGTAGCAATTCATTTCTTTTTCTTGTTAGTGACTGTTGAGCCTCAGCTTGGAATTGCTGTAAACTATTGTACATAGTTTGCAACTCAGTTTGTAAAGCTAACATTTGCTCTTCGGTAAGAGTAGCAGCCGTTTTCTCATATGTATCCTGCTTTACTTGTAATTCCTGCTGTTTTGCTTGGAACTGTTGACCAAGTTTAGTCTCGAAAGAGGTAAATTCATTTTCAGCCGCTCTAGTTTCTGGTAATTGGCTTACAATTAAGTCTATGTTAGTATAGCCTATTTTAAGCTGGGCTTGGGCTGCAAAACTCAATGATGTTACTAATGCAACTAGAATGAAAAATTTCGATTTCATGGGAATGTTCATTTAATTAATAATTTTTTTAGTTTCCGGGATTATTTGGATTGTTAAGCCCAAGTTCTTCTAACACAAAGTCTGTATAGTCATGCCTTGGATTTGTAAAGAGCATCACCATCTCACCTGACTTATCAAACAAAAAATCTAATCTTTGTTTTCGACAAACGGTTTCGATTGCTTCGTAAACTTTGTCGTGTATAGGTCGAGTTAGTTCTTGCTGCCTTACAAAGAAGGTGCCATTTGGTCCAAAGATAGAGGATTGAAAATTTTCTACCTCTTGTTCTTTTAATTTAATGGAAGCAAGTCGCTCTTCCTTCATTTCCTTTGTCAACAATACCTCTTCTGCCTGTAAGGCATCGTATAAGCCTTGCACCTCTATTCGCAAATTCTGTACCTCTTTTCTCCAGTCGGCAGCCAAGTCATCCAACTGCTTTTGTGCAGCTGCATATTCAGGCATTTTGCTCAGCACATATTCAGAATCAATATACCCAAATTTCTGTGCATGCGCAGAAAATTGAACGATAATAAATAAAGCTATAAAGGCACAAAACTGTTTCATTACTACCTGAATTGTTGACCAATTGTAAAGTGAACTTGTGCACCACTAGGGGTAGTACTGCCAGGAAGTCTGTCGAAGCCATAGCCCCAATCCACACCAAGTAATCCAAATGCTGGCATAAATACTCGAGCACCTACTCCAGCAGAACGATAAAGGTTGAATGGATTGTATTCCTGATAATTGTTGAATGTATTTCCACCCTCAGCAAAACCTAATAAATAGATTGATGCTTGTGGATTCATAGAAACTGGATATCGCACTTCCATTGTGAATTTATTATACATAATACCTCCACGGAAATTCGTTTGCTGATCAACCGGCTGAATCGTATTATCATCATAACCTCTTAGCGCAATGATTTCCTGCGCTAAAATAAAGCCTTGCTGCCCTGCCAATCCGGAACCACCCATAATAAAGCGCTCGAATGGGCTAAAGCCAGTACGATTATTATACTGACCAATAAAACCCAAATTGGTTTTGGCCATAAGAACAAACTTAGCCGGCAATGGAATGAAGAAGGAAGCATCAAACATCCACTTATGATACTCAACCCATCTGAATTGCTCAGCAGGTTCTAGATCTGAATAAACTTTATCCTTATTAAATACCGAGTATGGAGGAGTAAGATTAGCTGTTAGCATTACAGATCCACCAAATTGAGGGAATCTAGGGTTTGCAATGCTATTTCTAGATATTACTGTATTGAAAGTAATATTGTTAGACAATCCATTATCGAAACCAAGTAGGCTACCAAAGTTATTTACATTATACACCATGTAGGTGACGGAGTTTTGGATTTGGAAGAAGTTATCTGGCCATTTTACTCTGCGGCCTAAACCTACAGTAGCACTAGATACTTTGAATGAGCCTAACTGCTGATTTGTTACAAAATCTATGTTTCGCTGAATTGATCTATTCAAATTGAATGAAAAAGCATTAGGCTTTTTGCCACCTAACCAAGGCTCGGAAAAATCGAAACTATAGCTTTGAAATCTTCTACCATTTGCTTGAATTCTAAGTCCTAGTGATTGTCCATCTCCTACTGGTAATGGTCTCCAAGTACTAGGTTTAGTGAGGTTCTTCGTCGAGAAGTTATTGAAACGGAGACCTACGGTACCTACGAATCCGAAAATACCGCCCCAACCCCCAGAAAGTTCTATTTGATCACTCGGAGTTTCTTCTAAGTCCCAAGCAATATCCACTGTTCCATCATTTTGGTTAGGAATAGGTCTTGGGTTTATTGTTTCAGGGTTAAAATAACCTAAAGCAGATAGTTCACTTTGTGTACGAATAATATTGCTTCGGCTAAACTTCTCGCCAGGTCTGGTAAATAGTTCGCGAATTACCACATGATCGTTGGTGCGGTCATTCCCTGCAATAATCACTTTGTTAATAGTGGCTTGTGGGCCTTCGAACATGCGAATTTCCAAGTCAATGGTATCGTTCTCTACTCTAACTTCAGCAGGATTTGCTTGGAAAAACAAATAGCCATTGTCCATATATAATGAGGCCACATCTTCTTGTGGATCAAAATTTAATTTTCTGTCTAATAATTCTTGATTGTAGATATCACCTCTTTGTACACCTAAAATTGCGGCAAGTTCTTCATCGGTATGAACATAATTGCCAACCCATTTTACATCACCAAAATAGTATCTATTTCCTTCATCAATTCTTAGCAGCACATCTAGTGTGCTTTCACCGGATTTATAAACAGAATCTTGAACTATGGTAGCATCTCTGAAGCCTCTAGCATTGTAAAAGGCAATAACCTTATCCTTATCTTCACGAAATTTATTATCAACAAACTTAGAGCCTCCGAATATATTCAACTTCACGTTATCATAAATGTAGTTCTTTGCAACCTCGAACTCCATTTTTTCTCTTTTGGTAAAGAAGTTTGCCACTTTCTTCGGCGTCAGCTGAGTAATGCCTTTTATGAGATTGCCTACCAAGTGAAATCTAACCTTTTCGTTAGTTCCTTTCATTTGGCCTTTTAACCTTCTACTGTCAAATTCATCATTACCAACAATATGAATATCCTTGATATTAACTTTTTGTTTTTTGTCAACAATAAACGTTAAACGATCTCTTGAACGCATTACAGTATCACGCTCTAATTCGGTTCTAATCGTGGCATTCAAAAAGCCTTTCTCATCAAAGTGCTTTTTGATAATTAATTCCGAATTTTTGATAAGTGAATTTGTAGGAACCTTACCAATTAAATTAACCTTTTCGATCAATTCAGATTGTTCTGTTTTCGTAACCCCAACCCAGTTCACTCGATTTACCGTGCCTCTTTCTGCAATGTAAATGATTAAGGAAACCTTGTCGCCAACAGCATCGGTCACATAAATACCAACATCATCTAGGAATCCTTGATCCCACAGTTTCTTGGTGGCTCTTGAAATTTGCTCTCCAGGAATAGTAATTTTGTCGCCTACATTCAATCCTGCCAAGTTTCCCAGAATGGCTGAATCTAGAATATTTGCTCCTACTACACCTATGGACTCAATCTCATATGTTTTGGGATTGGTATAGGAAAGGTCAATTACATTGATCTCTTCTGGTTTTGTTTCTTGTGACCTCACTCCATATCTAATCTGTGCTTGCAGACTGAAAATGGTCATTAAAAATAATGAGGTAAGTATAATTTTCTTCATGCCAACCACTACGATTTCACTTGTTCACTAATTTTGCCAAATCTTCTTTCTCTTTGTTGATAAGCATAGATTGCATCGTACAAATGCTCTTTGCGAAAATCTGGCCAAAGCACTTCTGTAAAATACAATTCACAGTAAGCCAATTGCCACAAAAGGAAATTGCTAATTCTCATTTCACCGCTCGTTCTTATCAATAACTCTGGATCAGGGAACGCATTCGTATTAAGATGCTCAGAAATTGTATTTTGGCTTATTTCTTCACTAGAAATTTCACCTTTTTTTACTTTTTCGGAAATAATCTTCACTGCTTCCGTTATTTCCCACCTTCCAGAATAGCTCAAGGCCAATATTAAATTGAGCCCCGTATTACTTCTTGTCTCTTTTATTGCTTCTTCCAACTCTGCTTGACAGCCTTTTGGAAGCGAGGTCAAATCGCCAATAGAGTGCAATCTAACGTTATTTTTGGTTAGCACGCGCAGCTCTTTTCGAATGGTGGATACTAATAAACTCATAAGCGCATCTACTTCCTCCCGCGGTCTTCCCCAGTTTTCAGTTGAAAAAGCATACAAAGTCAAATAGTTTACACCTAATTCCGCACAACTTTCCGTGACTTCTCTTACAGATTTGATGGCATTTTTGTGCCCAAAAATGCGCTGAGCGCCCTTTTGCTTGGCCCATCTGCCATTTCCATCCATGATCACCGCTATATGCGACGGAAGTTTATTTTTATCAAGCTTTTCCAGCATGCCTGCTATTGTCCCAAAATTAAGGCTACAAAATTGGCTATTTATTTTTAATAAATCGAATCGAGAGCAAAATCCTTTAGAAATAAGGGTTTGTTGGACAATCGGAACGGAAAATGGTATAGGTCAAATGAACTCCTAAGTAATAATACCAGTCCCGCTTATAGGGGTTGCCGCCAGTGTAGCTTTTGGTAATTGGAGCTTCACTTATATTGTCCAAAGTGTAGGAATAGGCTTTTCTAGCGCTGAATTCTACATCCAAAGTCCATTTGTAAGATACTGGGAAGCGGAGACCCCCACCAATTGGAATAGATGGATTAAATTCTGAATAATCTTCCTCGGCTTGATCTTCGGCAGATAGATAATAGCCAGCAAGTCCTGCGAAAACATAGGGGCTAAAACCATAAGGTGCCCTTTTATCAGTGAAATCGAAAAACTGATATTCTAATAAAGCCGCGCCTTCGAAAATAATTCCTTTAAAGAAGTTGGCGCGATTCACACTGTATATGTCTCTTTGATCTTCTTCGCCTTTTATTCCACCCACTGTACCTGCAATTCGCACGCTGAAAGGTTTTGCCAAATGCTTTTTGTAAAAGATTGTACCAGCAATTCTATTTTGATCTATAGCATATCCTTGCTGCAAATCGCCAGTATAACTAATGCCTCCTAACCCAAAACCAACAGCGGAATCTTGCGCTTTCACGGATGTAGCGCACAAAATCCCAAAAGCTAAGGATAAGTAAAGGGGAAGTATTCGAATGGAAAATAATTGTTTCAAGAAAACCATTTGCATCTAAACGCTAAACTCAATTTTATTATATAATTTGGAATTAATTTCTGGCGTCTAGCCCCCAATTTAGTTTTTGTCTGAGGGTATCAAAAAAACTGTATCCATCGAATTTCACCAATTTGGCCGAAAAATTTTCTTTTCTTACTGCCAAAGGTGTACTTATATCTACTACTTGCGAACGTGAATCTACAGAAATCATCGCATTGCCTAATCTACATTCCACTTCAAAGGAAATGACACTTGCATCGGATACGACCATTGGGCGCACTGTTAAGTTATGTGGGCTCACCGGAGTGATTACAAAATTACTTGATTGAGGCAAAACTAATGGCCCTCCACAACTTAGACTATAGCCTGTAGAGCCGGTTGGCGTGGCGATAATAAGGCCATCTGCCCAATAAGAGTTAAGGTATTCGCCATTAATATAGGTGTGTACCGTAATCATCGAAGACGTATCCGTTTTCAATATGGTGACTTCGTTCAACCCGAAATTTATTCCGCCAAAAAGCTCTCTATCTGACTCTACTTTTACCAAAGTCCGCTTGTCGATACTGTAAGCGTTTTTGAATAGATCATTTATGGCTTTCTTGGTTTGGTCGCGGGGAGTAGTGGCCAAAAAGCCTAAACGTCCCGTATTTATCCCCACAATAGGAATTTCTAATTCGCGCACATGCGTTATGGAATCAAGCAAAGTGCCATCACCGCCTAGACTGAAAAAGAAAGAAACTTTGTGCAAATCGCTCTTTTCATGGTAAACCTTGGCGGCACCGATATTTAGATTTTTGTGTGCAAGTAATTGTTCGTGAAAAGATTGGCTAATTAAAATCTGAACCTTGCGTTGATGAAGTTCATCAAAAAGATCCTGAACATAATTCAGTGATTCACTTTTCAAACTTCTACCATGAATAGCAATTTTCATTTATAATTGGTTATCGTGTTGGTGTAGCGGCGGGAGGATATAAAACTCAAATACTCAAATATTTCATTAACAAATCCCAGCGACTTTTATCATCAGATTCGGTGACTGCGTCTTGGAAGCGGCCTATGATTTTGTATCCAAATCGCTCCAAAGTGGCGATAATATGAGATAAGTTCGTCCTATTAATTTTTAATGTGAGTTTGATTTTAGAAGCATCAAGATGATCGTCTGTAACACAGCAACTCAATATTTTGGCCTCATTTTCTTCTATCAACCGGCTAATTGCAGATAATGAATAATCAATCTGATTCATCGAAAGCACTATTATCGCTCCTGGACTTTGTACTGAAGCCGTTTGAGCAAAGGCAGTGATGGTGTCTTCAATAGTAATTACTCCTTCGTATTCATTGAGATTATTCAGCACAGCAACCATTTTTACATGGTGCTCTGAGGCCATTTTTAATACATTATAGAAATGCTCGTCTTCCTTCACCCAACAATCTTGGCCTATCAAGGGAAAGCTTTTAATTTCTAACTCCGCATTATTCGATTCGAAAATGATGTCTTCACTTATAAAACCAATGAACTTTCCATCTTCTAAAACAGGAATTTCAGAAATTCGCATTTCTTCCATCCAAGAAATTGCCTTTGAGGCAAGATCCGTCGGCTTAAGTGGCGGAATCATTTGATTTATAAGTTCGGCTGCGATCATACGGCTACATTTTCTTCTAATAAAAAGGCTTCCAATAATTCATTGAATTTTTCTGGCTGCTCCATCATCGGTGCATGACAACACTTATCTATAAACCTAAGTTTGGAGTTTTTGATTAATCTATTGAATTCATACCCAACTAAAGGCGGAGTAATAGTATCATTAAGCCCCCAAACTAATAATGTGGGCTGTTCAATTTTCACAATCTCCTCAGCCATATTATGTCGCTGTGCCGACTTGGCAATTGCAACAATCCGAAGGCATTTTGGAATGCTCGTAGTGATTTCAAAAATTTCATCCACAAACTCCTTAGAAATGATTTTTGGATCATAGAAAGTATATTCTACTCTGTCCTTTATATAATCGTAGCTTCCTCTGCGCGGGAATGATCCTCCCATGGAATTTTCGAAAAGGCCGGAGGAACCAGTCAATACTAGATTCTTCACTTTCTCTGGATGCTTAAGTGTGTAGATCAATGCAATATGTCCACCAAGTGAATTGCCCATCAGTGTCATCTTATCAAGCCCTTGTTGCTTAACAAACTCATGAACAAATTCTTCAAGATTATCCAAACCTGCTTTGCGCAGAGGCATTTCATAAATTGGAAGCATTGGGATGATCACCCGATGCGTTTTAGAAAATTTGTTTACCACACCTTCCCAATTACTCAAGGCTCCAAATAAGCCATGAAGTAAAAGCAAAACCTCACCCTCACCTTCATCTATGAAATCAAATTTTCCTTTATGTTTAATTTTTAAGGTCATATAAATAAAGCTTTAAAGCAATATACTCAAAATCTATTTAAGACAGCAAGATATCATCAAGCCAGTTTTTAATCAAAGCTAATCCATTTTGGGTAAGCACGGCTTCAGGATGATACTGCACTCCACAAATGGGCAAAGTAGCATGACGCATTGACATTAGCTCAGCTTCTTGACTTATAGCAGTTTGAATAAGTTCTGTCGGCAAATTATCTAATACTAGCGAATGGTAGCGCACCACATCAAACTGATTAGGCAAGTCTTTGTATAATCCTTGCTGTTCCAAAATCTTGATGGTAGAAATTTTTCCATGCATAGGTTTTAGCCCTTTTTTCAAATTAGCGCCAAAAAACTCACCAATGGCCTGATGACCTAGACATATTCCAAATATTGGCAACTTATCATGAAAATGCTCAACAAATTGCATGAGATTGCCAGCCTTCTGCGGGCTTTCCGGCCCTGGCGATAATACCAAAGCATCTGCTTGTAATTGTTGAAGCTTGGCTAGCGATACGTCGTTTCGTATTACTTGTAATTGAACTCCGCAGCGATGAAAATAATCAACCAGATTCCATGTGAAAGAATCATAATTATCGACAAGTACAATATTAGCTGCCATCGAGCAGAGCCCTTACGATCGTATCGAAGTTTTCGACAATTGAGAAATGGCTAACCATATAATTATAGACATTATAGGTGTACGGTTGGATTACTGCTAATACTTTAGACTCCTCCCGCTGTTCTGTCAAAAATCCAAAGAGCGATGAAATCCAAAAGAACACAGAAATAAAGATGGTAATTTTTACCAAGCCCAAAACAGCTCCTGCAATGCCATCTATTTTCTTTAGAAACAAAGCTTTTAAGATTGTTCTCAAAAACTCAGCAACTGTCGAAAAAACAACCATCACCACAATAAAAATAATCAAGGCTATAATTATTGGCAGATATTCCGATTCATTCACACCCATTGACGTAAGCAGCCCTACTAAGCCATTGGACAAAGTAAGTGCTGCAACTACTCCAACTATAATCCCTAGGACATCTAATAGGCCTTTGACAAAACCCGTACGATACCCAGATGAAATACCGAGTATTAAGGCTATGATTAATATAATGTCAACAAGTGCCATTGTATGCTAGGTGAGTTTGCTTTTTACTAATACTGAAATGGCTTTTCCATCTGCCTTACCAGCAAGTTTTTGGCTGGCAATACCCATCACTTTGCCCATGTCTTTCATTCCTGAAGCGCCAGTTTCTTTAATAATCGCATCTACTTCAGCTTCTAATTCTGCTTCTGTAAGCATTTTTGGAAGGTAACGGTTAATCACTTCGATCTCGCCTTCTTCTACGGCAGCCAAATCCTCCCGCCCTTGAGCTTTGTAGGTTTCGGCAGATTCTTTTCTTTGCTTTACAGCCTTGCTTAGCAATTTCAATTCATCCGCTTCTTCCAATTCTTCTTTGGCTCCTGCTTCTGTTTCGGCAAGTAATATCATCGATTTGATAGCACGTAATGCACGCAACTCATCCTTCTCTTTTGCCAACATCGCTTTTTTGATGTCAGCATCTATAGTTTGCTTTAAGCTCATATCTGTACGATTATTTTTTATAATTTCGATTCAAAATTAAGAAAAGGAATTGATACCATAATTTTTGGGTTACAATTCAATGAATTTCTGTTTAGTAATTCAATACTATACAGTGTTGTAAATAACGATAAATTTTTAGAAATGACACGATTAAGCGTCAATATCAATAAAATTGCTACTTTGAGAAATGCGAGAGGTGGCAACAATCCCGATGTGCTTAAGACAGCATTGGATTGCGAAACATTTGGAGCGGAAGGAATTACCGTACATCCAAGACCCGACGAAAGGCATATCAGATACTCCGATGTGATTGATCTCAAAGATAGAGTGACTACAGAATTTAATATCGAAGGCTATCCTGATGAGCGTTTTTTCGAGTTGGTAGAAATCGCCAAACCTGCACAAGCTACACTCGTACCGGACGGCCCTGATGTGCTTACTTCCAATGCAGGATGGGATACGGTGAGAAATCAGGATTTTTTGAAAGAGGTGATCGACAGATTAAAAGCCCTAGGCACGCGAGTAAGCGTATTTGTGGATCCTAGCATAGAAATGGTGGAAGGAGCCAAAGCAATTGGAGCCGATCGCATCGAGCTATATACCGAACCTTATGCAAGCCAATATGCTATTGATAAAGAAGCTGCTGTAAGGCCTTATACACTTGCGGCTCAGAAGGCCACAGAAATTGGCTTAGGTGTAAATGCTGGCCACGATTTGAGCTTGGAAAACCTAGCTTATTTCATAAAAATGGTGCCCAATGTAGATGAAGTTTCCATTGGACACGCACTTATTTGTGATGCACTTTACTATGGGCTTGAAAATACGATAGGACTTTATTTGAATCAGATTAAGAATGGAACTCAACTTTAAGAAATTAGGCTCTGGGAAGCCAATGGTCATTTTGCATGGCTTGCTAGGCACTTTGGATAATTGGATTACTCTTGGCCGACAGTTTTCGGAAAACTTCAAGGTATACCTAGTGGATTTGCGCAATCATGGGCTTTCGCCTCATTCGGAGGAATTCACCTATGATGCAATGATGGAAGATGTATTGGAGCTTTTCGAGGCTGAAGGAATTGAAAAGCCGATATTATTAGGCCATTCGATGGGTGGCAAAGTGGCTATGAACCTAGCATTGAACTCGCCCAAAAGTATCGAAAAACTAATTGTTGCTGATATTGATGCCAAAGCCTATCACGTACAGCATGAGCAAATTCTGAATGGGTTAAATGCACTGCCAATAGATAAAATCAGCTCTCGCAAAGAAGCCGACGATGAACTCGCCAAATATGTGGATGAGTTTGGAATTCGCCAGTTTCTACTCAAAAATCTGGACAGAACGGCTGCTGGATTTTCGTGGAAAATGAACCTACCTGTAATTACCCGAGACATTGAAAAGGTAGGAGTTGAGATTGGAAAAGGCCAAAGTACTGATTTGCCAACTTTGTTCATCCGAGGAGCAAACAGCAATTACATAAAAGATGAAAATTGGAATGCGCTCAAAGAAAAATTTCCAAAAGCCAAACTCAAAACCATTGAGAATGCTGGCCATTGGCTACATGCAGAGCAGCCTGAAGAGTTTTACAAAATTGTAATGGACTTCGTGAAATAGCGTGTTTTGCTAATTCATTATCTACCTTCACAAAATAAATCTAGATTTTGACAAAAGCAGAAATACAAAAAGGACGTCTATTTTTAATACCTTCCTTGCTATCGGCAGGAGAAATTGATAAAACCATTCCAAAGGGCACGATCGACAATTGCCGTAATCTTCGGTATTTTCTCATGGAAAATCCGCGGGAGGGTAGACGATTCCTCAGCAAATTGCAAATGCCTGTTCCTATCCAAGAACTTCATATTCAGCAATTGGATAAAAATACTTCTGTGGAGTCCATTGGAGAATTGCTGTCTCCACTAAGCGATGGACATGACATGGGTGTGATTTCCGATGCTGGTTGCCCTGGTGTGGCTGATCCTGGCAGCATGGCTGTAGAATATGCGCATAAAATGGGATTCACGGTAATTCCACTTGTCGGCCCATCTTCCTTTTTGTTGGCATTAATGGCTTCAGGTTTTAGCGGACAGTCATTTGCGTTCCATGGCTACATCCCTATAGATAAGCGTGAAAGGAATACTTACTTGAAGCAAATGGAGGAACAATCTTTCCGCAAAAAGGAAACGCAGATATTTATGGAAACACCTTATCGCAATAATAGTCTCCTCGAAAGCTTACTAAGTAGCTGCCGAGGAAATACCCAATTATGTATTGCTGCTGACATCACTGGTGAAGGTGAATTTATTCGCACCCTCCCGCTTTCTTCGTGGAAAAAGGAAAAACCAGATTTGCATAAAATTCCAGCCGTTTTTCTTCTATTTTGTGAATAACAAAAAGAAGCTTTTTCCTTTTTCAAAATTCTTCTATTTTTGACCCTTTATACAATTCTATCTTTGAAACTTAACTAATTCATAATGTCATATTTATTTACATCAGAATCCGTATCAGAAGGCCATCCGGATAAAGTTGCCGATCAGATTTCTGATTCATTAATTGATCATTTTTTAGCTTTTGATAAGGACTCCAAAGTAGCCTGCGAAACACTCGTAACTACTGGCCAAGTAATTCTTGCAGGCGAAGTAAAATCCAATACCTATTTGGATGTGCAGGAAATTGCAAGAGATGTAATTCGTAAAATTGGTTATACAAAGAGTGAATATATGTTTGAGGCAAATTCTTGTGGTGTGCTTTCCGCCATCCATGAGCAAAGCCCAGATATAAACCAAGGTGTAGAAAGAGCAAATATCGAAGACCAAGGTGCTGGTGACCAAGGGATGATGTTTGGCTATGCAAGTAGAGAAACGGACAATTACATGCCGCTTCCATTGGAGCTTTCACACTTGTTGCTTTCGGAATTGGCTGCCCTTCGTAAGGAAGGCAAGAAAATGAAATACCTCCGCCCGGATTCGAAAAGCCAAGTAACTATTGAATATAGCGATAAAGGTAAACCACTTAGAATTGATACAATTGTAATTTCTACACAGCACGATGAATTTGTATTGCCAAATGGCAATAAGACTAAAGAAGTAGCTGAGGCGGAAATGCTAGCGGTGATCAAAAGAGATGTGGAGCAAGTATTATTGCCTAGAGTGAAAAAACTATTGCCACAGCGTGTAAAAAGGCTTTTTGGTGATGATGTGATATTATTGGTAAACCCAACTGGCAAATTCGTAATTGGTGGGCCACATGGTGATACTGGACTTACAGGTCGTAAAATAATTGTGGATACTTATGGCGGCAAAGGTGCTCACGGTGGTGGTGCATTTAGCGGTAAAGACCCATCAAAAGTAGACCGCTCTGCAGCTTATGCTACTCGCCATATTGCTAAAAATATGGTAGCAGCAGGTATTTGTGATGAGGTAACGGTACAAGTAGCATATGCCATTGGTGTAGCGCAGCCAGTAAGTTTATTTGTGAACACCAACAAATCTGCAAAAGTGAAAATGACCGATGGAGAAATCTCTGCCAAAATAAAGGAGATATTCGATATGCGTCCTTTTGCAATTGAGAACAGATTTAAGTTGAGAACTCCGATATATGCTGAAACTGCTGCATATGGCCACATGGGTAGAAAGCCAGAAATCGTGGAAAAATCATTTAAGGATGGGTCTGGAAAAATTAAAACCATGAAAGTGGAGCTTTTCCCATGGGAAAAGGAAGATTACACAGATCAGCTGAAAAAAGCATTTGACTTATAAAGCAAAAGGGCTTCGAAAATTCGAAGCCCTTTTTATTTCTATTTATCCGCGACTACAAATGCGGAATCAGTTTCTCTTTATGCTTTTTGATTTGTCTTTTCCAGACTTTCTCATTTTAGCACTTTTGAAAGATTTGCTTATCACCAATACATATATTAAAAAATTCTTGAAGTTATAGCGTCGAATTTCATTTGGAAGATGAGTTTTTAATTTGGTCTTCTTCCTATTTCTTACCTCCTCGGCCTAAGAGATTTTCCTGTTAAGAAATATGTGGAGTAAATAGGCTTCCGAGATTCAAAGACTGTTTGAGTGCAGCGTTTTCTTTGAATCGCCTATTTATGGAACATATTTTAGGGAAAAGATCCTCAGCCTTGCCTGCCAGACAGGCTTGATTTTTTGCTTCTTTTGTTTCAAAAGAAAGAAAAGGAGGGGTTAGCTGATAAGTTTGCAATTACGCATTGCAATTCTTTTCAATACAAAGAGTTGTTAATGAATTTCTTTATATTATTGAATTGAGAAGCTTTTTGGAATTTTTCTTGTTACTTTTTGTCATTGCCACAAAAAGTAACCAAAAAAGTCTAGACAAAAAGAAGCTTCCTCGCTCAAGGCTCGCGCCGGCCCGCCTTTTTGTCCTCCTACCCGCAAACAGCCGTAATTAAATTAATATGATGGTTACATTCTATTCCAAAAACATTTGGCTTATAAAGCAAAAGGGCTTCGAATTTTCGAAGCCCTTTTTATTTCTATTTATCCGCGACTACAAATGCGGAATCAGTTTCTCTTTATGCTTTTTGATTTGTCTTCTCAATGCTTCAATTGCATCGTCTGTAGCTGCTTCGAATGAGGCTGACCGCCCACCAGCAAATAATTGCTTCCCAGGAATGTTTAATTTTATTTCGGTGATCTTATTTTCATTGACATCACTTTTATCAAGTTTTAGGAAAACCTCTCCGTCAATAATTCTATCATAAAAGGTTTCCAGCTTATCTGCTTTCTTCTGAATAAATTCCAATAGCTTGACATCTGCGTCAAAATGGATAGAGTGAATTTGCAGCTTCATAATCGTTAGTTTTTGTGTTAAAAAATTCATTAAGCTTTTGGGTGAGCCTTTTCAAAAACTGCCTTTAGCTTTTCCATGCTATTGTGTGTGTACACTTGTGTGGCGGCTAGATTGGCATGTCCCAAGAGATCCTTTATGGCATTGATATCTGCGCCATGATTTAGTAAATGTGTTGCATAGGTATGTCTTAATAAATGTGGACTAGAATTTCCTCTTTGTATGTATTTGCGAACTATCCTTTGAATCATCACCGGATAGGCTTGCTCGCCTTTACTATTTACGAAAAACCAAGCTAAATCTTTGCCATTAAAGGCAAGTTTTTTTTCAGTCTGATAGATTTTTATTTGCTCCCCTAATTGAGGTAAAATAGGAATGACCCTTTGCTTATTTCGCTTACCTGTCACTTTCAATGTGTTGGCAAACAAATTCACATCCTCATCCTTCAAATTCAGTAATTCGGAAAGACGGATACCGGTACCATAAAATAATTCTAAAATAAGTCGGTCACGATAGCCTGCATAGTTTTGTGGAAAATTTGTCTCGTCAAGAAATTGATCTAGCTCCTGCTCACGCAAAAAATCAGGCAATTTCTTACCCGTCTTTAGACTTTTCAATCGAAGGGCTGGATTGTCCGAACGGTAGTTTTCCTTTTGGAGATAATTGAAAAAGGAGTGTAAAGTCGCAATTTTCCGGTTGACGGAGCGGGAGGTAATACCTTGCTCCATCAAAAAAATAACCCAAGACCTCAAAATGCTAAAATCAGCATCTGCGGCTTGGGTATTAATATGATGATTTGACAGGTGTTCAGTAAATTGAGTTAAGTCATTTTCATAAGCCACAATGGTGTGCTTACTATATCTCTTCTCAAATTCTAAAAACTGTAAAAATGATTTTATCATCGGTCGAAACTATTTAGCTTCAACTTAGCGAAAATCGTTGAGAATACCTGTTGTTAATTAAATATTATCTGCGTCCTGCATTTTCTGACGGTAAGCAGCACGAATTTTCTCGTGTCTTCTTACCACAGAAGGCTTTTCGAACTGCATTCTGCTGCGAAGTTCTTTCAACACACCTGTACGCTCGAATTTCTTTTTGAAACGCTTAAGAGCCTTATCAATCGACTCGTTTTCTTTTACGTTAACTATAATCATTTCTTTCCTTTGATTTCAAATTGGGATGCAAAGTTAAGGATAGATTTTAATCTTCCCAATATCGTGGATGAAAGTTTTCGAGATTTGCCTTATAAATAGGGATTTAGAACAAAGGAAATACTCTGCAAACCTTCCTTATTAAAGCAAGGCTAATAAATCATCGATATAATCTCTATTATTACTTAGTCTTGGCACCTTATTTTGCCCACCTAATTTTCCTCTACTTTTCATCCACCTATAAAACGTGCCTTCGGGCGCCATGTAAACTTTTGGCAACTCTAAGGCAATATCCTTGTAGCGCTTAGCATCATAGTCAGAGTTGATCTCACGTAGCTTCTGATCCATCAGGCGAGTGAATAAGTCTATATCCTCAGGCTGTTGGTCAAACTCTATTACCCACTCATGGCCAGCTCTTTTTCCCTCTGCAAAGTATTTAGGTGCAGCAGTAAAGTTGGCTATGCTTGCTTTTGTTTCTTTAGCTGCATGAGTGACTGCTTGCTCTGCATTTTCCACAATTACTTCCTCACCAAAGGCATTCATAAAATGCTTGGTACGACCTGAAATCTTGATTCTGAAAGGCTCTAAGGAAGTAAACTTAATTGTATCGCCAATCAAATACCTCCAAAGTCCGGCGTTGGTACTTATAAGCAATACATAGTTTTGACCAATCTCAACCTCATGCAAGGCTAGCACTTTTGGGTCATCGCTTCCATATTCTTCTGCTGGAATGAATTCATAAAAAATTCCATAATCCAGCATCAAGAGCATTTCATCTGAATTGGGTTGATCTTGAATTCCAAAAAATCCTTCGGATGCGTTGTAAGTTTCCAAATAACGCATTTTGGAGGAAGGAATTAGTTTATTGAATACGCTCTTATATGGTCCAAAAGCTACAGCCCCATGCACAAATAGCTCTAGATTAGGCCAAACTTCATGAATATGCGATTTGCCGGTTAATTCGAGGATTCGCTCAAGCAATATAATGGTCCAAGTAGGTACTCCAGCCAAATTGGTTACATTCTCTTTGGAAGTGATTTGCGCCATTTTATCAATTTTGCTTTCCCACTCATCCATTAGTGCTATATCCAAACTTGGCGTTCGAGTGATTTGCACCCAAAATGGCAAGTTCTGCATGATCACAGCAGACACATCACCATAATAGGATTCACCCTGCTTATCAAACTGATTGATTTGATGACTTCCGCCAATTCCTAAACCCTTGCCTGCAAACACCTTGGTGTCCGGATAGTTATTCACATAGATAGAAAGTAAGTCTTTCCCTCCTTTGAAGTGACAATCCTCTAGTGCTTCCGTCGTCACAGGAATGAATTTACTTCGCGCATTTGTAGTACCTGACGACTTGGCAAACCACTTTACTTCTGTTGGCCAAAGGAGCTTTTGCTCTCCCTTCATTAGTCTATCTATATAGGGAAAAAGCTCCTCGTAGCTGACAATTGGCACTTGCTCCATAAACTCCCTCCGATTGCGAATAGAAGAGAATTTATATTTCTTACCATATTCTGTATTTCTAGCTGCAAGCAAAAGGTTATTCAATATTCCCTCTTGTGCTTCAATGGGATTTTCCTTGAAATAGTTGATCTGGTCAATCCTGCGCTTCATAGCCCAGGTAATTATGGAATTGAGTATTTCCATTCGTGGCGACTCCTTATAGTTTTCTTTTCAGTTCGAAATGTTTTCCTAAATATACTCTTCTTACTTGTTCATCAGCTGCTAATTCTTCTGCAGTTCCTGCTTTTAGTAAATTTCCTTCGAACATCAAGTAGGCTCTGTCGGTAATCGACAAGGTTTCATTTACATTGTGATCAGTAATAAGTATCCCAATATTCTTTTGCTTCAATTGCCCTACAATGGTTTGAATTTCTTCCACGGCTATTGGATCTACCCCAGCAAAAGGCTCATCTAACAATACGAATTTTGGATCGACCGCCAATGCGCGAGCTATTTCAGTTCTACGTCGTTCTCCACCTGAAAGCACCATACCCAAATTTTTGCGCACATGGGTTAGGCTAAATTCTTCAAGCAAACTTTCCACCCGCTCCTTTCTCTCGTTTTTGGGCATTTTAGTCATTTCAAGCACAGCCATGATGTTATCCTCAACAGATAGTTTTCTAAAAACCGATGCCTCCTGTGCTAGATAACCAATGCCCAGTTTTGCCCTTCTATACATAGCAAGACCTGTGATATCTTCATTATCAAGGAATATTTTACCATCGTTAGGTTTTATCAAACCCACAATCATATAAAATGTGGTAGTTTTACCGGCTCCATTTGGACCAAGCAATCCCACAATTTCACCCTGACCTACTTCTACAGAGATATTGTTTACAACGGGTCTGCCTTTATACTTTTTGACTAAATTCTCAGCTCTTAATTTTATCATCTATTCAAATTTGATATCCTTCAGCATGGCTTGAAGTGTGGTAGTTCCTCTAAACTCGTTCTCCTCCAAATTGTAGGCCATACTAAGCTGCATTCCACTATTTATCATTTCGGCATAGGCAGCAAAGCCAAATCCTATGACCGTAATCTCAGCATCACTTCCTTCTTCGGTGGCTATAAATTTGATATGTTCCTCCTTCATTACACGCAAGCTATCTGCCTTGGCACGAATACCCGATGATGTAAATACAGGCATCATATTACCCGGCCCAAAAGGCGCCATTTGCTTTAGGATTCGGTAGAACTTATCATTAATACGCTTCAAAGGGATCTCATGATCCACATTCACCACGGGAATCAACATTTCATCTGTGATATGGCGACTTACCACTTCCTCAAATTTACTTCGGAAGGCATCTACATTCTCCAAATCTAAGGTAAGACCTGCTGCATATCGGTGTCCCCCAAATTGCTCTAGCAAATCGGAACATTCCTCTATGGCATTATAAACATCGAAACCGGGCACCGAACGTGCCGAGCCGGTTGCCTTATTATTGCTTTCAGTCAATATAATTGTAGGCCTATAGAAGCGATCGATACAGCGGGAGGCAACAATTCCGATGACGCCTTTGTGCCAGCTGTTTTTGAATAAAACGGTACTCTTGGCTTGCAACAAATGCTCATCTCCTTCTATCATATCCAAAGCCTCTTTGGTGATATTGGAATCGAAACTTCTGCGCTCTTCATTATTTTCGTTTATCAATGCGGCCAAGTCACGCGCCATCGTTTCGTCTTCGGTTACGAGCAAATCTACGGAAGCACGTGCGTGAGCAATTCTGCCAGCTGCATTTATTCTCGGGCCAATGGTGAATACGATTTTTGATACATCCAACTCTCCACGCAATGCGGATATGTCCATCAACGCTCGTAAGCCTGGTCTTGGGTCGGTGTTTAATTTCTCTAATCCGAAATAAGCAAAAACACGATTTTCATCTTCTATCGGCACTATATCGGCTGCTATACTTACGACTAATAAATCTAAAAACTCATAGAGCTCTTCTAGTGGCCAACCTTGATGCATACTTAAGGCTTGCAGAAATTTAAACCCAACTCCGCAGCCCGAAAGCTCCTTGAATGGGTAGGCACAATCCTCCCGCTTTGGATCCAGCACAGCAATAGCGGGAGGAATTTCTGCTCCCGGTCTATGATGATCACAAATAATAAAATCTACTCCCAGTATTGTTGCATCTGCTACTTTTTCAACAGCCTTTATTCCGCAGTCTAAACTTATTATCAAGCTAAATCCATTTGCATGCGCATACTCTATACCTTGACTCGAAATGCCATAACCTTCAGAGTATCTATCTGGAATATAATAATCTAGCAAGGAATATCTGCGACTCAGGAATGAAAAGAAAAGGCTTACAGCTGTAGTGCCGTCCACATCATAATCGCCATAAATCAAGATTTTCTCTCGATTTGCCATGGCAGCAAGCAGGCGATTTACGGCTTTGTCCATATCCTTCATGCGGAATGGATCATAAAGATTGCCTAAGGAAGGGCGGAAAAAATATTGCGCTTCCTCATAGGTGTGTATGCCTCTTTGCAAAAGCAATAAGGAAATATCCTTGCTCACACCCAAACTTGTGCATAAAGCTTCGATAGCTTCTGGTTCGGGTCTGACATTATAATTCCATCGTTTCTGCATTTAGCAAAAGTACAAATAATTGAGGCTTGATTTTTTTTATAAGCTAGGCAAGATTAAAATTAGCCAACACCAAATCGAAATTTACACAAAAAATGAAAGACCGAAAGGTAAATTTGCTTTCTAAAATGGCAGATCACTTAATTTAAAACTCTCCATAGTGTTTCTGTTAACGCAGAAATTATTTTCAGCTTTGACCTCTAGTTTTTTGTGTCAAATGAAAGGAAAGAAATAGGTTTGCTTATAAAGTTGTATTCATGATTTGAAATACTTTTTAATACAATGGGCAGATAAATTATCTGGTTAAATCTTTGGATTTCAATGTTATTTAGAATTTTTCTTGTTACTTTTTGTCATTGCCACAAAATGTAACCAAAAAAGTCTAGACAAAAAGAAGCTTCCACGCACAAGGCCAGCGCCGGCCCGCCTTTTTGTCCTCCCAACCACAAACAGCCATTCTTGATAGTTTTTCTTTCTTCTTCCTTCGGCCTAGGATATTTTACCGTTAAGAAATATGCGTAATAAATAGGCTTTCTAGAGCCAAAGACTGTTTGAGCGCAGCGAGTTTCTTTGGGTCGCCTATTTATGGAACATATTTTAGGGAAAAGATCCTCAGCCTTGATTTTTTGGTTCTTTGGCATCAAGGCAAAAGAACGTAAAAGATGAGTTTATCTATATATTACACTATTAAAAATTGTAAGCTTCTCAGCACAAAGGGCTGTTTATAAATTTTGTTAAATAATTGAATTTCAATGAAATATAAGTGAGTCGTACGCGGCACGCGTTGTGACAGAAAAGAGATCCATTGTCAGCTAATTATTCCTATTTCAAAAGATATACTATTCAATAAATGAATATGAAAAACAGTAAAAAAAGAAAGACCGAAAGGGGATATCCTTTCGGCCTTAACTGTAATGCTATTTACCAGTGAGAATAAATTACTCTAAACCACCCACCATTTTAGCAGGAATCACCCAAGCATCGAATTGCTCATTGGTAAGCAATTCCAAATCGATTGCCGCTTCCCTAAGGGATGTTCCTTCTTTATGCGCTTTCTTAGCTATTTTAGCGGCATTCTCATAGCCAATATGCGGATTCAATGCCGTTACCAACATCAATGAGTTTTCCAAATGGCGCTGTATCATCGAGTGGTTTGGTTCTATTCCCACCGCACAATTTCTATTGAATGAATCACAAGCATCGCCAATCAATCTAGCAGATGTCAATACATTCAAAGCCATCATTGGTTTAAATACATTCAACTCGAAGTGTCCATTCATTCCTCCTACCGACACTGCCACATCCAAACCAATTACTTGTGCGCATACCATCGTCAAAGCTTCGCATTGGGTTGGGTTTACTTTGCCTGGCATAATGGATGAGCCTGGCTCGTTTTCAGGAATCAATATTTCGCCGATGCCTGAGCGTGGGCCAGAGGCCAACATACGTACATCATTGCCGATTTTCATTAAGCTTACCGCCAATTGCTTCAATGCACCGGACGTTTCTACCATAGCATCGTGTGCAGCTAAAGCTTCGAATTTATTCTCAGCCGAAACAAATGGATGACCACTAAATTCAGCTATTTTCTTAGCTACCAATTCTGCATATCCTTTTGGCGTGTTGATGCCCGTACCTACTGCCGTACCGCCCAATGCCAATTCCGATAAATGTGCTAATGTGTTTTTCAATGCCTTCAAGCCATGATCAAGTTGTGATACGTAGCCCGAAAACTCTTGTCCAAGTGTTAATGGCGTAGCATCCATAAAGTGTGTACGACCAATTTTCACCACTTTCATATTGGTCTCAGCCTTTTGCGCCAGCGTATCGCGCAGACTTTGCACTAATGGAATGGTATGCTCTACCACCATTTTGTATGTGGCTATATGCATAGCCGTGGGGAAGGTATCGTTACTCGACTGCGACTTATTCACATCATCATTTGGGTGGATGCTTTTCTTCTCGTCGGTAAGTTTGCCGCCTTGCAATACATGCGCACGGTTGGCAATTACTTCGTTCACATTCATGTTAGATTGTGTACCGGAGCCTGTTTGCCATACAACCAATGGAAACTGATCGTCCAATTTTCCTCCCGCTATTTCTTCGCATACTTTGGCGATGATATCTGCTTTTTCCTGAGGCATCACACCCAATTCAGCATTGGTCAATGCGGCTGATTTTTTCAGAATGGCAAAAGCACGAATGATCTCTATCGGCATAGTGGCCTTTTCGCCACCTATGGTGAAGTTTTGTATAGAACGCTGCGTTTGTGCTGCCCAATATTTGTCTGCTGGCACCTGCATTTCGCCCATTGTATCTTTCTCTATTCTAAAGCTCATATTGTTTATTTTTATTTGAAAACAAAGTTAATTATCAATTGCAAAAACCATTAATAAATGGGATGAAAGCGGATAAATTGATGATATGGACTTAGGAGCCTTTAAGCTGGGCGATACCCACTTTGGACATAAAATCCCATAAAACCACACCAATACATACTGAAATATTGAGTGAATGTTTGGTGCCAAACTGTGGAACCTCCAAGCCAATATCGCATAAAGCAATTGCCTCATCAGATACGCCAAATACCTCATTCCCAAATACAAATGCGACCTTGGAATGGGCGGGAGGTTGAAAAAGCTCCAAGGATTTCCCACCCTCTACTTGCTCCACAGCCACCAATAAATATCCCTTACTTTTCAGGTCTTTCAGCAAATCAACAATATCCGGATGATGCGACCATGCTACAGATTCTGTAGCACCCAAAGCACTTTTCTCAATTTCCCGATGCGGAGGCGTGCCAGTGATGCCCGCCAAATACAAATGCTCCACAGCAAATGCATCTGAAGTACGAAAGGCCGAACCTACATTGTTCAAACTCCTCACACTATCCAAAATAAGTACTGCATTGCATTTAGCAGACGATTTGAATTCATCTACACCCAATCTACCGAGGTCTTCATTCGCGATTTTTTGCATTTGGCAAATTTAGGTATTTATGGGAGAATGGGGTGGGTTTGGGTTTTGGGAAAATTAAAGAAGAAGCGAGAGTTGGGAAATTTTTGAAGGAATGATTTGAATTATCCTACCAGACCCGCAAGGTTTTCAAAACCTTGCGGGTCTTTCGCTATTGTCTAAAGAATAATTCAACCTGATTTTTTAACGGACTATGATTCCTAGAATGCCACTAATAATCAAGGATATTTCAACAACTGAAAAGCAAAACAACTATTGCATAATTCAATTATTTACATAGTTTTACAATTATGTGTTTAAAATTAACCTTTTCAAATTGGTTTAACCTTACTGCGATTCTGATTTTGAGTATAATCCTTTATGGCTGTAACGGCGAACTGAATAAGGAGCCCTCCATAGATTTTGTAAAAGCAGACACCATTTCAATTGAAGGTGAAAAATATTACTCCTTAGCCAATACCAAATTCAAACTTTCAAACAAACGTGAACACTTGGTTATACTCCAAGACAGAGTAATTGATCTTTTCAATCTGAAAACTAATAAAATTCTAAAATTGATAGACTTATATGAAAGCAACTTGGTGCTTCCAGAAGATAATCTTGGAGCAGTAGGATATGATGACGAAACGCGAACTATTGCTTTGTTATTTCCAAATCGGAAAAAGGTGATCTTTTTAAATTCCAATGGACAAATACAAAAAGAAATTACCCTAACAGGCTTGGAGGAATTGAACCATCGAATTTTTAATTATGGCGATTATTTCTACTTTTCAATGGAAGATCAGTTGATATTTGTATCAACAAAGATCTATACTTTAAATTATGACGCTAATTATTACCAAAAATCAAAGTTTGTAAGTGTTTTCAACTTTGAAGGTGAATTATTAACTCAATTTGGAGAGTATCCTGATAGCAGAAAAGAATCTGGCCTTAGCGCTTTGAGTCAAGGTTTATTCTCCTCAGATATCAATATTGATAGGAAAGAGTTTTTTGTAAAAGCTGCTGCAGGAAGTCCGGAAATAGTGGTTTATAACTTTGCAGGTTCGGAAATAAAAAGAGGAGGGATTGAAAGTAAGCACGTTAATTATAATCTACCACCTTACCAAGGAGAAGGTTTAGGTTCAGCTAGGATTGCGGATTCATTCACAGAATTTCTAAGAATCAATGATAACCTTGTTGTAATGCGAGCTTCTCTATTAAGAGATGAGACAATTCACCGTCTCAAAGATCAAGCAACAATCCTAATCGAAGACATCACTAATCAAAAGCTCTATTCTAAAGTTATTGACCCCTTTCAATACCTGGTCTACGCCGATGAAAAAGAGCTCCGCTTCGTCAGAACCCACCCGAAACGAGATGAACTAATTATGGTAAGGGTAGAATATGTTTTGGAGTAACCAAACCACTTTGTAGCTCATTTAAGTTGAGATACAGCTCAAATTTCACACACTATTGAGCTTTAAACAGTGCCTTTATGAGCTTAAAGATTAGTAATGGAATAGTTGGCACTATCTTAACATAAGCTCGTAAAAACCAAAAACCCCAGCTCAATAAGCCAGGGTTTTTAATTCTTAATAAGTATTATCCTTTTACTAATTCAATATCTGTCTTGAAATGACCAATTTCTGGATTTCGGATGTTCCTTCGCCAATTGTACAAAGTTTAGAATCTCTGTAGAATTTCTCTACCGGATAATCTTTGGTATAGCCATAGCCACCAAATATTTGTACTGCTTCCACACTGGCTCTTACAGCCACTTCCGAAGCGAAGTATTTTGCCATAGCCGATTCCTTCGTTACTGGCAATTTGTTGTTTTTCAAATATGCCGCTTGGAAAGTAAGCAATTTGGCCGCTTCCAGCTCAGTAGCAATATCAGCTAGCTTAAAGGAAATACCTTGGAAACTTGCGATAGGCTTGTTGAACTGATGACGCTCCTTTGAATAATCGATAGATGCATCTAAAGCACCTTGGGCAATTCCTAAACTCAAGGCCGCTATGGATATCCTCCCGCCATCAAGCACCTTCATAGCCTGGATAAATCCTTCGCCTACTTCACCTAATCTATTTGCATCTGGAATTCTGCAATCCTCAAAAATCATTTCTGCAGTTTCCGAAATTCTCATGCCTAGCTTATCTTCTTTTTTTCCACCTTTAAAGCCCGGAGTTCCTCTTTCTACCACAAATGCAGACATCCCACGAGAATCACCTATTTCGCCAGTACGCACGATCACTACAGCTACATCCCCAGACTTGCCATGCGTAATCCAGTTTTTGGTGCCATTGATTATCCAATCATCTCCATCTCTTTTGGCTACTGTTTTCATATTACCCGCATCCGAGCCGGTATTTGGTTCGGTAAGTCCCCATGCACCAAGCCATTCGCAAGTCGCCAATTTCGGCAACCATCTTTTCTTTTGCTCTTCGTTGCCAAACTGCAAAATATGTCCGGTACACAATGAGTTATGAGCAGCCATAGACAGTCCAATCGATGGATCTATCTTGGATAATTCCAAAATGGCCGTTACGTATTCTTCATATCCAAAGCCTGAGCCTTGGTATTCGGTAGGCACAAGCACGCCCATAAGGCCTAGCTCGCCTAGCTTAGTAAAAATTTCTCTTGGAAAATGTTGCTCATCATCCCACTTATTCCTGAACGGTGTGATCTCTTTTGCACCGAAGTCCCGGATCATCTGGGCAATCATTTTTTGGTTTTCGCTATATTCAAAGTTCATAAAGAAGGGAAAATTGGGTTAAAACGGGTTTCTAAAATAGATATTACTGAATTCACTACAAAACTAACGTTTGTTTGGCAAAGGTGTTTCCCATTCGTCAATTAATTGATTAAAGTTTGCCTTAACGGACTTATACCCTATTTTTGCTCAGCTTTAGAATTGTGGAAAATTTCAGATAAAAAATAAATTATGAAGGTAGCTGTAGTAGGAACAGGTTATGTAGGTTTGGTTACAGGAACTTGTTTTGCCGAAGTTGGTATCGATGTGGTGTGCATAGACATAGATCACAAGAAAATTGATGGCCTCAAAAATGGTAAAATGCCTATCTATGAGCCGGGTTTGGAGGAAATGGTAATCCGTAACTACGAGAAAGGCCGATTGAAATTCAGCACCGACCTAGCCGAGAGTATTCAAGGTTGCGATGTAGCATTTATTGCTGTAGGAACTCCACCGGACGAAGATGGTAGTGCAGATCTGAAGCACGTACTTGGAGTAGCTAGATCTATCGGGCAAAATATGAATCACTATATGGTGGTAGTCACAAAATCTACCGTACCAGTAGGCACTGCCAAAAAAGTAGATCAAGCTTTGCGGGAGGAATTAGCCAAACGCAATGTAGATATCCCTTATTCAGTAGCTAGCAATCCTGAATTCCTTAAAGAAGGCGCAGCAATCGACGATTTCCTAAAACCAGATCGTATCGTCATTGGCGTAGATTCTGACAAAGCGCAGGAAATAATGAGCCGCCTTTATAAGCCATTTACACTCAATGGCCACCCGGTAATATTTATGGACATTCCGTCTGCAGAAATGACCAAATATGCAGCAAACTCCATGTTGGCTACCAAAATCAGCTTTATGAACGACATTGCCAACCTCTGCGAAATCATTGGCGCAGATGTGAATATGGTTCGCAAAGGCATCGGTTCCGACCCACGTATCGGCACCAAATTTATTTATCCTGGTGTTGGCTACGGTGGTTCTTGCTTTCCGAAAGATGTAAAAGCCCTTATCAAAACTGCCCAAGAAAATGGCTATGATATGCGTGTGCTATCAGCTGTTGAAGATGTGAATGATAGGCAAAAGCATGTATTGTCTGGAAAAGTAAAAAGTCATTTTGGTGAAGATCTAAGTGGAAAAACCTTCGCAGTATGGGGTCTTTCTTTCAAGCCAAATACGGACGATATGCGGGAGGCTCCGGCAGTGGTTATTATCAATGAATTGCTAGCGGCGGGCGCCACAGTAAGAACTTACGACCCGGTAGCCATGCACGAAGCCGAGAGAGATCTTGGCGATACAGTAACCTATGCAAAAGATTCATTCGATGCACTAATCGATGCCGACGCATTGCTAATCGTCACAGAATGGCCAGAATTCCGCTATCCAAATTTTGCGGTAATGGCCAAACTGATGAAGAATCAGGTCATCTTTGACGGACGTAATATTTACGAACCAAAAGAATTGAAAGAAAACGGTTTTACTTATTTTGGAATAGGTTTACCAAAGGCATAATATGAACAAAAGGGTATTAATAACAGGAGCAGCGGGATTTCTAGGCTCACATCTCTGCGATAGATTTATCAAAGAAGGATACGATGTCATAGGCATGGACAATCTCATAACAGGTGATATTCGTAATATCGAGCACCTGTTTAAGCTCAAGGAGTTTGAATTTTTCCATCACGATGTTTCGAACTTTGTGCATGTGCCTGGCCATTTGGATTATATCCTGCATTTTGCCTCTCCAGCTAGTCCAATCGACTACTTGAAAATACCGATCCAAACGCTCAAAGTGGGCTCATTGGGAACGCACAATTTGCTAGGACTTGCGCGTGTCAAAAAAGCGCGCGTATTAGTCGCCAGCACTTCCGAGGTCTATGGCGATCCGCTTACCCACCCGCAAACGGAGGAATACTATGGCAATGTAAATCCTGTAGGTCCACGTGGTGTATATGATGAAGCCAAGCGATTTCAAGAAGCCATCACCATGGCATACCATACCTACCATGGACTGGAAACGCGCATTGTCCGCATTTTCAATACATTCGGCCCGCGTATGCGACTGAACGATGGACGCGTGTTGCCGGCCTTTATCGGCCAAGCATTGCGCGGTGAAGATCTTACCGTATTTGGCAAAGGCAACCAAACTCGCTCTTTCTGCTTTATGGACGATCTGATCGAAGGTATTTACCGACTTTTGCTGAGCGATTATCCTTATCCGGTCAATATTGGCAATCCAGATGAAATCACCATTTTGGAATTTGCAGAGGAAATCATAAAACTCACAGGCACCAGCCAAAAGATCATTTACAAGGATTTGCCAAAAGATGATCCGATGCAACGGCAGCCAGACATCAGCAAAGCCCGCGAAATTTTAGGTTGGGAGCCAAAAGTTTCTCGTGCCGAAGGACTCAAAATCACCTACGATTATTTTAAATCCCTGCCTAACGAAAGGCTTTACGATAGGGAGCATTACAATTTTGATAAATACAAGCGATAGAATTTTACAATGGGAAAAATACTGGTAACGGGCGGATTAGGCTATATAGGTTCGCATACGGTGGTAGAATTACAAAAAGCCGGCTACCAAGTATTGATAGTTGATAGTTTGGTAAATTCGGATATAAAAGTGCTCGATAGCATCACGGCTATTACGGGTAAAAAACCCTATTTCCACCAAGCAGACTTATCAAAAAAGCGGGAGGTTGAAGACATGTTTAGCCGCCATCCAAATATCGATGGCGCCATTCACTTTGCCGCCTTCAAGGCAGTAGGCGAATCGGTGACGAACCCTTTAGCATACTACCGCAACAATTTATGTTCACTCATATTTATGTTGGAGGAGTTTCAAAACCGCCAGCTCAAATACTTCATATTCAGTAGCTCTTGCACTGTATATGGCGATTCTGATCAGCAGCCTTTGCTTGAGTCATCGCCTCGACAGCCGGCAGCCTCTCCTTATGGCAATACCAAAATCATCGCAGAGGACATCTTGATCGACCTGTGCAAAATATATGATTTGCAGGCAATCTCCCTTCGTTATTTCAATCCAATTGGCGCGCATGATTCGGGCTTGATCGGTGAAATTCCAAATGGAATTCCGCAGAATTTGGTGCCATATCTTACGCAAACTGCCTTGGGAGTACGTGATGAGCTGAGAGTTTGGGGCAATGACTACCCGACTAGAGATGGCACTTGCATTCGCGATTATATTCACGTAAGCGATTTGGCCGAAGCGCATGTAATTGCCCTGAAAAGACTCATCAGCGGCAAAAACCAAGAAACGCTGGAGTTTTTCAATATTGGAACCGGCGAAGGAAGCACGGTGCTGGAAGTGATCAAAACTTTTGAAGAAGCTACTGGGCAGAAAATTCCGTACAGAATAGAAGAAAGAAGACCTGGAGATGTAGTAGCCGCCTATGCCGATACCCAAAAAGCACAAACCGAACTGGGCTGGAAAGCGAAACATACCTTAGCTCAAGCATTGGCGTCGGCATACGAGTGGGAGAAAAAAGTGACAGAACAAGAAGAAGAATAAATTAGGATTCTGAATTTCAATAAGATTAATTATCACACATGAGTAAGCATATTTTAATCACAGGCGGAGCTGGGTTTATCGGCTCACATGTAGTACGATTATTCGTAAATAAATATCCTGATTATCAGATAATTAATCTAGACAAATTGACCTATGCCGGCAATTTGGAAAACCTAACTGACATCGAAAATGCACCGAATTACCATTTCGAAAAGGCTGATATTGTAGATGTAAATCAGGTAGAAGCTATATTCCAAAAATATCCGATTGATGCAGTAATTCACCTTGCGGCAGAAAGTCATGTGGATCGCTCCATTTCCCACCCGCTGGAGTTTGTGCAAACCAATGTGATAGGCACCGTAAACCTGCTCAACTCAGCCAAAGCGCATTGGAAACAGCGTAAGGATGTGCTCTTTTACCACATCTCTACCGACGAAGTGTATGGCTCATTAGACGATGGCGGCTTTTTCTTAGAATCTACGCCATACGATCCGCAGTCGCCATATTCGGCTTCCAAGGCTTCGTCTGACCATTTTGTGAGAGCTTACCACAATACCTACAAAATCCCGGTGGTTATCAGCAATTGCTCAAATAACTATGGCCCAAACCAATTTCCTGAAAAACTCCTTCCGCTTTGCATCAATAATATTTGCAATAACAAGCCGCTACCTATTTATGGTAAAGGTGAAAATATCCGCGATTGGCTGTATGTAATCGACCATGCTAGAGCAATTGATGATGTATTCCACAAAGGAAAAGTAGGCGAAACTTATAATATAGGTGGCTTCAACGAATGGCAAAATATTGAGCTGGTGAAGCTGCTTTGCAAAGTAATGGACAGCAAATTGGACAGGCCGGAAGGCACTTCTGAAAAACTAATTACTTACGTAACCGACCGTGCAGGCCATGACCACCGCTATGCCATTGACGCCAACAAAATCAAAAACGAATTGGGTTGGGAGCCTTCAGTTACCTTCGAAATTGGTCTAGAAAAAACGGTAGATTGGTATTTATCAAATCAAGATTGGCTCAATAGCGTAACTTCTGGCGACTACAAGAATTATTACGATAGTATGTATGAAGGCAGGTAAAGCTTAGGTATTTATATGTCGAACCTTCACGTCTTTTTTGTCTAGAACATTTGCGCCGAGGGTGAATCCTTCAGGCAAAAGAATTTATCCCTTTGCGTCCTACCGCCTTAGCGTGAGAAATTTTCTCGCAAAGTCGCCAAGGCGCAAAGAAGGAAAGACGTTTAGATTTCCTCCCGCTTTTTCACAAGAATCAATAATTTTCCCTATCCTATTTCAATTCTTTTTAGTTTTGTCAAAATCTCATTCCTATCATGACTGACAAATACATGCAAAGAGGTGTTTCGGCCTCCAAAGAAGATGTACATGCTGCCATTAAGAATATTGATAAAGGCTTGTTTCCAAAGGCTTTTTGCAAAATAGTACCCGATACGCTGAGTGGATCGGATGAGCATTGCATTGTCATGCATGCCGATGGAGCTGGCACCAAATCTTCGCTTGCCTATTTGTATTGGAAGGAAACAGGTAATTTGTCCGTATGGAAAGGAATAGCGCAGGATGCTGTGATCATGAATACCGACGACTTGCTTTGCGTGGGTTGTACGGGACCAATTTTGTTGTCGTCCACCATTGGCCGAAATAAGAACTTGGTGCCGGGAGAGGTGATTAGTGCGATTATCAACGGCACGGAGGAAGTGCTCCAAATGCTACGTAATCATGGAGTAGACATCATTAGCACGGGAGGCGAAACTGCCGATGTGGGCGATTTGGTACGAACAATCATCGTGGACAGTACTATTGTGGCTAGAATGCGCAAGGACGAGGTGATTTCGAATGATAAAATCCAGCCGGGAGATGTGATTGTAGGATTGGCTTCATTCGGGCAAGCCAGCTATGAAGATGGCTATAATGGAGGAATGGGAAGTAATGGTTTGACTTCCGCAAGGCATGATGTTTTCTCAAAAATATTGGCCGAAAAGTATCCTGAGAGTTTCGATCCTCAAGTACCTAGTGAGTTGGTATATGCGGGAGGGAAAGCCTTGCTAGATGCTGTAGAGGGTTCACCCATCAATGCGGGTCAATTAGTATTATCGCCCACCAGAACGTATGCTCCGGTGATCAAAAAGGTACTTGAGAAACACCGTGCAGCTATTCATGGAATGGTGCATTGCAGTGGAGGCGCGCAAACCAAAGTATTGCATTTTGTGGATGAGCATCATATCATCAAGGACAATTTATTTGAATTGCCGCCGCTCTTTAAGCTGATTCAAGCCCAAAGCAAAACGGACTGGAAGGAAATGTATAAAGTCTTCAATATGGGGCATAGAATGGAAATATATACCGATACGGAAACGGCGAAGGAGATTATTGCTATATCGGAGAGTTTCCAGATTGATGCCAAAGTTGTAGGTAGAGTAGAAGCTAGCGCAACGAAAAAACTCACTATTAAGAGTGAGTTTGGGGAGTTTCATTATGAATAGAAACTATCCTTTTAAAGTCTCTATGGATTGAAGAGGATTGCAAATCCTAAAATAGATTTTCACGCTTTGTAAAATCGCACCAGTTGGTTTTTTAAGCAGATATTGGATCCACTTGAATTTTTCCTCCAATGGCTTTAAGAACTTTCATTATAGTTGAAAATTGAGGTTTGGCTCCATCCGATAAAGCTTTATATAAACTTGGCCTGCTTAATCCTGTTTCTTCGGCAATTTTGGTCATGCCAATTGCCTTAGCAATATGTCCGATTGCATTAATTATATCCGCATTACTTCCTTCCTCCAGTACAGTATTTAGATATTCGGCAATCATTTCTTTGCTATCCAAATAATCCGCTATGTCAAATCTAGAAGTTCCCATTTTCTTTATATATTTAAATTTTTCCATATTTCTTTGGCCTTAGCAACGTCTTTTTGCTGAGTTGATTTATCTCCTCCAATTAGTAAGATAATTATTTTGCCGTCTTTTTCTTTGAAGTAAACACGATATCCTTTGGCAAAATTTACTCGCATTTCATTGATTCCATCACCAACCGGTTTGCAATCACCAAAGTGTTCATCATTTTCTAATTTCTGAATTCTAAACAAGATCTTTGATTTGGCTTTCAAGTCTTTTAGTTTCCTAAGCCATTTATCAAATTCAATTGTTTTCTCAATAAAATACATAAGCACTGTATCTACTTGGATACAAAATTAACGAATTTTTTTTGACTCAGTTATATTTGCATGTATCTATTTAGGTTGTGGCACTTAAGAGGATTGCAAATCCTAAAATAGATGAGTCACGCTTTGCAAAAGCGCGCCAGTTGGTGTAGCAAATTAATGTGATTAAAAATTACATCTAATCTGATCTAAGGCTTTGACTGAATTAACCCAGTTCAAAGCTGGTTACTCCAAAGACATTTTTTATTTCAATATTGGGGGCTGATTTGGTGTACATTCGAGCGGTGCCAAATACCTTTTTCATGCCGTAACTCTCGGCAAATTCGATAGCTGCTAAATTGATATCTGGCACATCTAAAAATACTGAGGCTTTTGGCTCTGCAAAATTGCTCAGCGAAAGATAAAGTTGCTTGGCAACATTCTGATTATTGGCGAACAAAGGGCCTATTTTGTACCCAACTCTGCATTTGCGTATCATCCCATAGCCCGTAATTGTATTATTGTCAACAGCCACCAAAGCCAAACTGTCCTCTTGGTTAAGCCATGCCTCTAGAAATTGAGCTCGTGGCACTGGAAAATGTTTAGCATCATAGTTAGTGATATCAGCAAAAGATACTTTTGAAATAGGAAGGATATCTGCAAATTGTTGATCGTTGTGTATTGCCAATCCTTCGTAACGAATATTGCTATAGGCTAATGTAAAGCCCGATTTTTTGTAATTATCCTGTTGTTCAATAACACCATCCAAGCCGATATTTTGAGTGTTCAGATAGGCCATGGCTTTATCCCAAAGTTTCAAACCATATCCTTTTCCTCTATACGCTGGTTTTACCATATAAAAGCCAATAAATCCGAAGCTATTATCATAAGCAACAGCTGAAATGCAGGAAATAGGTTCATCATTCAACATCCCGACAAAAAAGCCATTAGGATCTGCTGCGTAGAAGGATAAAGCATCATGCAGACCCGGATTCCAGCCTTCATTAGCTGCCCATTCCACAGCTATATTTTCGACCTCCTCTTGGGTCATATTTCGGATTATATAGTTTTTACTCATAAGCAGGTTGATATAGCCTTTGACAAATTTTGCCTCATTTCTAATCATTTATGTTAATCAGTAGATTCTAAAATACTGAACTTTTAACTTATAGACTAATTGGAACTTGGATAGAAATGTTGGTAAGGAGGATTTGTTGCAAGAGCTTGAAGCTTAAAGAGCAGGACGGTTGAAATTAGATTTTTCTTTATCTGATAAAATAATTTATTAGCAATTTTAAGTCGAACTGATTTAGGATTTTCTAACTTAAACAGTTACATCTTCTGTAAAATCACTGTTTAACATGAAAATTTTTGTGGTATATTCTGGGAACTGTTTCTAGAAACCAAGGTTGAGGGTTATTATTAATTCCAATACGCCATGCGGTAATATCATCGATATCAGTTTGTTTGGAAGTTCGCATTATTGACCTTGGGTATCTTTCTAAAATGAAGTTATATTCTTCATTTTGAAATCCATACGTGGTATTCTTATATATATCCCATGCGCCAAATAGGTGTAGAGTTTCATGTGCTGTGACGTTCTTATTTTTTTTCCTCCAATTCTGATCAAATTCAAATACTGTAATATGTTCTGGTAAAATTTGTTCTTCATATCCATTTAATAGAGCAGGTGACGCAGTGCTTACCCCTAATCCTTCGTGATAAATTATTAAAAAATACCCTCCTTCAAACAACAAATACTCTTCCTTCTTAAAAAAGGGAATTTCACTATTTGAATAAAAAGTCCATATTTTTTTTGCGTTATTTTTTTTATACTCGTTACTTTTATTCAAAGGATCTCTTACAACTGGAGGGTTTTTATAATCTACAATTGAGTCAATTTTAAAGTCTTGGTCTAAATTAAATATCTCAAAATGAATATTAAGATTCACATTATATTTTTTTAATTCATTGTTTATTTTCTTAAATGCTCGCCTGTCTCGATTTAGCACTTTTTTTTTATTTTTCATCTCCCAATTATTTTGTGGGCTTGAAACAAAAACCACAATTGCGCAAACCTCATTATTCGTTATTTGCTTCACAGTTCCAACATTGGCAGTTTCATAGTATTTGGTAGTATCAATTAATACTTGACCAGATGCTTTTAGCATGCCCAGAATGAATGAAATTGTTATAATTATTCTCATAGATTATTTGAAGTCTTTTAATTAATGAACTTATCATGCATTGAATAATTCAAGCTTGGATAGAGTTGTCAAATATGGTTTGAATCTGGAAGTTCAATTAGCGGGAGGTTAATGTTTATGAGTTGTGCCAACTCGAATGGTCTAGAAAGCTTTTATTGCGCAACTTTTACATTACTATTCAATAACTCTACATTAAAATTTATTTTGGCTTTCAAGGCTCCAAAAACTCGCAATATTGTTTCCATGGTTATATTGCTCGCATTGTTTTCAAGTTTTGAAATTTGAGCTCTTTGGACTCCAATTAGTTTGCCTAATTGTTCTTGAGTTAAATTCCTTTCAAGTCGAGCTTTCCCGATCAATTCGCCAATGACTTCAAGTTGCAATTCTTGTTCATATTGCGTTCTTCTTTCGGTTCCATTTTCTCCAATAAATTCGTCCTTGATTTGGTCGAAAGTAAAAACCTTCAATTCTGAGTCTTTAGTTGACATTTTCATTTCGTTTTTTAAGTTCAAAATATTTTAACCTAATTTTTATACGCTGATTTAGGAAATTAAATGATCCTCGTGGCATTTGCACAGCTCAAGATTTACCATTATCCCAAACCTTAAATGGTGAATATAAATCAATTATTGATCGTTTCCATGGCTGAAAGACCCAATTAACCAAGAGGGAAATTGGCCTAAAGTGTAACAGTTCTATGCTTTACGAAGCACCGTACATCCTATAAACACTTGAGGCCCAGTTTTTCTACTTTCCTCAAACACTTCATTCTGAATTCTTCTTTGGAAAGCCTTATCGGACCAAAGCTTGTGATGCGTACTCTTTTCACGCCAATGAAATGTAAGGTTCCTTTTCTCATGGCATTATGGCTTGGGCTACCATATACCCAATGGTAATACCAAGCAGGTTGGTCTAATGTGCAGATGATTCTTGCAGTTTTTCCGGTCAGGCATTTGTCGCTAAACAATGAGTTTTCTCTCTTTTTAAAGGCAAATCCCGGAAGTAAAATGCGGTCTAAAAAGCCTTTCATTATGGCAGGCACTGAACTCCACCAAACCGGATATACCCAAACCAAATGATCTGCCCATTGTAATTTGGCTTGCGCGTCTATCAAGTCCGGCTCCAATTCCACCCGCTTTCTATAGCCAAATTCCAAATTAGGGTTGAATTTCAATTCACGGATATTGATTTCCTTTATCTCTGCACCTGATCTTTCTGCACCTTTTTTATAAGCCGCTGCAAGCGCGAAATTGAAACTTTCTTTATCTGGATGTCCATTGATTATTAATATCTTTTTCATCATCACTAGAAGTATTTTTTCATTTTATCTTCGAACTGGTTTCCTGTTAAGTTTTTGATATTGAAAAACTTAAACAGCGTAAAACTAGAGGGTACGGTTAGAAAGATTGTGCAAATAAGGAAAGTGAAAACGCTACTCAATATGGCGAATGCCTGAGCGCCCATTTCTCCTAGCAGGGAAGCAAGAAAAGCGGGAGGTTGGGTAAAATACTGATGAGCAGCTATAGCATAATCATAAAATCGTATGCTAAGCTCGTAGATGAGCCAAGTGGGATAAAACCATTTTCGAAGTGGCTCCCACCACTTCCCAAATATTGAGTTTAGTTGTGTGTTTTTATCTTCCATTTCTTTCTTTTTGCAAAGCTCAGACGAATGGAAGCATTATCATTTGATATAAATCAAATTCGGATTTTAGGATTTCTGATTCTGCTTAGTGTCTCTAGGGTAATGCCGAGATAGGAAGCAATATGGGTAAGTGGAATTCGATTGGTGATCTGAGGGTATATAGACAGCAAATGCTTATATCTTTCTTCTGCTTTGTTGAACTGAACAGTGTAGAGCCTTTCGCAGAGGCCTAGCATAGTCTCAGTGACTACTCTACTAATAAAGCGCTCAAAATCATGGTGCTTGTCCGTGAGGGTATCCATGATTTCTTTAGAAAACTCAAGTACTGTAGAGTCTTCTACAAACTCAACATAATGAGGACTTGGTTTTTCACTAAAAAAGCTGACGATGGGCGCCATAAACTGATTTTCGAAGGTAAACCAGTCGCTAATATCTTTTCCGTCTTTTATATAATAAGCCCTGGCACAGCCCTCAACAATCAGGTAAGCTTTTTTAGAAAACTGTCCTTCTTTTGCGACTATTTCGCCCTTTTTGAATGTGTTTAGTTTTGAATATGAAATTAACTCTTGCCGACATTCTTCACTCAGTGGAGCATACGTTTCTCCGATGGCATTAAGTATATTTTCTATGTTCATTTTTTATGAGAGGAATAATTATTTGGGATAGGGTTGTAAAATTAAATTGGGTAATTCACGATTTGCAAAAGTGCCTCAGTTGGAGTGGTAAAAGACACACTGATTGACAAGCTTTGGCTGGTGTTGTAAGCTTCCCTGATATTTGGGCCATTTAAAAGTTTCTTTTCAGTTGTTATCAAAAGTAGGTGCCTGCTGCATGTA
>NZ_JBMPIY010000014.1:0-101505 GCF_049340005.1 Peijinzhouia sedimentorum
ACCGCCGTATACCGAACGGTACGTACGGTGGTGTGGGAGGTCGAAACGGGAACTAATCCCGTTTCTCCTACCCGATTTTTTTTTGGTTCAAATCCTCTAATCACTGAATTGTATAACTAACGATTTTTTTAAAAACTAAGATAATAATTGTATATTTCAAGTCATAATGACTTATCACTGATTACTTCATTTGGATTAATCCAATTCCTAATTTTTGATGGATGAAAAATATTTATTACCTAATTTTTATAATCTGTTCTTGTACACCTGAGCCAAGTGAAGTTAAAAGGCAAATCGAGATCGTGGATGCTCAATTCGAAATGCTTGAATTGCCTGTTGAGCCACCCTATATGAATTATTATTTTGAAGGGTATAAGACTACAACTATTGATAATATTGATTACTTGGTGGGATTAAACTTCATGAGAAATCAATTAGATTTTATTAATCTAACCAACCCTGGAGATAATTTTGGTATTCCAGTTAGAAGAGAGGGTCCAGATCAAGTAAAGTCTTATTTAACAAGTATTGAATTCAATGGCAATGAATTCGTAATAATTACTAGAAGTAATGTTTACTATGGTTTGGTCAATATAGCTGAAGAGAATTATAGAATAGTGAATGAATTTACGGTTTTGCCGGATTATCGGAATTCAGCAGTTTCCTCAAATATTCGTACTTTTCCTGCCTCTACTATTACTTGGTCTATGGATCAAGAAGATATATATATACCTATTTATCCAAATATTATAGTCACTGACAAGTCATTTGTGGATGGGAAGTCGCTTGTTAGAATTAATAAACGTTCAGGTGATTTTGAAATTATTGATATCGGGTTACCCAAATTATTGAGAGGAGAGGAAGGCTCTACCTTCCCATATTCCATACAAGCATATAATTATCAAAATTCGGAAAGAATTTTTATTTCTTACCCCTTCAATGATACAGTGTATGTCTATAATAAAAGCAATTACAGCTTAGCTGAAACATGGACAACTTCTCTTAAAGAATTTGAGAATCTTGTTGTGTTGCAGGATATTCCATATGAGAAATTGTACATGGGAGATCTTGACCAGCTTAGTGTATTTAGAAAATCAGGGATGTTTGGTCCTTTCAAGTATAATGAACAAAGTGAGGTGTATTATAGATTAGTAAAAGATCGCTATCCAATAGAAGGCTTAGAGACAAATGCCTACCAAATATCAAGATCTACCGCTAAGTGGTTAGTTGAGTATGACCTTGGTGGAGAGATATTAACTGTAAGAAAACTGCCCAAATCATTTGACTTAACCCCAGTCGTTGTGAATGGAGATTATTTGTTTCCTCTTATTGACGCCTTCAATAATAAAGAGGATACTATGCAATTAGCCAGAGTTAAAGGCTATTCAAAATAGGGATGGATGCTTAAGATTTTTTTGCTGCAAGAATTTAGATTTTAAAAAACATGAATAGCCAATCCAATTTATTTTGGATTGGTTACTCAGCTACACCAACCCAATTATTCCAGATAAATTTTCCTCAAATAGTTTGCCTTAAATTTGGGCTCTTTTCAGCCTTTGCTGAGCAAAGCCAAAAATTCCTCAATTCATTTATCTGAATATTTGGATATATTATTTTATTTAGGTTATTTCAAGTCCTTTTCCGTTCGGGCTAACCACCCGGCAGAACATTCTGAGTTTTTGACCTTAAGAATCCCGTTTAACCTGCGGGATTCTTTTTTTTTGCCAATTCTCAAAAAGATCAAATTTCAATCATGTTAGTATTTTAATTAAATAGATAATAAAGTAGGAACATAAGCAAAACTGTAATTAGCCCGATTAAATTAATTATTGCTGACTTCCCTGCTGGATTATCTTTTTCATTTATCTCCTACCAATTTAAAAAAATAGAATCAGAAGAATTATTAGAGCGAAAATTGCAGCAATAACCAGCTGAATTCTATATGCTTGTAAGAATTCATTATCATATTTATCTTTTTTCTCCATCCTTTTGATCTATTAAAATATTTTCTGTTATGTAAAATTTGCTTTCATTTCAGATCCCGCTCATTTACATTTTCATTAACAAATTCAAGCTCCAGCGGAGCGAAATATCCATAGCCCACGGTTTCAACCGTGGGATAAAGGAATAGCACAAATCATATTTACCGACCGAAGGTGAGCCTACCGCCTCAACCATCCAAAAATAGAATTAGCTCCCCATCAACTGCTCTCCAAACTCAACGACAACTCTTCTACATTCTCTTTTTTTGAATCATCTGCTTTCACCGTATTTGTCTGAACTGTGATTTTTGTGATTAAATGAATACTATGATTTCCAGCTCCAACGGAGCGAAACATCATTAACCCACGGTGCAGCCGTGGGATAAAGGAAAAGCACAAATCATTTTATCGACCGAAGGTGAGCCTCCCGCCTCAACCGCCCGAAAATAGAATTAGACCTCCATCAACTGCTCTCCAAATCCAACAACAGCTCTTCAACATTCTCTGCTTTTGAATTATCCAGCTTCACAGCATTTGTCTGAACTATGATTTTTGTGATTAAATGAATACGATGATTTCCACAGCTCATCGCAGAAACAGCCAGACCTTCAAGGTTTTCAAAACCTTGAAGGTCTTCGCAATAGACATCATTTATTTCTAACAAAATTCACCGCCTCTAATCAGCCGTCAACCCTTCTTCCTTCATCAACGTTTACTATATTCCGTTATTCAAAAATACGTCTCAATAAAACCTCAAAATCACCACCCAAAACAGTCCTGAATTTCCTTCAATTCCCAATGCCTAATCAGCTCATTATCCATGCACATTTTGCCCAGTTTCAGACCAAATTATGTCCAAATCAACCCACCTATTTGCAGAAAGTCACTTTTTCGGAAATATTCAAATACTATTATTTTGAATAAATATATTTAAAATATGAATTTTTTTCCACTCGATTTTAGCCCATTTTAGTGGGTGTTTACCTTAGGGTTTCCTTGTGCTTTCCTTGTCTTCCCATTGTGCTTTAATTGTACGGAACCTCGCAGAAAACGAATAAAGCGAATATTGCGCAGAAAGTAACATAAAACGAATATCACGAATATCACGAAAAATGTGCAATAAACGCATATTGCGAATAGAACGCACATTCATTTTTTTATCCCTAAAGGATTCACCAAATTAGTTCAAAGCCGAAGCAAACCACCCAAAATGGAGGGTGCAGCCAGGCCAAAAAAATACGATGATCATTAAGCGAAATTTGACTCAAAATCGCAAAATTTCGCCCAAAGATCAATGCCCAAAATATGTCCAATTTTTTTTAAAAAGACCCGCAAGGTTTTCGAAAACCTTGCGGGTCTCCCATCGCCACTGCAACTGTTCGACATTTGAAATGTCGTACTCCTGATATAGAGGATTTGCAATCCGACTTTCGATAATGAGAAAAGATCTACAGCAGCTGTAATTGTCCGAACCGGCCTGCTTGCCGAGGTAAGAATTTATAAAATTTCAGAATTATCAAAATTTTGAATCAACATCACAAGACCTAGAATGGGTCAAACGTTTATAGAAAAAGGATCCAAAATCAACATACGACCCTATATGGGTCGAACCAATACGCCATTAATAATGGCTATAAACATATGACCCTTTCTGGGTCGAAAAAAATATGATTCTAAGCTCCTACAGTGTCAACTCAAAACCCCTAATCCATCACTCATAACCTTCTTTCTCCAGCTCCAACGGAGCGAAATATCCATTGCCAATGTTCTCAACGTGGGATAATGGAAAAGCAAATGCTCAAAAATGATAATCCCAGCCTAAATTCAAGGTCATTAATGTAAATCTCGTGTCGATTTCAAAGCCTTGAGAAGGGATGGTGATTGAGCCTACATTCACCGCTGGGGTACGCAAATTAAAAGGTTCTGGCTTGGCCGTAAGGTACCTTGCTGTAAATCGAACTCCATGCCTGCCAACGAGTCCTTTTCTTACACCTACTTGCCCACCATATACGAATCCCATTCCTGTTTCGGAATTGATATCTGCAGAAAGTGGTCCCAAACTTACAGCAAGCTCAGGCGAATTGGCAATGACTAATCCCGCCAATGGTGATGCCGTAAACTGAAAATCATTGCCAAGCTCTTTTTGATATTGCAGACTCGCAAGTATCGAATGACTAGTCCATGCTCCAGAAGATAATGTAACACCGGGTACAAATACATTTAAGGATTCTAATTCCTCTTTATCAATAGGATTGCTGGCTAATTGATAAATAGCACCAACTCTAAAACTTTCATTGACTGGAATTAACAAACCTGCAGATATATTGTAGCCGGTAATTGCAAAGCCACCACCATCAACCAAATTGTCTGAGTAGCCTTGCATTGGGATAGCGGGTCCGAATTCCAGAAAAAATCTTTTCAAAGCCAAGCCATCGTCAACTTGTGCTTGACCTACAAAGCTCAGAGAGAAAAAAGAGAGAAGCAGTAAATATTTTTTCATCTTCTAATTTAAGCTTTTTTAAAGAAATTAGTTTACAGAATAGATCCTTAATGAATTGCCATCTACCAAATAGCCTCTTTGGTTGTGGATCACCGCTTGGGTGGCCTTTGATGGTAGAATAAGGCTCCTTTTTTCTAGGGAATATAGGTTTTGGAAAATAAGCGTATTAGCCATGAGATATTGGATTTCGTCCTTTTCAAAAGCTATCCAAGCTACACCTCCCGCTTCTATTTTTTGCTCGTAATTACCCATATTATCGAATATCAGAATACCTGAATTTTTATCTACCAAAAAAAGTCTGTTTTGATATTCTCTTAAAAATGTGAATTGATAATTTTCCAAATCCGCCATCAAATTCAAAGGCGTAATGATGGAAAACTCACCTGTATTGGGATTATATTTTTTTAAACTAAAATCACGGTCATCTACTAACCATATTTGCTGATCGGCACTGAGGCTCGCTATATTGACAAAACCGGCGGGAGGAATAATTTGCCGACGACCCGGCGTGGGTACTAGAAAGCGATCGAAAAGCTGATAAGCCTGAAATTCCTGATAGAAAGCAAATATTCGCTGAGTATTCCAGGCTTCTAATATCGATAGTTTGCCTTGGCGAGGAGGAGAGTAATAAACCTGTTCCAATCCAAGTGGACTGTATTGGTAAATATTTCCTTTTTGATCCGATAGATATAATTGCCCTTTACGGTCAAAACTCATCTTGTCCAAGCCTTCCAATCTTACTTCGGATTGAAGCATCCAAGTTTGTGCAAATGCATTGGAGCTTAGCAGAAGGAAGATAGCTATAGCGACCTTACGCTTGGAAATATTTAAGCTCCAGATTTTTTCCATCAAATTCGGCATAACTAAAGTTGGACAGCCATTCTCCTAAATTGATATAACGACTACCTTCTCCAACGGGCAAATCGAGCGGGAGGTGGCGGTGCCCAAAAATATAATAGTGATGTGGATCTTTTTTTTGTACACTCTTGCAATATTCCCAAAGCCATTCGTCATCACCTCTAAATTGCTGCTCTTGATTTTCAGATTTGCTACGGCTTTTTCCGGACCAGAATTTGGCCAATCCTATTCCAAAATTGGGATGTAATCTGGCAAATGCCCATTGGCAAATAGGGCTTTTGAATATCCTTTTGAGGAATTTGTAACTACGGTCTCCAGGTCCAAGTCCATCTCCATGTCCAATCAGAAATTTCTGATTATTGAGCATAAACGAAACAGGATTACGATAAACAGGGATACCAAGCTCTTTGGGAAAATAATCGAACATCCACATATCATGATTACCTGTAAACATGATAATTGGGATGCCACGGTCACGTAGCTCCGCCAATTTGCCTTGGAATCGAATAAAGCCTTTCGGAATGGCATGCTTGTATTCAAACCAAAAGTCAAATACATCGCCCATTAGAAAAATGGCTGCGGCTTCATCGGCAATTTGATCCAGCCAAGCAATAAGCTTCTTTTCCCTAATCAGACTTTTCTCTGCATTTGGAGCACCTAAATGAAAATCAGATGCGAAAAAGATTTTCTTTCCTGCTGCTAATTGTGGTGATAAATGAAAAGGATCTTGATTGGCCAATTTTTAAGATTTGCTGTAAAAATAAAAAGATCAAGCTTTTGGCCTGATCTTTTTACGAAATTAAAATTTTATTTACTTCTTGATAGACGATTCAGTATCCTCGTTTTTGGGCTTACCATTACTTGGTTTATCTTTAGAATCACTCTTGTTTTCAGCTTTAGCAGCATCTTTAGCTTTTTTCTCTTCAGCCATTTTCAAAGCCAAAGCTTTTTTAGCATCATCTGCTTCTTTTTCTTTTAGCTCTTTTGCTTCCGAGCGCTTAGTGTATGCCTCATAAGTAGTTTCTCTCTCAAAAGGCCTCTTACCAATCAATCTTTCCAAGTCAGATTGGAATATAATTTCCTTGTCCAAAAGTTCTTTAGCTAGAATCTCCAATTGAGGTCTTTTTTCAGTAAGCAAATCTTTAGCTCTTAAGTATGCAGAGGCAATTATTTTACGGACTTCCTCATCAATTGTCTTGGCAGTTTCTTCGGAATACGGTTTGTTAAAATTGTATTCCGATTGCTTAGAATCGTAGTAAGATATATTACCCAACTTCTCATTCATACCATAAACCGTTACTATACTGTAAGCCATTTTGGTAACTCTTTCCAAGTCACTCAATGCACCTGTAGATATTTTATTGAAGATGATTTCTTCAGCAGCTCTACCACCAAGTGTCATAGCCATTTCATCTATCAGTTGCTCTGTTTGATACAGGAATTGCTCTTTTGGCAAATACTGAGCATAGCCTAATGCAGCAACACCTCTTGGTACTATACTCACTTTCACCAATGGATCGGCATGTTCTAAGAACCAACCTGCCACTGCGTGACCAGCCTCGTGGTATGCAACAATTTCTTTTTCCTCCGGAGAGATGATTTTGTTTTTCTTTTCCAATCCACCAATCACTCTATCAATGGCATCTTGGAAATCATCTAAACCAATGGCTGATTTATTTCTTCTGGCTGCAATCAAGGCGGCTTCATTACAAACGTTGGCAATTTCAGCTCCGGCAAAGCCAGGAGTTTGAGCAGCAAGTTTTTTAGAATCTACATCGTCAGCTAATTTCAGTGGCTTAATATGCACTTTGAATATAGCCTCCCGCCCAGCAATATCAGGCTTGTCAATGCTAATCTGTCGATCGAAACGGCCTGCTCTGAGCAATGCACTGTCCAATACATCGGGACGGTTGGTCGCAGCAAGGATTATTACACCCGAGTCTGTGGCAAAACCATCCATTTCAACTAACAAGGAGTTAAGTGTATTCTCTCTTTCGTCATTGGAGCCCGGCATTTGGCCTTTGCCTCTAGAGCGACCAATTGCATCAATCTCATCTATAAATACGATACAAGGAGCTTTTTCTTTAGCCTGCTTAAACAAATCGCGCACACGAGCAGCACCTACACCCACAAACATTTCCACGAAATCGGAACCTGAAAGTGAGAAGAATGGAACGCCAGCTTCACCTGCTACTGCTTTTGCAAGCAAGGTTTTACCTGTACCTGGGGGGCCTATTAATAAGGCACCTTTAGGAATTTTACCGCCAAGCTTGGTGAATTTGCCGGGTGTTTTCAAGAATTCTACAATCTCAGCAACTTCTTCTTTGGCTTCATCCAATCCAGCTACATCGTTGAAAGTAATTTTTACTTTATTCTCTGCATCGAAAAGTGCAGCTTTAGATTTGCCAATATTGAAAATCTGACCGCCTGGGCCTCCGCCACCTGTCATACGACGCATCAAAATGAAGAAACCCAAAATAAGAAGGAAGAAAATACCCCAGCTGAAAAACACATTTGTGAAATCAGTACGCTCACTTACTTTCAGATCAATTTTAGCATCTTCTGGCATCTGAGTATTAAGCTCATTGATAAGCTTATCAAAGCCTTCAGGTGAAATTACTTTGAAAGCATAATGAGGACCACTGCTCAAGGCAAGTGGGTTGAAGCTTTCAAGTTCGTTTTTGTATTTGCTACGAGCTAATGCTTCGTTTGTCAGCGTGATTTCAACCAAATCTTGATTCTTGATAAAATCTACACGACGGACATCACCATCAAGCACCATTTGCTTGAATCTAGACTCACTTACATCTACCGTAGAACTTCTATTGAAAAAAGAAATTGCAAGGATTACAATCACTGCAGCGATAATCACCCAGAGTTGTATTCCAGGTTTTTGCGGCTTTTTAGGCAGCATGTTGTTTCCTCTTTTAGGATTCTTAATCGGATTTTCAGCCATTATATTTTAAGGGGGAATGTCAACAAATAATTGTCTGTAAAACGTTTTTAACCATAAGTAGTTCGATTCTACGAGAATCGTTTCTGTTCTGCGTCTCCCCACAAATCTTCAATAGCATAAAATTCCCTTTTATCCTTCTTGAAAACGTGAGCGACCACATCTACATAATCTATTAAAATCCACTCTTTGTTTCGTTTGCCTTCGTGGCTCCAGGGATTTTGCTTGGAGTTTTTAAAAACTTCCGCTTCTACAGATTCAGAAATAGCTTCCAACTGCGTGTCAGAGTTGCCAGAACAAATAATAAAAAAATCTGCAATTGCATTTTTAACCTTCCTCAAATCCAACATCACAATATCTGATGCTTTTTTTTCTTCCATACCTTGCACAACCAAGTTGGCTAACTCTTGTGAATTCATTCAATAAGTTTTTAATTGCGATGCTTTTATAAGCCCGCTAAATTACGAAATTTCTTTGCACAAATATTTCACCAATACACTATTTCTTGGAAAGGTGGCTCATTACATGCCATCTTGTCACTCCACCAACAGTTTGGTCATGGATTTTGTCCGTAATAGGCAGACGCATGAAGGCTTGGTCGTTTGGGCTGGACACCAAACGGCAGGTCGTGGGCAAATGGGAAATACGTGGGAAGATGCAGAAGGTAAAAACCTTTTGATATCTATTTTATTCAAGCCAATTTTTGTTCCAGTGATTGCTCAATTCCAACTTACAATGATGGTGTCATTGGCTGTTTATGACACGCTCTCGGCCTATCTGCCTGCGAATCCCGAAATCAAATGGCCTAATGATATTCTTTATTTTGGGCAGAAGGTGTGTGGAATATTAATTGAGAATACCATAAGTGGCGGGCAAATTGAAAACTCCATCGTGGGAATTGGTGTTAATGTAAATCAGCGTGATTTTTCCTTAGCAAAAGCGACTTCATTAGCAGAAATTTGTCAACAAGATTTTAAGATTGAAGAAATCGCTGAGTTCTTACTTATCAATTTGGAGAAAAGATATTTAGAGCTGAAGGCAGGGAAAATTAAATCGCTACAGGAAACTTATCATAGCAAATTGTACCAAAAAGACGAATGGCACAACTATGAAGAAAGCGGGAGGGTTTTCGCAGGAAAGCTAATTGGAGTATCGAGCGATGGTAAATTGAAGATGGAGCTAGAAGGAGGCTTGGAAAAAGAGTTTATTTTTAAGCAAATTTCCTTTCTTTAGTCAGATGCTTGATGTTCAACCACTTGTTTTTACTAGTCAAATGCGTAATTTTGCACATTATCCTATAAATTTTATAAAAAAATGATTGAAACACAGTTGAAGTACAAAGTAAAAGATATTTCACTCGCCGATTACGGGAGAAAAGAAATCAGACTTGCAGAAGCTGAAATGCCAGGTTTGATGGCTACAAGAGCTGAATTTGGCGAATCAAAGCCGCTAAAAGGAACTCGTATAGCAGGTTGTCTTCACATGACTATCCAAACGGCAGTACTTATCGAAACTTTAGTGGAGTTGGGAGCAGAAGTAAGTTGGTCGTCTTGCAATATATTCTCAACACAAGATCATGCTGCTGCTGCTATTGCTGCCGCTGGCATTCCGGTATTTGCTTGGAAAGGCCTAACTGAAGAAGAATATGAGTGGTGTATTGAGCAAACACTTTATGCATTTGAAGGTGGCAAACCTTTGAATATGATTTTAGATGATGGTGGTGACCTTACTAATGTGGTATTGGATAAATACCCTGAGATCGCTAAAGGCATCAAAGGTATTTCTGAAGAAACTACTACTGGGGTACTTCGCTTATACGAAAGAATGAAAAAAGGTACATTGCCTGTGCCTGCAATCAACGTAAATGATTCGGTTACAAAATCGAAATTTGATAATAAATATGGCTGTCGTGAGTCATTGGTAGATGCAATCCGTAGAGCTACCGATATCATGCTTGCTGGTAAAGTTGCAGTAGTAGCAGGTTATGGTGATGTGGGTAAAGGTTCTGCGCAGTCATTGCGTAGTGCTGGTGTTCGTGTTATTGTAACTGAAATTGATCCAATTTGTGCGCTTCAAGCTTCAATGGACGGTTATGAAGTAAAAAGAATGACAACTGCTATTCCAAGAGCAGACATTGTTGTGACAGCTACTGGTAACAAAGATATTATCCGTGCTGAGCATTTCAAATTGATGAGAGACAAGTCGATCCTTTGTAATATCGGTCACTTCGATAACGAAATCGATATGAAATGGCTAAACCAAAACTACGGACATACGAAAGACACGATCAAGCCTCAAGTGGACTTATACAATATCGAAGGAAACGAGATCATTGTATTAGCTGAAGGTCGTTTGGTAAACCTTGGTTGTGCAACGGGTCATCCATCTTTTGTGATGTCAAACTCATTTACAAACCAAGTAATGGCTCAAATGGAACTTTGGAACAATGCTGGTGAGTACGAAAATGCAGTTTATACATTGCCTAAGCATTTGGACGAAAAAGTTGCTGCTTTGCACCTTGATAAATTAGGTGTTGAGTTAGAAACTCTTTCAAACGATCAGGCAGAATATATTGGTGTGCCTGTTTCAGGTCCTTTCAAATCAGATCAATACAGATACTAATATTTCATATCATTGATATTAAAATAGCAGACCATTTGGCCTGCTATTTTTGTTTACGCTTGACTGAATACTGTAAAAGAAAAATCCCTATTCCAATTAATTTCAGAATAGGGATTTATTATTCATAAGAACAATTATTCTTAGCGTTGACCTCCCGCTGGTGCTGGAGTTGCTCTAGCTTTCATTTTATCCATATAGCTAATGCCGTCTGTGATCCATTTTGGAGCTGTTTTGCCAAGTACAAAATGATCAAACCATTCTTTAGTTTTGGTATAATAATCCATCTGATTCTCGCGTTTAGCTAAACCGTGGTTTTCTCCTTCATATACAAGCATTACATGTGGCTTTTCCATTCTACGCATTGTGCCGTACATCTCAATTCCTTGCTGCCAATCCACAGCACCATCTTTGTCGCCAAATGCTACAAGCAATGGAGTTTTGATATTTTGCGCTCCATATATGGGTGAGTTACGCTTATGCGCTTCGTACTGCTCATACCATGGGCCACTAAATCTACCTTGGCTTGTTTCAAAGATTTTCTGATCCGGCGTACCTGAGTTCCAGTATATGCTCAAGCTCATACTGATCATATCAGTAAGTGGAGCACCCGCAACCGCACCAGCAAAAAGATCAGTTTGGGTAATAAGGAAGCTGGTTTGGTAGGCACCCCATGAGTGTCCCATTAGCGCAACTTTATCCTTATCAATCATGCCTGTACCAATCATTTTTTCTACAGCTGGCACCACACATTTCACAGCCGACATTCCGGGATCATCAATGTCATACACAATGTCTGGCTTGAATACGAAGTAATCCTGCTGACTAAAATTAGTGGTATTGTATGCGCTACGCTCGCTCGGATTGCTATAGCCATGAACGGTATTCGAAAGAATTTCATAGATATAAACCACCATTGGATATTGCTTACCCGGCTCATAATTAGCAGGGTAGGTAAGTGCACCTTGCAATTCCTTGCCATCAGCATTGGTATATGTTACAAGCTCTGACTTGCCCCAGTTGTAGTTTTCTTGTTGCGGGTTAGTGCGAACTAATACACTTGGGTTGCTAAAACTATTGTCTGTTATATACATGGTTGGAGATACATCACCAGCCTGCTTTACAAATGTGAACTTATCAGCTTTTTTGGCTTTAGACAATCGTTGAATTGCCATGTTTTCATAAATAAGCTCAGAAACTCTTCCTCGTGAATCCATTCTGTAATAGCCGAAGTATTTCGTTCTGTCGCCATAAGCACTTAAATAAAGAGGTTGAGTGATATCGATATATGGCTCTTCATAATCTAATCTATTGATGCGAAATACTTTTTCGTCTGCTCTACCATCAGTTAATTTTCTACTTACTTTGCCATCGAGACTGATTGCATACACATCGAATTGATCATAGATCAAAATATCCTTATCATCTTTAGAAAATCCAGCCAATCCATATGGAGGAGGTGTGCCAGGACCATCGTAATTGATGTTGTAAAGTGGGAATTCTATATCCTCAGTTACATTTGTATGCATATTGGTGGCGATATTATAAACCCACCAGTTTTGATCTTTGAAGTAAGCAATAAACTTACCTGCAGCAGAGGTTCTTGCGCTATTGAAATTGCTTAACTGCTTATCAAGCATTTTTTTCTTCTCGCCAGTTGAGGTATTCACTACATAGTAATCTGCATAATCTTCTTTAAATGCAGGTTTGTAATCGTCAGGATTGTAAGCAACTGCATATTTATGATCTTCTGTAAGACTAGTGATTGGTTGAGCATTGTCTCCAATTCTTACAAATTTATTGTTTGCAGGCCACCATGCTGATAGATGAGTTCTGTTTTTATCTTGGTTGTAAGTTACTTTCTGGCGTGGCTGAATTTCTGTGTCTTCCCAATGCCATACATCTACACCCGGAAGTTTTTCATCCTTCTTTTTAGTCTTGGTAGTGTCCTTTGGCGTCCATTCTTGTAATCCAAAAAATACGGCATCCTCTGCTTTGGAGATGGCAATGTTAGAACTTGCCAATATGCGCATGTCCTTAGGGAAATTACTTATGGAAGTATGGTCAAAAGCTTTAAGGTTTGGAGTTCCATAAATGCCGGTATACAGCATTACTTGCTGAGATTCTTCATCGTAATCATCATGCTTCATTGTCTTGTAGAAAGCCAATGAACCGCCTTCTTTATGCCAAGTTAAATTAGAGAAACTCACAGTGTCACTAGCAATCACTAATTGGCTTTGGTTGGCCATGTTGATCATTTCCACAGATTTGAAAGCTTCATTCTCGGTGATAAATGCTAGACGATCGCCTTTTTTGTTGAAGCCATATTCGGTGACATTACCGATATTTCTTGTAGTGCCTTTTGCCAAATCTCTAAGCAATAAAGTACTGCCTTTTTCCTTGCTGTCTTTTGGTTTAGCTAGGTAGATCGCTAAGAATTTACCATCATCAGAAAAGCTAAATCTTGAAAGGCTATTGATAGTTTCAATATTGCCACTGTTCAAGTTCAATAAGCCGAGCTTGTATTCAATGGACTTTTTCTGTTCTTCTAGTTTTTGCGATTCGGCATAGGATACGCCAATTCTGTACGCATACCATTGATTGTCTGCAGAAAATGAACCGCCATTTGCAAATGGCAAACTATACATTTTGTCTGTACTTGTGTGTTTTACAAATACCGTATCGCTGTCTTCCTGACGGCTGATAGTGTAGGCATTCCAATTGCCATCATCAGAAAGGCTACTTCCGCCAAGGGAGTGCCATAATTTAAAATCTTCTGGCTGCAAGTTTTGCTTCTGTGCCATTGTGGGCATAGCCACGATCAGACAAAGAATTAAACTCAGCCAAATGCTTTGTTTACTGTTAGTCATCTTTAATAGTTAGAGTTTATTGTGATTTTACTTTAATGTTAGGAATTATAATTTTCCTAAACAAAAATTTTAGAATAGGGTGAGTTGGTCGGGTAATAGTTTGAAGCTCATTCGATGAATGGGCGATGGGCCAATTTCTGCAATTGCTTGTCTATGAGTACGGGTGGGGTAGCCGGCATTCTTTTCCCAGCCATAATGTGGAAATTGTTTTGCGTAATTTTCCATCAGTGCATCTCGGTGGGTTTTGGCCAGAATAGATGCTGCCGCAATGCTCAAGTATTTTCCATCACCTTTTATAATGCAGCAATGCTCAATCTCTTCATATCGGTTGAATCTATTGCCATCTACAAGAATGAAATTCGGTACTCTTTGCAACTGCTTCAATGCTCTATGCATAGCAAGGAATGAAGCATTTAAAATATTGATTTGATCAATTTCTTGTGGTTCCACTAAACCAATGGCCCAAGCAAGAGCAGTGGATTTGATTTTTGGGGCTAATTCCTCCCGCTTTTTCTTACTTAACTGCTTAGAGTCATTCAGGCCAATTAGCTCAATCTCGGGATTCCAGATTACTGCCGCAGCTACCACTGGGCCTGCTAAACATCCTCTGCCAGCCTCATCACACCCCGCTTCGATTTTCTCTTTATTCAAATAAGGTAATAGCATTCTTCACTCTTTTTTCAATTGGCAAATTAAGAAAAACAAGCTTCTCTATATTCAGTTCTGTTGCTATGAATTTCGATGATTATGTTATTGTATGGTTAAAGCGTGATTTGCGTTTGGTAGATCATGCTCCTTTTCGAGCGGCCATCGAGAGCGGCTACCCAATATTAATTATCTATATCCTAGAGGATTCCCTTGTTCAAGATCCTCATTATTCTGATCGCCATTGGCATTTCGTAGCAGATTCTTTGCTGGAAATGGACAATACATTAAAGTCGAAATTTGGAACAGGCTTAACTGTAATTCACTCGGAGGCTTTAGGTTTCTTTCAAAAGCTGAATGCTTGGAAAAAACCTAAGACAGTTTATTCTTATTGCGAAACGGGTTTGGGAATCACATTTAATAGAGATACGGCATTAGCTAAATTTTTTAATACGGAGACAATAGAATGGCTGGAATTTCAGCAAAATGGAGTGAAGCGTGGACTTGGAAACAGAAAAAACTGGCGGGAGGATTGGCATACATTTATGAAAATGTCTTTAGATACTCCCAATTGGGCCAAGTTTAAGGCTTTCTCGTTGCCAAAAGATGAGTTTGATGAAATGATTATTTCTGGCAAACTGCATTTGCAGAAGCGGAATTCAATTTTCCAAAAAGGAGGCGAATCTCAAGCTCAAAGGTATTTGCAGAGTTTTCTAAAAGATCGAGTAAGTCAATACAACAGCCATATTTCAAAGCCAGCTTTAAGTCGCAAAAGTTGTAGTCGATTATCTCCATATATTGCTTGGGGGAATTTGTCGATGCGTCAGGTTTTTCAGCAGATGGAACAATCAAAGCCTCAATCTCCATCACGTTGGCATTTAGCAAGTTTCGGTTCACGATTGCGTTGGCATTGCCACTTTATCCAAAAGTTCGAAATGGAATGCAGTATGGAATTCCAAAACATCAATAGCGGTTATGACACCATTCGCAAAGATTGGAATGACCCACATTTTGAAGCTTGGAAAAATGGCCAAACTGGTTATCCCTTAGTAGATGCTTCGATGCGCTGTGTCAGAGAAACAGGCTATTTGAATTTCCGAATGCGGGCAATGGTCGTATCATTTCTCACGCATCATTTGTGGCTGGATTGGCGCAAAGGCGCACAACATTTGGCTGCATGCTTTTTGGATTTCGAGCCCGGCATTCATTATCCGCAGTTTCAAATGCAATCAGGTGTAACGGGAATCAATACAGTGAGAATTTACAATCCTGTGAAGCAGTCGCTGGAAAATGATTCGGATGCGGTATTTATTAAGGAATGGGTTCCAGAAATAAGCCACCTCCCGCTGGTCTTCATTCATGAACCATGGAAAATGACCGATATGGAGCAAATGATTTACCATTGCCAATTAGCCGTTGATTATCCTCAGCGGATTGTCAATATTGAAGAAAGCGGGAGGAAAGCCAGAGATATTCTATTTTCTATGCAAAAGGAAGCTTCAGTCAAAGTAAGTAGTAATCGCATTTTGAAAAAGCATACTAATCCCAATAGAATGTCATGAGTAAAATGAAGAAAAAGGGCGACCTTCCAAGCAAGGTTTGCATAACTTGTGGAAGACCATTTACCTGGCGCAAAAAATGGGAAAAGGTATGGGACGAAGTAAAATATTGTAGCAAAAAATGCAGATCAGAAGCTAGATTTTAGCCTATGAATAACTCATTTATACACTCCAATAAAGAACAAGAGCCACAATAAGTAAAACAGCACATAAGAACAAAAAACGATTGCGTAGGCAACGGAAAGCTTCTTTTGTGCCGTCCAATGGATGCCATAAACGAGGATAAACCAATACGCAACTTCGAATAGATTGAGCGATTTAAGCGGATAAGCGTATTTCGGGTGAATAGACTCGTAATCGAAAAAGCTCATTAAGCTAAGTGGGTAGAAATTCTTGATATCCCAAATGGTGGCTTCAGCTTGAAAGAACATAAACCAAAATATTTTGAGGCCTTCTGCACCTAAGAATATTAGTTCAGCAAACATCACAATCTGCCAAACCTTATTGTAGTGAATGCGATAGCCAAACATAAAACTACCCACCCAAAGCGTAAAAGATATGCAGGTGAATTTGAGAAAATAGATAAGTGGAATACTCAAATATTGCAGCCCATTGATCAATTTGAATATGCCAAATTCCCCTCTTTCTTCCAGAATTTGAAATGCATAGGTTTCTGCTTCCACAAAATTCTTTTTGAGAAAAAGAACAAAAAAGGTAAGTAAACAAAGCACTACAAAAAAAAGTCTTTTGTCAACTTGGAACAATTCAGAAGCAGTACGCCTTATCCACATAGTTTTACTGGTATGACCTTTGCAATTTATTTCAAAACTTATTCATATACTCGCCTCGTTTAATAGAAGGCTAATAATTAGGATGGTCAATCAAATAGCAAGATTAAAAAATCTCACTCAGAATAATAGCTTGAAAAGCATTCGAATTTTCTCTCTAGCATTAATCTTTACAATAGGTAGTTTAAGCCATTCCTTGGCTCAAGGTAGTGGATATATTTATGCCGATAGTAGCAATAATAAAGAAATCTTGCTACTCAATGAATCGATTCAAATAGAGATTACCGAAGCTGTCAATAATATGTACAACTTCAAATTTCAAGATGCTGAGCGCGAATTTCGTTGGTTAAAATACCGCTATCCGAATCACCCCTTGCCAGATTTCCTCCTTGGCCTTAGTGAATGGTGGAAAATAATGCCCAATATAGAAAATGAGCAGTACGATAATAGATTCCTGATGTATATGGATTCGACCATTTACAAAGCCGAAAAGATGATGGATGTAAATGAGGAAGATAGAGAAGCTTCATTCTTTTTGGCAGGAGCTTATGGATTTAAAGGACGACTTTATAGTGAGCGTAAATCATGGCGAAAAGCGACCGTGGCTGGAAGCAGTGCTTTGAAATACCTTAACCTTAGCCGTGATGAAAATGCTGATTTCTTCAATCCTGAATTGATGTTCGGTGATGCACTTTACAATTACTACTCTGTCTGGATACCAGAAAATTACCCACTACTTAAGCCGATTTTAGTATTCTTCCGCAAAGGAGATAAGCAATTAGGGATAGACCAATTAAGAGAAGTTTCTCGAAATTCTTTCTACAGTCGTACTGAGGCGCAGTATTTCTTGATGAGAATTTTATATACCGAAGAAAAGGATATTGAAGGCGGCTATCAAATTGCAGAATATTTGTACGATACATATCCTGATAATGCCTATTTCCATCGCTACTTTACGATGCTTAACTATTTGAGGGGGAGAACAGCTGAAACTGAAAAACTGTCTCTCAGAATACTTGAAAATCTTGATGCTGGAATGCCAGGATATGAAGCAATAAGCGGGAGGTATGCGTCTTTTTTCCTAGGGCACATTAACGAAACGCGTAATAACAAGGTGAAGGCCATGGAGTATTATAGTAGAGCGATCAGTTTTGGAGAGGAGTCTGAATCGCAGGAATCAGGTTATTATATCTATTCGCTACTTAATTTGGGTAAAATACAAGCTGGGCTTGGCAATAGAAAAGAAGCTAAAAACTACTTCAGTCAAGTAAGAAAATTTGCAAAAAGAAAGCACCCAGCGCACAAGGAAGCAAGAGATTTTTTGAAGGAGAATAAACTTTGACAAAAAGGTAATAATACCTTTAAATAAAAATAATTTTTGTCGATAGGTAGAATTTTTAATAATCCTATTAACTTTGAACGAAATTTTATTTTGAATTAACATTAACTAGATGAGTGCCATAAAACTGGATAAAATAGATCGAAAGATTCTCGAGATTTTACAAGCAAACGCAAAAATTACAAACGCCCAATTATCGAAAGAAATTGGCCTTTCTCCAGCACCAACATTGGAGAGAGTGAAAAAATTAGAAGTTTCAGGCATTATAAAAAGTTATCATGCAAAGTTAGACCCCGCTGCTATTGGCTTGGGTGTGACAACTTTCGTACATGTAACCTTAATAGGCCACAATAAGCGCAATATTGAAGCTTTTCTGGAAGAGATTAATAAAGTAGATGAGATCATCGAATGTCATCATATAACAGGTTCAGGTGATTTCATTTTGAAAGTTATTGCCAAAGATATTACAGCTTATCAGAATTTGATGCTTGATAAGGTAAGTGAAATCAAAGAAGTAGATAATATGCAATCAATGGTGATTCTATCGACCTTCAAAGATTCTAAAGTGCTTCCGGTTCCTTAGGATTTGATTACCAAAACCTCAAAATCCCTTTCACAATTGATAGGGATTTTTCATTTATACCTCCCGCAGTTTGGCTATTGACTCGTTCGGGTTAATTTTGTTGATAATAAAGCCATCATCCATGAGCCTAGCACAAAACAAAATACTTGATAAGCTACAAATGCTGCAAAAAATCCGCAGGATCGCTTATCAGATTTATGAAAACCACTACCTCGAGCCGGCAATTTATATGGCTGGTATAGATGGCTCAGGCTACTTATTAGCCGAAATGATTTGCAAAGAACTAGAAACTATTTCGGCCAATGAGGTTCATCTAATAAAAATCTCAGTAGATAAGGATGCTTCTACCCAACCTAAAATAGACTTGGATATTGACCTTGCGAGCCTGAATGGAAAAGTTGTTATCATGGTAGATGATGTGCTAAATTCAGGTAGAACACTCGCATTTTCATTCCAACCATTTCTTTCACAATCAATCAAAAAATTAGAAGTAGCCGTCTTGGTCAATCGCAGTCACAAGAGATATCCTGTGAGCGTAGATTATACTGGATATGAACTTGCCACCACATTGAGTGAGCATATCCATGTAGTTCTCGATTCAGATAAAATGGCTGTATATCTTCAATAAACATATCTTATGTCAATTCACAAATCCAATATCAAGCTTATTACCACGCATCAATTGCAAGAGATGAAAACACGTGGAGAAAAAATTTCGATGCTTACTTCCTACGATTTTTCGATGGCGAGAATTTTAGATGAAGCTGGTGTAGATGTGATTTTAGTTGGCGATTCAGCTTCCAATGTAATGGCCGGACATGAAACGACTTTGCCTATTACTTTGGATCAAATGATCTACCATGCAAGTAGTGTGGTGCGAGCTGTGCAGAGAGCATTTGTTGTCGTGGATATTCCATTTGGTTCATACCAAGGCAATTCAAATGAAGCATTGCGTTCTGCGATTCGGATTATGAAAGAATCCGGGGCACATGGAGTGAAAATGGAAGGGGGAAGTGAAATAAAGGAATCAATCACTAGAGTACTAAGTGCTGGAGTACCTGTGATGGGCCATTTGGGCCTTACACCACAGTCGATTTACAAATTTGGTACTTACACCGTAAGAGCAAAGGAAAAAGACGAAGCAAATAAGTTGATTGAGGATGCACAGCTTTTAGAAGAGTGTGGTTGCTTCTCATTGGTCCTTGAGAAAATTCCAGCAGAATTGGCTAAAAAAGTGGCTGAAACAGTGAGTATTCCAGTAATTGGTATTGGAGCTGGTCCTGATGTAGATGGACAAGTGCTGGTAGTACATGATATGCTGGGTATTACCAAGGAATTTAAACCGCGCTTTTTGCGTAGATATGCAGACCTCGGAAGCATCATGGATGAAGCAGTCAAAAACTACATCAAAGATGTGAAAGGTCGTAACTTCCCAACAAGCGAAGAGAGTTATTAATAGAATATTAACATAAATAAATACATAATGACAGGAGAAAAAATTACGATTTCGAATGGAGTACTAAATGTACCGGATTTTCCAATTGTGCCATTTATCGAAGGAGATGGTACAGGTGTAGATATATGGCCAGCTGCCAAATTGGTGTTGGACGCAGCAGTTGAAAAAGCGTATAATGGCAGTAAGAAAATAGTTTGGAAAGAAGTATTGGCAGGCGAAAAGGCATTTAACCAAACTGGCGAATGGCTTCCAAAAGAAACACTTGATGTATTCAAGGAATATTTAGTTGGCATCAAAGGCCCATTGACAACTCCTGTTGGCGGTGGTATTAGATCGTTGAATGTGGCTCTACGTCAAGAATTAGATCTATACGCTTGCGTGCGTCCTGTAAGATGGTTCGAAGGTGTGCCATCTCCCGTAAAGGAGCCAGGTAATACAGATATGGTTATTTTCCGTGAGAATACAGAGGATATATACGCAGGTATAGAATTCCAAAACGGAACAGAAGAAGCTACAAAATTCTCGAAATTACTTCAGGATAATTTCCCGGATAAATTCAAGAAAGTACGATTCCCAAATACAGCTTCGTTTGGCATCAAGCCAGTTTCTAAAGAAGGAACTGAAAGACTCGTGAAAGCTGCCATTGACTATGCTTTTGCCCAGAAACGTGACTCAGTTACGCTTGTGCACAAAGGCAATATCATGAAATTCACAGAAGGCTCTTTTATGGAATGGGGGTATGCGCTTGCTAAAAATGAATACGGTGCAAAAGATTACCAAGGAGGACCTTGGCAGGTAATCGAGAAGGACGGACACAGCGTAATTATCAAAGATGTGATCGCTGATGCCTTCTTGCAACAAATTTTACTTCGCCCGGCAGAGTATTCTGTAATTGCTACGCTAAACTTAAATGGCGATTATATTTCTGATGCATTGGCAGCACAAGTTGGTGGTATTGGAATAGCACCTGGCGCGAATATCAACTACATCACCGGTACGGCTATATTTGAAGCTACTCATGGTACTGCTCCAAAATATGCTGGTCAAGATAAAGTGAACCCTGGTTCAGTGATTTTGTCCGGAGCAATGATGCTTGAGTTCTTCGGCTGGAACGAAGCTTCAGCTTTGATCTACAAGGGAATTGAAGCTTCAATTGATGCTAAACGAGTTACTTATGATTTCGAGCGCTTAATGGAAGGAGCAACACTATTGAAATGCTCTGAATTCGGCGAAGAGATTGTAAAAAATATGTAATCATAATTTATTTTCAGTAAAAGCCTTGCCCATCAGCAGGGCTTTTTCGTTATAATGATTTGTCTTAATTTGCTTTCAAATGCTCAAATCAAAAATTTCATTTCTTTTACTGGTATTAATTATTGCAGTATATGTTTCGAGCTGTAATAAAATTGAGCCTGAAGGCCCCAGTCAAACATTACTGGACTCATCATTAGTAGTCCCAGTGTCAACAATTACAATTCCAGTATCTTATGAAGTTCGAAATTTAGAAGACCTAGTAAATAAAAAATTAGAGGGGGTATTCTTTAAGAAATGGCTAAAGCTGAATAGTGGAGGTGATAGTCTATTTTTAGAGTTGGAGAGAACCTCTCGCGTTCAATTAAGCTGGGCAAATCAAGCCTTACAAATTGAGTTTCCAATCCATGTGTCTGGAAATTTCATCAAGAAGTTTATGGGAATGAGCTTGAAAAATCAAGCTCCTATAGAGGCAGAAATGGTTTTGCATCTTACGACAGGTGTCGAGGTAAATCCAGATTGGAGTTTAAATACCAATACTAAATTAGAAAAGATCGATTGGATCAAGAATCCAGAGCTAAAAATAGCAATGGTGAAATTGGATATAAAAGAACCGATCGAAGATCAGCTATTTGCAAATCAAGAAACTTTGCTTGAGGAATTGGATAAAGTGCTACGGGAGGAAATAAAAACACGGGATGAAGTAGCGAAAATTTGGAATGATATTCAAAAGGAAATTGTCATAAACAAAGAAGAACCCAGGATATACATGATTGCAGAAGGCGAGTCACTGGCTGCTAAATTTTTAAACGATGATCCTGCGTACTTAACATTACTTGTGCAAATGAAAGCTTTTGCAGAAACAAAAGAAGGTGAATCACCACCATTTGTTGAGAAACCATTGCCAACATATTCGGATCAGATTAATAATGATGATAGTGTCCAAATATTTGTATTGGCCAAACTGCCCTTTAGCCGTGCAAATGAGTTGCTAAGGAAGGAGCTTATTGATAAAAAAATCGCTTTCAATAATGTAGCACTTAATATAAAAGACTTGGATATCTATGCCACAGACCAAGGATTAGCAGTGAGATTAGATGTGAAAGGAGCTGTAAACGGGCATTTGTATTTGGTTGGAGAACCAGCTTTTGATGAAGCAACTAGTACTTTTTGGGTGGATAAACTTGAATATGATATTCAAACAGAAAATGTTATTGTCAATTCTATGGATGGAATGTTCCATGACAATTTCTTAGAATTCATTTCGGAGTACCTAACGTTCGACGCGGCTCCATTGATAAACGACTTACCTAATATGATTGAGACAGCGCTTGATAAAGGAAAAAGTGGTGAGAAAATAGATATAGAGATAAGCCACATGCACGCAAGACCTTACTCTATTGTACTAACTAGAAACGATATCCAAGTGATCCTTGAAACGCGAGCAAGTGCAGATTTGCAATTGAAAGGATTAAAGAGTTCAGCAAAACCAGTAAGAGTAAACTAATCACTGCTTTTTAGGTTTTATAAAAAAGAAAATTGACAAATGAAATTAGCTTTATTCCCACTAAACTTAGTTCCATTTCCAAAAGAAAAACTCAACCTACATATATTTGAGCCACGATATAAGCAGCTAATTGGTGAATGCTTAGACAAAGGTTTGAATTTTGGTATTCCCTCTTACATTGACAATAAAATTGAATATGGTACAGAAGTGCAAATTGCCAAAGTAGAGAAATTATATGACGACGGCCGTATGGATATTAGTGTAGAAGGCCTGCGCGTTTTTAAAGTTTTGTCATTTAATCCGCATGCTACGGAAAAATTGTATCCTTCAGGCATTGTTTCTTATTTGCACAATATCGAAGACACTTCCGCCGAATCACAAAAAGTTTTTTATAATGCATTATTGGAATTGTTTTCATTGATGAATCTTGAAGGCAAGGTTACGCTCCATGAAAATATAAAGTCCTTTGAGATTGCTCATAAAATGGGCTTAACTTTAAATCAAGAATATGAATTACTTTTGATCGAAAGTGAGCGTGAAAGGCAAGATTATCTATTGACTCATATTCGTGTGGCTCTGCCCATCCTTCAACAAATGCAAAGAGCGCAAGAGATAATTAAAATGAATGGGCATTTCCGATATTTTAACCCATTAAAACTGTAGAAATGGAAACACATTTATCCTCATTCGGAGCAGCTATAATTTTCATGATTGGTGGAGCCTTATTTGTAATTGCGGGTCTATTTACTTCGTCCCTTTTGAGGCCAAACCGCCCGAACGCAGAGAAATTAACAATTTACGAATCAGGTGAAGATACTATAGGCTCAGCTTGGGGGCAGTTCAATGCACGGTTTTATGTAATTGCACTCGTATTCATTTTATTCGATGTGGAGATCGTATTCCTTTTCCCTTGGGCAACCGTATTTGGCAATGCCGTTCTCAATAATGTAACTGATGGACTGTGGGGCAACATTGCCATTTTTGAGATGTTTCTTTTCCTAGTCATTTTGGTACTTGGCTTGGCGTATGTCTGGGCCAAAGGCTATCTGGATTGGGCATCTGACAAGGGAAATAAGGTGGCAACTGTAAAATCAGAAAGTGCTATTCCAATGGAGGCATACAGCAAATACTTAGACTAATGGGCGGATATTTAGATCAGAAATTTGGAGCGGGAGGTGTAATAATCACTCAGATAGATGAGCTGCTAAATTGGGCTAGACTCTCCAGCCTATGGCCTATGGGCTTCGGTATTGCCTGCTGTGCTATCGAATTTATGGGCTCCGTAAGTGCCGCTTACGATTTGGACAGAATGGGCTTGATTCCTCGTGCATCGCCACGCCAATCGGATGTGATGATTGTGGCTGGCACAGTTACCTTCAAAATGGCCGATAGAGTTCGCAGGTTGTATGAGCAAATGGCCGAACCACGCTATGTTATTTCCATGGGCTCATGTTCCAATTGCGGAGGCCCCTACTGGGAACACGGTTATCATGTGGTAAAAGGTGTAGATAGAATTATTCCAGTGGATGTATATGTGCCTGGATGCCCTCCAAGACCGGAAGCTCTTATTGGAGGTATAATAAAATTGCAAGAGAAGATTAGGGGAGAAAGTAGATTGAGCGAAAGTTTGCTGGAAAAGCTATTGGAAAAGAAAAAAGCGAAAGCATGAGCATAGACGAGATAAAGGAATTGATTAATAATCATCTGCCTGAAATGGTGCGGGAGGTTATTCAGAATACCACACCTACAACGCTTTTGGTAAATCCATCTCGAATAGTTGAGCTTTGTGCCTTTTTGCGAACCAATAAATCGCTGTATTTCGATTCTTTATCTTGCCTCACTGCCTTGGATAATGGGCCGGAAAGTGGAACAATGGAAGTTGTTTATACGCTCTATTCCATTCCTTACGATTATAAACTCAATATCCGCTGCGAGATTGACCGTAACCTCCCGCAAATTCCAAGTGTAGCAAACGTATGGCGAACTGCTGATTGGCACGAGCGAGAAGCTTTCGATTTATTTGGAATCAATTTTCTCAATCATCCAGATCTTAGAAGAATATTATTGCCTACAGATTGGGAAGGATTTCCGCTTTTGAAAGATTATAGCCAGCAAGAAAAGTATCACGGCATTACAGTTAAATACTAATGGCAAATCAGATTCAGTACATATATAGTGAGGCTCATCTTCGAAATTCCGAAGCCACCAAATACGGTGAAAAGGATTTGAAGACGGGTGAAATGATTATAAATATTGGACCGCAGCATCCATCAACCCACGGCGTATTAAGGTTGGAAGTAGTGACTGACGGAGAGATGATCGTAGATGTAGTGCCACACCTTGGCTATCTGCATCGCTGCTTCGAAAAGCATACTGAATCTTTGGCCTATAATCAGATAATCCCATACGTGGACAGGATGGATTATTTGGCGGCAATGAACTCTGAGCATGCTTATGCAATGGGAGTAGAGCGAATGCTGGGTATCGAAAAGGAAATTCCAAAACGCGTAGAATATATCAGAGTATTGGTGGCAGAGCTTAATCGGCTTGCTTCTCATTTTGTAGCGATTGGTACGTATGGGATGGATATTGGAGCGATGACCTCCTTCTTCTGGATGATGCGTGACAGAGAGCATATCCTACGCTTGCTAGAATGGGTTTGTGGCGCACGAATGCTTTACAATTACATTTGGGTCGGTGGACTTTACTACGATTTGCCTATTGGCTTCGAAGAGCGTTGTCGGGAGTTTATTAATTATCTGGAGCCAAAAGTTCGAGAAATGGATAAGCTGTTGATTGAAAATAAAATTTTTGTAGAGCGGACAGCGAATGTAGGTGTATTACCATTGGATGTAGCCATCAATTATGGGATTACCGGGCCGATATTGCGAGGATCCGGTTTGAAGTTCGATTTACGAAAAGTAGATGGTTATAGCGTGTATCCTGAGATTGATTTTGATGTTCCGGTAGGCAAGGGTGAAATGGGAACTAAAGGTGACTGCTGGGATAGAACCTATGTGCGTATGCAGGAATGCTACCAATCGATACGAATAGTGAGTCAATGTTTGGATCAGCTGCAAGGAGATCAGAAGCGTACCCGTGATTTTGATCCAAAAGCGATGGTTCCAAAGAAAATCCGTCCAAAGGCGCAAGATTTATATGTTCGAGCTGAAAATCCAAAAGGTGAGCTTGGCTATTATTTCAGAGCGGATGGCAGATCCGATCAGCCTTTTAGGTGCAAAGTTCGCCCTCCATCTTTCGTGAATTTATCTGTGATTTCTGAAATTGCAAAAGGAGGTTTGATTGCAGACTTGATTGCAATTATTGGTTCCATCGATTTAGTTTTAGGAGAAGTTGATAGGTAATTCCAACCATTTGCTTCCTCTCGCTGTCTTATAGACACAATGAGGAATAAAATGCGAAAATTATCTACTTTTTTGAGCTTTGCTGCAATCGCACTTGCTGCGATCCAATGCCAGCCCTCATCAGAGGATATTGAGCCTAATCTTCCTGATTTATCTCCCCTACAAACCATCGAATTGAATACTGTGCAAGGAGGAAATGATTTCTCCTTCGATCTTTTCAATAAAGTGGTACAATCCGAACCGACTAATACAAATGTATTTGTTTCGCCCTTTAGCGTGTCTATGGCTTTGGCTATGACGAGCAATGGCGCAAATTCAGAATTGAGAGCTACTATGGCAGCCATTTTAGGCTATAATGATTTGAGTCAAGCGGAAGTAAATAGTGCATTTAAGAGTTTGGAAAACAGAGTGAAGGAAATGGACAATCGAGTTCAATTCAACAATGCAAACTCAGTGTGGTATCGTAATGGGAAAGTGGTGAAAAATAGCTTTATAGAACCTGTTTACGAATATTTTAATGCCGAAATCCAAGGTGAAGATTTCCAAAATCCGCAAACAGTAAATAAGATTAACAACTGGGTGAGCAATAAAACGCAAGGCAAAATTCCTTTGATCATTGAGCAAATTAACCCTAATCATGTGATGTTCCTGATCAATGCACTGTACTTTAAAGCAGACTGGAAAGTGCCGTTTGATACGAAAGAGACGCAAAATAGAGGATTTCAGCTGGCTTCAAATGAAATGGTACAAGTGCCAACCATGATGACTAAAAATGCCAAGTATCGCTACTTATCTCATCGTGACGTGGAGCTGGTGGATATACCTTATGGCAATGGCCAATTTTCAATGACTGTGCTAATGCCAAATTCTGATCTTCCCTTGAATAGTTTTATTGAAAACTTGAGCGTGAATGCCTTGAATAATTGGCTCAATGCATCCGCCGAAGTTGGCTATGATTTGTATTTACCAAAATTCAAAGTAGAGTATGAAGTAACCCTAAATGGGATGCTTAGCGAAATGGGAATGGGTGAAGCTTTTAGTGGCAGTAATGGTGGATTTTCAGAGATTTTTGAAGATGATAGACTTCATATAATTGATGAAGTAAAACATAAAACTTTTGTAGAAGTAAACGAGCAAGGAACAGAAGCTGCTGCTGTAACTTCTGTAGGTATAGAAGTTACTTCTCTGCCACCTTCAGTTAGGGTAAACAAGCCCTTTGTATATGTAATCAGAGAAAAACATACGGATGCCATTCTTTTTATTGGTAAGATGGAAAATCCGCTTTTATAATATTACAACCAACCAATAATCACAGGATCGAAAACGGAGGACTAGACCACCTCCGTTTTTTTATTTTAGGCGGGAGGAGATTAAATAATCCTCAAACTATTCTCTCGTACAAATACTTCTTGGTCTTTCCAGCGGATTCTTACCCATACATCTTTCTTTCCAAGCACAGAAACCTTGTGACCCTTGCCAATGCCTTCGATCATGTCACTGCCGGCACTTGGGCCTTTCATAGCCATGGTGTAGTCTGTCTGTACTATTGCTTGCTTGGCAATACCCAGTTTATTGAAAACGATTGCTGATAATAATAGAAATATAACTATACCGGCGAAGAGTGGAGCTGGCTTTTCATTGAATTTTCTTTGGCGATAAAGAAAGAGTGAAAAAAGAAGAATAGCTAAGGCAAGTAATACCGCAGCGATTTCGATATGATAGCGACCGTAGAAATCGATAAACAAATTTGTGTCGCTGGTTTCATATCCGCGGAGGTTAAATTCTTGAGCTAATTCAGAAATTTTAAGAAGGGCGGCTTGGTCTTGACTGACTTTTTGATAGTGTTCGAGGTAAAAAAGTGCGTCTGCAGGCTCATCCATACCCTCACTTATGAATGCCATCTTCAAAAGCATGGCAGGACTTTGAAGTTTTTCTTCCGTAAATAGTCGCTCATAAATGGCTAAAGATTCCGTGTATTTTTTTGCAACAAAAAGAGAATCAGCCTGTTTAATTAAGGTGCTGTTATCTTGTGCAGTGGCAGTGAAACTGACCGCCACAATAAAGATGAAAAAGAATGTGAATAATTTGAATTTGTAGCTTTGCATTTTGAATGGTAAGGTTTACCTTTGCAACCGCAATTAAGGGAAACGCCTTTAATAAAGCAAAGCAAAAATGATTCCGTAGCTCAGCTGGTAGAGCAATACACTTTTAATGTATGGGTCCTGGGTTCGAGCCCCAGCGGGATCACAATAATAACAATAGCCTTCAAAGTCATTGATTTTGAAGGCTTTTTTGATTCAATTAAAAATTGAAAGTAAGTAAATTATTTTAAATAATTGATTATCAATGTCTTTTCGGGTCGAATCCTAAAAGATTACAACATAGATAGTTTAATGTGAATAGTACTTACCATACTTATTTCCATTTTATCCTTTCCCCATGCTTTTTCCCCATGCTTTTTCCCCATCGCTCCATAGCTTCCAGTACTTCGGTAATGCTATGGCAATATTCAGTAAGGGTATATTCAATTCTTGCAGGGTAATCATCATACACTTTACGGGAAACGAGTTCATTTTCCGCTAAGGGCCTTAATTCCTTGGACAACACCCGGTTTGTTATTTTCGGAATGGATGATAAAATTTCATTGAATCTATTGTTCTTATGGTAAATCGAAATGATAATAGGTAATTTCCACTTACCCCTCCAATTACATACTGTGTGGCCTGTACGAATTTAATTCTGTCTTCAAAATTCCATTTTTACTTTGTACTAATTTAAGTATCCTTTTGTATACAAGTATCAAATGTATATCTTTTTTCAGGTAACTTTGACCTGTACAATTAAAAATAGATTAAAAATGAAAAAAAACTGGTTTGTTACAGGGAGTTCTCGAGGCCTTGGCAGAAGCATTACAGTAGCCGTATTGGCTAAAGGTGATAATATAGCAGCTACGGCTAGAAATCCTAAGCAGTTAGCAGAATTTGTAACTCAATACCCCGATCAAATTATTGCATTACCGGTAGATGTAACAGATAGAGCACAAATTGATAAAGCCGTAAAAGATACTATTGAAAAATTTGGTCGAATTGATGTTTTGGTAAATAATGCAGGGGTGGGCATTACCGGGGCAATTGAGGAGTTTAGTGATGAACAAATGGATAGTCAGTTACACATTAACCTTAATGGTCCGATAGATGTTACCAGAGCTGTATTGCCTTATATGCGCAAACAACGTTCAGGAAGTATTTTGAATGTTAGTTCTGTAGGAGGAAGAGTGGGGTCGGCCGGTTTTTCTATGTATCAGGCCGCAAAATTCGGATTACAAGGATTTACTGAAGTTTTAAGTAAAGAAGTTGCTGCATTTGGCATCAAAGTTACTTCTATAGAACCGGGAGGAATCCGTACCGATTGGGCAAGCAATTCAATGACTTATGCCGAACCAATTGATGATTACAAAAATATCCTACAATCTCTTAAGGATTATATTAAAACCATTATCCCGTTAGGTAACCCGGATAAAGCAGCACAGGTAATTATCGATTTGGTAGATCATCCTGAACCACCTGTTCACTTGGTTTTGGGTTCAGATGCTGTTGCCATCTTAGAAGTGGTTGATGCTAATAGAAAAGCAGAATTTGAAAAATGGAAACCTATAAGCATTTCTACTGATTTTGATGATGTAGAAAACCCTTGGCTTTCAGAAGAGAGAAGACAGAATATTTTGAAAGTGAAATAAATTATTTATCAATAAAAATCGGAAAATGAGTAATCAAAAAGAACAAGTTTGGTTTATTACGGGAGCGTCAAAAGGTTTTGGGTTAGCCTTTGTAAAACAATTATTAGCACTTGGTCATAAAGTAGCTGCTACATCACGCAATAAAGAAAGTATTGAAAAAGAAATAGGTAATAATTCGAATTTATTGGCACTTACTGTTGATATTACCAGTGATGCCGAAGTAAAGAAAGGAATCGAACAAACTGTTACTACCTTTGGTAAAATTGATGTTGCTGTCAACAATGCAGGTTACATGCTCTTAGGTGCTTTGGAAGAAGTATCAGATAAAGAGTTTCGTCAATCTGTAAACGTCAATGTATTTGCTTTTCAAAATGTCATTCGTAATGTCATGCCATATTTCCGCAAGCAAGGAAGTGGACACTTTTTCAATTTTGCTTCGTCGGCAGGCTATTCAGCAGATCCATGTGCGGGAAGTTATAATGCTGTAAAACATGCTGTTATTGGTTTTTCTGAAGCATTAGCATTAGAAGTAAAACCTTTTAATATTAAAGTAACTATTGTTGCTCCTGGTCTTTTTAGAACAAATTTCTTAGGAGAATTTCCGGTGGCTCAAAACAAAATAGAAGGTTATCCAACACAATCATTGGTCGATGCCATGAGCCAATATGATGGACAACAACCTGGAGATCCTAGTAAACTGGTTAAGGTTTTAATTGATACTGCTGGCAAAGAAGATGCACCGTTGCATTTAGTAATGGGAAGAGATTCATACCAAAGAGCACTAAATTATTATCAATCTCAAATCGAAAAACTAGAAGAAATGAAAGAGTTGAGTGCTTCTACAGATTTTGAATAAAATTCTGTATTTGAATACAATTCCAAGAGATTCGGATACAATTGAATTTCATAAAGAAACCACCTTTGTTAATCATTATAAAATAAAGGTTATGAATAAGCAACAGGTATTAACTGTAGATGAAAAGCAGTTAACAGAAGGTAAAAACAGGGTTTACTTTATGAGTCAGGGGTATAAGCTGGCAGGAGATTTATACCTGCCAAAAGGATTTGATAGTACCCAAAAGTATCCTACTATTATATATACAAGGGTAGGTACACAAGTTAAGGAGCAAACCGGAGCTACCTATGGCAAAAAACTTTCGGCAAAAGGTTATGCCTTTTTTGTTTTCGATCCTAAGAATTTTGGAGATAGTGAGGGAGAAATCAGAAATTATGAATCTATGCATAATATGATTCCTAACACTACAGATGCCATAAGTTTTTTAAGAACATTGAAATTTGTTGATAGAGATCAATTTTACGGTCTCGGTGCCTGTGCCGGAGCCCCGTATATCTGCAATGTAGCCATTGGAGATGCCCGAATAAAAGCGGTAGCGACACTGGTAGGTAATTTTGATGCAGCCGCTAGTTTATTTGGTGCTTATCCTAAGGAGCTTTTAGATAAAATGCTACAAACCGCAGCAGAGGCTAAGCAAAAATATTACGAAACCAGTGAATATGAAACGGCACCTATTTTTGGAGGTATGCCTTTACCGCCACCAGAGAGTGCCTCTAAAGCAATGAAAGATGCTTACGGCTATTATTACTTAAGAGCCGGACAAGACAAATGCCCGAACTATTCTACGGATTATCCTACCGTTGGACTACCTGTAGATCCTGCCAGAGTATTTATGAATCAGGCTAAATTTTTTACTACTCCATTTTTAGTGATTGCAGGTAGCGAAGCCTTTACACATGATATGGACAGAGAAGTGTATGAAATGGCAGTCGGAGAAAAAGAATGGGCAGTTATTGAAGGAGCTTCACACATGGATCTGTATGACATCGATGAATATCTAGACCCTGCACTGGATAAGGTAGATGCGTTTTTTAAAAAATATTAATATTCAATATATATAAATCAGGATGGTTTCAATGAAATCACCCTGATTTTCTTTTATAATAATCAGATAAACTCATCATAATGAATATTCAAAAAATATGGTTCATCACAGGAGCTTCCAAAGGAATGGGGCTGTTGCTAACAAAGTTATTATTGCAAGAAGGATATAAAGTAGCCGCAACATCCAGAAATGTTGAGGCTTTACGGTTGAATGTGGGTACAGAAAGTGGTGATTTTCTTCCGATTGAATTGGATATTACCAACAGAGATGATGTTAAAGTGGCAATTGAACAAACAGTTAAACATTTCGGCAGATTGGATGTAGCGGTTAATAATGCCGGATTTTCATATATAGGAAGTTTGGAAGAACTATCAGATCAGGAATTCCGAAAGGCATTAGATGTAAATTTATTCGCAGCAGTAAATGTCATTAGGGCTTCTATGGCGCACTTCAGGAAACAACGTGCCGGCCGAATAATTAATATATCTTCTACTGCCGGATATATTGCAGGTCCTAATATCGGGAGTTATGTAGCCTCTAAATTTGCCATGGTAGGACTTACAGAGGCATTAGCTTTAGAAGCAAAACATCTCAATATCAAACCGACTGTAGTATTACCGGGTTCTTTCAGAACGAATTTCTTAAATGAGGATTCTTTACATTATGCAAACAACCCTATCCTGGATTATGAAAGTGGAAACACCTATAAAAGTTATGCAGACAGGGCAGGGCAACAACCCGGGGATCCAGAAAAATTAGTAAAGGAACTGCTAAACTTGGCAAATATGGAAAATCCTCCTGTGCACTTAATCTTAGGTGCTGATAGTTTTAAAATGATTATGGATAAGAGAGACAAAGACCTAGAAGAATTCGAAGCTTTTAAGGAGATATCATTATCCACCAATTTAGCGTAATTTAGGTACATCTATCTCATTACAGGTTTACACTATGAAAACAGAGAAACCCCATCATGTGAAATCCATATCCGAATATCATGCACTATTAGGAATCGGCAAACCCCTGCATCCATTGTTCAGCCTGATTAAGCATGAGGATATTAAAAATTACACTGACGAAAAACTTAAAAATAAAACGCATGGGTTTTACACTATAAGCAGAAAAATGGATTATAGTGGTACCATGAGATACGGGCAACACTATTATGATTTTCAGGAAGGTGCTATGGTATTTCATGGGCCTCATCAAATTATTGTATCCGAATTAGCAGCTAATGCTGAGCTAAAAGGATGGACTATTTTAATACATCCCGATTTTATAAGAACCTATACATTGGCTACCAAAATCACCGAATTTGGTTTCTTTTCGTATGCTGCGCACGAAGCCCTTCATTTTTCCGATCAGGAAGCTCAAATTATAGAAGAAGTGATGGATACCATTCGGAAGGAATATAATTCAAGGATAGATGTATATAGCCAGGATATATTGATCTCACAAATAGAGTTGTTATTGAATTACTGTAATCGTTTCTATAACCGACAATTTATCACAAGAAAAGCTATAAATAGCGAATTGCTCATCAAGTTTGAAAAACTCATCAATGCGTATTTTGAAGGAGATGAACTTTCTGTGGAAGGGATACCATCTGTACAATACTTTTCTTCAGCATTGAACATGTCTGCAAATTACCTGACCGATATGCTAAGAGCCCTTACAGGGCAAAGTACACAACAACACATTCAGGATAAACTCATTGAAAAAGCAAAACAATTGCTTTCCACTACCAATATGACGGTAAGTGAAATCGCTTACGAATTGGGATTTGAATATCCCCAATCCTTTAGTAAACTATTTAAGAATAAGGTACATGTAACTCCTTTAGAATTTAGGCAATCCTTTAATTGATAGGCATTATTTGCTTAGGCTACTATTAATTTTTAATACGAAACCTGAAAATTAATGGATTATTATTGAAGATACCCGTATTTTAATAAGTTGAATTTAAAATTTTTGCGTATTGGCTAATAAATTAGATGAATTATATAACCCTGAAAAATTTAAAGAATTTGGGGATGAATTGATAGCTTTAATTACAGCACATTTGAAAGCTTCTCATCATGAAGAAATAGAGGTAAATAAATGGTCTGCCCCTGAAGAACAACTAGCATACTGGCAGACGTATGAGTTAAAAAATGATAATCCCAATGCTCTTTTTAAAGCAATTATAGAAAGATCGATTCATGTTCACCATCCAAAATATATAGGGCATCAAATTTCACCAACCGCACCTCTAGCCGCACTGGCAGGCTTGTTAAGTGCTATTCTTAATAATGGAATGGCAGTCTATGAAATGGGAGCTGCTGCAACTGCCATAGAAAAAGTAGTCATTGATACGATTGCAGAAAAAATAGGCTATAATGAAAATGCTGATGGGTTTATTACCTCAGGAGGTTCATTGGCTAATCTAACGGCACTTTTAGCAGCAAAACAATCGTTGGAGCCTTCCATCCCGGTTGAAAAATTAGGGGTAATGGTATCTTCCGAAGCGCATTATAGTACAGAAAAAGCACTTCGTATTATGGGGATAAGGGATGAACAAATCATTAAAATTCCCATTAACGAGCAATTTCATATGCAGACGGAATTATTGGATTCCTATTATGAAAATGCAGTATCAAGAGGATTACACATTTTTGCGGTTATCGGTAGTGCTCCTTCAACATCTACCGGAATGCACGATGATTTACAGCAGATAGCTGCATTTTGTAGCAAGAAAAACATATGGTTTCATGTAGATGGCGCACATGGGGGTGCAGCAGTTTTTTCGAGTAAATATAAACCGCTGTTAAAAGGAATTGAATATGCTGATTCCATTACGATTGATGGTCATAAAATGCTGCTAATGCCTTCTATAATGAGTTTTTTGATGTTTAAGAATAGGCAACATTCGTATGCCGCATTTCAGCAAAAGGCAGTTTATTTGTGGGAAAAGGCAAATGAAGAAGATTGGTATGATTTGGCCAAAAGAACCTTTGAATGTACAAAGAGCATGATGAGCATACAATTTTATGTACTTCTAAAATACTATGGTGTTGAAATATTTGATCAGTTTGTCACTAGGTTATATGATTTGGGACGTATCTTTTCTGAAAAGATTAATTCAAGAAAAAAATTCCAACTCTTTCTTACACCTCAATCGAACATTGTTTGTTTCAGATATTTTTTAGATGAGGAAGATGATGTAAGGCTGAATCAATTGAATAATGAAATAAGAGCAGAATTATTGCATACCGGAAACTTCTATATTGTACAGACTACCTTAATAAATACAGTTTACTTAAGAGTTACCTTCATGAACCCTAAAACCAATGAGCAGACCATGGATGAATTGTTGGATGCCATAGAAACCATTGGAGCTTCAAAAAATAGGTGCTAATAAAAAATAAAGCACATTTACAATACTGATGTGTGCCAATTCGATTTTAATGGGGCAATACGGGTCCCAAAGGGGTCGTCAATTTGCTGATTTTCTGTAAAGTTTTATTTGTCAGCAAATTAAAGGGATCCCATTAGTTATTACGCAGCTAATATATCTGCCAAAAGCTTTAAATCTTCTATTAATTGGTTCGAGTTTTGTGCCATATCGTTCACATAAGCCTTCGAGAAATCGAGGGCTTTTTTTATGCCTTATTTTTCAGGCGTTTGAGTGGCTGTAAGTATAATACAGCCACATCTTCAACATTCGGATCAATTGCAGAGAATTGCGAATATTATTCTTCCTCTCCCTCTTCTATATTTTCGGCTTAAAGCTTTAGTAATTATATCTAAGAAATATGCCCAACGCTCAAAAGAAATATCGTAACAATGCTTAGAGTCCATTTTTAGGAAATGTTTTGATTGAAAGCCCGCATTAAATATGTAAGTTAATTGCCAGTAAAGGAGTAGTATCTTCCAATTAAATTGACTGTGAAAAAGCAGAATCGATATCTTTGGTGGAGTAGGTGATAAAACTGAAATAATGAATATGATGCGATTTTTACATACAGCTGATTGGCATATAGGTCAGCTATTTCATGAATACGACCGCAGCTATGAACATCAGCAATTTCTGAATTGGCTTTTGGATACGCTGGCTGCAGAGCAGATAGATGTTTTATTGATCAGTGGTGATGTATTTGACTTATCCAACCCCTCAGCCGCATCCATAAAAATGTTTTACTCTTTTCTGAATCAAGCAGTAAAGAAAAATCCGAATTTACAGATTGTCGTAACGGCCGGAAATCATGATTCTGCATCACGTTTGGAATCCCCCAAACCACTTTTAGAATCGTCTAACATTCATATTGTAGGGCTTGTCGAAAAGGATGAGTATGGGCTTGTGGATTATAGTAAAATTATCCTACCTCTAAAGGATAAAGAAAATAATACGAAAGTGTGGTGCATTGCAGCTCCATTTTTACGAATGGGAGATTATCCTTCAATGCCGGATTGTGCCAATCCTTATGCAGAAGGTGTTACCGCTTTTTATAAAGCGGCTTACGAGAAGGCGGATTCACAGAAAGAACCTGGACAGGCCATTATAGCTATGGGACATCTGCATGCTCAACAGGCTGAGGTGGGCGATGTAGATAAAACAGAAAGATTAATCATGGGTGGTGTAGAATGTATTTCGGCAGCGGCATTCGATAGCAACATCCGATATGTGGCATTAGGACATATTCATAAAGCCCAACGTATCGGTGGAAAAGAGCATATTCGCTACTGCGGTAGTCCATTACCAATGTCTTTTTCTGAAACCAATTACAAGCATCAGGTCATTGTATTTGATATTATTGAGGATAATATAATAGATCAGAAAACAATCGAAATTCCAGTTTCCGTACCTCTTAAGAGAATTCCAACAGTCCATAGTTCACTAATGGAAGTCCTTACTTCCTTGCGACAATTAAAGACATTTGAGGGGGACACCAATACGGCGCCCTATCTGGAAGTGCGCGTATTATTGGAAGGCCCGGAGCCAGGATTGCGACACAAGGTAGAGACCGCACTTTCCGGTAAAAATTACAAACTAGCAAAAATAGATGTACGCTATAATGCCTCAGTAGCGAAACCGGATGAAAATGCCATGACAAATCCCGAACAGCTTAATGAGCTAAAGCCACTGGAAGTGCTGCATAAAGTGTATCAAAGTAAATATAAGAATCCCATTCCCGAAGACTTGCAGAAGCTTTTTCAACAGGTTGCACAGGAAGTAAACGAATCGGAAGTATAAGTAATGAAGATACAAGCTATACGCATTCAAAATTTAGCCTCTCTGGATGGTCATACTGAGATTAATTTTAATCAGGAACCCCTTTATTCTGCAGGGATCTTCGCTATTACCGGGCCTACAGGAGCAGGGAAATCAACCGTGTTGGATGCTTTATGCCTAGCGCTTTATGCCAGAACGCCACGGTATAGGCTGGCAGAGAATGGGGTAGATATTGCGGATGTACAAGGAAGTACCATCAAACAAGACGATGTCCGGGGAATTCTAAGAGACGGCACGTCCAGTGGCTATGCCGAAGTAGATTTTGTTGGGGTTGACGGGCAGTTTTATCGAGCCAACTGGAGTGTACGAAGAGCAAGAAACAAAGCAGATGGCAATCTGCAAGCGTATGAGATGTCTTTGAAAAACATCACCACCCATCAAGATATACCCGGCAGAAAAACGGAGTTATTGTTAGAAATAGAGCGATTGGTGGGCTTGAATTTTGAACAATTTACCCGGTCTGTTTTATTGGCACAAGGAGATTTTACAGCCTTCCTGAAAGCAGGAAAAGATGAAAAATCATCCTTATTGGAAAAATTAACAGGGACCCATATTTATTCTGAAATCTCTAAAAAGGTGTTTGAGCACCATCGGGAGGAGCAACAACAACTCAGTGGACTGAATATACAGCGGGAGGGAATAATCACCCTTACAACTGAAGAATTAAGTGCCTTAGAAGAGCAGAAGCTTGCACTAAATGATGTCATCGAAACCGGCGAAAAGCAAATTACCGAACTAAATAGAGAGCTAAGCTGGCATGAACAATGGTTGAAAATACAAGAAAGCCTTGCGTCTGCTACTGAGAATCATCATCAGGCGATTGCAGCTAAAGAAGAAGCAAAAGACCGAGAACAAAAATTTCAACAAATAAATCGTATCCAATCTGCTAGGCCGATTATCAGTGCATTACAAGATACTCAGGAGCAAATTACGGATAAGTCTAAACAGACGGAGGAACTTTCTTCAAGCCTGACTTCTCTAAAAGAACAGAAGAAAATAGCTGATGCCGCTTTTGAGCAAGCAACCGAGGTATTAAATGCCAAGGTGCTGGAAGAAGAACAATCTCAGCCTTTGCTGAATTCGGCGAAAGCACTGGATGTGCAACTAACCGAAAAGGCAGAGCAGATAAAACAAGCGATAGAAGATTTTGCCACAGTTTGTAATAAGGAAGCGAGATTAAAAGAACAATTTTCCCAAGCTGATAAAGAGCTGGGCGATATAGAGAAGGAAATAGTCAAACTTGAGCAGTGGAAAGCCGACAACGAAGCTCACCAGCAGATTGCCGAGCAGGAAAGCCTGATTTTATCTAAGTTGCAAGATGCTGGCGAAATTTTAGAAAGACTGCAAAATTATTCCTCCCGCATCCACAATGCCGAAATAGATATCACAAAACTCCAACAAGAGAAACAATCTTTAGAGGAGCAACAAGGCACTATTCAAACTTCTTTGAAACAAAAGCAAAGCGAGTATCAATCATTGAACACCAGTTTAGCAGACATTTCCATACAGGATATTGAAAAGGAGAAGTCTTCTTTAGATACTTCTGTAGAAGATCTGATTGAGGCAACAGCTCATTGGAAATTAGTATATCAAGCTAAAAATGAAGAAAATACGCTACAGCAATCATTAGCGAAAAACAAAAATGAACTGGAGCAAAGCACGACTCAATTAGCTGAAGTCGAAAAGCTTCTGGAAATTACAAAATCAGAAAGAGCTGTTTCAATGAAAATACTTGAAAAAGCGAAATTAGTTGCAGCAGAAAGTGTGGAACGGCTTCGAAATCAACTAGTGCCGGCGGAGCCTTGCCCTGTATGTGGTAGCACTTCCCATCCTTATGCTTCGCATCATCCAGAACTTGATCTTGTCCTTTCCGAACTGGAAGCCGAACATGAACTAATTGAAAACACTTATAGCCAACAGCAGAATTCCCACACGAGTCTGAACCAACGCTGCATTGAATTAGGAAGGATCATTGGGGAATTGGAAGATAAAATCTCGCACAGCAATAAATCCTTAATAGACCTTGAAACAGAATGGTCGAAATTTCAGATTGCTAAAAATTGCAATGAGCATCCTTTTGAGGAAAGAGCCACTTGGCTACAGAACCAATTGCAGCAACAAAAAATAAGGCAGCAGCAATTGCTAGTACAAATACAGTCTTATGTCAAGCAAAAAGAACAACTGGACATTTATAAGACGCAAATTGCGGATCTGGATAAACAGTTCAATCATATAGATAACCAAATTAAGGATACAGAAAGGAAGCTGAATACACTGCTGGATCAGCAAAAGAATGACTCTGCAGAACAGGGAAATACCCGCAAAGAACTGGATAAGATCGCACAAGCCTTGGCTGTTTATTTTTCTTCAGAGCAGTGGTTTGAAAATTGGCAGGCGGATCCGAAAGCATTTGAATTACGTGTCCGGGAATTTGCCCATAAATGGAAAACCAATTTATCTTGGCTTGAAGAGCATATTCATAAAAAAGCTATATTGGTTGAAAATAGAAAGGGAATACAGGATCAGCTAAAGAGCATTCAGGAAGAAGTACAGGCCAATGAGCAAAAGCTATTCAAGCTGCAAGCATCTAAGAAAGAATTGTTTGATAAGAGAATGGCTTTGTTTAATGGGACTCCTGTTAAGGAAGTAGAAGCAAGGTTGAAGGCTGTGGTTAATTTGGCCAAAGAGGAAGTAGAGGAGCAAAGAAAGATAGCAGAAAAAGTACAGGGTGATATTACCCGAAGTCAAGCGCAATTTGAGCAGTTGGACAGGGATGCCATTCTTTTGCTAAAAAGGGAATCTGAACAAAAAGCCCAACTCAACGAATGGTTTATTGCCCATAAGCAAAAGTATGAAACGTCACTTAGCGTAGAGGAGCTATTGCCACTTTTGGCATTTACTCAGGATTGGATAGAAACAGAAGGAGCCAACTTGCGTGCTTTGGATGATGCTGTGATGCAGGCCAAATCTATTTTGGATGAACGAAGCAAAACATTGATAGCACATACTAAACAAAGGCCTTCGGAAAGGACTATGGAAGAGTTGATCGCATTACAAGCTGAAACGCAGGAATTGCTAAAGCAGCATTCTCAACAGGCTAATGAGATTGACTTTAAAGTAAAAGAAGATGCGACAAATAAGCGGCGAATTGGTTCACTTTTGCAGGCTATAGAAAAGCGGGAGGAAATAGTGGAAAATTGGGCAAAGCTCAATGACATTATCGGTTCGGCTGATGGTAAAAAATTCCGCCAGATTGCCCAAGAATATACATTGGATGTGCTGTTAAGCTATGCCAATGTTCATTTAGAAATGCTAAGTAAACGATATGTATTGCAGCGGATTCCCAATTCCCTGGGATTACAAGTCATTGATCAGGATATGGGTGATGAAGTGCGTACGGTGTATTCGCTCTCGGGCGGTGAATCATTTTTGGTCTCACTGGCACTAGCTTTAGGCTTGGCATCCCTTTCTTCCAGTCGTATGAAGGTGGAATCCTTATTTATAGACGAAGGCTTTGGTTCCTTGGATCCGGCCACGCTCAATATAGCTATGGATGCGCTGGAGCGATTACATAATCAAGGACGTAAAGTTGGTGTGATCTCTCATGTACAGGAAATGACCGAAAGAATTCCGGTGCAGATTAAAGTGAGTAAGTAGCAGAGTGGAAGGAGTAAGGTGGAAATATTTTAAATAGTACAATTATTTGCAATGATTCAGTTAGAATCGAGAATAATACTATTCACAAATTTTAGAATTGGTTAAATAGCATAAATCTATTTTCTTTTCAGAAGCATATTAAAGATAGAATAAGCAAAATGCCTATTTATTAGCAGATTAGATATCATAATGTAGATTAGTGAAAATAATAGTGGACAATGTTGTCTATTATAGAATTGAGTTTGTACCTTTGGATTATTAAAAATAGTTGAATGTTCTCAAAAGCCTGTGAATATGGAATGAAGGCAGCAATATTTATTGCTGATCAATCCCTTGTGAATAAAAGAGTGAGCTTAAAAGATATATCAAAAGCAATTGATTCTCCTGAGTTCTACACTTCAAAAATTTTGCAACAACTTTCAAGAAGTTTCATAATAAACTCAGATAAGGGTCCAACAGGTGGGTTTTCGATGGATGTACAACAACTTGAAAGAGTGCAACTAAGTGACATTGTTTCAGCTATTGATGGCGACAAAGTTTATTTAGGTTGTGGTTTAGGACTTAAAAACTGTAATGAAAAAAAGCCCTGTCCAGTTCATAATCATTTTAAGATAATTCGTGAAGAATTGAGAGAGATGCTTGAAACAACAACCGTGAAATCACTTGCAGAGGATTTGAAAGATGGATTAACCTTTTTAAAGCGGTAAAATTTTTTAATGCAATACTGGACAAAAATATCCGATTTAAAAAAATGGAAACCAGAGATATATTTAGCGAAACAGGAATTATTATCACCTTATTACTCATTGCCATACCAACACTAATCGCCTCTGTTTTGGTTGTAGTAAAGGCTCATGCACTCTTGAATAATTTCATAAAGAGAAAGGAGTTAAAAAGGTTTACCGAATATTTGAAAGGCTTAAGTCCTACGGAGGTAAGGAAATTAGAAGAAAGGCAGAAAGAGCTAGAATTTGCATTGGAAAACAATGAATTGGTTGGGAAAAATGCTCCACATGACGAAAGGGGGTTAATAGATAATATTAGCCATGCAGAGGAACTTCGTTTTATTGAAAAAAAGAAGAAAAACCGACCAAGTCTTAGTATTCAGCCTGACTTAACAAAGCTCATTTTATGGTATATAGGGTGTGCAACATTTTGGCTTCTGTTTGGGACTACTGTTGGTGAGTATTTAGGTATAAAATTCGTCGCTCCTGATATTGATCATTTTAGTTGGTTGAGTTTTGGACGATTACGACCAGTACATACTAATGCTGTGTTTTGGGGCTGGGCATCTCTAGCTATGGTGGGTCTTGCATATTATGTTGTCCCTCGTGTAAGCAATGTGCCAATCGCAAGTATAAGGATTGGGTATTGGTCACTTTACTTAATTAATTCCGCGGTTGTTTTAGGAAGTATTTTCTTGATGGCTGGTATTAATAATGGTGGAGGTGAATATCGAGAATATATCTGGCCAATAATGGCTTTGTTTGGTATAGGAGTTTTTATCTCCTTGATTAATTTCTTTAGAACAATCTCTAGGCGAACTGTAAAGGAAATCTATGTTTCCAATTGGTACATAATTTCAGCATTGATGTTTGTTTTGGTGATTGCCATTGTAGCATATTGGCCAAGTTGGCAAAATGGATTAGGTGAAACAATAGTGCAGGGATATTACATGCACCAGGGAGTTGGTATGTGGTTTATGCTGTTCACTTTAGGTCTTATGTATTACTTCCTCCCGCAAGAACTTAATAAACCCATATATTCTTACAGTTTGGGAATTTTAGCTTTTTGGTCACAAATTCTTTTTTACACTTTAATTGGAACTCACCACTTTATTTTTAGCGCGGTGCCTTGGTGGTTACAAACTGTAGCTATAGTGGGGAGTGTAGGAATGGTAATTCCAGTAGTTGCAGGTACAGCTAACTTCTTATTAACATTTAAAGGTGATTGGTATAAACTTTCAGGTAGCTACACTTTACCTTTTTATCTGATAGGTATCATTTTCTATTTCACAGGGTCTTTGCAGGGTACTGCCCAAGCTTTTCGTTTCACCAATTTAGTTTGGCACTTCACTGATTTCACAGTAGCACATTCTCACCTTACTATGTATGGTATTATCTGTTTTATGCTTTGGGGCTTCATTTATACTTTGATTCCTCGGCTTACAGGCAAAGAACCTCCTCAAATTTTAGTAGGGATGCATTTTTGGTTGGCTTTAATCGGTTTGCTTTTTTACACCTTTCCACTGATGTATGGATCAACATTACGAGGGTTGATGTGGATGGAAGGTGCTAAGTCATTTATAGAAAGTGTTGAGTTGATGGCCCCTTATTGGTTATGGCGTGCAATAGGAGGTACGCTGATGTGGGTTTCTCACATTTTGTTTGCTTATAATTTCTACGTGATGGTTAGAAAAACGGAGGTGATTGAGATACCTACATCACCCATTGAAATTCTTAAGGCGAAAAGAAATTTGGAAAGATAAACTGAAAATATTTAAGATATATAAAATGAATTTTTTCGATAATCATAAAAAACTATTTGGTACAGCATTAGCCTTGTTTATAGGGCTAACAATTTTTGTCGCGATCCTTCCTGCCTTAAATAACCAAAAAAACAATGCTACGCTACCTGATTTTGAGCCTCTGAGTGGCCAAGCGCTCTTAGGAAAGAGTAGTTTTATATCTAACGGATGTGTGGCTTGCCATACACAACAGGTCCGGAATATAGAAATGGATAAAGTTTGGGGAGCTAGGCCCGGAATTGCTGCGGATTATGCAGGAAATACCCGAACTGATTTTTGGAGGAATACGGCGACCTTAATGGGAACTGAAAGAACTGGTCCAGATCTAACAAATATTGGTCAGCGCCAACCTAGTATGGCTTGGAACTTATTACATCTATACCAACCGAGAGCCGTTGTTGAACAGTCTATAATGCCTGCCTACCCTTGGTTATTTGAAGTCAAAAATGAAGTAGGTGAAGATGATGTGGAAGTAAATGTGCCAGATCAATTTAGGGCTGGAGTGACAGGAAGAATAATTGCTTCGGAAGAAGCACTCAATCTTGTGGCTTATTTGCAAAGTTTAATTCAAACGCCACTGCCAGATGGTAAGCCCGCCATGGAGTTTTTGTACAAAAATGAAGAAGGAGATATAATAAGTAGTTCTGATGGAGGCTCTGCTGGTCTTCCTGATGGGCAAATCCTTTATACACAATACTGTGCGAGTTGTCATCAGGCTAATGGTGAAGGTCTAAAAGGTGCTTTCCCACCATTAAAAGGAAGCTCAATTGTGCAAGGTGATGACTTAGAATTATTTGTGAACATTATAATGCTTGGGTACGATGCGAAACCTGAATATGCGGTAATGAATGCTGTAGGAACGGACAACAATTTATCAGCAGAAGAAATTACCGCAATTATTAATCATGAAAAGTCTAGTTGGGGGAATAATGCCAAATTGGTAGGAGTTGAGGATGTTAAGAAAATCATAACGGCAATTGAAATAACCAATAAAAATTAATGGTATGAAGATTAAGTACTTGTTGTTTATATTATTCAGTTTGTCTTATCAGGTAGTTTTAGCTTGTCCTGTTTGCGAACAACAGCAGCCAGAAATTACACAAGGTTTGACTCATGGAGCTGGCCCACAAAGCAATTTTGACTGGGTAATTATTGCTATTATCACTGGTATCACATTGTTGACTTTAGTTTTTTCTCTAAAGTACTTACTTAAGCCAGGTGAGAAAAATGATGATCATATCAAGCAGATAATTTTAACTCAAGAATACTATGAGTGAAGAGAGAAGTAAAATATTCCTTTTTATCGATGATGAAAATCAGCCAATATCTGAATTATTCACACCGGTGCATTTTGAGCTTGATACTCGAAAATTGACTGATGGAGAACACACTTTAAAGATTGTAAGTAAATCACCAAACGGCAGAGAGGGCATAAGGAAAATAAAATTTATGGTGCGAAATGGGCCGGCTATATCGATTGAGGGAATTAGCGAAAACAGTGTAGTAGATGGGACTATTCCTTTGATGATCAATTCCTATGACAAGGGTAATCATAAAAACTTCATCATTGAGGGAAGTGAAACACCACAGAGTATTCCTAGTTGGCTGTGGATTTTGTTGATTAGTTTTTTCGGTTGGGCAATTTATTATTTGATTACAAATTTTAGTCTGTAAGAATTTATCAAATGAAAAAGGACATAAAAACTCTTGAAGATATTAAGATCATGGTCAATGCCTTTTATCAAAAAGTACGAGAGGATGATTTACTTTCAGAAGTATTCAATAGTAAAATTGAAGATCGATGGCCAGAACATCTTGAGAAAATGCATCGCTTTTGGCAAACTGTTTTATTGGAAGAGCATACCTATTATGGGAGCCCATTTTTACCTCATGCAAGCTTACCAGTATCGGGAGAACACTTTGAACGTTGGCTGAAACTATTTTATGAAACCATAGATGGCTTGTTTGAAGGCGAAAAAGCAAATCGAGCAAAATGGCAGGGAGAGCGAATGGCAACTATGTTTCATTCTAAAATAGGATATAATAGAAATAATTCTTTAATGCCTTTGTAATGGTAAGAATAAAGCACCCGATAGCCCTACTTTCTGCCTTCATTTGGATTGGCTTTGTAAGTGCAATCAGTTTTATGGAAGCATGGCTTAAATTTCAAGCACCTGGAGTTTCTCTACAAATTGGTTTAGGGATTGGGCGATTAGTATTTGATGCTCTTAATAAGGTAGAATGGGTTTTCGCACTTGCTGTTATTGTTAACTTGATTTTTGATAAAAGTAGACCCACGACAATGCAAATAGCGCTTTTTTCGATTCCAGTAATCCTGCTAAGCCTTCAAACTATATGGCTGCTTCCAATACTAGATGCAAGAGCCGAGTTAATCATACAAAATCAAATCCCACCTTCATCAAACGTACACTTTTATTATATAGGAATAGAGGTAATCAAAGTGGTTTGCTTGAGCTTATATGGAGTTTCACAATTTAAAAAATCGTAAAGATTAAAATCATGAACATGCAAGGAAATCAGATCATAGGAGAATTAGTTGCGAAGGACTACCGCGCAGCATCCGTATTCAAAAAGTATGGAATAGATTTCTGTTGTCAAGGCAACCGAACTATTCAAGAAGCTAGTGAAAAGAAGGGAGTTGAATTTATAAAAGTACTAGCAGATTTGGAGGAAGTTACTCAAGCAAACAGTAATAGTTTTTCAGATTATCAATCATGGCCCTTGGATTTATTGGCTGATTATATTGAAAAGAAACATCATCGGTACGTTCAAGATAAAACGTTAGAGATACAGCCATATTTAGATAAAATTTGTAAAGTACATGGACAAAATCATCCAGAACTTTTTGAAATCAGAAATGAATTTAATGAAAGCGCAGGAGAGCTTGCTGTTCATATGAAAAAGGAAGAACTGATTTTATTTCCTTTCATTCGAAAAATGGTAAAAGCGAAGCAAGGAGGAAATAGCATTGGAATTCCACATTTTGATACTGTTCAAAACCCCATAAAAATGATGGTGGAAGAGCATTCAGTAGAAGGAGAGCGATTCCGGAAGATTGATGAAATTAGTAATGGTTTCACTCCGCCACTAGATGCTTGTAATACCTACCAAGTGACCTTTGCTCTACTGAAAGAATTTGAACAAGATTTACATCTGCATATACATTTAGAAAATAATATTTTGTTTCCTAAAGCTATTGAATTAGAAAAACAAATTAGCTAATGCCTATTAAACGAAACGAATTCCTGCAAGCGATAAGTCGTGAACATCATCACGGCTTATTACTTTGTTGGAAAATTAGAGCTGGTATCAAAAAGAGAATTGAACCTAGCCGTATGAAAATGTATGTAGATTGGTTTTATCAAGACCATTTGTTGCCACATTTTGAGATCGAAGAAAAATTCATTTTTCCAATCCTAAGTAAAGAAGATGGACTTATTAAAAGGGCATTATTAGAACATCGTAGATTAAGGAGATTATTTGAGTCTACAAAAGAGATATTAAGAAACTTGAGTTTGATTGAAGAAGAGTTAGATAATCATATTAGATTTGAAGAGCGTGTTTTATTTAATGAAATTCAAGCTATCGCCACTCAAGATCAGTTGACTCAAATTCAATTTCATCATAAAGAAACCAAGTTTAAGGACAATTTATCAGATCCTTTTTGGGTTTAACTTTGATGATTATACCCAATCTATATTTTTCTCCAATTCAATAAAATTGATTATAATAAAAATCCCCAACCCTTAATACCCCGCAGCCTGTCCATCCTTCCTAGATTCTGAAGCACCGAAGTAGATTTTGCGAACGGGATCCCATTTTATGGCTTGGTATCCACCATATCCGCCAAAGCCCCAGCGTACTTGGTGGCCTTTGTCCATTAGTTGGCGAACTACATCCCAACCAAAACCATCTTCAAGAGTAATATAACCACCATTGAGCATGCGCTCGCCTGTGGGTTCTGATGAGCCCAAATGATCTATTCTAGGAGCATCGCCTGCTTCTTGAATATTCATACCAAAGTCTACCATATTCATTACGATTTGCACATGGCCTAATGGCTGAAAACTACCCCCCATTACTCCAAAACTCATCATCGGTTGACCATCCTTGGTAATGAAGGCCGGAATAATCGTTTGGAATGGACGTTTGCCGGGAGCATAGGTATTGAATTGCCCTTCATTCAGATCGAAAAGTTCGCCTCTATCTTGTAATACAAAGCCTAATCCATCGGGCACCATTCCAGAACCCATTCCTCTATAATTACTTTGGATAAGCGACACCATATTTCCGTCTTCATCGGCCACAGTCATATAAATAGTATCACCCTCCCGCAAGGCAGGGTTGCCGGCATCGTAAGTGCGAGCAGCTCGATCCGGATTAATTAATGCACGTCTTTCGGCTGCATAATCTTTGCTAATCAGCCAATCCAATGGAATATCTTGGAAGGCAGGATCTGCATAAAATTTAGCTCTATCCTCAAAAGCAAGTTTCTTAGCTTCCACAAACAAATGAATATGTTCAGGACTGCCGTAAGGAATTTCAGAGAAATCATACCCTTCGAGGATATTTAGCATTTGTAATGCGGCAACACCTTGACTATTTGGAGGTAATTCCCAAACATCATATCCGCGATAATTTACCAAAGCCGGTTCCACCCATTCCGAAGTATGCGATGCCAAATCCTCATAGCTCAAAAAGCCACCTTGTTTCTGAATAAAGTCGCTAATAGTCCTTGCGATGCTTCCTTTATAAAATTCATCCCTCCCGCCTTTTGCGATTTTCTCAAAAGTATTGGCAAGGTCAGGGTTGGTTTTAATATCTCCTGTTACAGGCTTTTTTCCATTTATACTGAAGGTCTCCATAAAGTTTGGATATTCACCCAAAATATCGATTCCTCTTGCCCAGTAATAGGCGATGTACTCGGGAATCGGAAAGCCATTTCGAGCATAGCCGATCGCAGGATCAAACAATTCTGCCCAAGGTTTAGAACCAAATTTCTGATGCATTTCCCACCAGCCATCCACAGCACCTGGTACGGATACGGGTAGCGGACCATAAGCGGGAATCCGAGTCATGCCTTTTTCCTTGAAATATTCTAGCGTAAGACTTTTTGGTGAGCGACCACTGGCATTAAGTCCATGCAATTTTTGGGTTTTAGCATCCCAAATAATCGCAAACAAATCGCCTCCCATACCATTTCCAGTAGGCTCTATCAAGCCCAATGTGGCATTTGCTGCGATGGCGGCGTCAATGGCATTTCCGCCAGATTTCAACACGTCTAATGCAACTTGAGTAGCCAATGGATGACTAGTAGCAGCCATTCCTTTTTGAGCAATTACCTCCGATCGGGTAGCGAAACTCTTGCCTACCACGCGATCTTGTGCCAATAATGCAAATGGTGTAGCTAATAGAATAGCCACTCCTATAAATATATTTCTAGTCATAATGATGTGTATTGTAAAGCTTTAATTTAACGGGTTTGAGATGAAACACCTACAAGAATTTTATAATAGGAGATTATTGGTCTAAATATGCAAATTGTTTCATTCAAATTGAGCCACCGTACCAATGGGTGTAATTGTGAAAAGCGGTAACTTATATTTTGAATCGTAGACTTTTTGTTGGAATATTATCTATCTGATTACCTATCAATTCTATTTGACTCATGAATTCCAAAAAGACCCGTCCTTGGCTAATATTATTTCTGATGGTTTCTGCGGCCAACCTAATAGGAACTGCGTTCGATCTAAATGCTTTGGCTAACCTCAGCAAACCAGGATTGATACTCATATTGGGTATTTACTTTTTCAATTCAGTCGAAAAAAGTACTCAACATGGCTTTGTTCGCACTGCCCTATTGGCACTTTTTTTCTCATGGCTTGGTGATGTGCTGCTAATCTTTGCAGATTTATTTCTTTTTGGGTTAGGAGCATTCTTGCTCGGACAATTGTTTTATGTATTCACCTATAAAAATGCAGTAGTGCCAGTAGCTAATAATCGAAGCACCTTGCTCCGCCGAGTATTTTGGTCGGTGACGATGATGTTTTTCGGTTTTCTGTTACTCTATATTATGTATCCGTTCTTAGGAGAATTATTAATTCCAGTCGTGTTTTACTGTATCGTTATTGTATTGATGGGTATAATGGCAGTGCAGCGAAATGGTAAAACGTCACAAGTAAGTTACAGCCTCACATTATTCGGAGCACTGCTATTTCTTACTTCAGATGCTATTTTAGGTTTAGGCAAATTTGTGGGCTCTATAGAGAATGGTCATTTCTATGTAATGCTTACTTATATCCTTGCGCAGTGGTTTATTATAGAAGGATTGATCAAACATTATCAATTTTTGCAAGAAGATTCGATTCCGGAGCCGGAAATAATTTAATAGAAAATTCTGCCTGATTTAGCTCAAACGGCATTTTATATTGATTAGCGGAATAAAATCCAATTAAAATTTGACTTTAAGTTTTATTTTCAGGATATTCAACTATTCTTAACCTAAACCAAAATGCTATGAAGACTACTGCTAAGCTCGAAGAAAACGCAGGTCTAGGCTTAACCATCCTAGGATTTTTAACAGCGACAGGTTCTTTTGTATATATTTTAATTGTCATTTTTCAATTAGTTGCTGCTTACACACAAGGTTCGGCCTTGCCGGAAAATATAGAGGGGTTGCTTCCGTAATTGGATTTTAAATTTGTTCAAAATGAAAAGGGCCACATTGTGACCCTTTTTTAATTATCTGTTATAAGGTAAAATTCGAGGAATTGGATAGATCTCCGTTTGCCTACCATCAATGTATCTGAATTTTCCATTTTCATCGAAGTAACCATCTTCTTCCAGCATTATTCGTATGGTCTTTTTCCATTCCGGAATCTCCACAGCCGCATTCAATTCAATGGAATAAGCTGTTCTATAGTTTAACGGATAGTCACCTGCACCTATCGTTCTTCCCTGATTGTCCCACATACCAATAGTTGGCCCAGAGGCATGACCATAATAGCCGATAGGGTGCGTGTAAATAGTGCCGTTGATTCCTTCAGCTTTAGCATTGGCAAGAGCTTTAGCAAGAATTTCATTTCCTGATAAGCCTTGTTTGAATTCATTGGTAAGCAAATCTTGCAAACGATTTCCCTTCTTGAATGCATCTTGCAAAAGCTTTGGAACTTCTGTTTCTCCTGGTTTCAGAATATAAGCATGCTGTTGTGTGTCCGTATTTAATCTCAAGTAAGTGATGCCAAAATCCACATGAATCAAGTCGCCTGGATAAATCACCTGCTCTTCGGGGCGGGAGGAAAAAGTCCTTAAGTGATCAAAGTTTTCCGGATCAGCTCTTTGCACATCGACTGATGGATGAAACCATGTGTCCAATCCAAGTTCTCTATTTCTATTGCGAAACCACCATACCAAATCATTGGTAGTCGTTACGCCCGGAGTAATTACTTTTTCTGAAAACCCTTCTTGAATAATCACATGTGCAATTCGGCAAATGTGCTGGTAAATAGCCATTTCATTGTCGGTGCGAGTTTCTAACCATGCTACACCCAAATTCTCAGCAGAAACCACTCTTTCTTGAAACTTAGGATCCAGTTCGGCCATAAACTCTTTATGCTCTGTATATGTGAGCCCGTCCACATGCGCGTAATTGGTGGAGAAATTAAGCGCAATTTTATTCGGATTCCGCTCATTTATTAAGCGAACCAAAGCTTTCCATTGGTCTGGCTGTGTAGCTTGATTCCAAGCTCCTTTAAATAAATTGCCCACATCGTATCGTGCTATAGCTAGTCTTTCTACACCTAGTTCCGGACCTCTATCGTACATCACCATAATGGTTCTGCGACGAGCAGAAATCCAAGTGGAAGGCAGCATCGTACGTAGCACGGGATCTTCATTATATTCTCTTGAAATGATAATCCACATATCAATACCATGTTTCCGCATCAGGTCGGGAAGCACCGTTTCGAAGCGTTCTTCTAATAATCTGTCAACAATAATGGAGCGTTCTTTCTCATCTAATATGGCAGGCATTTCCAATTGAAATTGTGCCATAGCAGGAAAGGCAAAAAGGGAAATAAAAAGTATGGATAAAATCCTCATTTGTGAATAGTTTAGAATTGATTCACAAAATAGCTAAAGAGGGTCTTATGGAAAAATTAAAATGAATATTTAGTAATGGAGTAGTTTTCTAAGAAATTTTAAAGTACATCCCTATTGCATCGCCTTTCTCAACTTCCTAGTCAATTGATCGAATCGGTAAAATAAAGTCACAGCGGTAATTCCCAGCCCAATAGACAAACCATACCAAACGCCTTTGATTCCATAGCCAAACTCAAATGCTAATAAATACCCAACTGGCAAACCGATAATCCAATAGGCTACAAAAGTGGCTAATGTAGGTACTTTCACATCTTGCAATCCACGGAGGATGCCTAAGCTCACAACTTGTACGCCATCGAATATTTGGAAGAATGCCGCTATTATCAATAAACTTGAAGCGGTTGCAATTACATCAGCATCTGTTATAAATAGTGTAGGCAAGAAATCGCGAAATACAATAAATAATACGCCACTCACAGCCATAAAAGCAACGATTAGTAAGAAATTACTAAAGCCAGCTACTCGTAAAGTTGGGATATCTTTTCTGCCTAATTGATTACCAATTCTGATGGTGGAAGCTGCAGAAACTCCCGATGCCATCATAAAAGTGATGGAGGCTAATGAAATACCAATCTGATGTGCAGCTAGAGCATCCGCACCCAGCCAACCTACCATTACTGCGGCAAGACTAAATGCACTCACTTCAAATAAAAACTGCATTCCTGATGGGATTCCCAATCCTAATAAGCGATTAAATCGCTCTCTATAAAACCTCTTGAACTGTAGTTTTTTGATATACGAAGCAAATCTCGGCGCGTAGGCTACAAATAGAAACATCGCCGTTGCCATTACCACCCGCGAAATTAGCGTGGCCCAGCCTGCACCATTCAAACCAAGCGCAGGGAATCCCCATTTACCAAAAATTAACAGATAGTTCAGAAAGACATTCAGTAAGTTACTCGCAATAGTAATGACCATCGCTTGTCTAGTTTGAGATAAACCTTCTGTAAACTGTCTGAACGTTTGAAAAACCATCAAAGGCACAATCGAAAAAGCAATAATGCCCATATATGGAATGGCCAATTCTACTACTTCAGGATCTTGCCCCATGTAGTGCAATAGTCCTGATCCTGATGCTATCAAAATGAAAATCATCAGTCCGGCGAATATATTTAGCACCAATCCGTGTCGTAGAATTTCGGAGATTTCTCTCGCTCTACCTTGCCCATCGGCTGCTGCAATTAGTGGCGTAATCGCATAAGAAATCCCAATAGCAAAAGCAATCATTATAAAGGTGATGCTATTGGCCAAGGAAGCTGCTGCCAGTGGAATGGAACCTGTCTGGCCCACCATGGCACTATCCACTACAGCTACCATTACTTGTCCCAATTGGCTAAGAACTACAGGGTAGGCAAGGGTGATGTTTCTGCGAAAATGCTCCCTATAGCTTAAACTATTTTTCATTTATGATCCTTCCAAATTCCTAAATGTTTAGCGGCTTTGAAAAGTCCGGCTAAACTCAAACTATCTGTTATTCTTCCATCCATTGCCATTTCCAATGCTTCTGTAAATGGCAAATGCATTATTTTCAAATCTTCCGTTTCTTCAAATTCAGTTTCGCCTTGGGTTAAATTTTCTGCAATGAAAACATAGCCAAGCTCATCTGTCACCGAATTGGATGTATGGATTTCCAATAGTGTAATCCATTTTGCAGCGCTTAAGCCGGTTTCCTCTTTCAGTTCACGTTTAGCGGCTTCCAAAGGCTCACTTTCGATCGACCCGCCACCCATTGGAATTTCCCAAGAGTAGGCATCCAAGGTGTAACGATACTGGCCAACCAGCCATGTATATCCATTTTCATCTATTGGAATTATCCCAATCGCTCGGTTTTTAAAGTGGACTTTTCCATAAATTCCTTTGCCACCATTTGGGTTAATCACTTGATGTTCTTCCACATGAATCCAAGGGTTATCGTAAACTTTACGTTTGGAAAGAGTTGTCCAGGGGTTGCGCTTTTCATCCATGGCGCAAAGGTAGCCATACTTTTTGTAGCGGGATGAAATTCCTATGAATGCTAATCTAAGAAATGGTAAATAATCGCAGCGATCTTAAAGTAAGCTAGCTTATTTTTCAGGCTGATATTTCTTATAAATTTCCATGACCTCTGAGACTGGCATTGCTTTTACAGTTCTCCCTCCACGTCCTGTCATATCTTCTGCCATAAATAAAGAATTGAGAATGGCTTCTTCAGTGGCTTCAATAGTTGCCATAAAGAGCAATGTCATATTATCGTTTCTTAGAAAAGAAGCGGGAGGATTTAGACTTTCTTTAGAATTATGAGCGATCCTTAATTCCGGTGCAGTGGAAGCAGCAATTACATAATCACCACTGCCATTCGATGCAATTCCACCTGTTTTGGCTAATCCCATCATGGCTCTTTTGGCCATTCTTTCTAGGTTACGTTCGTTCACAGGAGCGTCTGTCATGACTACAATCATGCAAGAACCGTCGGCACTTTCGTAGGCATTTCTGAGTATGTGGCGATTCATTTCTTTATCGATTGGCACACCATTCACTTGCAGTACGCCTCCGAAATTGCTTTGCACAATGACAACCTACCGTATATCCTCCCGCCGATTTTGGTAATACGCGGGAGGAAGTTCCAATTCCACCTTTCCAGCCAAATGCCACGGTGCCAGTGCCAGCACCTACATTTCCTTCTTCTACTTCGCCGGATTTAGCATTTTTTATTGCTTCCCAAACATGCTCCTTTTTCACATGCATTCCTCTAATGTCATTAAGGCCTCCATCATTGGTTTCGCCCACAACGGCATTTACGGAGCCTACATTTTCCATTCCTTCTAAGCCTAGCATATATTCTACCGTAGCTGAAATGGCAGTGCCTACACTGAGTGTATTTGTGAGGATTATAGGCGTTTCGATATTTCCCAATTCTTGCACTTGGGTGCTGCCAGCTAATTTGCCAAAACCATTGCCAACAAAAATTGCAGCAGGAACTTTTTGTAGAAAAATGTTTTCTCCGTGAGCAAGAATAGCTGTGACTCCAGTGCGAATATTTTCACCTTCGATGGTAGTGCTATGGCCAACTTTTACGCCAGGCACATCGGTAATTGCATTGAGTGCGCCTGTTCGCATTACACCCACTTCAATGCCAAGGTCTCGCACTCGACTTTTTTGAGCGCAGACAATACTTGGCAATAGAAAAATCAGAAGTAGTAAATTTTTCATAGCTCGAATTTTCTTCAAAATAGCGAAGCTAGATTAATTTCAAACCCGAAAAGGCTACATATTTAACCAATAGGTCATTTTAAGTACAAGTGCTCTATTTTTGGACATCCATTGATCCGGGAAGTAATTATCCGTGTACACAATAAAAAGATCCGAAACTGGTCTATATCTCCACTGAAAGCGGGTGTTGATATTCACATTGTCAATCTGGTTGTTGTATTGGACGAATGTGGTCCAGAATACACTACGTGAGAAAGTGAAATCGAATTTTGGTCCGATTAAGAATAGATCGGCATCATTATAAGGCTCTGGAAGACGGAGTTTGTTGTAATTGGCATCAAGTGAAATGGTGCCAGAATAGCCAAATCTCCAATTGATTGATCCTCTCAAATTATCTCTTGTTCCGTTAAAATAATCGCCTGTACTTGCATTAATATTATAGCTAAATGGAAGCCTTAAATTAGATCTGAAACCCACATTATACGTCCAATTGCGGTAATCTGTATCTGCGGCTAATTTCTCTCCACCAGTATTAGTTGGGTCGAATGAGGAAAATAGATAAGTATAAGTTTGCTTAGCACTTACAGAGAAATTTGCTAACGATTGAAATTGTACATTATAGTTGATAGAAAGGTCTTGATCGGTCATTCCATACTCTTGATTCCAGATAAAATCTAAATCTACTGTTGGGCCATGGCGATTAACCAAATTAGATTGTGGGAACCATTGATAGCCAATTCGAGGTGAAGCTTGACTATAATTGGTTCTAGGCGTATAACCCACTTCAGGGTTGTAATTTTCACCGATTTTGGTGTAAGTCAAACTTGCAGTCCAATTCAAATCATCGTATAAAAGACGGCCATGTGCAGCAAAGCTTTTGTCTGGATTTTCATGTTCAATAGATTTGTGAAAGAAGAATTTGCCCGACCATTTATTATCACTAGATGCGAGGTTGTAATCTAAACCAACTAGGCGATTATAGTTATTTGTAGTATTCAAGTCAAAGGATTCTTGATTCACTACGATCATACCAATATTGGATCTGCCAAATATTTTCCTTTGGACAGCAGCAACAGTGTAGTTTTTACTTTCGACTCCACTTTCTGGTATTTTATCGGTCTGCATATTGAGCAAACCTACCCGCCAATTATTATCTATTTTACCACTTATGCGGCCACCGAGGATAATTCTATTTTGGATGTTTTGTCCAGTATTTTCATCTCGATCTACACCGATTCGTCTAGAGAAAAATGGTCGTGCTCGTTGCATACCGAAATCGGAAAATAGATCAGCATTTTCCAAGAAAAATTGCCGCCTTTCGGGAAAGAAGATTTCGAAGCGATCGAGATTAGTTACTTGCTGATCTACCTCAACTTGGGAGAAATCCGGATTAAATGTTAAGTCCAAATTCAAAGCCGGGCCAATGGCAACTTTTGCATCACCACCTACACTGAAATTATGGTCTGTTTCTGTGCCTTCAAGGTGGTTTTTGGTAATTCCTCCCGCAGCATAGGGGATTAAAGCTATATTGGAGCCGGGGCTTCCAAGTGGCACCTCCCAAATAATTTCTCTTGCGAATGCAAGTGCAATCATGCTATAGTTTTTGGGTATAGGTGCCCAAGTAGATCGTTCATTATATTCACTATCAATGCGATAGAAGTTAGCATTCCATTTGGTAGAGCCTTCGCTGAATCGCAAAGTTTTTAGCGGAATCGCCATCTCCGCTATCCAATAGCCATCGTAAATTTTTGCTTCAGCAAACCATACATTATCCCAAGCTAAGCTCAAATCTCCTGAGCCTAACCCTCCATTTGCTACAAGCCCTTCACGCTGTACTCCGTAGGGATTTACTCCAAACTGATAGGCATTTGTTCTATCCAAAAATGTATCGAATGTTACCGTAAAGCCATCGTTTTGTTCGCCACGAAAATCACGCCTCAAAGAAGTACTTACATAGCTTCGAGGCCCTTTATTTTGCATAATGGCTCCTACATAAATGAAATTTTCATCGTAAGTAATCCGCACTTGAGTCTGCGCTTCGGCCATAGATGTGTCCGCTGGATAATACTGGAAGAATTGATCTGTAGGTAAAGCTAAATCCCAATCTGTCTCATCCAACACGCCATCAATTACTATCGCACCTCTTGCTTGTTTGGCTATTAGTGGGTCTAATTCAAGGCCATTTTGGCCGAAAGATTCTAGAGATAAAAAAAGTGATATCGCTAAAGCGAGTAGAAATAGATTTTTTTTCATGGTTTGGGCACCAATCAAATAGATTGTGGCTGATTTTTCAAGCCATTCAAAATATTTATTCTATTTTTTTGATGGTTTGGCCAAATATAGTTTTGAATGGTAACAAAAATGAGAGAGATTCTAAATCATGATTTGTTAGGTGCTATTTAAGCAAATTGGAATCGAGTAATTCAGTTACAGCAGTTTTGTAAACTTGGCCTACTGGAATTTTCTTGTTTTCGATAATTAATTCAGAAGCGTAATAACTATTGATTTTGGTATAGTTGATAATGAAGGAACGGTGCACGCGCATGAATTTATTTGGCGGGAGGACTTCCTCTAAATTTTTCATGGTTTGATGCTGAATGTAGCTTTTATCTGTGGTGTGAATTTTCACATAATCCTTCATTCCCTCAATAAAGGTGATGTCGTCAAGTGCGATTTTGTGGAATTGTCCCCCTTCCTTTATAAAATAGAATGTACTTTCCTTTGTATGCTTTTCTTTGAAGCGACGGATGGCTTGTAAAAATCTAGGGTAGGGAATAGGTTTGACTAAATAATCCAACACTTCCATGCTGAAGCCTTCTACTGCATGTTGTGAGTATGCAGTAGTGAAAATGACTTCGGTAGTTTTAGGGAGCATTTTGGCCATATCCAATCCTGTGATTTCGGGCATATTGATGTCCAAAAAAATTAAGGGAATAGAATGCTTACTAATATGTGTAAGCGCCTCTTCAGCATTGTCGAATTCAGTCACTGGGTCGAACTCCGGCAATTTGTTTAAGTAATTTCGGATTACCCTTCTTGCCAATGGCTCATCATCAATTATCAAGCAAGGGTATTTCATTGTAAGTAAAGGTTTAGTACCACTTTGAATTGTGCGTCTTCCTTATTGATAAACAAATCATAACGACCCGGATAAAGTCTTTCCAAACGTTTGCGCACATTGTTGATGCCCGTGCCTGTGCTTTCTTTCTTTATAGATGAGTTGAAATTGTTGATACAAGTGAACGTAATTTGCTTGGCTTTGCATTCCAAATTGATACGAACGACCCCCCCGCTTTTTAGCGTATTGATGCCATGCTTAAAAGCATTTTCAACAAAAGGAATCAACAATAGAGGCTCTACCATTTTGAAATCTGTTTCTCCATTTACTTCAAAACTAATTTCCGCCTTGTCTCCTGTTCGTAGCTTTTCCAGATCAAGATAATCACGCAGATAATTGACTTCCTCTTTGAGTAAAATTTTATCCTCGTGAGCTCTATCAACCATATAGCGCATGATTTGCGATAATTTCATGGTGATTTCAGGTGCACGATCATCTTTTTCCAGCGCCAAGCTATAGATGGAATTAAGGCTATTGAAGAGAAAATGTGGATTTACTTGTGCGCGAAGGAGTTTTACTTCAGAATCGAGTTGGGTGGCTTTGTTTTCCCATTGCACATAGTTCATAAAGTATTCTAGGATGAACTTGCCTATCAGCATCAGAAAGCTCAGAATGACGAAAAAGGCTAAATGGATACCAAAATGACGAGAATTGCGAACGTCAACATCGAATACCTCTAATAATCCCATAAAAAGGAGGGCTGCTAAAATGCAACTAATGGTATATGATAATGCCCAAATGATGTATCGGTTTTTGCTGAAAAAGCGTGGAACCAGCTTGCCATGATTGATATATACTACCATGGAAAGTAGTAAAGTAAGAAAGGCTGCACTCGCAAATGCATCCGAGAAATGGTTGGCTGATGAAGTAAATAAGAGAATGAGAAATAAGAAAAACCAACCAATCAGATGGAGAATGATATGCGCTCTCGGATCATTCAGTATTTCAATCCATTGGTTGCTTCCTTGTTTCAATTGTTGTGTGTTTGTGCTCATGTCGGTGATTGTTTGCTCGAAATAGCATTATCCTTTGCATGGAATAAATTTTATTCGAGCAACCACCTGATTTTTTCGACTAACTAATCTTCCGGATAAGGTACGAATATGAAATTGGTAAACTTAGCATCGATCACGAACAAGCAGCAAAACTCATCAGGATTTTTATATACCCTTTTGAAATTCTCTTCGTCCTCGATCAGTTTGCGTTGGATAAATTCATCCACATAGGTCATATAGTAATTCCATTCATTTTCCTGGCGACCTCTTTCAAAGAGCAAACTGCCAACTGGCTGCAATTGCTGGCACATTGGAAATATTGGATATTCAGAAAAACCACGTTCACGAATTTGTTGAGAAGCTTCCTTTATCGTATCACATACTTTCAGGAAATCTGTAGTGATTTTACCAATGTATTTGCCATCGAGTTCTACATCATTGTGAATAGTAGTCATAATTAACGTTTTTCTAGTAAAACAACATTTTCGACATGGGCAGTTTGTGGGAACATATCCACCGGTTGTACTGCTACTACTTTGTATGCAGCATCGAGCATTGCCAAATCTCTTGCCTGTGTAGCGGGGTTGCAACTTACATAAACAATGCGGGAGGTTTGGCTTTTGATTAAAACATCCACCACATCTGCATGCATTCCAGCTCTTGGAGGGTCGGTAATGATGACATCTGGTTTGCCATGCTCAAGGATAAAATCCTCATTGAGCATATCCTTCATATCACCTGCATAGAATACCGTATTGTCGATTTTATTTATTTCGGAATTCAGTTTAGCATCCTCAATTGCCTCGGGCACCGATTCAATCCCGATTACCTTTTTAGCCTTTTTGGCTACGAAATTCGCAATGGTTCCTGTGCCAGTATAGAGGTCATACACGATCTCGTCGCCTTTGAGCTGAGCAAAATCTCTTGCCACTTTGTATAACTCATAGGCCTGCAAGCTATTGGTTTGGTAAAATGACTTTGGACCTACCCTGAAAGTCAATCCTTCCATTTCTTCCTCTATGAATGGCGTACCACTATAACAAACCACTTCTTGGTCGTAATACGACTCATTCAATTTCTGATTGATGATGTAGTTCAAGGAAGTAATCTGCGGGAATGAATTTTTGATAAAGTCCATTATTGGCTCAAGCAGTTCGGGCATATCTCGAGCTACTTGTAATATCACCATTACTTGCCCATTGCTACTTTGGCGTAAAATCAAATTTCGCAAATAGCCACTATCTTGATTTTTGAGATTGTAAAATGGGATTTCGTTTTTGAGCGCAAAATCATAAACAGCTTGTCGGATGGTATTGGAAGGCTCGGGCATCAAATGGCAAGTATCAATTTGCAATACTTTGTCAAATGCATGGCGAATATGAAAGCCCAATGCATTGGATTCAAATTCTTTTCCACTACGAATTTCATCAATGGTGAGCCAGCGTTTGTCCGAAAAGGTGAAGTCTAGTTTATTGCGATATTCTCGATCTTGCTTACAAGCCAATATGGGCTTAATCTCCGGAAACTCAATTTTAGCAATGCGCTCCAATGCATCTTGCACTTGCTGACTTTTGTAATTTAGCTGTTCGCTATATCTGATATGCTGCCATTTGCAGCCTCCACAAGTTCCAAAATGGCTACAAAATGCTTCCTCCCGCAAGGGTGATTTTTCTTTGAAATTTACCACCTCAGCTTCTGCAAATTTGCTCCTCACTTTTTTCATCCGAAGATCAACCACATCACCCGGAGCTACATATTCTACAAATACCACCCGCCCATCAATACGGGCGATGCATTTGCCTTCAGCAGCCATTTTTTCAATGGTCACGTTTTCGACAATTGCATTTTTACTTTTTCTACTCAACATGCCACAAAAGTAGGGATTTTGAAGAAGATAATTTCCCTGTGTTGGAAAAGTAAAGGGCTTAGAAATGGTATGCGCAATTTTTAATTAGGATTGAATTCGATTTCCTAAAATTTTAGTAAATTTAAAATTCTACAAATTTAAAATCAATGATCAATTACATAAAGAAGAAGTTAGAGAAAAGGAAACTGAAGCGGACTTTCAGTGAATATGGTCATACAATGAAATCCTTTGATCTGGAGAAAACGGGAAAGGTCAATTATGCACAATGGAATCATCCTTTTGAAGGTGAAAAGGAGATAAGCCAAAAGCAGGTGGATTTCTTTTCGGAGTTATTAAAGGAAGGCGAATTCGGTATTGACATCGGTGCACATACTGGAGATACTACGGTACCCATGGCATTGGCTGCTGGGGCGGGAGGTTTAGTACTTGGACTTGAGCCAAATCCCTATGTGTTCAAAATATTGGAAGTAAATGCAGCCCAAAACAAGGATAAAAGCAATATTAAGCCTGTTTGCTACGCAGCAACCGACGAAGATGGCACCTTCACTTTTCAGTATTCTGATGCTTCATTTTGTAATGGCGGCTATTTAGATCATATCGAAAGTACTAATCATAGACACAATTTCACGCTGGATGTAAAAGGCAAAAATCTTGAGAATGTCTTGCGAAAAGAATATGCAAATGAGCTTCCCAAGTTGTCGCTCATCAAGATAGATGCAGAAGGCTACGACAAGGAAATTCTGAAAAGTCTGAAGGGAATAATTGCTGAATACAAGCCCAATTTGCTGGTAGAGTGTTATAAGCGCTTAACCGAAGCTGAGCGGGACGATTTGTACAATACCATCGTAGATATGGGCTACGATCTTTATTACATCGATGGATTTGAGGCCGGTAATACGCGTGAAAAACTAGCTAAATCAGATATGAGTAAACGTAAGCATTTTGAAATGATGGCAAAGCCTATTGAATAGATAGTAAACCTGCGAGAAACACCCTGCGAATAAAAATTTTATAAGGTTCCCGTTTTGGTAACTTTTTATTATCTTTGAGCGTTAGTAATCGAAATTAATGAGAGTAATTGCTAAAAAGATACTTCGGGACTTTTGGAAAAGTCATGCCGATTCAGAAGAGCAGTTAAAAACCTGGTACAAAGAAGCTTCCAAGGCAAACTGGAGAAGTCCTGTTGATATCAAGGCTGAATATGCACATGCGAGTGTTCTGAAGAGTGGGCGAGTTGTATTTAATATTTGTGGCAATAAGTATAGATTGATTGTAGACATCAATTATGTAAGGCAATCTATGCTTATTCGTTTCATTGGAACCCATAATGATTACGATAAGGTAGACGCAGATAAAATTTAAACTAATGGATATAAAGGCTATAAAAACCGAAGAAGATTACAACAAAGCCCTAAAGCGGCTTGAAAAGATATTCCATGCTCACCCTGACTCAACGGAAGGGGACGAGGCCGAAATATTATCAATTTTGATTGAGAAGTATGAAGATGAACATTATCCCATTAGTGCTCCAGACCCAATTGAAGCTATTAAGTTTAGAATGGAACAAATGGGAATGGATAATAAAGATTTAGCTGATATTATTGGATACAAGAGCAGGGTATCGGAGATTTTTAGCCGAAAAAGAAAACTTACGCTTAAGATGATCAGGAATATTCACGAGAAATTAAAAATACCCTATGAGTCATTGATTGCTGACTATTGAAACACAATTTGCCAACACTGTGTAGTTCCATGGCGATTGAAGTAGTGACGGAGAGTTTACTGCATATTGTTACCTTTAATACTGAAGGAAAGTGAAATGCATATATCAGGTGCAGCTACTATCCTCAAACGCTATACATGGTTCAATTAATCAAAAAGCACATTGACTATCTGTATTCTTCTAATATGGCTGCTAACTTTTGAAGATGATGGTCTTCTGTCGCATAATTGGTAATACAAGCCCGTAAAGCAAATAAGTCAGGTTTCAAAGCAATGGTGGAGATCCAAGCTTTACCGCTTTTCACCACCCGCCCACATAATGCTTGTAAGTATTCTGTGCTTTGTGTTTCGAGGGTTTTGCCTCTAAAGCAAACTACCGGAAATGGCGTGTCATTTACCACCTCCCAATTATGTTGGATGAGTAATGCCTTAAGTTTAGCTCCAATTTCAGCTTGGTGGCGAATTACTTTTTCATAGCCTTCCCAGCCGGCAACGAGCAAACTCATATATACTTTCAGCCCTGTAAATCTTCTTGACCATTGGATCGAATGAGAAAAAGGATCTACTATACCCAATTCTTTGCCTTCTTTTGGCATATAGTCCGCTGCGATGCTAAATGTGCGGCTTAGAATTTCTTGATGTTTGGTCAAATAAATACCTGCACCCATTGGCACCGAAAACCACTTATGCGCATCGAACGTGATGGAATCCGCTAATTCAATTCCGCCAATTGCTGTTTTCAATTCAGGTACTATGGCCGCAGCGCCACCCCATGCAGCATCTACATGAAACCATAATCCCTCAGCTTTACATATCTCAGCAATTTCAACTAACGGATCGATCACGCCAGCACCCGTTGTACCGGCAGTGCCAGCGATCATAAATGGAATATTGCCTGCTTTTCTGTCTTCTGCAATCAATCGCATGAGTGCGGTCAAATCCATTTTCAGATGATCATCAGATGGCACCATTCGAGTGGCCGAGGAACCTAAGCCAGATGTTCTCGCGGCTTTCATTAATGAGTGGTGACTTTGCTCTGAAGCATATAATATGGGTTGTCCTTTTAATGCTCTTGCGCCGTGCATAATATAATCAGGGAATTTTTGGCAAATCGCAGTGAGCACAGCCGTTTGGTTTGCCTCTGCACCTCCTGTACAAAATGTGCCATCAATACTGTTTTCAGCCATTCCAAATCTCTTCCCTATTTCCTGAATAAGATAATTCTCCACTTCCACAGCAAAGGGACTATGACTCCAAGCTGCCATTTGCGGGTTATATGCTGCCACCAATGCATCAGCAATTATACCCATTGCAGATGGGCGTGGATTGAACAAGCCATAATACATCGGATGTCCCAAATGCACTTGCCATTTATCTAGACCTTCCTTCACTTTTTGCAGTGCGAATGCTGGTTCGTTAGCTCTCTCCAAATCGAGCTCAGCAAGGAATTTCCGAATGGCCAAAGGATCCAGTTCCGGCGATACGGAAAATTTGTCACCATGTGCATAATAGTCTTCAACTATGTTGGAAAGTTTTTGCCAAAGGTCTTTTCTTTGCTCGGCATTCAAGTCTAAATCAGCTGGGAACATATAGAGATATTTAGACCTAAAATTAGCCTATTCTCTACTCTACACAAGTGGATATTATATCTAGCAAAAAGGAATTTCTATAAATCATCAATTGGATGCTTTTTCCGCCAATTTCTGAAAAATGCGTATTTGTATTGATGGAAAGCTTGCTCAGAATATATGCCAGAAAACCATGAAAATAAATAGGCAGTAAAACAGGCAATGCCAATAAATATTAAACCTTCGGCGCCAAAAAGCTCAAAGCCCATTACGGTACAAGCGATAGGTGTATTGGTCGCGCCGGAGAAAACAGCCACGAAACCCATTCCTGCTAAAAGAGCCATTGGTAATGGAATAAATATGGATAATGCGTTTCCCAAAGTAGCACCGATAAAAAAGAGTGGAGTTACTTCACCACCTTTAAAGCCAGCAGCAAGTGTAAAAGCTGTAATGGCAATTTTGATCAAAAAATCAGCGGGAGGTAGTGGGTTTTGAAATGCTTCCACAATGGTAGGAATTCCCAAGCCGATATATTTTGTAGTACCGATTGCAAAAACAAAAAGTGCAATAACAATTCCAGCTACAAAAGGTCGTAAGGGTGGATATTTAATGAGCTTCACAAATAGGCGAGTAAATAGCTTCACTGATTTAGAGAAAGTAAAGGCAGCCAAACCAAAAGCAGCACCCGCCAAAACTGACCACAGAATCAGCTCGAAATTGATATTGGGAATGAAAGGGATTTCATAATGGGTATGACCTACATTCCACCACAGGCAAGCAAAGTGAGCCACATAAGCGGTAATCAAACTTGGGATAATTATGGGATAGCGTATTCGTCCGATTATCAATACTTCGATGGCGAAAATTGCTCCTGCTAGTGGCGTTCCAAATACTGAGGCAAAACCGGCACTAATTCCAAGGATGAGCAACATGCGCCTTTCGCTTTTGCTCATTTTGAACCAAAGCGCAAATTGATCTGAAATGGCAGCTCCCATTTGTACGGCTGTACCTTCACGTCCTGCGGAGCCACCAAAAAAGTGAGTAGCAATAGTTCCAAATAGCACCAATGGAGCCATTTTAAACGGAATCACTTCCTTAGGATGATAATATTCCTCAATTATCTGATTGTTGCCTTTGACTACTTCTTTGCCATAATAATGGTAGATGAGACCAATCAGTAAGCCACCAAGCGGAAGCAGCCAAATAATCCAAATATTATCCTCCCGCCAGTTGGTAGCCCAATCGAGCGACAAAAGGAAAAAGGCCGAAGCAGAACCCACAAGCATCCCTACAACGGAAGAAATCAACAACCATTTTAGGGTGAATAAGAGTTTACTCCTTGATTGCTTATCTGATAAAAATTGAATTTGATTTTTTTCCATTGAGCTAATAATAAAAACCTACCAATTCCATTTGGGTGGATGAGTAGGCGCCATTAGCTCAAATCAAGAGCGGTTCCAGGCAGACACCATTGCCTTTGCTCAAAAGTAGATAAAATAATTGGAGGGAGAATTATCAAAAATAATTTTTGATGGAAATATGGATCAAATAGGCTAGATCAGGTACCTAATTCAATTTGCAGGTGGAGGGTTTCATCTACTTTAATTAAGCCGCCAAGTTTTTTGGGAGCCTTCAACTCAAGCTCATCAAAACTCAATGTGAGTTTGCCGGTAAGTTTTTGGTCAGATTTGGTCAGGTGGAAATTCTCAAATATCAATTCCTTGCCCACAATCTGAAGGCGTAGATGGCAGAAATAGCCATTTTCCTTTTTCACTAGATTACTCACTTGAACTTTGGCTGATGGATATTCATCAGATTTTAGTGTTTTGCGAAAATCCTTGTTTAACATAAAATTCCCGCATGAAAAATCATCAACGGGAATTGTGAATTGTAATGTGCCGCTTCTATTGGTGCGGTTAGAAATAAGCGTGTCCTTCATGTCATCGATGCAGTAGTCGCAAGTGAATTTCCCTATGGAAGTAACACCAGATACCTTTATTTGCTTTTCTGTGATTACCAGCATTTCGTTGGTAGGAGCAAAGCTGAAAAGTATTACTGCAATAATGAGATAAAGAACACGCATTTTAGATTTTAAACTTAGAAGGAAACTATACCTTCAATCATCAGGCCATTAAATTTACCACCATTACGGATGTCATTTGCTGCAAAGTCATTATAATTCTGGCTTACATATTCAAGTTTTGCAAGAACATTTCTGGTTACAAACCAACCTCCACCTATTTGAACTCTGTCGATAGAAGTTTCAAGACCGTCAGCCAATTCGCCACTTACTTTGTTGTAGCGAGCCGCTAAGTATAAGTTCTCAGTTGTACCAAATCTGTATACAACATCGCCAGCAATTTGATTCCATGTACGGTCTTCAGTTTCGTTAGCAGCTTTGCCTTTACTTGTCTCGAAGTTACCGAATACTTCTAAGCCTTTGTATTTCAAGAATGGGTTCAACACCATCGCTGTTACATTGTCTCTTTGTCCAGGGTTAAATCTACCAGAAGTAAACTGAGAAGAAGTAGATGCTAATGTATTTTCCATAGCTAAGTAGTATCTAGAACCTGAACGGTCGCCACCCCAAAGAGTGTTGCTTACAGAACCTGATGTAGTATAAATAGAGCCAGTTAAGCGCAATCTGAAATCATCATTCATTTGCTTGTCATAGCCAAGTTTGCCTATGTAAGCCATTTTACGACGATCTGGGTTGGTTACACCACCTTGGATTTCACCGCCAGTTGCAGAAGCTACAGCAAGGAAACCTTCATGTTGGAAAATCACCTCAGCACCAATTTCAGTTGTAAATGCATCCATTATATAATTACCTACAAATGGGTTGTAGAATGCATTACCATTATCTGATCTTCTAAAGTGAGCATCACCATAGTTGATTTCCATGTGACCTACTTTCAGTGTTACTTTTTCGAATACTTTGTTAAGCAATTCGCTATTCAAGAATTCAGCCTTATCGACCTGAATAAATCCACCTTTTACCCAAGTTTCTGGGTGGTGACGGGAGGATAGGTATGTTATCAAATTCAATCGTACACCATCTGCTAATGCTACATCGAAGTTCAAGTTTGCAGTTGCAAGGTTAAATCCACCGCCAAAATCAATTAACTCATTAAGATTGACGCCCGCAGCGTTAAGGTTTGGAGTAGCAGTATTTGAATGGCTAAGAGATTGGAATTGCTGTGTAAAAGCACCGCCTACACGTACTTTGATTCCATCATAAGCTACAGTATCTGCTTTGCCCGTTTCGAATACCCCTAAGCCTCTTTGGTCAGGGGAGCGCCAAAATTGCATATCGCGCTGTACGCCTTGAGCCATGGCTCCAAATACAAGCATTAAGCTTGTGAAAGAAAGTAAAATAAGCTTTTTCATGATTGGTAAATATTATTTAATTGGATTGAAAACTACATTAAAATGGATACTCATTTCATCACCAGTTTTGATGGTTCCCATCAATGCTGTTGGAGGATCTACATTGAAATCCGTAAGCTTGAATGAGTGCGAACCTTCGAAGCGATATCCATTACCTTCGCTTTTGGCAGTTACTGGAAAAGTAGCTGGTTTTTTCACACCTGCTATAGTGAAGTTGCCCTTAGCTGTCCAAGAGTTGCCTTCACCCTTCACTAGATTTTCAAGTTCAAAAAGCACTGTCTTGTGTTTTTTTGTTTCTAATGCACTGTAAGCATTTTTGTCCATGCCTCCTTTGCCACTTTTAATACTTTCGGCAGGCATTTCAATGCGTAATTTCTTTATATCTTTAAGAGTGTTGCCTTCTACAACAAATTGAGCTTCGCCACTAGCTTGCTCGGACACCATATCCCAGTCGTGCAAAGTAGATGTGCCAGAAACTTTAAGATTTGGCTTTTCGGCTAATTTGTAATTGCTCTGAGCTGATGCTCCGAAAACAAACAATAATAGTCCCAAAAGGATCGAAATACGCGTTTTGTAATGGGTGTTTTTCATGACTTTTATCGTTTAATTGATGAATCAAAGGTATGTAGGGAGAAATCCAAAAAACATGACATACATTAGCTTTTTAGGTGATTCTTGCTTTGAAAGCGGCTTAGATTGATTTGAGAAAAGGTGAATTGAGTACGTTGAATAGACTTTCCTACAATACCAGGTCCACCTTTCTTGGACGCCCGTGTCTAAAAATAAATATCACTCTTTGCAATGAATCCATATTAATAGCTTGTATATTTGATTAGTTTGAGAACGGAAAATGGCCATAATTCACCAAACTCCGTAATCAATTAAAACTGAATTAAACTCCTACAATTATGTCAAAAGACAAGGGTGCCAAAGAAAACGACAAGAAGAAGCCTGAAAAAAACTTGAAAGAGAAGCGGGCAGCGAAAAAAGCAAAACAAGGTGATAAGAATCGAGATTAATACATATTGTATTAATTGATTTTATTGAGTCGGCAAGGTTTGCTTAACCTTGCCGATTTTTTTATGTACAATTTGAAATGGATAATTTAACTAATATGGATTCAAAAGCTTTAGAAATGCTGTTTGAGAGAGATTTATTCAAATTGAAAGAGGAACTCTCTAGTTTTGAGAATGAAGAGAACCTCTGGAAAACAGCGGGAGGAATAAGCAATTCTTCGGGCAATTTGGCAATGCACCTCATAGGCAATCTCAATCATTTTATTGGAGCTACCTTGGGCAACACGGGTTATGTACGCAATCGAGAATTTGAATTTGCTGGAAAAAATGTAGCTAGAGAGCAAATATTGAAAAGCATTGACGAAACTATCGTAATGTTGAAGCAAGTGCTACCAAATATTGATTTCACCGAGTTGGCTAAAGATTTTCCCTTAACCTTCCTAGGTCAGCATCCAACAGGGCATTATCTGCTTCACTTTTATGGCCATTTCACCTATCACCTTGGGCAGATTAATTATTTGAGAAGGGTTTTGGAGGGGTGAGGCTGATTTGATCTATTAACATGCCGCCACGAAATTAATATTTCGGCTATTAACGAATCGCCACGCTGTTCTATTAATATGTCGCCACGCTGTGGCTATGAATATATCTCCGATCTATAATTTTTCAATAGCTCCATAGGAGTGAAATATTAATAGTCAATAAGGTTGGTGCATCGAAAGCTCCGTAGGAGCGACATATTTACGGCTATTATATTAAAGGTTGTAGAAAACAAACCCTCCCAAAAACACCCATTAAAGAGGATATCAATTAAGACTTTAATAATCTGTAAAAATGTATTCAGGATTAAAATCGATCTTATATGCTTTCAGGAATTCCATATATTCATCTTTGAAGGATTTAGATTGATGATGCTCTTCCTGCTTTTTGATGTAATCAATGATTTGGGGTAATTGAGATTGGCCAATTGTAAAACCTCCAAACCCTGATTGCCATTCAAATTTTCCTTCAACCAATTTTTTTTCATTAATCCATTTGGATGAATTGGCTTTGATATCTCTAACCAAATCTGAGAGCATACAATCGGGTTGCGTGCCAAGCAAAATATGAATATGGTTTTGAACGCCGTTGATTATCATCAATTTTTGATTTTTGTTGGCAACCAAACCTGATATGTATTTGTATAATTCATCTTTCCATATTTTGGATATTGCATTTTTCCTCCCTTTTACTGCGAATACTATATGGAAATACAATTGGGAGTATGTGTTTGCCATTTTTATTAGGTTTTTGGTTGTTCTATTAATATTTCGCCACGGTGTGGCTATGAATATATTGTCGATCTATGACTTTTGCAACAACTCCGTAGGAGCGTCATATTAATAGCATTTAGGAATTTGGCCTTCATCAGCTCCATAGGAGCGAAATATTAATAGCCGATGATTCAATAAAAACAATAATTTTGTTACCAACAAAAATCGCCATTATCAATCCAAACCCTAATTCCTCCCGCCATTTTCGAAACCAATTTCACTCTGGAGTGTTCTAATTATTGATTTTACGCGTATATGCTTTACAATTGATTTTTAATCTAATAAAACAATGAAAACTAATCTCTCCATTTTACTTTTAACTATTTTTCTATCAGCATCCATTTCTTGCCAGGCGCAGAACAAAAAGAGCGATGTAAGAGAAATTGAACTTGTAGCACCTGAAGGAAAAGCAATAGCTGTATTCGCTTCAGGATGTTTTTGGTGTGTAGAGCATATTTTTGAAGCTGTAGTAGGCGTCGATTCTGCCGTATCAGGATATGCGGGAGGAAATGTACCAAACCCAACCTATGAATTGGTAAATACCGAAACTACAGGCCATGCAGAAGCGGTGTTGGTGTATTACGATCCGAGTGTGATTGATTATGAGGAATTGACAAAAGTTTTCTTCACCTCCCATGATCCAACTACACCAAACCAACAAGGACCTGATATTGGATCGAGCTATAGATCTATTTTGTTTTATATGAATGCATTTGAAAAGGCTGTCGCAGAAAAGTCGATAAGAGAATATGACGCTTCGGGTATGTTCAAAAAGCCAATTGTTACAGAGGTAAGAATGGCAAATGCTTTCTATAGAGCAGAAGAATACCATCAGGATTTTATTGAGAAGAACCCTAATCAAAGCTATGTGAGAGGAGTTTCCATTCCTCGTTTCGAAGCATTCAAACGAACCTATAAAGGAAATTTAAAATAGTAAAAAAGGCCTCTGGATCAAATTCAGAGGCCTTTTTACTTATATTACAATATTCACAATCTTCTTTGGTACTACTATAATTTTTCGTGGTGTTTTGCCTTCCAGCCATTTTTGAAGGTCTGCAGAAGCTAATACAGCTTCTTCCACCTCTTTGGCTGGGGTGTCAGCAGCAAATTCCATTTTCATCCTCATTTTACCATTAATTGCAATTGGGTATTCGATGCTATCCTGCGCCATATATTTCTCATCCCAAGTAGGATAGGTAGCATCATTGATAGAATCCGTATGACCCAACTTAGACCAAATTTCCTCGCTTATGTGTGGAGCGAAAGGAGAAAGGGCAATGGTCAATGGCTCCAATATCTCTCGCTTATTACATTTCAATGCTGTAAGCTCGTTCACAGCAATCATAAAAGTAGAGACTGAAGTATTGAGTGAGAGTCTGTCTACATCCTCCTCAATCTTTTTCAGAGTTTTGTGAAGCACACGCATTTCGTCTTTGCTTGGAGCTTCATTACTTAATTGCAATTCGCCTTTGTCATCGATTAGCATTCGCCAGAATTTCCTTAAGAACTTATAAACGCCATCGATGCCGTTGGTATTCCAAGGCTTACTTTGCTCCAATGGACCCAAAAACATCTCATACATTCTTAGTGTATCTGCTCCATAGCTTTCGATGATGTCGTCAGGAGTTACCACATTGTATTTGGACTTGGACATTTTCTCCACTTCCGCACCGCAAATGTATTTCCCATCTTCGAGAATAAACTCAGCATTTGCCAAATCTGTTCTCCACATTTTGAAACCTTCAATATCAAGAATGTCATTATCGCATAGGGCTACATCCACATGCATTGAAGCGGTGTCGTATTGATCCTTTAAGCCATGACTTACAAAGGTATTTTGACCACTCACTCTGTACACATAATTGGATCTGCCTTGGATCATTCCCTGGTTCACCAACTTTTTAAATGGCTCTTCTTTTGGCGCAAAGCCTCTATCAAAAAGGAATTTTGCCCAGAATCGTGCATAAAGCAAATGCCCTGTAGCATGCTCCGAACCTCCAATATACAAATCAACATCTTGCCAATAGTCTAGTGCTTTCCTGTCTGCAAATGCGGTTTCATTTTGTGCATCCATGTAGCGATAGAAATACCAACTTGAGCCTGCCCATCCCGGCATTGTGCTCATTTCGATAGGATATCCTCCCGCTGTTTTCCAGTTTTTGGCTCGACCCAAAGGTGGAGCACCATCGGCAGTTGGTAAATAAGCATCTACTTCAGGCAATACAAGCGGCAATTCTTTTTCGTCCATTAAATGTGGAACGTCATTATCAAAATATACAGGAATTGGTTCGCCCCAATATCTCTGACGCGCAAAAATGGCATCTCTCATCCTGAATTGGATTTTGCCTCTGCCTATTTTTTTCTCATCTACAAAAGCGATTGCCTTCTGAATGGCTTCTTTTACTTCCAATCCATTGAGGAAATCAGAATTAATGACTTTACCTTCTTTGGCATCAAAAGCTTCTTCTTCCAAATTCCCGCCTTCTACTACTGGACGAATTTCTAAGCCAAAGTGCTTTGCAAACGCATAGTCACGGCTGTCATGCGCAGGTACGGCCATCACGGCGCCGGTACCATAACCAGCCAAAACATAATCGGCTACCCAAATTTGGATTTTCTCGCCGTTGAATGGATTGATTGCATAAGCTCCCGTAAATACACCGGAAACCGTTTTGACATCGCTCATTCTGTCACGTTCGGAGCGATTAACAGCTTTTTCTACATAAGCTTTTACTTCTTCTCGTTGAGCTTCGGTGGTGATAATATCCACCATTTCACTTTCAGGCGCCAAGGCCATGTATGTCACACCAAAGATGGTATCGATGCGGGTGGTAAAAACTTTGATTTCTAAATCATGATCCGCCACATCGAATTTCAATTCGGCTCCATAAGATCGGCCAATCCAGTTTCGCTGCATATCCTTAAGCGGCTCCGGCCAATCAATTGTATCAAGGCCTTCCAACAATCTGTTTGCATAAGCAGTGATACGCATCATCCATTGCATCATCTTTTTCTTTTCTACCGGATGTCCGCCTCTTTCTGAAAAACCGTCTTTCACCTCATCGTTAGAAAGTACTGTACCTAATGCAGGACACCAATTTACCGTCATTTCAGCCAAATAGGCCAAACGGTACTTTAGTAGAAATTCGATTTTTTCATTTTCAGAAAAGGCTGCCCAATCTGAAGCAGAGATACTTGGAGTTTCTTCATCACAAGCTGTAGTAAGCTTATCGTTCCCACTTTTCTCTAAATAGGCGATCAAGCTTTCTATTGGTTCAGCTTTGTCGGTGGAGGTATTGTACCAGCTATTGAAAAGCTGCATAAATATCCATTGAGTCCATTTGTAGTAGGATGGATCGCAGGTTTGTACTTCTCTATCCCAATCGAAACAGAAGCCAATTTTCTTAAGTTGCTCCTTGTATCTGGCTATGTTTTGCTCAGTAGTAATGGCAGGATGCTGCCCGGTTTGTATAGCATATTGCTCGGCTGGCAAGCCAAATGCATCGAAACCCATTGGGTGCAATACATTGAAGCCTTTGAGACGCTTGAAACGAGAAACAATATCCGAAGCAATATACCCAAGCGGATGACCAACGTGCAAGCCTGCTCCCGAAGGATATGGAAACATATCGAGGGAATAAAATTTAGGTTTATCTTCCTTTATTTCAGTTTTGTAGGTGCCATTTTGCGCCCATTTTTGTTGCCACTTTTTCTCGACTTCTCTAAAGTTATATTCTGCCATTACGCTTTGCTCAATTATAGTCCGGCGCAAAATTAAGTATTTGATTGTATAATAGGGCAAGTAAAGGGAAAGATAAAAGGCTGCTTTTTGATAAAAGGAATTGGCCAGAGCAAAGAATTACCGTGATATCATAGATTTCCATTGATAAACCGTTCCTCCCGCTGTATTTTTGTAGATACAACCCAAAACCAATTTAAAATGAAGAACTTATTAAGCGTCTTAACGCTATTTATGGTGCCTCTTTTGATTTTCACATCATGTGGGCCAAAAGAGGAGCCTGCCGACACCATTATTTTTGGTGGAAATATTTATACGGTAGATGAAAATAACCCTGCGGTAGAAGCTGTTGCAGTAAGAGGAGATAGGATAGTATTTGCTGGAGATATGGCTGATGCTGAAAAATTTAAAGGTGATGCAACCGAAATGTTAGATTTGGAAGGTCGCACTATGACTCCTGGCTGGATTGAAGGTCACGGTCACTTTTTCGGAATGGGTCAATCGAAGCTAAATCTAGACCTTTCTCAGGTGAAAAACTATGACGAAATGATTGCAATGGTAAAGGAAGCTGCAGAAAATGCGGCTCCAGGAACGTGGATTTTAGGTCGTGGCTGGCACCAAAGCAAATGGGACGAAGAACCTGAAGAGGTAGTAAATGGATTCCAAACGCATAACAAAATGAGTGAAGTTACTCCAGACAATCCTGTTTGGTTGACTCACGCAAGTGGTCACGCGGCATTTGGTAATGCCAAAGCCATGGAAATTGCTGGCGTTACCAGCGAAACTGCCAATCCGGAAGGTGGAGAAATCATTAAAAATGAATTAGGCAATCCAACAGGTATTTTCAATGAAAGAGCAATGGGCTTGGTAAGTCGTAACGTACCTTACAATAACGAGGGCGACGATAAAAGAGCCATGGCATTGGCCATTCAAGAATGCTTGACTAATGGAATTACTACTTTTCACGATGCTGGATCAGGAAGAGAAACCATTGATTTGATGAAGAATTTCCTTGACAGCGGTGCAATGAAAGTACGCCTGTATGTGATGCTTACAGGTAGAGATCGTGATTTGCTGCAAGAATATTATGCCAAAGGACCTGAAATTGGATTAGGCAATAATCATTTGACTATCCGCTCTGTTAAATTGAATACTGATGGCGCATTGGGAAGTCGTGGAGCTTGGCTGCTAAGACCATATACAGATAGACCTGAAACGGCGGGATTGGAAACGCAGCCAATGGACTACGTATTGCAAGTGGCCAAAGAGGGTTTGGAGCATGGTTTCCAAGTTTGCGCACACGCAATTGGTGACAGAGCAAACCAAGAAGTATTGGATAGGTTTGAACAAGCAATCAAAGAAAATCCAAGCAAGGCAGAAGATCACCGTTTTAGAATCGAGCATGCACAACATTTGGCGGCTTCAGATATTCCAAGATTTGGAGAGCTGGGTGTGATAGCATCAATGCAAGCTGTGCACATGTCTAGTGATAGACCTTGGGCAATTACAAGACTAGGGGAAGAGAGAATAAAAGAAGGTGCTTATGTATGGAGAAAATTATTTGACACGGGAGCTGTAATCATGAATGGTACAGATGTGCCGGTAGAACCGATCAATCCAATTGCTTCATTTTATGCATCTGTAACTAGACAAACCTTGGATGGCACACCTCCAGGTGGTTTCGAACCCGACCAAAAAATGACGCGGGAGGAAGGTCTCCACTCTTACACTCTTGCAGGAGCTTATGGTGGATTTGAGGAAGATATCAAAGGCTCTATCGAAGTAGGTAAATTGGCTGATTTCACTGTTCTTTCTCAAGATATTATGACTGTGCCAGACAATGAAATATTAGACACAAAAGTAGATATGACTATTGTAGGTGGTAAAGTGCTTTACACTAGAAATTAAGATTTAATACACCTTTTGGTGAAATACAGAATCCCATGAATTATTTAAATTCATGGGATTTTTTATTGCTAATTGATCTGTAAAACAGATTCAATATCAGGTTGTTGGAAGTCGAATATTAAGTTGTGAAGAAGTCTAGGATATTGCCGAGGGTAGTCCCTTTCGGTTTTTTAAATAACTCGGTATATCCACATTTATCGCAACTCATTGTTAAGAACCTGCGATTCTGAATGTCGAAAATTCTAGTAAGTGCGCCGCCTGTGGTAGCCATTTCGTCTGTGGTAAAATGGCGATGTTCGCATTTTGGGCATTGGTAATTTTTGTGTTCCATCTTATTCTTGGTTTGGTTGGTTTTTCTTAAGTCTTCCAGCATCTTTTAATGCCTTATTAATAATATATTCCAGTTGTCCATTGATACTACGGAATTCATCAGCCGCCCATTTTTCTAGCGCAGCCATTGTATTCTCGTCCATGCGTAGTACAAATGGTTTTTTCTTTGACATAACTAATATTCCGTTTTATCCTCATACAGCTTTTGCAAAGCCAATTTCAATTCCTCAGGTTTCTGCGTACCTAGCAATAACTTTTTTCCATCATTCAATTCCATGTCAAGTCCCATATTGCCACGCACATTCAGTGCTTTACCATGTTTGCTAATTCTATACCCCCAGCCTCCATATTCCTTTAATGGACTGTATTTTCTTACTTTGTGGCTTTTGAGTTCTTTTTTAGAAATTTGTTTCCACTTATTAATAATCGGAGGAAATCGGTAATGAATACCATCGTTTTCCACCCGCGTGTATAGTCTGATACTTAGCAATAGCCAGTAAATAGCAACATTGATGATGAAAGTAAATACCAAAGCATAAATAAGCGCTTGCACATCAGTTTCAGTATTCACATTTTCATTTCCTGTCAGATTAATGATGCTGGCGTAAATTAACCCTCCCAGAGTAAGGACGGTAATTCCAATCATCAGAATCCAAATCCATGGCTGATTAAACCGCTGGTTTTCTTCAAAGTATACTCTAGCCATATTATTGAGCGTTGGAGTTATTGCTGTGTGAAATTATTTTAAAATCGTTCATTTAAGCAGATTCCTAGTGGTTGAGTGTGCCAGTGTTCACCACGGGACTTGCAGATTTATCGGAGCAAAGCACCACCATCAAGTTGGTTACCATTGCCGCTTTTTTCTCTTCATCCAAGTCCACTATTTGCTTATGGTTTAGCTGCTCTAAAGCCATTTCTACCATGCTCACTGCTCCTTCTACAATTTTATGTCTGGCAGCGACTATCGCAGTAGCTTGCTGTCTTTGAAGCATTGCACTGGCAATTTCTTGCGCATAAGCCAAGTAGCCTATTCTTGCTTCAATTACTTCGATACCCGCGATGTCCAGTCTTTCAGTCAGCTCATTTTCTAGGTTGTGATTTACTTCTTCCAAGCCACTACGCAGCGTCACCTCAGCTTCATCATCTTCGAAATTGTCGTAAGGGTACATACCTGCAAGCTTTCTTACTGCGGCATCACTTTGCACTTTTACAAAGTCCGTGTAATTGTCTACCTCGAAACTTGCTCTAAAAGTATCCTTTACTTTCCAAACGAGGATCACACCAATCAATATAGGATTACCTACTTTATCATTCACCTTGACTCTTTCGCTATCAAAATTTCTCGCACGAAGGGAAATTGGCTTTTTCATAAAGAATGGGTTTACCCAATAAAAGCCGTGTTCTTTTACCGTGCCTTTGTACTTCCCAAATAGTACTAATACTCTTGAGTTGTTTGGCGTAATAAAAAACAAGCCGGGCATCAAGATTATTGCTAATAGAGTTACTAGTAATAAAATAGGCATTGTCAAATAAATAGCTGCCCAAATACTACCTCCTAACATTGCGAGCAGTAAAAATAGCATTGGGTACCCTGAGATGGGTTTTGTCGATTTTTCTTGTGTCTCTGTCATGGTTATTGATTTAATATTAAAGTGATATCATATTAAATCAAATAACGGAAATACTTTTCAAAAGGTTGTGGCTCAGTAGAAAAATAATTCGATAAAGTGATTTGATAATTTTAAATTCACATATACTGTCTAATTTGCAATCATGAGGGTAATTAAGAAAATTTTAAGAGGACTATTGATTTTGATGGTTTTGTTGTTCGCAGTTTATTTTTTGGGACCAACGCCAAGTCCAACTAATTTGAATTATGAAATGCCTCCCGCTTTTGCGTCCGTTTATGAAGCTGAGAGTTTTGTAACCCAACAAGAATCAGATTTACAAAGTGTAATCAGGACAGACAACGAAGCTAGAATTATTTGGGCAAATGATAGTTTGAAACAGAAAACCAATTACTCGATTGTTTATTTACATGGATTTGGCGCAAGCCAAGGTGAAGGGTATCCAGTTCATCAATGGTTATCCAAGACATTCAATGCTAATTTATTTCTTGCAAGATTGCCCGGTCATGGACGGAGTGACAGTACTGCAATGGAAGGATTGCGTGCAGGAGATCTGATGGAAGGAACCTTGGAAGCGCTAAGAGTGGCTGCTGCCATTGGCGATAGTGTAATTGTGATTGGCACGTCTACGGGTGGAGCCTTGGCGCTTTGGGCTGCGCCAAAAATTGAGACTGTTGCATCGGTAGTACTTTATTCGCCTATAATCAGACCCTATTCAGAATCCACTTCAAAGCAATTGATTCGGCCTTGGGGTAAAGTAATAATGGCACAGTTGGCGGGAGGTAAATTTATTAACCAAAATCGAGGTGATGGAGAAGTGGCTCAATATTGGACTAGCAAATACCATGTGGATGCCTATGAAGCTTTAATGCAATTTGTATATGCTGAAATGGATGAAGAAAAGTTGAAGGATTTCAACCTCCCGCTTTTTCTAGGCTATTATTACAAAAATGAGCAAGAGCAGGATATGGTTGTTTCCGTACTGGCAATGAAAGAAATGCTCACTTGGATTTCTACCTCAGATCAAAAGTTGACTGAAAAAGCTTTCCCCGAAAGTGGCAACCATGTAATTGCTTCAGAATATAGAAGTGAAGACTATAAAGGAGTATTTTTAGAAACCACAAGGTTCCTAGCCAATCTTGGAATTGCTGTGCAAGACTCTACCTATTTGAAAAATTAATTGATGATAATTCAGAAATTATGAAAAAGATATTCTTCTCAATGTTGATATTGTTTGCGATGAATGCATCAGCCCAACAGTATGATTTTGACTTGCAAGGTCATAGAGGAGCCCGTGGTTTGGCTCCTGAAAATTCTATTCCAGCATTTTTGAAAGCTCTAGAATATGAGGTTACCACTTTGGAACTAGATGTGGTCATCACCAAAGATATGCAAGTAGTAGTTTCACATGAGCCTTGGCTAAATGCCGATATTTGTTTGGATGCAAATGGCAATAGAATTCCAGCTGAAAAGCAAAAGGAGTATAACATTTTTGAAATGACCTTAGAGGAATTGCAGAAGTGTGATTGTGGTAGTATTGGCCATCCCGGTTTTCCAGAGCAAGTTTCAGAGCCTGTTGTGAAGCCCTTATTATCTCAGGTTTTTGAAATTGCAGAGCGATATGTAGCTGAAAATGGACTGGCGCCAATCTATTATAACATCGAAATTAAAAGCACTGTGGAAGATGAGGAGGGAGGGTTACAGCCAGATATAGAGACATTTGCTCATTTGGTGTTTGAAGAGTTTGAGAAGAGTGGAATTGAGCCTTCACGGATTATCATGCAATCCTTTGACTTCCGGGTGTTGCAATTGTGGAATGAGAAAACTGATAAATATCCGCTTGCAGCCTTAGTCGCTAATGCCAAAACATGGCAAGATAACATTGCCGATTTGGGTTTTACACCGACAGTTTACAGCCCATACTACAAGCTCCTAACAGCAGCCACTATCAAAGAAATACAGACAGCGGGTATGGTTGTAATCCCATGGACAGTAAACACCACCGAAGAAATGCGCGAATTACTCGAATGGGGTGTCGATGGTATTATTACTGATTCTCCAGATAGAGCTGTAGGGTTGCGGAGGTAAATTATTTGTTCAGTAACTCCTTTAGATAAGCCGCATTAGCTTTAGCAGCCTCCAAAGGCTCTGCTACTGGATAGCGCTCTTGTTCAATAATGATGTGTATTAGACCAGCATTTTCGGCTTCTTTTAATACTTCGGGTATGTTCATAATTCCTTTGCCCAATTCAATACTAGCATCTTCTTGATTGAGAGGCAGGTTTTCTCTGTCTTTAAGATGACAATGAGTGAAGCGATTGGGATACTTCTGTAACCACTGTATTGGATCTTCTCCAGCTGATAGCACCCAATACAGATCCATTTCGAAATCAACCAATTGAGCATCTGTGTTTTGCATCAGGATTTCTTGTGGATATTGTCCTTCTAAGAGCTTGAATGAATAGCCATGATTGTGATAGCCAAATCGAATTCCGGCTTGCTGGCAAATTTCTCCACATTCGTTGAATTTATCGGCAAAGTTGCGGTAATAATCTAAGATGTTTCCGCCATCAATAGAAGGGCAAATAAGATGCATTAATCCTGCTTTGGCGGCTTCTTCAACTTTGGCTTCGAAGTCAATATTGATATCTACATGAGAGGCGATTAGTTTCATACCCACATTTTCAACCTCCCGCTTAAATTCCATATTGGACATGCCCCAATACATTCCTAAGTCACTTTCGAAACTTTCGATTGTTTTGTACCCATATTCTGAAAGCTTTAACAACACTTCAAAAGGACTTTTCAACATTTCATCTTTAATAGAATACAGTTGTATTCCAAATTCTTTGATCTTGAAGGAATAATTATCACTCATATTTTTACATGAAATAAGACTCGAAGCTAAGGAACCAAGGCCCAAGGAAGCGCCTATGACTGCTGAATTTTTTATAAAAGTTCTTCTTTGCATATCCCATAAATGAAGATTGACTTAATACACCCAAGCTTTGTCTCCAGGATTGTATGGGATGCAGGCGTCGAATCGACCAGGGATAGGAGCATATCTTCTGGCTTGCGTTACCCCTATTTCGGAGGTGAAATAACCTAGAAGGGTCAATTCTTTCATCATTCTGAAATAATGAGGAGGTTCCTCCCTTAATTTACTTTTGGTATATTCTTCCTGCTCAACATCTAATTGCTCCAGCATTTCAAACTTTTCATCATCTTTCAATTTGATGAATGGCTTTTCATAAGTCATTTTTGCACGGTCGTTCAATAAATGCATACCATCCAAAAATGCTGTTTGGTTTTTAGCTTCATAGGTATCGTTGACCATACGCATCATAAACTCACCTACATTGGCAGCTTTGGCACCGGGTGTATCTGTATCGGGGATGATTACATTGGCAATCTCATTGAGAAAGGAGATTTCATCAGTTGAGAATACGAGATCTTTGCCCGTGTCACTTTTGCAACCTGTGATAAATGCAGAACCACCTACAATGGCAGTTCCGCCCATGAGCATAGTTATGAATTTTACTGCTTCTCTTCTTTCCATTTTCTTAGAGATTTAGGCTGTATCCTTCCGGATATTCGCGTTTTACAAACTGATTTACCATATCGAAATTGCTCACTTTCATATTGTCATTGTCCCACACAAGTTTGATGTTTCTGCCGGGATAGTCAAAGCCATTTCCATTTTCTCGCGGCACTCTAATATCATGCGCACGAATAGCCAAATTGGCCATCAAAAGTGATTCCGTAAGTGGGCCGGCTATTTCGAAAGGAGAACTTACTTCCATTTTACCATGGCCTGCAATGCATGCTTCTACCCATTGATTATAATGACCATTTGAGCCTTCAGGCACTCTAGCAATCTTTTGAGGTACATTTGCTTGTGCTGTTCTGCTGGTTGGCAACAATTGTGGATTTAGACTATAGGTTCCGCACATCATTTTGCCTTTGGTGCCGATGAATAATGCGCCATTTCCTCCATCGCCAAAAGTCTCGTTAGGGCCAAGTTCTTCAGGTCTTTCTGGCTGTATGCCGCCATCCATCCAATGCACTTTTACAGGCCCGCTGGTTTTGTTGGTTTTAGGAAAATTTAATATCACATGACTCGATGGAGGGCAACTTTCAGGGAAATAGCCTCTGCGGAATTCATCCACATAAACTGAGCCTACGCTTGCTTGTACCTCATTAGCATATTGTAATCCAAGCACTCTAAATGCCGGCTCCATAATATGACATCCCATATCACCTAATGCCCCAGTTCCATAATCCCACCAGCCTCGCCAGTTGAAAGGGACTAGTTTTTCCACATAACCTTTCTTTGGAGCAGTGCCAAGCCATAAGTCCCAATCCAATCCGGCCGGTATAGGGGCAGCTGTACTTGGCCAAGGAATTCCTTGTGGCCAAACAGGTCTATCTGTCCAGCAATAAATGGTGTGTACATCTCCAATAAGCCCAGCATCATACCACTCAGTAAGTTGTCTTACACCATCTCCTGATGAGCCTTGGTTGCCCATTTGAGTTACAACTTTATATTTTTCTGCAGCTTGAGTTAATACACGCGCTTCGTAAATATCATGAGTGATGGGTTTTTGAACATATACATGCTTGCCTAATTGCATAGCAGCCAATGCTGGCGCTGCATGATTATGATCTGGAGTAGAAACGGAAACAGCATCAATATTTTTCGATTCCTTTTCTAAGAGTTCTCTCCAATCTTTGTAATACTTTGCTTTTGGAAATTCCTCCCGCGTACCTTTTGCTCTATTATCATCGACATCGCACAAAAAGGCAATTTCTGCTTTTCCGGTTTTATAAATTCCTCTCACATCGCTTCCACCCATACCGCCTACGCCTATGCTTGCGACCATCAATTTATCGCTTGGAGCCACAAAGCCTTTTCCACCCAATACATGACGAGGGAGGATATAAAACCCTGAGGCAATAATGGCTGAGCTTTTTAGAAAATTTCTTCGTGAATTAATGTTCTCATTTTTCTTTTTCATGATGTTAAGGTTTAGAGGTTTCCTTTGTTGAGCTCACTTACCGCAAAATCAACCGCTCTTGCGGTAAGAGCCATATAAGTAAGCGAAGGATTTACTGCTGCTGAGGAGGTCATGCAAGAGCCATCGGTTACGAATACATTTTTAGCATCCCATACCTGATTATTTTTATTCAGTACTGAAGTTTTTGGGTCTTTGCCCATTCTAGCTGTACCCATTTCGTGAATTCCCATCGCCATATAATATGCGCTGTCGAAGCCTCGAACGTTTTTAATACCTGCTGCTTCGAGCATTTCTACGGCATCTTGCATCATGTCTTTTCTCATTTCCTTTTCATTTTCCTTGAGTTCAGCATCTACGGAGATTACTGGAAGTCCCCAAGCATCCTTTTTCTCTGGGTCAAGGAAAATTCTATTTTCATGATATGGTAAAACTTCACCAAATCCATTAATGCCCATCGTCCAATCACCTGGCTCAGTCATTACTTTTTTGAGTTGAGGCCCAATGCTCAATTCAGCCACTTTCTGGCTCCAATCCCCACGGCTGGCACTACCTTGATAGCCAAAGCCTCGGAGGTAATTTCGCTTATCTCCAAATAAATTGCGGTAGCGTGGAATGTAAATACCATTGGGTCTAGCGCCATAATAGTATTTGTCTTCAAATCCTTCTGCACGCCCATTGGCACCCACTCTGAAGTGATGATCCATCAGATTGTGGCCGAGCTCTCCACTGCTACTTCCTAATCCTCCTGGCCATACGTCTGTAGCAGAATTCATTAGCAGCCACGTGGAATTAATAGTCGAGGCACATACAAATACTACTTTTGCAAAGTACTCATAAGTTTGATTCGTTTCTGAATCGATAATTTCTACACCTTTGGCTTTTTTAGAGTCCTTATCATAAATGATTTTGGTAACTATGGAAAAAGGCCTTAGTGTAAGATTGCCGGTTTTCATAGCAGCTGGTAGGGTAGAAGATTGGGTGCTGAAATATGCTCCGTAAGGACAGCCTAGCCAGCATTTGTTTCTGTATTGGCAATTGCCTCGGCCATCTAACTGATTGGTTAGATTAGCAGTCCTGCCAATTATCATTCTACGCTGATCATTGTAATGACTTCTGATCCGCTCTGCAACATCTTTTTCCACACAATTCATTTCCATGGCAGGTTGGAATAAGCTGTCTGGTAATTGCGGGAGGTTTTCTGTACTGCCGCTTATTCCAGCATGTTGTTCCACATACCTATACCAAGGCTCGATGTCTTTGTATCTAATAGGCCAATCTACAGCTACACCTTCTTTGACATTTGCTTCAAAGTCAAAGTCGCTCCAGCGATAGCTTTGCCTTCCCCAAAGCAATGATCTGCCACCAACTTGATAGCCTCTATACCAATCGAATCTTTTTACTTCTGTGTAGGGATTTTTTTCTTCATTCGCCCACCATTCCAAGTTCTTTTCATTAAGTGGGTAGTCTCTACGCAGTACAGGGTATTTCTGAATCATCTCTTGTGTTCTGCCTCCCGCATGAGGAAACTCCCAAGGATGTTTATTTGCACTATTATAATCTTTCACATGCTTTACGTCTTTTCCTCGTTCCAGCATGATGGTTTTCAAACCCTTTTCCGTGAGTTCTTTTGCTGCCCAGCCTCCAGTGATTCCAGAGCCTATTACAATTGCATCATAGGTATTATCAGCCATAGTTTAATTGGGTTGGTTTTATACATCGCATATCTCAATTGCTTTTTTCAAAGCGTCTATTTTTGCTTCAGATGATTTTCCTGTTGGAATAAATTCTTGGGCTACATAACCTTGATAGCCGGTATCTACAATTGCTTTCATTATTGCGGAATAATTAAGCTCCTGAGTTTGGTCAATTTCGTTTCGACCAGGCACTCCAGCAGTATGATAATGACCAAAGTATTGATGATTATCTCGTATGGTTCGGATTATATCTCCCTCACTTATTTGCATATGATAGATATCGTAGAGCAATTTGAAGTTGCCGGAACCCAGCCTTTTGCAAAGTTCCACTCCCCAAGTGCTATTATCGCACATATAATCTGGGTGATCTACCTTGGAATTGAAAAGCTCCATTTGAATGACTACACCGCGCTTTTCTGCATGACTCATTATTTGCTTTAGGCCTTTCACACAATTATTGAGACCTGTCTCATCGTCCATTCCATTTCTATTGCCACTAAAGCAGATTAGATTTTTATATCCAGCATCAGCCACCAAATCAATATGTTTGAGATATCTTTCTACCAATTGGCTATGATATTGAGGGTTGTTCCAGCCTGTGACTAGGCTTATTTCTGCTCCATTGCACATGGATGAGTCTAGTCCATACTTTTTTAGTGTAGGCCAATCTTTTGGGCCAATGAGATCTATGGCTTTAAGACCAATCTCATTTGAAAGAGTACACAACTCCTCCAGCGATAAAAAGGAATAAGTCCACTGGCAAACAGCGTGGTTGATATTGCCTTTTAAGAAGAAAGGTTCTGGTTTTGAGGAGCTAAATCTATTTTGACTTATTGCAGAACTACTTGCCAAAGCTGCACCGCTTAAAAGAATCTTTTTAATGGCTGATCGACGATGCTGAGTTGGACTCATATTTAGCATTGGTAATTATTTACAATTAGTTTAATGTGATAAAGCTTGAGCCTTTTCTCCTTTCCAGCCTCTCATAAAAATAACTAAGCCCAAAAAGGCAACGATCAATATGATAGGGATGAAAAGGGTTGTATTAATGATTTCTGGACCTGCTTTCACCTTTGCTTCTAATAATGCAGCAGCCATTTCGCTATTTTCAATTGCATTCAAATATTCGTCTAGCTGAGCGCCGGGAGGAAGCATTTTTAATAGAAGTTTATCATAGTAGCCACCCATAAAAATCAAATAAAGTGAAACGGCTAGCATTCCGGCTCCACCCATAAGATTGATACCGACAGCTCCGGTTTTGGGAAGGTTTTCTGCGACAAACCCAATCATTGTTGGCCAGAAGTAGCACACACCAATGCCAAAAACAAATGCTCCAACGAAAAGCATTTCACCACTTGAATTGCCCAATATGTACAAGCCAATAGCTGAGAAAATTGCAGAAAGTAGCAAAACCATTTGCGATGAGAATTTGCCTAAAATCGGTGATGCTACTCCACGTCCAAATACCATCACACCAGTAGTGATTGTTAAAATGAGAATAGCATTATCTGTGATATTAGAAAGGAGTACGTCAATCCACTGTCCGGTAAATAGCTCGGTAATTGCCGTGCCGAACATACAAATGAGCATAAATATAAATAATGGATGCAGTAGCGATTTATACATTTCACCAGTAGAAACACCTGCGGCTACTCGTTCGGTAACAGGAAAACGGAGTCTACTAAAAAGAAAGCCATAAATAAGCGTTGGAATGATCATCACAGCCACTTCTACTTGCTTTACCCAATATGCACCTCCAAGCCAATTGTTGAATGCAAAAACGATAAGCGTTCCAATAAATATCCCACCGGGAAACCATAAGTGAAAGTGATTGAGCTTAATGGATTTTTTCTCAGGATATAGTGCTGTTACCAAAGGATTACAGGCTGCTTCTACAGTTCCATTTGCCATCCCAATAAGCAATGTGGATATAAAAAGCGTCCAATATCCACCCGCAAAAATGGTCATCGTAATGCCAATAAGGTGGAAGAGGAAAGCAACTATTAGGAGCTTTTTCATACCAATAATATCCACCAACATGCCTCCAATTATTACTGCAATCGGAAAACCCCAAAAAGCAGTAGCGACAATGGTTCCAAGTTCTTTTGCCGTTAGACTGAATTCTTCTCCTTGACTGAGTAAAACACCTGCTCGAATGCCGAAAGTGAGGGAAGTAACTAATAATGCGAGGCAACTTGCCACAAAAAGACGATTCCTGTCAATCTGATTCATGGTTTTTTGAAGAGGTTTATGGTCTGTCTTTTAAATGTAGTATTATTATATGAAATTTCTAATAGACCACTTATTAAGTTTTGCTAATTTGGCTTTTATAAAATTTTTATTCTTATAAATGTGTCTTTTGAGAAATTATATGCATTGATATGTAAGATTAAATTTTGAGCGCTAAATTCCAAAAAATATACATTTGAAAATTTACAGGTAGATGAATAGAAAATTGAGAATGGGCATGTTAGGTGGTGGAGAAGGAGCTTTTATAGGAGCGATTCACCGATTTGCAGCTCAAGCAGATGGCCAAATCGAGTTGGTTTGTGGAGCATTTAGTTCTGATCCGGCCAAATCCTTGCAGAGCGGGAGGAAGTTACACTTGATGGACAATAGGATTTATCCGAGCTATCGCGAAATGATCGTGCAAGAAAGTAAGCTTCCGGAAGATGAGCGTATGGATTTTTTGTCTATTGTCACCCCTAATCATATGCATTTCGAGCCGGCCATGTTGGCACTGGATAAAGGATTCCATGTGCTTATTGAAAAGCCCATTACCTTAAGTTTACATGAAGCAGAGCAACTGCAGACCAAATTGGAAGAAACTGGTTTACTATTAGCGCTTGCTCACACTTACACTGGCTACCCAATGGTAAAGGAAGCCAAAAGCATTATTGAAAATGGCGTATTGGGTAAAATCAGAAAAGTGTTTGTGAATTATCATCAAGGTTGGCTGAGTACTTTGCTTGAGGAGGAGGGAAATAAGCAAGCAGCTTGGCGTACCGATCCCGGCAAATCTGGAATATGCGGAGCTATGGGCGATATTGGAGTGCATGCATTCAACCTTGCAGAATACATTTCAGGACTGAAAGTGAGCCATATTTCTGCGCAATTGAATACAGTAGTTGATGGCAGACGGCTAGATGATGATGGTATGGTAATGCTAAAGTTTGGAAATGGGGCTAGTGGCATACTAACGGCTTGTCAAGTAGCAGCTGGTGAAGAAAATAATTTGTCAATCAAAATATATGGTGAAAAGGGAGGCTTGGAATGGCATCAAATGGAGCCAAATACGCTTTTGTTGAAATTTGCTGATAAGCCGATGCAAGTATTGCGAGCAGGGCAGGCCTATCTGTCGCCTGTAGCTACACAAAATAGCCGAACTCCAGCCGGGCATCCAGAGGGATATTTAGAGGCATTCGGAAATATTTATTTGAATTTTGCTGCGGTAATTTCCTCCCGCTTAAATCATGCAGACCAGAAGATTAGCAAACCGGAGTTTGAAGGAATTGATGCGGGCTTGCGTGGAATGCTTTTTATTGAGAAAGTTGTCGAGAGTCATTACAGTGAATTGAAATGGATTCGACTTTCAACCTAAGCAAATGAGTTTTTTCATCTACGAAATGGAAATAGAGATTATCAATAAACTATCTTAAATGAATCAAATGAAAGGACCGGCTATATTTCTTGCGCAATTTATGGGTGATCAAGAGCCATTTAACAACCTAAAAAATATATGTAAATGGGCGAAGAGTTTAGGCTATAAAGGTGTGCAAATTCCTTCTTGGGATGCTCGCTGCATCGACCTGAAAAAGGCTGCTGAAAATAAAAGTTATGCAGATGAAATTAAAGGAATTGTAAATGATGCCGGATTGCAAATAACGGAATTGTCAGCGCATCTGCAGGGACAATTGGTGGCGGTTCATCCGGCTTATGATACCTTATTCGATGCATTTGCTCCAGATGAATTGAAAGGAAAACCAAAAGAAAGGCAGCAATGGGCGATTGAGCAATTGATGTTTGCGGCTAAAGCTTCCCAAAATCTTGGTTTGAATGCATGTGCTACTTTTAGTGGAGCATTGCTTTGGCCAACCGTTTATCCATGGCCACAGCGCCCACAAGGTTTGGTAGAGACTGGTTTTGCAGAATTGGCCAAACGGTGGAGACCAATTTTAGATGAATTTGACAAATGCGGTGTGGATTTGTGTTACGAATTGCATCCGGGAGAAGATCTACATGATGGTGAAAGCTATGAAATGTTTTTGGATGCATTGGGTCATCATCCAAGGGCTTGTATACTTTATGATCCATCGCATTTGCTTTTGCAGTGCATGGATTATGTATCATTTATAGATCATTTTCGTGAAAATATAAAGATGTTCCATGTAAAAGATGCAGAATTTAATCCAACAGCCAAGCAAGGCGTATATGGAGGCTACCAATCCTGGATAAATAGAGCAGGCCGTTTTAGGTCTTTAGGAGATGGGCAAGTTGACTTTAAGGCAATTTTCAGCAAACTCACACAATACGGCTTTGAAGGATGGGCAGTATTGGAATGGGAATGTGCCATAAAACATCCTGAACAAGGAGCTGCGGAAGGTGCTCCATTTATTGAAAATTGTATGATTAGAAAAACAGATAAGGCATTCGACGATTTTGCAGGACAAGAAATTAGTGAGACGGTAAATCGGAGAATTCTAGGATTAGATGAATAGACATATTGAAGGAAAAAACCTCTTAAAAATAAGCTTAACCAAAAATCAATTAACATGAAAAATTTTAAATTAACATTAGCTACAGTATTGATAGCAATGATTGCAATTGCTTGCCAAACTGAAAATAGTAATGAAACAGAAGAAGTTGAATTGGAGCCTGTTCTTAAACTTGATGAAGTGGAGGTAGATTGGCTTTCGCTATTCGATGGAGAGACTACTAAAGGCTGGACCAATTATGGCTCTGATCTTATTGGACCTGCTTGGCAGGTAGAAGACAGTATTCTTTTTCTTGATGCGAGTCGAGATGAAGATGGAAAAAGACTCTTTGAAGGTGGTGATATTGTAACCACTGCCGAATTCGAAGACTTCCATTTGAAATTGGAATGGAAGATTTCGGAGAATGGAAATAGTGGCATTATGTTCTATGTGCAAGAGGATACCACAAAATATCCTTACCCATGGAGTACAGGGCCTGAAATGCAAATATTAGATAATGATGGGCATGCTGATGGCCAAATTGAAAGCCATAGAACTGGTGATTTGTATGACTTGGTGAAGTCAAGCTCCGAGCCTGTAAGACCGGTGGGAGAGTGGAATGAAGTAGATATTATCAGCCAAGATTCTACTTTAACATTCAAATTGAATGGTGTAACTATCGTCGAAACAAGTCTTTGGGATGAATCTTGGCAACAATTAATTGCTGATAGCAAATTTAAAGACATGCCAGATTTTGGCACTTTCAAAAGTGGCAAAATTTCCTTGCAGGATCATGGAGACAATGTTTGGTTCAGAAACATCAAGATCAAAAGACTTTAATTGATTTCGATAGATTTTGAAGTAGAATGCTTGGGGTTAGTAATTAAACCTCAAGCATTTTTCATTTTATCAAAAGCTTGTTGCAAATCAGCAATTAATTCGTCCTTATCATCTAACCCTACATAGAAGCGGATCATATTGATTGGCAGATCTTTGGTTTGATAGTTTTCGGAGCTGTATAATGTAATGGCAGGAAAGATAAGCGATTCGAAGCCACCCCAAGAACATGCCATAAGAAATAGCTCTAAGCTATTACAGAAGGTCTCAATTTGTTTCGGATCTTCAGTTTTTAGGGTAATGGAAAATTGTCCTCCCGGATTTTTAATGAGCTTTTTAGCCAATTCGTATTGTGGATGGGAAGGAATGAACGGATAGAATACTTTGTCCACCATAGGGTGATTTTCTAAAAACTCAACTACAGGCATTGTATTTTCTGCCACCTGCTTCAATCGAATGGGTAAGGTTCTCAATCCACGCAAAAGCATGGATGAATTGAATGGAGAAATTACTCCACCCAGCGTCATAAATTCAGTCGCGAAAATCTTCAGATACATCTCCTTGCTACAACATAATATGCCGGCTACTACATCGCTATGTCCACTAATATATTTTGTAGCACTATGGCAAATAATGTCTATTCCATAATCAGCAGGCTTATGATTGATGGGAGTGCAATAGCTATTGTCCATAATGGTAGTGATGCCGTGCTTTTTGGCAATTGCAGCAACGGCAGGTACATCTTGTAATTCGAAAGTCCAGCTATTTGGGCTTTCCAGAATGATCAATTTTGTATTGGGCTGAATGGCAGCTTCAAAGTTCTCAGCTCGGGTACCATCTACCATTGTAGCAGAAACGCCAAAACGCGGGAGGTAAAGGTTTAATAACTTATTGGTCCAGCTATAAGGCTTTTTCACACAAATGATATGATCACCTTGCTGCACATTCGCCATAACTGCCGCGGAAACTGCTGCGCTTCCTGACGCAAAAACAAGACATTCCTCGGTGCCTTCCAATGCAGCCATTTTCTTCTGAAGCACATTGGTTGTAGGGTTATTCCCACGCGTGTAAAAAGGAATTTCGGATTCATGTGCTAAACCCTCCCGCATTTCATCTACTGTATGGAAACAAAAATTAGCCGATGCTACGATGGGAGGCGTGGCTGCCATGTAATATTCTTCTCTATTTTCTCCGAGGTGATTGATAATGCGAGACGTTTCCATAGAATGATTTTTGCGGTAAATGTAATGTTGTTATCTAGCTTTTTCTACTTTTATACATTCAGTATTTACAAAGCAATGAAGAATTTCGAGAATAAGGTAATAATTGTAACAGGAGCTACATCAGGAATTGGGCTTGCGCTTGTAAAAGCATTTGCTAAAGAAGGTGCAATTGTTTGCTATACAGGGCGTAATGAAAAAAAACTTGAGGCTGCAGCAAAGGAAATTGACGCAATCACTGATGAGCATTTTCCCATTTTGGCAGATGTGGCTTCGGAACTAGACAATTATGCAATGGCCAAAGCCGTATTGGCTAAGTTTGGAAGAATAGATGTACTTGTAAACAATGCCGGGATCAGTATGCGTGCTCTTTTTGAGGATTTGAGCTTGGATGTATTTCGCCAAGTGATGGATACCAACTTGTATGGAGCCGTGTATGCCACCAAATTTTGTTTGCCTTCAATTATCGAAAATAAGGGCGCAATTGTGGCCATATCATCAATAAATGGATATAGAGGAACACCGGCTCGTACGGCCTATACTGCATCTAAATTTGCTATGAATGGCTTTATGGAATCACTACGCACAGAGGTTATGAATAGAGGAGTAGAAACTTTGGTAGTTTGCCCGGGCTTTACTGAATCGAACATCAGAAATGCAGCATTGAATGCAAAAGGTAAATCCCAAGGCGAATCGCCGCGGGAGGAAACAAAAATGATGAGTGCTGAGGAAGTTGCTGAATATACACTTAATGCCATGCGTAAGAATAAACGCGAAATCGTGCTGACAACCCAAGGCAAATTGGCGGTATTCCTCAATAAATGGATGCCAGGCCGAATGGATAAAATCGTGTATAATGTGATGAAGAATGAAAAGGATAGCCCTTTGAAATAGCTTGATTGCTTATTGCGTGTTCATTTTTTGGAGCTTTTCTAATTCTCCATTCTGGCTCATGATTATTATATAAACAATGGCGAAAATGATTACCAGGATAATGTAGATCAATAAAGCAACTCCAATAAAAACTAAGGTTTTTATAAAAATTTGCTTGTAGCTGAGATCGAAAACCCTTCTTAAAGCGAATATATGATAGCCAATCATCATTGGATATAGTAAAATACTAACGAGAAAGAAATCCTGTGTGATGAATAAGACCACAATACCTAATAGGGCACCTATTATGGAAGTTTGTGAATAGGTATAAAAGTAAATTACTAAATGCTCTATGTAATTGTATTTCTTAAACTTCCAGAAAACTATTTTGGAAATAAGGGCTACAATTGGAAGCGTTAGAAAAGCTACAAATGAATAATAATCAAAGATTGTATTTAGAGTAGATTCCATAGCGAAGGGATTTCCTTCTTGAGTAAGATTTTCGAATCCGTAGTCAATCTCTCCCAAATAGCCCTGACGCAACAAAAAAATCTGAATACCTGAAATAGAAACTGCAATAAAAAAATAAGTGATCGCATTAATATATTTCACTCTCATACCCTTGATGTAGCCATTGATGACATCTTCGGGTCTGTAGAATAACATTAAGAAAGTCAGAACGAACTTATTGTCCCAGCTAAAATAGCGAATAAAAATCTCATTAAACAAAGCTCGCATAGTGAGCCTTCTTGTAATAACTGGGCCGCCACATGCAGAGCAAAATCTATTATCAATCCCTAAAGCTTTTTCACAGTTAATGCAGTTCATTGAAAACCATTTATTAATACGCCACTATTTGGCATAAATAAAGGAATTTTTTTCTACAATTGGTACGACTTACAATGATAATTGTGGGAGGTAATAAATTTATTTAGGCTCAGCCTTTTCTACCCTTAAGCCAACGCTATAAACATCTTTTAAATTGGGTACTCTCATAAATTGCTCCAATTGAATGGAGAATTTACCAGTATAAGGAAATTGAAAGCCTTCTACAAAAGCCTTTTGATTTGTGCTAATACTTCCAATTCCTTTATTCAATGGCTTGCCTGTTCTGGCATCAAAAAGGTCAATATTTTGCAGACCAGTATCTATTGTATTTCCAAGGCTATCAGCTACTTGCCATTGTAAATAAAGATTCTGATAAGGATAGTCAAGTCCATTTCTAATATTTGCAATCAGATTATAATCCAACGTGCTATCATCAATCATAACCTCAAACTGAACTGGGTTTTGTTCGGACCAGTTCAGCTCAGTCATCTCTTGATTTTCTTCGAAATGTCTGTTGGCATCACAAGAGAAAAAGGTAAATAAGCAAAGGGTTAATATCAGATAAATTCCCTTATTCATTGCTTGAGTTATTGTTTTTTCTTGGACCTCTATACTTGTTTTTCGGTCTTCTCGATTTATTCGAAGGCGTTTTTGTAGAGCCTTCAGCATTGGGTGCTGTATTCTGTGGAGGGTTCGGTTTTGGATTTCCAGTATTTGCAGGAGCTTGCCCACCGATTCCAGCTGGTTTTTTCTTTTTCTTCTTTCTTTTCTTTTTTGCAGGTCCTTGATACTTCTTGTCAAGTTGATCCAAATCGCTGTTAATTTTATTTCCTTCAGGTAAGTTTATGTGAAGTTTATCTTCAAACAAGGTGTCAGGAGTTTTACCAGCTTTATTCAGTTCTATAATTTCTGCCACACGAGAAGTATCTACAGGATACCAATTGTTATCACCAGCAAATCCAAACCACATAATCTTACGGAAAATATCTGTTTTTTGCAGACGAGCTTCACCTTTAGCAGTTCTCAGACTAGCGTCCACATTTGGGATATCCTTAAGAGCATCCATATAAGTGTCCAATTCATAATTAAGGCAACATTTTAACCTCCCGCATTGTCCACTTAGCTTGGAAGGATTGAGGCTTAAATTTTGGTAACGAGCGGCACTTGTTCCCACACTTTTGAAATCGCTCAACCAAGTAGAGCAACAAAGTTCTCTACCGCAAGATCCAATTCCACCTAGTCTTCCTGCCTCTTGTCTTAGGCTTATTTGGCGCATTTCTACGCGTATTTTAAATTCACCTGCCAAGGTTTTTATCAGCTCACGAAAATCAACTCTATCATCCGCAGAATAGTAAAAAGTAGCTTTGCTCAAATCTGACTGATATTCGATATCAGAAAGCTTCATATTCAATTTAAGCTCTTGGATTAGCTCGCGGCTTCTATAAAGCGTATTTGCTTCACGGTTTTTTGCTTCCTGAGCTTTTTCAATATCTTTTTGGTGGGCAATTCTAAGGACTTTTAGAATTTCATCATTATCTCGCAGTTTTTTCTTCTGCATTTGTAATCTTACCAGCTCGCCCATCAGCGAAACGTGACCTAAATGCACGCCAGAGGGCATTTCTACAACTATGGCATCGCCTGTTGTGAGATCAATTCTGTTACTATTGCGAAAATAATCTTTTTTACCACCCTTAAATCGTACTTCCACTATATCGTATCTATCCACCATGGGAATATCCATGCCCGATAGCCAATCAAAAACATTCATTTTGTTGCAACCACTCGTGCCACAGGTTCCATTGCTTTTGCAGCCGGAAACTTCTCCTTCACTTGTATTACTGGTTCCGCAACTATTGCATCCACTCATAATCTTTCCTTTAATCAATCGACCAAATTAGTCAATTTTCTAAACATTCCGTGTTTGAGTGCTCCAGCTTAGAGCAAATCTTTTCCTATGTCTTTACGGAAATTCATTCCTTGGTAACGAATCTTATTTATGCTTGCGTAGGCAATTTCTAAAGCTTCATTTATGTCATTTCCCAATCCTGTGATTCCTAATACTCTGCCACCACTTGTTAGCACATCAGTCTCAGATGCTTTGGTACCTGCATGGAAAATCAAGGCTTTGTGTTCTTCATCAAGTCCTGATATTTTTCGACCTTTGGGATAACTGCCTGGGTAGCCTTCCGAAACTAATACTACAGTAGCGGCAGTTTTCTCAGACACATTCATTTGATAATTTGCCAATCTGTCTTCAGCGCATGCAAGAAGCAAATCCACCAAATCATTATCAATTCGCGCTATAACAGATTGCGTTTCAGGATCGCCCATTCGTACATTATATTCGATTACCCAAGGCTCGCCGTTCATATTCATCAAGCCAATAAAGATGAAGCCTTTGTACGGGATATCATCTTTCTGTAAGCCTGCGATGGTTGGCTTGATTACTTTTTCATCCACTTTACGTATAAATTCTGCATCGGCAAATGGGACAGGTGATATAGAACCCATTCCACCTGTATTTAGTCCAGTATCGCCTTCGCCTATTCTTTTGTAATCTTTTGCTTCCGGCAAGATCACATAATCTTTGCCATCGGTTAGTACAAAAACAGAAAGCTCAATGCCTTTCAAAAACTGCTCTACCACTACTTTTGCACTTGCTTCGCCAAATTGCTTGTCCAGTAACATAGCTTTTATTGTTGCAATGGCATCTTCATGCGTCTCGCTAATTACTACGCCCTTGCCAGCGGCAAGTCCATCAGCTTTAAGCACAATTGGCAACGAGTGATTTTGTAGGTAAGCCAATGCTTCATCTATTTGCGAAGCATCGAATGTCTGTGAAGAAGCAGTTGGGACTCCATGTCTTTGCATGAAGGCTTTCGAGAAATCTTTACTTCCTTCCAGCGTTGCCCCTTCTTTGCCAGGGCCTATTATTTTGAGTGTACTTAGCGATGGAATTGCTTCCAAAAACTCGCGAATTCCATTAACTAGAGGTTCTTCTGGACCTACTACAAGTAAGTCAATTAGATTACTTAAACAGAAATTTGCAATACCATCAAAATCAGTAACCTGCAAATCAATATTCTCACCAACTGCCTTTGTTCCAGCATTTCCTGGCGCTATATATAAATTTTTACAAAGTGGGCTTTGGCATATTTTCCAAGCAAGCGTATGCTCTCTTCCGCCGGAGCCTAATATTAAAATGTTCATGATTGTTAGTTAGCGTATTCAGAAAGGAACTTGATGCGCATTAATCGTAAGTCCTCTTCTGTGTAATCATCGTCTCCCAGTTCTGCTAGTGCATCACTTATTTTGTCTGAAGTAGCACTTAAGAAGTAATCAAAAACTTCTTCTTGTTTTTCTTCATCCAAAACCTCGTTGATATAATAATCCAGATTGAGTTTGGTGCCAGAATAGCAGATGTGCTCGATTTCTTGAATCAACTCATCCATCGACATGCCTTTGGAATCAGCAATTTCATCTAAATCTACTTTTCGGTCAATTTGTTGTATGATGAATATCTTGTTTTTAGATCTGTTAGATGAGCTTTTTACCACCACATCGGAGATGGTGATGATGTCATTTTCATCTACATACTTCTTGATCAAATCGAGAAAAGGAGTGCCAAACTTAGAAACCTTACCCATACCTACTCCATTTACTTGAGCAAGATCATCTTTGGTAGTTGGATAAATAGTTGCCATTTCTTCCAAAGATGGATCTTGGAATAATACGTAAGGCGGGAGGTTTTTCTCTTTGGCTAATCTTTTTCGAAGTGCCTTAAGCATTTCGAAGAGTTTTTCATCATGAGCCTTTGTTTGCATAGGCTCCTTATTAGTGTCCTCTTCTTCTTCGTCAGGTAGGTTCGAAAAATCTTGATCTCTATAGTAAGTGACTGCATGGCTGGACTCCAAAAAATCCCTCCCGCGATCAGTAATCTTCACTATTTCTATATTATCGATGTCTTTTTGTAAATATCCGATAATCATCGATTGACGAATAAATGACTGCCAGAAAATAACATCAAACTCTTTTCCTACTCCGAATATTTTTAATTTATCGTGCCCATAGCTGCTGATATAATCATCCGTTTCGCCAGCGAGAACTTTTGCTAAATGTGGTATAGCAAATCTTTCTTTGGTTTCATCTACTACTTGAATCACTTGCTTCAAGTATTCTTCACCTTCATATTTTTCTCTTGGCTTCAAGCAGTTATCACAAAATCCGCAATCACTTCCTAAATATTCGCCAAAGTAATGGAGTAATTGCCTTCTGCGACAAACAGTAGATGTAGCATAGGATTCCATTTCATTCAATAGAATTCTCGCATTTTCTCTTTCTGTTACAGGCTTGTCCTTATTGAACTTGTCTAGTTTCGAAATATCCTTGTGACTGAAGAACATGATACAGTTTCCTTCCAATCCATCGCGACCTCCTCTACCAGTCTCTTGGTAGTACCCTTCCAGTGACTTTGGTGTATCATAGTGAATCACAAATCGTACATCTGGCTTATCGATTCCCATACCGAAAGCAATTGTCGCAACGATTACGTCCACTTCTTCATTAAGAAAATCATCCTGATTTTTGACTCTTACATCTGGATCCAGACCCGCATGATAAGGTGCTGCTTTCACACCATTTACTTTCAGCAAATGTGCAATTTCTTCGGTCTTTTTCCTACTCAGGCAATAGACAATCCCAGCCTTATTTGGATGGGTTTTTACATATCGAATCAGCTGTTTTTTGGTATTCGTTTTTGGTCTTACTTCATAGTATAGGTTATGCCTATTAAAGGAAGACTTGAAAATATCAGCGTCTTCCATCTGGAGATTTCGCTGTATATCCACCTGAACCTTAGGTGTAGCCGTTGCAGTGAGTGCAATGATCGGCATATCGCCCAATTGCCCAATTATGGTTTTTATTCTTCGGTATTCTGGACGAAAATCATGGCCCCATTCAGAAATACAGTGCGCCTCATCTATCGCTACAAATGATACATTTGCTCTGCGCAGAAACTCTACCGTTTCATCTTTGGTAAGTGATTCAGGAGCTACATATAATAGCTTACATTGCTCAGCCAATACTTCTTTTCGCACCCGATTCATCTCCGCTTTGGTAAGGGTGGAGTTATAAAACTGGGCATTTACTCCTACTGCATTCAGCTGATCCACCTGATTTTTCATCAATGCAATCAAAGGTGAAATTACTACTGCTGTACCCGGTCTTACAATGGCTGGCAATTGGTAGCACATGGATTTTCCCGCACCAGTCGGCATAATTACAAAGGTGTTTTTCCCTGCAAGTATATTTCTGATGATGAGTTCTTGATTCCCACGGAACTTCCCGTAGCCAAATACATCTTTTAATGATTTTTTAATATCCTCCACAAACGTTCTACTTATTTCAATTTAAAACTTCAAATTTCGGTATTGTTGTATCTTTGAGCAAACAAAATTATTGATACCTTGGACTATTTGAAGTTAAGAAAAAATATAATAGAAACCGCCAAAAGTGTTTTACAAAATGAAGCTGAAGCGATAAATGAAGCTTCTTTGAGGATAAACGGTAGCATGGTTTCTATTGTTGAGGAGATTTTGGCTGGTTCTGGCAGGGTTGTAATTACTGGAATTGGCAAAAGCGCCATCATTGCACAGAAAATTGTGGCTACTTTGAACTCCACAGGCACACCATCTTTGTTTATGCATGCTGCCGACGCCATTCATGGCGACCTTGGTATGATACAGGAAAAGGACATTGTGATATGCATTTCCAAAAGTGGAAATACGCCTGAAATTAAAGTTTTGGTGCCATTACTAAAGCAAAGAGGGGCAAAACTAATTGCCTTGGTTAGTAATATTGATTCTTATCTAGCCAAACAAGCTGATTTCATAATGGACGCCACTATTAAAGAGGAGGCATGTCCAAATAATTTGGCTCCTACAACAAGTACTACTTTGCATTTGGCTCTTGGCGATGCATTAGCAGTGTGTTTGCTTGAGTCACGCGGATTTACCTCAGAAGATTTTGCCAAATACCATCCTGGTGGCGCATTGGGTAAACAATTATATATGCGAGTAAATGATATTTACCAAAAGGATCAATTGCCAATAGTTAAAGAAAATGATTCGATACGAGAAGTAATTATTGAAATAAGTACCAAAAGATTAGGGGCGACAGCTGTTTTAGGTGAAAATGGTATCCTTACTGGAATTATTACAGATGGAGATTTAAGAAGAATGTTGCAAAAGCACTTGTCTATTGAGAATTTGATAGCCAAAGATATAATGACTGAAAATCCACAAAGTATAGATGAAGAGGAATATGCGGTAAGAGCATTAAATAGAATGAAGGAAAAGAATATTACCCAATTGGTTGTAAAGAGCGAAGGTAAGATCGCCGGATTTATCCACCTGCATGATCTATTGCGGGAGGGAATTGTATAATTCGATATTAAAAAACCACTAAACATATAGTGCATATTTAACTTATATTTATTTAATTGAGGTCGAATTGTAAATTATAATTTTATCGACCTTAATTATGAGAATTTTAGTCCTTCTATATTTTTTGGCTTTCCTTTTTGCTTGTGATTCTGGTTCTATAGAAATTTCTAATGTTGAAGTAAATGATGGCAATATTGAGCTTCAAGTCGTAGATTCCTTAATTATACAAACACTTCCTAGTGAAACTTACATACAGGATATCCATCCCATAAATGGAAATATCCTGCTAATGCAGCGCAAGGGGAGAGGCCAAATATTAATGGAGGTAGATGCTAAGGGTACTGTCCTCCAAACTTTTGAGCAGCCATCGGAAGGGCCACAAAGAGTCGGTTCTACTCTCTTATCTGCTTGTTATTATGAGCAAGGTTTTGCCCTAATGGGGAGCTTCGGTTATCTGCTAATTACAGACAATCGTTTTGAGCCAATAACTAGGAATAGAATTCCGATGGGCTATAATTTGGTGGCTTATCCGGGTTTCCGCCATCTGCAAGTTCTCAATATTAGAGGCAAGTCATTGCTTGTTATGTTTTATGGCCCACATACAGAAATTAACAATACTGAAGCTGCATATTATCAAGAATATGACCTATTAAGCATTTATGACCCTGAAACCGAAGAGTTTTCACCCTTAGGGAGCTTATCGGAAACAAGCGTATTCCGAAATGGTAAGGCTCATTATTTCTTAGATACCCGATTTCAGGTAGTTGGCGAGCAAGTTAAAGCTGTCATTAGTAGTGAAGATTTACTTTACACCCTTGAGGCCATCAATGGGGAAGTAAGCGTTCATCAAATTCCATTCGATGAATTTGTTCTCAAAGATGGCTATAGTCTAGGCGATCAAGGCTTGGACGAGCAAGAGGAAATTCGAGAAATCAGTGGTGCAATTCGTAGTTTTCTGCAAGTCGATGACAAACAGGTTTTTATTTATTCTTCTGGCCTCCCGCTTAGTACTAGACAAGCGATTGCAGGCAATGGAAAAGATGAAGAAGCATGGGTAAAGCTCCGAAAAACAATGCCCAATAAATATTTGATTACACAAGATGATAAGGCTATTAGTGAGATTATTCCTTTCCCTGAGAGAATTGGATACTTGGCAGCGGTAGATGCGGGAGGTAATATTTGGGCTTCACAGAATGTCGAAGCCTTAGATCAAGAACCTGAAGTGATCACACTATACAAATTAAGGATTATTGAGAATTGATAAACCTATTTATAATGAAAGCTAACTTTTTCTTTCTTGCTGTTACTATAGCGTTTTTATACTCCTGCGACAAGCAAGACCAAACTTTTACTCATTCAGGTAAGTACAGTCTTGAAATTATTGATTCTGTGCAAATTGATAGGATTATTGGTTCTCATTCGATTGTAGCAGCACATCCAGAAAATGGAAACTTGCTATTATTAACTAAAAAAGGCGACTATCAAATGGTCCTTGTAATGTCGCAAGAAGGAGAAATCATTAAGGAGTTTGAACACTTAAGTGAAGGTCCATTAAGTGCAGGCATTATTTTAATATCCGCCACATTTTTTGAAGATGGATATGCATTGATGGGTGTTGGAAATATTGTTACTTACGATGCGAATTTTAATGTGAAGAAGAGAATAAATGTCCCGCTTAGTTTGGGCGGAATACTTGCCTCAAGAAGTAAGTTCCTAAGAGTAATAGAAAAGGATATTAGACCCCATTTTTTAATATTTTATGGTCCGAAGACCGAAAAAAAATCTACTGAAGCAGAGTATTACAATGAGTATAACCTCCTTTCCTTAGTAGATCCGGAAAATGAGACTATTGAACCTTATGGCTATTTCCATGATGGGAGTATGTTCAAGTCAGGTAAAGAGCTTTTCATTTTATCAGAACCTTGTTTGAACCCATTGCGGCGAAACAAAAGCTATAGTAGTAAATGACACTACTCTCTACACTTTTGATGCTTCGGGTAATGAGATAGATAAAGTCACTATCCCTTACGACGATTATGTATTGCTAAAAGGATTTTCCTTGGGTGAATTGGGTTTAGAAGAGCAAATGAAAATGCGAGAAGTGCCTGGGGCGCCATTAGGTTTACTTCATACAAATGGATTGGATATTATCTCTTATAGATCAGGAATCCCTGAGCAAAAAGCAATTGATTTGTTCGGCTCAAACCGTGAAAACTATGACAAGGAAGTGTATGAAAAGGTAAACCCTCGAAAAGTAATCATCCTAAAAGATGGGAGGCTAGTTAGTGATGTATTACCCATTCCACAGAAGCTTACTGATTTGGAAATAGTCGATCCATTTGGGAATATTTGGGCTTCGCAAAATGTGAATATTCTTGATGAAGAACCAGAGGTGGTTACAATCTACAAACTGAGAATAGTAGAGAATTAATTATTGATTTCTCATTCCTTTATTTTATGAAATTCATTTCCTCTCACTATTAAAACTAAGATAGGGTTACTCATTTAGGTCACTAAACATTGTATATCAATATATTAAATAGTATATTAGAGGATAAAATCACGCTTA
>NZ_JBMPIY010000015.1:0-93756 GCF_049340005.1 Peijinzhouia sedimentorum
AGAATTAAGCCGCTTAAGTTCTGATTTTCTTTTAATCATGATTTACAATTTACGTAAATCTATTTCAGGACAAGACAGATTTTGGGTTATGGGTTATGGGTGAAGGGATGTGAATGGAGGATGGAGAAATCATAGTCTATCATTTAATCCTAAAAATCATAGTTCAGACAATTGCGGTAGAGATTAAAATGGATTGAGTTTTTGACATTAGTATATTAGTTGAATTGAGGCTGTTGCAAAACGCGATGGCTGTGCGGGAGGGTGGATTTGTGCTTTTCCTTTATCCCACGGCTAACACCGTGGGTTATTGATATATCGCTCCGTTGGAGCTTGGACCCACTCCTAGAATCTTTAAATCTTAAAAATCTTAATTCAGACAATTGATGTGAAGGTAGAAATCGGATTGAGCTTTTGAGCATAGAGAAATTAGGAGAGCAGTTGAATTGAGGCAGTACCTTAATTCGAATGATTGTGCGGGAGGATGAGCTGTGGTTCGTCATTATCCCACGGCTAACACCGTGGGTTATTGATAGATCTCCGTTGGAGCTATGGATCCGCATTTGGCTTTGGGGATTCGATAGTCGGATTACAAATCCGATTTATCAATAGTACGACATTGCAAATGTCGAACAGTTGGATTATTCAATAACCGAGGAATATCTTCGATAGATGACTTTGTCAACGATAGGTGAATTTCTCTTAAGAAAAGTTCTTTTCTTCTTATCTTTCAGTTCAATCAATACTATTTACCATGAACAAAAAGATTACATTCTTATTTTTCATTCTATGTAGCACTTCTCTTTTCGGTCAAGAAGTAAGAGTCCTTGATCCTGTAACATGGCCAGAGTCTGATAAAGACACTACCATGTACACCGTAAAAGGAGAAAGACATGGCATTAGCTTTTTTAAGCAATTCAGACATCAAGAAGTAGAGTATGAACCTACATCCGTTCTTACTTTCGATACTTATCACACCGCAGATGTGATGTATCACTGGTATAAAGTTTGGGCAGAGAAATATCCTGAAATTATAGACCTCTATCAGGTAGGCACTAGCTTTGAAGGACGCCCCATTCTTCAAATGACACTTACCAATAAGAAAACAGGAAAGGATACTGATAAGCCCGCAGCCTACTTTGAGGGAGGACGACATAGTGGAGAGATAACTAGTAGTGAATCTATTCTATGGCTTACTCAACATCTTTTGGAAGGCTATGGAAAAGATAAGGACATTACAGCACTCATTGATACAAAGGCTATTTACCTAAGGCCTCAAAACAATCCTGATGGTTCCAATTTGTATTTACATACTGCTCAGCGGAACAGATCTACCGTGAAGCCACATGATAATGATAGAGATGGATTATTTGATGAAGATGATGAGGAGGACTTAGATGGTGACGGCATCATTTACGAAATACGGGTCAAAGCCAAAGAGGGTGAAACAGGAACGCACATTATAGACCCTAGAGATCCAAAAGGACGCTTAATGAAACGTTCTGATAAAGGTGATTACTTTGTGTATAGCGAGGGTATCGATAACGATGGCGATGGACGTTTTAATGAAGATGGTATTGGTGGACTTGATTTGCACAGAAACTATCCTGAAAACTGGCGGCCTGACATTGGAGAAGATGCTACCGGCAGAGGCTATACACAAAATGGAGCAGGTGCTTTCCCTATGTCGGAACCAGAGTCGCGATCAATTGTAATGTGGATGCTAACCCACCCGAATATCTCGGTGGCTAACTCTATGGACACAAGAGTACCGATGCACTTGAGAGCACCTTCAACTTCTAAAAGTGAAGAAAGAATGTATCCCGAAGATTTAGATATCTATAAAAAGTACGATCAAATTGGAATGGATATTACTGGTTACCCATGGGCAGGCGACGTCTTCGAAACGTATGCTACACGTTATAAAGTTAATCCTACCACGGGCGATCCGTTAAAGCCTAGCCCACTATTTGGGCACGGACCTGATTTTGGGTATTTCTATTACGGAGCTATTTGGTATGGTGATGAACTTTGGAATAATGGCGCCATGAAAGATTACGATAATGACGGTATCTATGACGATTACGATGGGTTGCGTTGGGATGATGAAGAAAACGGAGGGCGTGGTTTTAGAGAATGGGAGCCATTTGACCACCCTACCCTAGGCAAAGTTGAAATTGGTGGATTTCACCCAAAATTCTTTGGCCAAAATGGGCCTACTTGGCAACTAGAAAGCTGGGCCAAAAAGCAAGCATTATTCAATTTAGCCATGGCTATGGATTTACCCCAGATTACTTTAGATGATGTAAGCATTGAGCCTACAGGTACAGACAGTTATTCAGTGAAGGTGAAGTTCACCAACACAGGCAAATTACCTACCGCATTAAGGCAAGCTCAATTGGTGAAGATTGTTCGTGAAGATCGCGTTCAGCTGCAGTTTGATAATGAACTAACAAAAGGTGGAGATGACGCTCAAGTGCAAGTTGTAAACCCATCATTGGCAGACAAGACTCAATACTTAGACAGAACCTTACCAGGGCAAAGTCAAGTGGCGACCTTCGAAATTAAGCTCAATAAAGTGAGTGGTGTCAAAGCCAAAGTCAGAGTACTATCCACCCGCGGTGGTTTTATCGAAAAGGAAATTACAATAGGTAGCCCTAGTAAATAGCACAATGAAGACCTATTAAAAATCTAGCCCGAAGCACTTGAGCTTCGGGCTTCTAATTATGTTGCCATTGATGAAAAATACCAAAAACAAGGAATTGGAAAAGAGCTAATACGGCAAACCAAATTAGCTTCCCCTAAAGCCAAACAAATACTTCTTTCGGCACCCAAAGCAGTAAATTATTACCCAAAAATTGGAATGAATAAGAGGAGGTGAATTTTTGTTAGAAATAAATGATGTTTATAGCGAAGCCCTTCAAGGTTTTAAAAACCTTGAAGGGCTGGCTGTTTCAGCGATGAGCTGGAAATCATATTCTATCATTTAATCCTAAAAATCCCTGCCCGTCCGAGGCGGGATAGTTCAGATAATTGCAGTAGAGGTTAAAATGGATTGAGGCTGTTGCAAAACGCGATGACTGTGCGGGAGGGTGGATTTGTGCTTTTCCTTTATCCCACGGCTGACACTCTGGGTTATTGATATATCGCTCCGTTGGAGCTTGGACCCACTCCTAGAATCTTTAAATCTTAAAAATCTTAATTCAGACAATTGATGTGAAGGTAGAAATCGGATTGAGCTTTTGAGCATAGAGAAATTAGGAGAGCAGTTGAATTGAGGCAGTACCTTAATTCGAATGATTGTGCGGGAGGATGAGCTGTGGTTCGTCATTATCCCACGGCTAACACCGTGGGTTATTGATAGATCTCCGTTGGAGCTATGGATCCGCATTTGGCTTTGGGGATTCGATAGTCGGATTACAAATCCGATTTATCTGTGGTACGACATTTCAAATGTCGAACAGTTGTGGTGGCGATGAGAGACCCGCAAGGTTTTCGAAACCTTGCGGGTCTTTTTAAAAAATTGGACGTATTTTGGGCATTGAACTTTGGGCGAAATTTTGCGATTTTGAGTCAAATTTCGCTCAATGATCATCGTATTTTTTTAGCCTGGCAGCACCCTCCATTTTAGGTGGTTTGCTTCGGCTTTGAACTAATTTGCTGAATCCTTTAGGGATAAAAAAATGAGTGTGCGTTTTATTCGCAATATGCGTTTCAGTGCACATTTTTCGCTTTATTCGTTTTCTTCGTTTTATGTGTCTTTTTGCGCAATATTCGCTTTATGCGTTTTCTGAAACCTTATTGACCAATTAAACACCAATGGGAAAGCAAGGAAACACCAAGGAAACCCTAAGGTAAACACCCACTAAAATGGGCTAAAATCGAGTGAAAAAAAATTCATATTTTAAATTTATGAATTCAAAATAATAATATTCAAATATTTTCGAAAAAATGACTATCTGCAAAAAGGCGGGTTGATTTGGGCATAATTTGGTCTGAAATTGGGCAAAATGCGCATGGATAATGAGCTAGATTAGGCTTTGGAGATTGAAGGAAATTCAGGACTATTTTGGGTGGTGATTTTGGTGATTTTTGGGTGAATATTTTCAACTAACGGAATATAACAAACGTTGGTGGAGGTTTTGGGTTATGGGTTATGGGTTATGGGTGATGGGTGAAGGGAAGTTGATGGAGGTTTTGGGTGATGGGTTATGGGTTTTGGGTGATGGGTGAAGGGAAGTTGATGGAGGATGGAGAAATCATATTCTATCATTTAATCCTAAAAATCCCTGCCCGTCGAGGCGGGATAGTTCAGACAATTGCGGTAGAGATTAAAATGGATTGAGTTTTTGAGCATTAGTGTATTGTAAGAGCAGTTGAATTGAGGCTGTTGCAAAACGCGATGACTGTGCGGGAGGGTGGATTTGTGCTTTTCCTTTATCCCACGACTGACACTCTGGGTTATTGATATATCGCTCCGTTAGAGCTATGGGATCCGCATTTGTCTTTGGGGGTTCAATAGTCGGGCTACAAATCCGATTTATCAGTAGTACGACATCATAAATATTGAACAGTTGGAAACTTCCTCCCAATAGACTTTACTCATGTTGTATTAGTATTTAAAAAGAATTCAGAAATACTTTATATTTTATCTTCTAGAATAATTTGGTATTTTAAATAGAGTAGATGGAACCGACTAACTAAGAAAATCAGTATCTTTAGGAGATTAAGCTTAGGTAGAAAGAGAGCGTCTCCGAATGGCTGTTTGGCGGTAGACAGTCCTGCCGCCTCTAAGCAGAATCACGTTATACATAATTGACTCTCGTAAATTATAAATTGGATGAGGAAAATAAAGAGCTGGTTAATTATTACATTTTTTACAACGATTGCTCATATTGGCTATTCCCAAAATAGTGGTGCCTACATAGTCACTGACAGTTCATTGACTTCAGGAATAAAATTAATAGGGGGAACTTCGATAGATAATCACCAATTTATTCGATTGAAAAATGAGAATGAAGAAATTAAATATTATCCTGAGCAACTTTTAGAGTATGGACTTAGAAATGGCACTGTCTATAAATCCAAGAGTATCTCAGTTTCAGGACAGAAAAAACAAGTCTTTTTGGAGAGACTTGAATATGGGAAAATCAACCTCTACTATTACACCGAAGAAGGTCTCAATACTTACTTTCTTGAACGAGACAGTACCGTTTTTATCGAAATTAAGAAAGATGATGATTTCCGAAAAACGATAGCTGAACAAACGAGTGATTTTGATTGGAAAGCCAGCCAGTCTCAGTTTGTAGAATACAATCGGATGTCGCTTTCCAAATTTGTTTCCCTTTACAACAATAACCTCAATAACCCCTTTCCTTTTCCTCGATTTGGAATACTTGCAGGCTTTAATAGTACTTCTTTAACTATTCCCTCAAATATACCTACAGAACTACTTGAGGGTATTTCTTTTACACCAAGTTCTACGATAACACTTGGAGTGTTTGCAGATTTACCAATTGACTTGAGTGATTTCTCTGTTAATCTAGGCGTAAATTTTCTGAAATCTGGCTTTTCAGCTAATTCCAGAAGTACTCAATCCGATGTTGATGTAGTTATCAATTATACTTCATTAAGTTTCCCATTTTTACTACGTTATACGCTTCCAAGATTAGGTTGGAGACCTTTTATCAATGCAGGTGGTCTTTATTCTTATCATTTTAGAAATGAAGGGATTATCTATGAGTCCTTAACGGATCAAAATGTTGTTACAATTAGTGACATGCAAAGAGAAACGCTCATAGCAGACAGCATGTTAGGCTATTCATTTGGCCTTGGTTTACAGCGTAATTTAGACTATAGAAAAATTGCGGCTTTAGAATTCAGGTTTAATCAACTGTACGGAAACGAAAACACACTAACGATGAGTCATTTTGAAATTTTGACCAGCTTTTCCTTTTAATCATGAAAACTCAACTAAGCACCCTTTCTATATTTTTTGTTTGTGCTATTCTTTTGCTGAATTGTAATGATGCCGATATTATGCCAAAAGAATATCCTTACATTATGATGACAGATGTGGAGCCATCTGAAACAGGAGTAATCTTTCGAGCAGAAGTACTAAATGCAGGTTCTTATAATGTTCAATCATTCGGATTTGTTTGGAGTTCTACAAATCCAGCCATTGAAAACTCAGACACAATCCATGTATCAGCACCATTTACCGAAGGATATTTTGAAAAGGAGGTTAACTATGGTTTAGCTAAAGGGTTAAATTATTCAGTAAGGCCATTTGTGGTTTATAATTCCATAACAGTTTACGGAAGCGCTCTTAGTTTTGAAAGTTTAGGAAGTCTGCGAAACTCATGGGAAAAATTAAATCCTCAAAACGCTGACTTAGATGGTTGGTCTAAGTCATTCGGTAGTTCAATGAATGATAAAGGATTTATTTTGTTTCAGAGTTCAGATTTTTTTTCTTACGATCCCGTAGAAAATAGTTTTTCAAGGGTACGGAATTTTCCAATTTCAGGTAACACTCGCTCAAAATTTATCTCAGTTACTATTGGGAGTTCTCAATATTTTTTTAATAATATTGACCTTAATTTATATAAGTACGAAAACGACATTTGGACGAATCTAAGTAATATTCCCGTTCGGGATAATCAATTTCATCGATATTTTCAAGGACTCTCAAATGGGAATTCAATTATGATTCTAAGCTCTTCCGAATCACACGAGTATAATTTGACTACTAATACTTGGATTGCTCGATCACCTATCCCCACATCAACAGGCTTTTCAGTAGGAGGAACTGCTATGGGTAGTAAAGCCTACGTTCTAACCAGTGACAAAAGTATCTGGGAATATGATAGTGATGCACATACTTGGCGTTTATTAACAGAATACCCTGGAATTATTAAAGATAAAATTATTTCCTTTTCATTAAATAATAAAATATATTTTGGAATCTCATCTGATGATTCTAAAAGGGAAGGCAATTGGTTAGATAAGGAACTTTGGTCCTATGACTTGACACAAGATAAATGGGAGGCCGAGGATCCTTTTCCTTCAAATCTAGACCCCAATGACATTCATTATTTTTTTGTCAATAACAAGCTATACATAGGACATGAATTTGAATTCCACAACTATGATCTTTGGGTATTTGATCCTTCAAAAAATTAAAATGCATGGTGTATACAAACGCTAAAAAGAAGGATAAAAGATGAAACTGGAAAGGAATACAAAGAACATGACTATTGAGACAATTTTAAAAGTCTTCAATGCTTTTAAAAACCTACATTAATTCAGTATTCAACTGGATAAGTATGACTTTAATATCGCTTAAAAGAAGATATTACTGGTAGTCGAGTAGGCAATGACGAATTTCACCTCTAAACCTACTCACTGAGACTTACTTGAACTTCTCAACACACTCGTTTCCTATTTTAAAATTGGCTTATCAACCCTTCGCAATTGAGAATAGCCAGATGCAAAAGCCTTTTATTTACGAAAATCGTAGCCAAAAGAGCTTCGAAAGCATACTGAAATCTAGTTACAGAACTAACTTTCTAAAATCAAAAAACCAAGTATCATAATATTTTGTAGCTTTGCATACGCTTTAGGGGTATTCTGAAAAGAATTGAGAGAGTCCCTTTGAACCTGATACGGCTTACACCGACGTAGGGAAAAGCAAAAAAGACTTCTTATCTAAAAGTTGTTTCTTTCTTTGTTTTCGGTTTTTTCCTAAAGCTATTTTTTATCTCAAAATAAATAGCGCAAAATGGAAAAAACACTTTGGAAACACATTCAATCAGTAAAAAACCAATCCCCATTAATCCACAACATTACCAACTATGTGGTAATGAACAATACAGCCAATGCATTGCTCGCAGTAGGCGCTTCACCTGTAATGGCTCATGCTAAAGCCGAAGTGAACGATATGGCAGGCATTGCAGATGCTATATTGATCAACATTGGCACACTAGACGAATATTGGTCAGAAGCTATGTTGATGGCAGCGGAAACTGCCCATACGCTAAATAAACCTTGGGTACTTGACCCCGTAGGTGCAGGTGCGACACCTTATAGAAATGAAATCCTTCAAAAACTATTGCTGTACAGCCCTACAGTGATAAGAGGGAATGCATCTGAGATATTAGCTCTTGCAAAATTCAATACATCATCAACCAAAGGAGTAGACAGCACCGCTTCAAGTAATGATGCCATTCAAGCAGCTCATGCGTTGGTAAATCAATATGGTTCTGTTGTGTGTATTTCAGGTGAAACGGATGTCATTTTAGATAACAAGAAGCGAACAATATCAATAAAGAATGGTCATCCGATGATGACCAAGGTGACAGGATTAGGTTGCACCGCATCGGCACTGATAGCTGCCTTTGTCGCTATAATTGAAGACAAAACAGAAGCGACCACCGCTGCAATGGCCTTACTTGGCATAGTGGGAGAACTTTCTGAAAGGCAATCTTCAGGACCGGGCAGTCTGCAAATGCATATCATAGACAAACTTTACGCTATAACTGAAACTGAATTTAGCGAACATCTTAATATTTCAGAGGGATGAAAAAGCAATCGTCATTCCCATATAAACTCTATCTGGTCATTTCTCAAGCAGACTGTAAAGGCCAAAATTTTCTTACTATAGCCGAACAAGCAATTTTAGGAGGAGTGGATGTCATCCAACTAAGGGAAAAGAATGACCTAACGGAAACGTATATTCGTAAGGCATTCCAACTCAAAGAAATAACTACTAAATACCAGATTCCCCTCATCATCAATGACAATATAGAAGTAGCAAAGAAAGTAGATGCGATAGGTATACATGTTGGCACCAAGGATATTACTCCCACTGAAATAAGAAATCAGTGGAGCGAAACTAAATGCATAGGCTATTCTATAGAATACCTTGAACAGCTTGGAAATGATCAAGTAGTCCTCTCTGATTACCTAGGTATCAGTCCTGTTTTCAAAACACCTACTAAAACCGATACCATTACCGAATGGGGACTGGATGGTATACGAACGATGAGAAATCTTACCGATAAACCTTTGGTTGCCATAGGTAATATCCGCCTAAACAATTTGAAATCGGTAATAAAGGCAGGTGCAGACTGTATTGCTGTAGTTTCGGCTATCTGTAGTGCAACTAACCCTCAAAAAGCAGCCTACGAATTAAAAAACGAAATCCTAAAATGAAGAAATATAAATACCCGTCTGTACTTACAATCGCAGGGTTCGACGGTAGCGGTGGCGCCGGTATCCAAGCAGATATCAAGACGATTTCAGCCTTGGGATGTTACGCCACATCTGTATTAACAGCCTTACCAATACAAAACACCCAAGGGGTAAAAAATATATTTTCCATTCCCATAACAGCCGTAGCCGAACAGCTTGAAACCGTCATGGAAGATATTGTTCCGGACGCCATAAAGATAGGTATGGTACACACATCAGAGCTGGTTGATGTCATCGTACAAACATTGCAAGAATATAAGCACATCCCTATCGTATTTGACCCAGTAATGGTTGCTACAAGCGGACATCGACTTATTGAAGAAGAGACAATAGGGACTATCATTAAAAAGCTATTGCCTATTGCCGATATCATCACTCCCAATATGGACGAAGCAGCTATCCTTGCAAAAACTAACGTAGAGACTTTAAAAGATATGCCCTTGGCCGGAGAGCACATAAAGAAATTAGGCTGTAGAAATATATTATTAAAGGGAGGACATCAGCAAACAGAGGTAATCACTTCCCTGCTTATAGATGAATCCAATACCTATCATTCTTTTGAATTTCATAAAATTCAAACCAATAACACCCATGGTTCAGGCTGCACGTTGTCTTCTGCTATAGCATCATTTCTGGCCTTGGGAAAAAGTATGTATGAAGCAGTGGAGCTTGGTCAGCAATATGCCTATAATGCTATAAAACACGGTGCAGATACACAAACTGGAAAAGGAAATGGTCCTTTAAATCACTTTTTTAACCCTCAAAAACTTATCAAAAATGAAATGGTCTGAAAATGCCTGGCAATCTATAGACGGAATTTATGAATCTATTCTCAAAATGCCCTTTATAGAAGAACTATCAAACGGCAGTCTCCCATTAAATAAATTTCAGTTTTATATGCTACAGGATTCGTTATACCTCGAGCATTTTGGAAGAGCTCTTGCTCTAATTGGAGCCAAAGCACACCATATTGATGATACCTTGGCCTATATACGATTTGCAGAAAATGCCATCGTGGTGGAATACGCTTTACACGAATCCTATTTTAAAGATTTTGGCGTGTCCGACAAAGGAATCATTCAACCAGTCTGCCATCATTACACACATTTCCTAAAAAGCACAGCAGCATTCGAAGCTGTCGAAGTTGGTATGGCAGCAACACTACCTTGTTTTTGGATATATAAAAACGTAGGAGAATATATAATCACCAATCACCAATCCTCTAATAATCCCTTTGAAAAATGGATTGCAACCTATGGAGGAGAGGATTTTACCCAAGCCGTAAAGAATGCTATAGATTTATGCGATAAAGCAGCTGAAAATACCACTCAGGCTATAAAACAACAAATGACAGAAGCCTTTATTACGGCATCTCGTATGGAATACCTATTTTGGGATGCCGCGTATAAAATGAAAAAATGGAACTCGCACTAATGAATAAATGCTTTTGCATTTACCTTTAAAAGTAAAATAGTTGTTAGCTGTAATAAGGACTTATAGCAACTGGATTGATAACAATAAAATAAAAAAGAATTGTGATGGAATTTAGACTAGATCAATCAATTGAAATATTAAGAACAACGCCACGCGTCATAGAGGCATATTTGTCAACACTCTCAAAAAGTTGGATAAAGAACAATGAAGGGGAAGGCACTTGGAGTCCATATGATATTCTTGGGCATTTAATTTTTGGTGAAAAAACAGATTGGATGAAACGTATCAAAATAGTTTTAAGCGATTCTGATAACAAAGAGTTTGAACCGTTTGACAGATTTGCTCAGTTACAGAAAGACCAGAGTAAACCAATTGAAACACTGGTTCAAGAATTCAAAGACTTGAGAAAGAAGAACCTTGATAAATTAGCCTCCCTAAATATTACAGAAAAAGATTTAAGTCGTATTGGAACCCACCCGGAATTGGGAGAAATTACACTTAAACAATTATTAGCTACTTGGGCGGTGCATGATTTAGGTCACATCGCACAAATATCGCGAGTAATGGCAAAACAGTACGCAAAAGAAGTGGGACCTTGGGTAGAATATTTAAGTATTTTGAAGAAGTAAAGCCATTTTACACTCCAAGCTACCCTACCCTATTTTGAATACAGTGCCCCTAGCAACTTTATGATAGTTATAGGAAGATTTTACTTATCTTTCTTACTTCACTTTAAATAATTTAATGGTCAAATATAGTTGGTAAACTTCTTATAAGACATTGACATACAGAATTTTAAAAGAACCTTATTGAAAACCAATTTCATAAGGTTCTTTTATTTCTTGTCATCGTCAAAAACGGTATTGGGCTTGTGTTTTTTTAGTCTCTATTAAGTGGGAAAACAAGCAGGAAAACACCGCTATAAATGCAAAAAATCACGAAATTCTTTTCACAGGACCCCAACTCTTCTCTATAGCCAATATCAAGCAATGGATCTACTTCGAAAAATAGCTCGTCAGTATACTTACTTTAGACCAACTTGTCCTTTAAACTCAACTTAATAGTAAAAAATAAAATCGAACTCCAAAACCAGTTGTACCATAATTTATGAAATTACTTAAATATAAGATTTTCTTAAAGTGAAATTCCCTGTATATATTGAATCCATTCATCAATAGTCACCATGAAAAAGCAGTTCCCCATTTTCACCCTTATATTGTTCAGCCTTATTCTTTCATGCAGTCCAGCAACAGAGAAAGAAGCGGGAGGTGTAAACCTATTAGAGCCAGAATTAACCAATTGGCTCGTTGGGAATTGGGAATTTACCCAAAGTCAAATACCCACCTTCGAAACTTGGAAAAAGGAAAATGACTCCACCCTAAGTGGCTATAGCTATGCCGTAAGAAATGGAGATACCATCGTAACCGAACGACTGCTTTGGCAAATAAGAGAAGGAGAATCGTATTACATCCCAACAGTGGACGGCCAAAACGATAACGAAGCAATCCTATTCAAGCTTAGCTCCTCTTTAGCCAACCAATGGATTTTCGAAAATCCAACCCATGATTTCCCACAGAAAATCACCTATACCAAAATAGATGAAAATCAATTAACCGCTGAGATCTCCGCCCAAACAGACTCCAGCGAAAGGAAGATTACTTTTCCGATGAGACGAGTGGTTAAATAACAACAAATTCATATCGAATACCTTTTCCCTCCCGCCATCATTTTTCATTGTTTTTTATCGATGAATCAAATTACCTTGGGAAAAAATTGATTTACTATGAAAAACATCCTCTTTCTCCTATTAGTCTTTATCCCCAATCTGCTTTTTGCACAGGAAAAAACAGTCGAACCAAAATCATTTATCACCCAGCATGAGAATACGTTCAATGGCCAAAGGATAAAATACCAGGCTATTGCTAAAGAGACTTTTCTAAGAAATGATGCCGGTAAGGAAGTAGCTGCATTTTGGTCTATCAGTTATATCAAAGAAGATGTAGCAGACAAAAAGAATCGACCTGTAACTTTCGTGTTCAATGGTGGACCCGGTTCTGCTTCTATCTGGCTGCATATGGGCTTTTTTGGCCCGCATGTGGTAAAAGTAGAAGGTGACTATATGCAAGGCAAAAGCCTAAACCAACCACCTGTTGTCAAGAATGAGGATTTCTTGCTGGACATCACCGATATTGTTTTTGTAGATCCTATTGGCACTGGTTTCAGCAGAGTAATTGGCGAAGGCAAGGAAGAAGATTACTGGGGGTTAAATGAAGATGCTGCTTCAGTAGCCGAATTTATTCGCACTTGGGTAGCTGACAACAACCGTTGGATGTCGCCAAAATTTATGGCGGGTGAGAGCTTTGGAACTACCCGAGCTGCGGCGGTCACCAAAGTGCTGCAAGGAGGAGGCCGTGCTATGGGAATGAACGGCATTATCCTCATTTCCCAAGCCTTGGATTATGCCGGCTCCACATCTGCGCCAGATAATATCACTTCCTATTTCACCTATCTGCCAAGTATGGCTACCACAGCTTGGTTTCACAAAAAAGCCGGTGAAGGCAAAACTATTGAAGCCTTTGCCCAAGAAGCTCGTGAATTTGCCTACAACGAATATTTACCCGCTCTCTACAAAGGAGACTTTTTAAGTACTGCGGAAAAATCAGCCTTAGCCAATCGCTTAAGCTATTTTATTGGTTTGGATGCCGATTACATACTCCGATCCAACAACCGAGTGCAGATGAATAGATTCAAAAAAGAATTACTAAAAGATGAAGGCAGAGCCATTGGAACTCTAGATGGAAGATACTCCGGAGAAGAAGCAGACCAAGTGGCAGACAGACCCACGCTTGGAGATGCGTCCAGCTATTTGACTACTCCAGGCTATACAGCGGCATTTAATGATTACCTAGCCAATGTGCTGCAAGTAAAAATGGAGAATCCATACCTTACCAGCAACCGCAGAATTGGCGGGAGGTGGAAATGGTTCTATGGTGGCGAACCAAAATACGTAAACACCAGCCGCGATTTGGGTGAATCGATGCGTACAAATCCGGAATTGAAAGTACTCGTAGCTTCCGGCTATTACGATTTGATCACTCCATTTCTTGATGCAGAATACACCTTCTCCAGAAATGGAATGGTGCTCGACAGGGTGAAATTCACCTATTACGAAGGCGGCCATATGATGTACAATAACGAGCCCGATTTCAAGCAATTAGCTAAGGATATTCGGGCGTTTATTTTGGAGAGGTAATTTTAGTCTCTGTATTCAGGATCATATTTAGGGGTTTTGATAATAAGAAAATCAGATCAAATAGTTGGTAGGAATGAATGGATAACATCGACCGTTGTAGACGCGATTAATCGCGTCTACAACGGAACTACTATCGGAAACCATACCCACCTGTTCTACATTTGCAATGTTGAACACGCAGATAAATAGGATTTGCAATGCGACAATAGCCATCCCATCCCGAAAACAAACCCTGATGACTCGGCTGGTGTTAATAAACAAAATGACGATCCAAACAGCAGTCTTGTAGAGATGTTGCATGCAACGTCTCTACGCACTGAAAATCAACAAAATCCGCAAGAACAAAAGGATTCAAAAAATAAATTTATGGCTGGAATTTCACCCAAATCGAATTCTGTAAGTGCCATTATTCGTTCCTACCAATCCGCCGTAACTAAACACGCCAACCGACTAGGATTAGAAAATTCTTGGCAACCCCGCTACCACGACCATATTATCCGCAACGAAGAAGAATTTCAACGAATTACCTATTATATCAAAACAAATCCTGAGAATTGGGAAAAGGATAAGTTTTATTCTGAATAAGTGTGTTTTGGAAGAGCATAATTGTGATTAAGCTACTTCACTTAAAATCAACTTATAGCCAACTCCTCGAATATTGATGATCTTTACATTGGTGTCTGCTTCTAGCTTCTTTCTTAATTTAGATATAAAAACATCTAATGTTCTTCCGACATAATCGCCTTGATCACCCCATACATTCTTAAGGATTAGTTCCCTTTCAACTGTTGAATTGGCTGAACTGTACAAAAGAAAAAGTAAATCTGCTTCTTTACTTGTTAACTCAACTCGTTCGTTTTTATGCACAAGCTCCATATTTCGTTGATCAAACTTATAATTACCAATAGGGATTAGATTTGAGCCACCTTTAGCCCTTTGATTTTTCTTCCAAACGAAAGCAATTGTACCAAACAGGAAAAGCAATAAGATGAGTCCTGCATTTTTATTAGAGTTTGCATATTGCAAAAATGCATTGTTCTCCATACTTATTCCACTCGTTTCAAATTCTACTGGACTAACCTCTAGCATGCTTACCAAAATCATATAACATCCCTTTGGTTGAAGTCGTCCTTCACATGGAAGCATCTCCTGATTTACATCAATAATCTCGTAACTGTACACTACTTCGTTGGTTGCACAATCCACAACCTCCACAATGTAATGGTTGGCAATGTGTCTTTCTTTTACCACTGAATGAATCGCTATTCCTAAATCTTCAGGGTCAAAAGCAAATTCCGTCGCAAACTCAATCTTGTACTTCCCTCCTTCTTTTTTGATTGGTAATACCCGTGATGTACTATCGCCCTGACTAAGTAATACTTGATGGCCAATCATTCGCATGGACACTTTGTTGTGGCTTTCTTCAAATTCCGTTTGCGCATCAGCTGGGTTTAAGGTGAAAACGGTTAAAAAAGCAATAAGTATAAATCTAAATCCTTCAATCATGATCCTACAAAGCTATTTGTTTCATTTAACAATTAAGTTGTTTTACACTCCATTTACGATAATTTACACTCCTTTGCCTTAACTGAGCTCATTCACCTATACTTTTATGCCTCTAAGACAATTCAATTAATATGACTAGAATGTATAAACTTTTAGGAATTTTATTAATCCTATCCTTGTCATTTCAATGTAGTGAAAACAAGGTAGAAATTTCATCAGAAGATTCTAAGATGGATCATCAAAAATTATCAATAGTTCAAGAATTGAAAGAGAGGGAAAGTCTAACCATCGACGAGAAAATTGCCCTTTATCTCAAATTAAAATCAGAAAACTATGAGGACTATAATTTTGAAAATGAAGATGAGCTCACTTTGTATGGATACTCTTTTTTGTGGGAGGGTGATATAGAAAATGCGCTTAAAATTTTTCATCTAATAGCCGAAGAATTTAACTCTGCAAACTCATACGACAATTTAGGGGAGGCGTATCTGATGGGTGAAAATACTGAATTAGCCCTTATTAACTATAGAAAATCACTCGAATTGAATCCAGAGAATTTTAATGCAGAAGATCAAATAGAATTAATAGAAAATCCTGAAAAAGCACTTGAGACACCAGCCGATAAATTCGCTAAGGTTTATTCAGTGGATGAATACAAAAATGATCTAGACCAATTAGGTAATAAATTGCTTGAAGTCCATCCAAATGCACTTAAATTCATTTCCAAAGATGATTTTTGGAAAACAATTGAAGAGAAAAAATCACTTATCAAAGCCAACACTACCTATGGAGAATTCATTTGGCATTGCAGTGAAATCATTGCAAATATCAATTGCTCTCACACTTCCTTAAATCGGTTCTTTCAGGAAAGTCAAATGTTACCTGTTTCAATGCGATTTCCGCTTCAAGTCCGTTTGGTTAATGAACAGTTGTTTGTTATTGATCCTTTAAACAATGGTAAAAGCATTAAATTAAAAGACGAAATTTTAAGCATAAATGGAATTTTGATAAATGACCTTGTAGACGATATTTACAAACATATATCATCACAAGGTTACATAACTACAGCTAAAAAGCAGTTTTTTAATACTTGGGCAACAGCTATGATTCCATATGCTCTTCAATTTCCGGCATCGTACAATGTAGTTATTAAAGGTGCTAATAAACCTATAAATTTAGACAAAGCTGAAAGCTTTAAAGACTTATTCCGTGATCCTTCTATTAGATCTTGTGGTGAAGATTTATGCCTTGAAGTATTAAATAATAATACTGCGTTATTGACAATTTCATCTTTCAATTATTACCCTTGGAATAATCTATCTGTTTTTACTGATTTTATTGATAAAAGCATGAAGGAAATTAACGAGAAGGGAGTAAAAAACCTCATCGTTGATGTTCGATTCAATGGGGGAGGTTCTCAGCAATCTGCTATTCATTTACTTCGATATTTGGTTGATAAACCTTTTAAATATTATTCAAAAGCTGATTTTGAAGGAAAAACAAACAAAATTGATGGTGAAGAAATTATCCAGCCTTTTAAAGATCGGTTTCTAGGAAATCAATATTTCATAATTGACGGAGAAGGTAATTCTACTACAGGTCACTTTATGTCCTTGGTCAAAGCCTTTGATCTTGGGATAATTGTGGGAGAAGAGCTCGGGTCAAATCATTTTTGCTCGGCAGGTCAAACTATTTGTAGACTTTCGAATACAAAACTGCAATACTATGTAGCAAATAATACTCATGTTTCTACTGCTACATCCTTCCCTGACGAAATAGGCATTTTACCCGATTATTACGTCACACAAGATATCGATGCCTTTTTAGAAAAGAAAGATGTGGTAAAAGCTTTTACTCTTAACCTCATAAATGAATAGTTTTGAGATTAATTGCTGCAAAAGGCATAATCGCAGATATCCTATGGCACCAAATTCCACGAAATGCACCAAATGTTGAATTGGGTGAATTTGTGGTGATGCCAAATCATATTCATGGGATTTTGATTTTGAATAAACCTAATACCACCAATAACCCCATTGACGTTACTAAACAAAATGACGACCCAAACAGCAATCATGTAGATACGTTGCATGCAACGTATCTACGTGCTGATTACCAACAATTTGGACAGATTCAAAAACAAATATAGAATACAATCAGCCCGCGCTCAATGGTGGGATTATGGATGGAATGGTAGCTATTTCGTTACTATTTGCACCTGGGAAAAGGAACGGTATTTTGGGGATATTGTGGATGGGGGAATGGTTTTGTCAGATATTGGGAAAATTGCGCAAACAGAATGGTTAAAGACATTTGAAATGCGACCAGATATGAATTTATGGATGGGTGAATATGTGATAATGCCCAATCATTTTCACGCTATAATTGGCATTGGTCTCAATGAGTTTAACACTAAACGTAAAAGCCAAAATGAGATAAATTGCTTAACTGAACGTAGAGACGCAATGCATTGCGTCTCTACCTGCAATCAACAACCAAAAAATAAATTTGGGTCTCAGTCTAAAAATTTAGCATCTATTGTTCGAGGATTTAAAATCGGTGTCTCAACATATTGTCGCAAAACTAAATCAGCATTCGCCTGGCAACCCCGCTACCATGACCATATTATCCGCAACGAAGAAGAATTTCAACGAATTACTAATTATATCAAAACAAATCCTGAGAATTGGGAAAAGGATAAGTTTTATTGTAATTGAATTTCAATTTATAAACCATGAAGCATCTATTCTTCTTCTTCCTTTTGTTGGTATGCTACAATTCAGCAATTGCCCAAAATATTGAGCAAAAAGAAAGCATTTATACCATTCAGGATAGTGTACTGATTCCAACTCGCAGCGGGGTTGACATTTCTGCAATCATCGTCCGAAAAAAGGAAAATACACAAGCATTGCCAGCCATCTTATTTTACACAACCTATTATCAAGGCCCTGGAGATGCTATTTTGGGTGAAAGGTCAGCCGACAAAGACTATGTAGGCATTGTAGCCTATGCACGTGGTATTCGTACGGATTTGGCTCATTACACTCCCTACGAGCATGAGGCGACAGATGTCTATGATATTATTGATTGGATAAGTAAACAAGATTGGTGTAATGGCAATGTAGCAATGCTGGGAGGAAGTTATACGGGTTTTTCACAATGGTCAACAGTAAAAAATGTGCATCCTGCTTTAAAAACCATTGTGCCTCAAGTGGCTGTAATGCCTGGATTTGACACACCAATGGAAAATAATGTACAGATGAATTTGGGCCTATATTGGCCAAATGACAATATTTATAAAAACGAACCTATCAAAAGAGAATTGCCATTTGAATGGTTTGAATCTGGAAGCGCTTGGAAAGACCTAGATAGTCTGGCGGGAGGAATAAGTCCAATTTTTCAAAAATGGTTAGCGCATCCTGATTATGATACTTATTGGCAATCTATGGTTCCGGCTCCAGAAGAATATGCTAAGATAAATATCCCAATTTTAAGTACCACGGGCTATTACGATGGATCTCAAATCGGAGCTATTCAGTACTTCAAACTGCACCAAAAATACAACGTGAATGCAAATCATTATTTTGTAATTGGCCCGTATGACCATTGGGGAGCCCAGCGTATTCCTGCTAAAAATTTGATGGGCTATGAAATCGACAGCGTCGCCAATACCAGCATGACAAATTTAGCTTACGATTGGCTCGATTATATACTGAAAGGGAAACCAAAACCTGCACTACTCAAAGATAAAATCAACTATCAGGTAATGGGTAAAAATGAGTGGAAACACGCTTCAAGTTTTCAAAACATTAACAATGACACATTAATACTCTATTTAAACCAACAATATCTATCAGCAGAAAAACCAAAAGAGAATGGGTTTGAAGAACAATTGGTAAATTTTATTGACAGAGAAAGTCAAAATAACTACTTCACTCCAGAGATTATTTTTGATTCATTAGATACAAGTAATGGCTTAATATTCACATCAGCACCTTTCGAAAAGGATTTGATTATCAATGGTTCTTTCACTGGAAATTTATATGCCACCATCAACAAAAAGGATATGGACATATCAATGGCACTCTACGAAATAATGCCTGATGGAAAATATTTTTTCCTTACTCGCTACATTGGTAGAGCGAGCTATGCCGAAGACAATACAAAACGAAAGCTATTGCAGCCCAACGTTAAACAAAGCATTCCCTTTGACAATACAAGGTTTGTGAGTAAAAAGATAAGCAAGGGAAGTCGTCTTGTGATTTTATTGAATATCAACAAACACCCATTCGAGATAATCAATTATGGTTCAGGCAAGCCGGTAGCCAATGAAACCATAAAAGATGCAGGCGATGCATTGCAAATAAAATGGCATAACAACAGTTACATTAAAGTGCCTGTTTGGAGGGATTAATCAAATAGTATAATGACTTATCGAAGGGAAAAATTAGCTAGTTAAATATCTTAGGTAAAAACGATTTATAGAAATTGTGGAGCACTTTGTGAGCATTCTAAAATAGGCTTCGATTGAATATAGAGTATACAAAAAAAATAAAAATAATAGCCCTGAAAGCATAAAGAGAAATATTTCTCACCTTCTTAGCTTTTCCATTTTATTATCCCACCAATAAGAAATAACAGTCCAATAAATATCGCAACTAATGACTGCGTTGTTTCCAAAAATGGACTTGTTCGTTGCATATTCATATCAAAAATGAGTTCGCCAATTCCACGCAACAAATAGATTCCTGCAATTAAAAAAGTAACAGGTTTTACAAATGGCAACTTTCTAATTCTATTATCTGCTGAGAGGCCATATAAACCAAACACAAAAAAGAAAATTGCCACAACGATTGTTATAAAATACGGATACATGGGGTGTATTTTCTGTGCAGCAAGTGCCATTCCATCTGCTATACCCGATACTTCAAACATTTTGTCAGCCCAGAACAGACCAACGACGTGCAAGAATGCAATTAAAATATTTATATATCCACCAAGTCTTAACATAATTCCTTCAATTTGCATCAATTGTAATTAGTCTACTTATTCTATAAGTTTATATAATAATTTCAACTTTAAATATTAAATTTTTAAATAACATTACCGAAGTTCTACTTTTAAAGCATCAAAATAGTCCATCAAATAACTCTCTAATGGATATGGGTAAGTTGTATTATGGTCAATAACCTTGGTGGCAGTTTATCTTACTTTCTTCATTGGTTGTCCTCTTTAATTAACATGTAGTTCGCTACCCATTGAAATCCTACAAACCCAAAAATGAAGACTATTGCCATCATGTTGAACATCTCTCCTGACAAAAAAGTCAGACTAATTGCAATTAAACCTACAGTGGCTAAAATAATTGTATAAGTCAATAGTCCATATTTATTTTTTGAAGGTGAGAACATAGTTCCTAATGGTAACATCATTGCAAATCCAAATACTGCAACAGTTAGCATTTTTTCATCTGATAATACAAAATAGAACAACAACCCGACAATAAATACTCCCAAGCTTACGGCCACAAAATTTGAGCTCATTTTTTGCTTTTTGTCAAGGAGCAACTGTCCGTATTTGTTGAATCTTAGGAACAAATTACTTATTGGTGCAATTACCCATGTCGAGAATGCAATTAGAGCAAATACAATGATTAATGGTATTAGATAAGGTTGAAGGACTTCGTTATTACTAGCTATTTTTCTTAATACTCTAAAGCCAAGATAAAAACCAATAATTACACCCCACTGATATTTCGCGGTTAGATTACTCATCCAAAAAGCGTACTTTAGAAATACACGATAAATAGGATTTGTTGCCTTGAGGGCCTCTAGCAATCCAGCCTGAGCATAGCCAAAATTAGGGTCATTAGTAAGCGCTTCCTTAAAATGTTTCAATGCATTTTTATGGTCGCCTTTCTCAAGTAAACCCCAACCATAATTAGTATGAGTGTAAGCATTATTTGGATCTTCTCGTAATGCACCTTCAATAGTTTCAAATGATTCTTCGCTTCTATTGAGCTTGATTAATGCAGCACTTCTCGTATTAAGTGATAATAGGTTTTCTGCATCAATGGTTAAGGCTCGATTTGCAATTTCAAGTGCTTCACTAAACTGCTTACGCGCCAACTTAATATTTGCCAAAAGAGCAAAATAGTCAGCATCATATGGATCCAATTCAATTGCCCGATTTATCTGATTTTCAGCTTCTTTTAAATTGTCTTGTTGAATAGCAATTCGAGATTTTATATAGTATAAATACGGAACATCGGGTGACTTCCCGATTGCATTGTTTATTACACTATTTGCGCTATCTATTTTATCTTGTTGCAAACTTACTTCCGCAAGTAATGATAAGAAATAAACATTATTTGAATCCTTTGCAAGCAAATCATTAAGGATGCTTTCTGCTTCTTTAAATTTTTTCTGTTGTATAAGAATTTCAACTCTTGATAGTCTATTGTCTTCTGTCATATTATTTCCTAATCTTTAAGTAACTTAAAATATCATCATATAATCCTGAGTCATTTGCGAACATTGCGAAATTTTTTGCAGTTAAAAACCACTCTTGAGTGCTTGGTTTATGCTTCCTTAAGGCATTAAGTAAGTCGTTAGTTTCTAGAGGCTTTGGAATTCCTTGCTCAAATGAGGCTTCAAGTTTTTGCTCTATCGCAATATCAATTATTGCATCAATATCAGCACCCGAATAATTTTCTGCTTTCTTGGCAATAACTTGTAAATCAATTGCCCCAGTCGGTTTGTTTTTTAGTTTTAATCGTAAAATGGACTCTCTAGTTGGTATATCAGGTGGTGGAACAAATATAATTCTGTCGAACCTGCCTGGCCGTCTAAAAGCAGGGTCTAAGTTCCAAGGTGTATTTGTTGCACCAATAATTAAGACTCCTTCGTTACTATTATTAATACCATCCAATTCTTGAAGAAATTGATTAATTAAGTGTCTACCACTTGATTGTTTCATATCACTACGACTTGCTCCCAAGGCATCGATTTCATCTATAAAAAGAACGCATGGAGAGTTGTTTCTAGCTAACTCAAAAATTTCATGTAATTTTTTTTCGCTGTTACCTATCCACATATCTAAAATATCATTCAAACTAATACTTAAGAATTTTGAATTTACTTGTCCAGCGGTTGCCTTAGCAATGAATGTTTTACCACATCCAGGTGGTCCATAAAGCAAAATTCCCCCACCAATTTTTTTACCATAGGCTTTGTAAAGATCAGAATGAAGGAGCGGCTTAATTATTTTTAATTCTATTTCCCTTTTCACCACTTCCATACCACCAACATCATTGAAATTGATATTAGGTTTTTGTAAAAACCGATCATCAAGCTCATGTTCTGTTTCCTCAATATCATCAAAACCCCTTTGCCGCAATTTGCTGTCGAGCTCTTCGTCAAAGTAATTTTTATCAATAGCTAATACTTTTTTATATGCTTCAATTGCTTTAGCTATTGAATTTTCTTTTAGTAATCCTTTGGCATAAAGCTTATATACACCAATATCACTTGTCCCAATATCAATTACCTCCTCTAGAATAACATTACATGCTGAATAGCTGCCCTTTTTGAAAAATATTTTAGCAAGTCCAACTTTTGCTTTGTAATCGTTGGTGTATTTAAGAAGAGATGAATACTCAATTTCTGCTTCTTCGAGTCTGTTCAATGTCAATAAATTGTCTGCTAATAAAAGTCGCAATGGGGTGTTCTCTGGAGAATGCTTTAATGCCTCTCGTAAACTGTCAATTGTGTTATCATTCATATCTTCCTGTATGCTTTGTTAGCTAAAATTACTTCAAACTATTTGCTTTTGTCTAGAAATAGATAAAAACTATTATAATATTCCAAAATTTTTTGAAAGCATATTATTAATTCTTTTTCATTGTTTGTTTATAAACATAAGCTATTCGAGCTATTTATCCAATGAGTCTATTTGGCTTTTTTGATCCAATCAATGGAGGCAATGTGAGTGCACTCATTCAAAATCTCAAACTTTATAACAAAAAAATAGACAAGCGGATTAATCGCAAGGATTTCGGACTATAAACTACAAAATTAATTACACTCATTTTTCAAAAAGGCGTCTAATGGAATAGCTGTTCTTCTGAATTGTAAAATACAACTCCTTCCATAAGTGTACGCCAAATAAAAACTCAGCTCTTATTTGAAGCTTTCTCGAAAATTGATCCTATGAAAACGGATTACTAATCCTAAATTAAATCAGGCTCACTTTGCAAATTATATCAGTTGGAAGAACCAAGTCTTGTAGTTTTTGAGAAGCATTTGAAAAAGCCAGCGGATGGTATTCTTTATTTGGATAATTGCTTTTCTTTCCACTTATCATACTTTTTCCTTAACATAGAAACAGCATTCTGCCCTCCCTTTCTTTGTCCAAATATTACTAGGTTCAAGTAGGGCTTTTTTTGTTTATCGTTTGACTTGGATACAGTTATAAAGGCAGACGTTGCTTTTTGGTCTCCACATCTCTTATCTCCTCCCGCAAGTGCGCCAGCCTCTAATGCAATCATCAAAATTGCATCTATACTCAAACCATCTTTCTGAGCCTTTAATGCAGCATCTAAAATTATATTGATTTCATCAGGGTTTGCTAATGTATTTCCCTGTACCGAAATTCCTCTTGCTGTTAATGACCCGTTATATTGATTTGTTAAACTTCCTGTATATACAATAGGATTATCTATCTGCTGGCTTGTTAGTACGGCGTATTGCTGTCTTTCTGGGTCAAATGAAGGGTTTCTAATTGCCTCCATTATTTGCTCTGGTGAATAGTTTGAGGCAATCATTTGTAAGCCTTTGATACGTGCATCCTTATTACTCATTGCTTGAACAATAATGGCTCCTTTCCCAGGAACAATCCCTCCTATTCCATAACAATTATAGCTACATGAGGCTCCTGCTATACCTATTTCATTCGTTTTAGTATCTATAATTATAATTGACCAAGTAGCAAATGAATTAGAATAGAAGAAAAGTGTGAAAAGAATAGTGGTTACAATATATTTCATACGCATTCAATTTTTTGAATTACATCTAATGGCTCTCGGCTATGACAAGTGTGGGATAGTATAATTGTCTTCTCGCTCACTCACCACACTATTTACTAGTTAAAATATATTCATTTATAGATATTCTGTTTCAATTTACAAAACAGCAGTTGGTCGTTTGAGCTTTTCTATATACTGTCATTTCCAATTGTTTCTCTTTTTGGTTTCGGTTATGTGAGCCAGATGGTGGTTGCAATGCCACGCATAAACTCCTATATTTTCATTAACCCTAATTGTCATTCCGTGTTCTGGATGAATAAATACTCTTTCGTATTGCTCTTCTGTCAAATTGTTTAACAAAAAAACCCACCGTTCATGTATCCCTTCTAGCATTTTTAGTGAAGGTTCAATGGGCATATTCCGAGAGTCAATAAGTTCTGCCCATCGTTCTTCAAAGTAAGGCTTTATTGTTGGCATGTCTTCGGTCAATGAAAGTTTCAAGCGTGTTAAACTATTCATATGGCTATCAGCACAATGATGAATTACTTGTCTAATTGTCCAGCCATCAGGTCTATATTGTGTATCAAGCTGTTCATCTGTCAAATGACTTACTTCACTTATTAGTTTTGTGGGAAAGGAAGAAATATCAGAAATCCATTTTGATAAAATGTCTTTTGTAATAGTCGTTGGTTTCTCAAACTTTCCGATCGGGAATTTTAGCTCTTCTATTGCCATAGAGTTAATTTATTCTTTTTCAACCTTTATTAGCCTGATTACTAATATTTTGTAGCCACTAAAATAGTGAAATTTAGCAGTACTTTACTGTCAGCCAAGCAAAACCTTTGATAGATGTACTAAGCTTGATTTAGCCACTGATCGCCACTTTTGAGTAGGCACTGTTAGCTTTCACTTCTTCGCTTTTTTTATCAAGTTCAAAGCCCAATTATAGTGACTAGATGTAGCTGAAACAAGGTATGAGCCTAGCGAAGTTGTTCCTGTCCATTTGTATCTTTTCTTTTCAAATAATTCTTCGTCAGAATGATTTTCGATTATTTGCCTTATTTGTTTAAAACTCGATTTGAAATTTTCTTTTGCTTTATCAAGACTTGTTTGTTTGTATTTTTCCCAAATCCATTTGTTGAGATCAGGAGTAGTTTTCCAAGTGTATCCTTTGGCGGGCATTTCGGGCTTTGCACCCGCCATACCTGTTTCATACCAATGCAACGTCAATAAATGCCAATGATGGAGATGCATCAATACATCTTTAATATTCCGATTCATTGTCCCATGCGGAAATTCTTTGTACTGTTCCTCCACATCCATATTTTCGATGAAGTCAATCAGTTTGTTAAAGCTTTGCTCACTTAGGTTAAGTAATTCCGATTTGGTTTTTGGTCTTGCCATATTGCTTATTTAAATCATTAAGATGTTTTCGAATATGATTTGTCACTATTTGCAAATGTTCACTCCGAGAATAGTCACGAGACCCTTTTTTGTAAGGTATTAATTCAATTCCTTCATCATATATGTATTGTTCAACAGTATTCTGTGCCTGTTGTAATCGTATGATTAGTTCAGGTATTGGAACAGCTTTCGTTGACTCAACACTCAATTTGTTGACTTCTGATAGTTTTCCTTTTAGTGGATTGGGTGTTCTTTCGTTTGCTAAATCAGCTAAATTTCTCGCAAAACTCTCATGCCAAAATGTAATATGCCCAAGAATATCTTTTGCATCCCATAGTGCATAAATCATAATGTTATAATCGTATCCTTGCTCAAAAAAGTCAGTGAACTCTTTCAGTTCTTTCTTTAACTGTTCAAGGTAAGTTTCCAATAGCTGCGGTCCCTCTTTCATTGAGTTATAAATGAGAGATAACGGTTTGATTATTAGTTGCTAAATGTTCTTATATTCTAAATATCGTATTCCAAATACCTCCAAGTTGATAATCTATAACTTTAGCAATACTTTCTAAAGTATATAGCTTTCTATTTTAAATTGTGAAGGTCACAAAGTGTTCGTTCAACATAATCTGATAGCTACAAATAGATTTTTTACTTTACCATCATTACATCTAAGTTTACAACGCTTGGCACAGCTAGACTGTTAAATCGTTTTCTATTTGGATTTCAACTCCCTTTTTAAAAATTGTTGCAATAATATAGATTACTGCTGACATCAAAATAAATGCTTGACTGTCTGCCCAAAATTCGTTTAGGTTGTCAGTAACATAACCATAATGCTGCAAATTCTTGGCTATTTGGTGAGCGATGAAACTGAATATACCAATGGTAAAGGTATAGTAACTTATTTTGGCTATTTGTTCCGAAACAAAGGTGTTGAATGGTTTTAGTAAATCTAATTTGCTTAATAGCCGAATGACTATATAAAATAGATATGCTTTCAGAAACGCTATGAATAAGATAAAACTATAAATACCGAAAAACGCCCATTGGTTACTATCATACATTTGGCTTAAGTCCAACTTTTGATAGAGGTTTTGAACAAATTCTGGCTTATACAGACTGAAAAAGAAATTTACTATCAATCCTCCCGCTTCTATACTCAAGCCTACAAAGATGACCCAGGCCACAATATGTAAGCCTTTAAATACGATGTTATTTGTTTTTGACATAATTCTTAAAATTAAAATTATGACGCAAACATAATAAATAATTATTGATAAACAATAAATATATACCCTTATTCAAAATATTAATTTTAGCAATGCGGTCAAAATAATTGGTAGTTTTTACCAAAAAATTTTAAAATGCTTTTCTTTCCAATCAGTTATTGATGGTATGAGTTGAAATAAGTTTTGTTTTTAATTGTTTGCGGCTATCTAAACGCATGGATTTCTAAGCGCTGCATTCGCAATTAAGCTCAATCCTTAATGTAGATACTGAACCGCCACTTTTGAATAGGCGCGTTATTCGTTAGTTATATATACAAGCACCAGTTTTTTCGTCTAATTGCGTAGATTAATTCATCTAATAAAACTCCATCTTTAATTAAGACTTTTTCAAACCTACCTTCCAAGATGAAGTTATTTTTTTCCAAAACTTTTTGTGAAGGGATGTTTGTTTCGAAGGGCCTGGCAAACACACGATCAATGTCAAATGTATTAAAAGCAAAGTTTACGGCTTGCTTGATTGCCCTAGTAACGATACCCTGCCCCCAAAAGGGCTCTCCTAACCAATAACCAAGTTCAGCATTTTTTCTATGGATATCATCTTGCGGATGAATGCCAATCCCACCCACAGCCTGACCCTCAATGTCAATTGCGAAGATGGATACCGGGTCACCTTGTGTCGCATATTCAATAAATGCCTTTCCATTGTCTTCTGAATATGGAAATGGAAATTTATCAGTCAAATTCTTGGCAATATTCCAGTTGTTGGCATATTTAACTAAACTGTTTATGTCTTCAGCTTTCCAAGATCTAAGTATAAATTCCTGTTCCATCTATTTTTGATTGTCTATGCCGCTTTCACAATTCTTACTTATGAAAATAAAAACCTCAAATTCGATTTATTTCAAAGCTCTTATCTTATTTGTCTTTGAAAATTAATTACCTATCAAAAAGATTGCAAGTCATTGGATAAATTAGGAACGATTCACAAAACCTGTTCTGCAAAAAGCCTTTCCAATGTTTTAGCTGCATTCTCCGTATATCCTGGATGCACACTAGAATGCTGAATTACTGTGCTCCGTGTTGCCGTGAGCCAACGAAAGCGGGAGGCTTTGTCCAACCCTGCAATTGCACCACCCGCCTTTGCACCCAGGCATATTTGCTCCATCGCCTGTAAATTAGCACTTACTAGTTCCAAATCAAGCTCAGGAAATATAGCCAGCAAGCGCTGATGATCCAGTTTATATTTGATTTGCAAAAATTGCTCAACCTTGCAATATACAATCACTCCTACATTCAGGAATTCTTCACGTTCTACCCTCGGCACCACGCGAATCACTGCATAATCAAATAAGTTCTTTCCGTGCATTTTGTGCTTCTTTTATGAAAATATCTGAATGTTGCATTCTCGTGAGCAAAAAGGTAGCATATGCATTCCGCTGCTCCTCTTTGCTTTCAAAAAGGCTTTCCTCCTTCAGCCAATCTTCAGGAATTAAAGCCACGATGCCTTCCACCAAATCTTTTGTTAACTGCTCCTTACAGATCTTGTCTGCTTCCTCAAGTTGTGTGGCCTGCTCCAACAAAACGTGGTTTTTCACCAAAGCAAATGGCGTCTTTATATGGGCTTCCCAATTACTCCAATTATGGTGGAAATAAAGGGAGGCTCCCGGATCAATCAACCAAAGTTCCTTATTCCAGATAAGCATATTGGTGTTGCGGTGGGTGCGGTCGATATTGATCAAAAGGCAATCCAGCCACAAAATTTTAGAGGCCACTAAAGGATCAAGCGTGGTAACAGTTGGGTCAAAAGTAATGGCTCCTGATAAATAGTGAACTCCCAAATTCAGGCCCACACTAAATTTCAAGAGATCCTGAATTTCTTCATCGCCTTCGCTTCGGCCAAAACCTTCTGCTAGGTTCATAAAAACCAGTTCCGGCACATGGAGTCCAATAGCGCGTGCCAACTCCTCTCCTATCAGGTCAGCAATGAGTGCATTAGTACCTTGTCCGGCTCCGCGGAATTTTATAACATACAAAAAACCGTCATCTGCCTCCACAATGGCAGGCATGGAACCACCCTCGCGCAATGGTGTGACATAGCGGGTTACGTTAACAGTTCTGAGTTCTATTTTCTGTGTACTCATTTTTTTGCTCTTATGATCGATCTCAAGCAGGATGGAAATTTAGGTAATTTTTGTTCCAATGCCATTTTCAATTGCTTACCATAAATAATCAAAATAGATTGCCATTTGTGATGCGCCAATTTTTTATCTTCACCTTTCTTTTCTAGGAATGGATAATACTTTTAGAAACTTGATGGTGTTAACAATGATCTATTTTAAGCTGAAAAGCTTAAACATAGAATTTCATGTTCAAACAAAATTTTTAGTGTATGGCTGATGGAAGGAATAGAAACGATGTAAAAATAGGGCGGGAGGTAGAAATTGTCCAAAAGCAAGATCAGAGAACGGGAGATTTAACCAATGGATTTGTGAAGAAAATCCTCACTAAATCTACCTTCCACCCTCATGGCATCAAGGTAATGTTGGAAACTGGTGAAGTTGGAAGAGTAAAAGAGATTTTAGAAGAATAGCTTTGGGCACAAATCATCCAATCTCAGGATATGGGTTCAGGAAGCTAAAGAACTCATCTGCAATACCAGTTTAAGTTCATCTAATTGAATTTTATGCAAGGTTCTTTTTATGATTGAGGATAATATTAAAGTCACTCAACCTTTCTTTATCATTTATTTCAAGAATCAATGGAATGAGTTTCCCAATCGGTTTTGCACCAGCAAATGAAGACTTAATCGCATCATTGAAATCTAAATCCATAAGACCCTGACGAGTTTTTTCGGTAAAATAGAATCCCGCTTTGATATACTCTTTCCAAACAGATAACCAAACAATTGTTTTTTTCTTATATGTAACTTTACCTAACCAAGCCTTTCCATCTTTGTAGTATCTCCAATTAAGCGTAAGTCCTGCTGCCGCAATATTCTGGTTAACTTTATCCAAAATATCATAAATTGGCTTATCAAGAATACCCTTGAAGAGTTTATCGGTAGGCTCTTCTTCTTGATTTCTGAGAAGTTGCTGGGGATGTTTTTCTTCCCTTTTCATAGTTTCAGTTTTTTCTTAAAGAGATAGATATTCGGTTTGAATGAGGTTCTGACTAACGAAAATAAAAACCTCCAATCTGACTGATTTTGATGGCTAAGTCATCATTTTCAGTCCGAATATAATGATTTTTATATCAGCTCGACCAATCTGATTTTCCTCTTTTGAGTCTGGAATAGCTAACCTTATATGGAGATACATGGAATTCCGTCCTCTTACAAATTCAAAATCGTAACAGCCAGCAGCTATTACCTTACCCCTCTATGAAAACTAACTTATAGAAAAATGGATTGTAAACCTTCAGATAAATTAGAAATTCTCCAGTTAGACTATGCAATTAACCCCTCTCACTTTTTTTGCTTATAACTGTTATATTTTGATGCTTTTCATACCTCTATGCAGCAGAAAATCATTCACTTCTAACTGCTCCATTTTTCTTTTATACGACCTCATTCATAAGCTTTTGACATAATTCGTTAATTGATCGAAATTCCCTTGGCAATTGCCGAAACTGGGAAAACCTCATTTGCAATAATCACACAATGTTCGCTACCGAACGACAAAGTCCGCTAGCGAACGTGTGTATGAGAAAATTGTATTAATACGCACTGATTTTCAGTATTTTGCGCTTGGCATGGTATTCGAAAACATAAATTTTCTATTTATGTCATTTTGAGCAATGGTATATATAGAAAATAACCTTTTTGATATGATAAAAAACTACTTGAAGACTTCCTTTCGCAACCTCTTTCGCCATAAAGGGTATACCATGATCAATGTACTGGGTCTTGGAGTAGGGCTTGCCACTTGTATGTTGATCTTGCTTTGGGCAATTGACGAGTGGAAATATGACGGGTTCCACGATAAGTCTGACCGCATTTATAGTGTCTTGATCAACAATACCTATCCTGACGGAGAAATCAAGACCCATGGGGCTACTCCTTCTATATTGGCCGAAGCTATAGAACAGGAAATCCCTGAGGTGGAAATGATTGCACGGACAAGCATGAATGAAAAGCTGCTCCTCAAACATGAGAAAAATTCATTCCTTGAAAATGGAATATATGCTGAACCAGCTCTTTTTCAAATCTTTAGTTTTCCCATGCTCAAAGGGAGGATGGAAACCCTGAACGGAAATCAGAATACCATCGCCATCTCCGAAAAACTGGCTGAAAAGCTATTTGCAGATAAGGATCCAATTGGAAAGCTGATAGAAGTCAACCAACAGCACCAATTGGTGGTAAACAGTGTCTTTGCCGATATCCCTGCACATTCCACTATTCAGTTTGATTTTGTCCTTCCATTTGAAATTTTTCTTGAAGAAAATCCTTGGTCACGTAACTGGCCAAGTGGGGGTACGCGTACTTACGTAGTCTTGCACCATGGTACAGATGTAGAAACAGCTAACCTGAAGCTTTCCCCATTGGTATCCAAAAACTGTCCTGAGTGTACTAGTAGCCCATTTTTATTTCAATACTCCCGATCAAGATTATACTCCAAGTTCGAAAATGGTCAGGAGGCTGGGGGAAAGATAGAAAAAGTGGTTCTATTCTGTCTGATAGGGCTGATTATTTTAGTCATGGCTTGCATCAATTTCACCAACCTTGCTACTGCCAGAGCTTCTACCAGAGGCAAGGAAGTAGCAGTGAGAAAAGTAATTGGCTCCGGAAGATCTGGCCTGATGCTGCAATTTTTATTGGAATCAACCATTCTTTCATTCATGGCGCTGGGATTGTCCCTTGTGCTGGTCAATTCACTTCTGCCTTACTTTAGTGAAATCACAGGAAAAAACATCACAGGGAGGGATTTGGACAATACATTTCTGCTAGGGGCTGGCCTATTGACCCTGATCTGTGGCTTGCTGGCAGGAGCTTACCCTGCCTTTTTTCTATCCTCTTTCAAACCTATTTCAGTACTGAAAGGGGGCAAAACGCCTATGTTGACAGGATCAAGGTTGAGAAAGTCTTTAGTCGTAATTCAGTTGGCTGCATCAGTCATACTAGTAGTCGGCAGCTTGACGGTCTATAGCCAGTTAGACTACATCACCAAGAAAGACCTTGGATATGAGAAAGAAAACGTCATTATAATCGATCCTGAGCAAGAGGTATTGAGAAACCCAGAGGTTTTCAAACAGGAGTTACTGAATTTTCCGGGGATACAAAGTGCAGGTTTTGTTGGGAGTGATATCCTGACCATCCCTATCGTAACCGATGAGGTATCATGGAGTGGAAAGCCAGAAGGCAGTACTATTTTCTTCAAACTGCTACGCTGTGACCAAGATTTCCTTCCAACTTTGGGTATCCCCTTGGTGGCTGGGAGGAATTTTTCCTTAGAGCAGCCGCAAACCCCACTATATATGCTCAATAAAAAAGCCATTGAAGTGATGGGGATCAACGCTGAAGAGGCCATTGGTATGGAACTGGATGTATGGAATGGTTTAGGGCAGGTTATTGGTGTTACAGAAGATTTCCACAACAATAGTCTTAGAGAAGACATTGAACCTATGGTTTTTATGTATTCTACTAACGTGGGCTTCCATTATTATATCAAAACTAATAAAGGGTATGAGATGGATGAAAGTCTGACTCACATTGAAAAAACGCTAAAAAAGCTCAGTCCGGATCAGCCATTTGAGTATAGTTTTTTAGATGAAGCGTTTGAACGAGAATATCAAATGGAAAAAGTACTGGGCAAATTATCATTGGGCTTTACCGTTGTTGCGTTGCTGATTGTATGTTTAGGGCTATTTGGACTATCTTCCTTTGCTGCGGCCAAGCGGGTCAAAGAGTTGGGTATTAGAAAAGTCTTTGGTGCATCAACTGGCCAATTATGGTTCCTGATTTCAAAGGATTTCACGATCCTGACCTTATTGGGATTGCTTATCGGATTCCCCTTAGCCTGGTATACGGCAAAAACCTATCTTTCCGGTTTTGCCTATCATACTACACTTGGCTTAGCAGTTTATGTATACACAGCAATTGGGCTAATGGGAATAGCCTTACTAACCGTCACCTTTCAGTCCCTTAAAGCAGCACTAATCAATCCGGTAAATTCCTTGCGAGACGAATAAGAAGGCACTCTATGAAAGCTTGTCTTATAGACTACCATCTCTCATATCCTAAACTTACATGATACTTTCACAGTGTTCCACAACCATGGATTGATAAAGTCTTACTTGTTAACTAACATCCTACTTAATGCTATCCACCTGTTCAAACAAATCTGTTAAAACATATTGCAACGAATCCGGGGTAACTTCTCGAAAATACTGCATTAAGTCCAAGGTAGTAGCGTAACGATTTGGTTTTTTGAGATTGTTAAAGGAATGCCAATCATTCAAAAAATCCTGTAATGCATTATTTACATTTTCTTCCCCAATATGTTTTTGTAATTCGTACATAACAAGTGCTCCTTTATTGTAATAGATGTGTTCTTCATTTTCAACCAAGACTAATGGCAGTTCCTCCTTTTTTGACTTTAAGTTAGCTTCTGTGTAATCATCCAATTGAAGTTTTAAGAATTGTTGAACTTTTTCATCACTATATTTTTCTCTAAGTACCATCATCGCAGAATATTGCGCCAGTGTCTCCAAAATCATGTTTTGTCCCTGTACGTTTGCAGCTTCCAGTTGTAGGCCCCACCATTGGTGAGCCACTTCATGCGCAGTAATATAAAATGCCATATCCACATCTTTTTCATCATCAATATCCATAATAAAACCGATAGCCTCCGAAAAAGGAATGATGCCTGGCAGAGATTGGGCAAATGATCGATACCTTGGAAACTCCACGATACGAAGTTGCTTGTATTGGTACGGACTGAAATGAGTGCTGTAATAGTCCAACGACATTTTCATGGATTCCATCATACGAGTGAGGTTATATTCATGTCCTTTATGGTAATAAATCTCTAAATCAACAAGCTCCTTTGAAGTATTGCCTGATGGAATTGAAGTGTCTCTCATTACCTCATAGTGACCTGATACTATGGGATAAAAGTGAATGATTGACTGATTGGTTTTGTAGTGAAAATAATTGCGACCATCCGAATTCCATGTTGCCAATAAATCGCCGGAAGTGAGTGCTGTTTGTGGAGCTTCTGTACTGATTACTATGTCTAAGGTGATACCATCCGAATCACTTCCGCTGCGTGCATTCATCAATTCTCTTACATCATCACGTTGGGCTTTTTGCAATCGTGGAGCCAGTTTAAAATCTTTTCGATCGTCTTCATCCTGCAGTTCATATTTTTTCTGATAACCAAAACTCGGCAGGTCGGCATTGTCGAAGAAGGTTCCATTGTATACCACGTCGGTATCGGAATTATCCGCTTCAAAACCCTTTGGCTGTAAGGTTTGTCTGAAGTTCATTTTTAGGGTATCACCAGAAGCTAAGGGTTGGCTCAATTCGTAAATTATGTAATGATATTTGTTAAATGTGTTGTTAACAGTCGCTCTACGGTCAAAGCTTATATCCATTAATTCTACATTTGACTCAATTAGCTTTTGTACATGAATTTCACGAATGGGTTTTTGCGATGTATTGGTGACAATATAATAGCCTGTTATTTCATAGGCTCTTTGTGATGGGAACAGATCAAGTTGCAGGTTGACATCTATAATTTTTGGCTGTGGAATATATTCAAACTGCTTTAGCGTCTTTTCATAATCAGCTCTAAAATTATTTTGCTCACCTGTTGTCCAGAATTCATTTAACACATTGGTATTATAAAAAATGTACCCACCTATGCCAATGAAGAGACCTGAGCATACTATGCTAAATGTTACTAAAGGTTTTCCAATTTGCTTTATCCCACTCCTCCATCGTTTCCTCAATTCTGTTTCGTTCCCCTTTATCATTAAGATACTAGCGAAGATCAAGAGCAGCAGCCCAAACAACAGCCAATAGATTTTCACCCAGAGATAGGCAGTCAGAAAGTGCCCATAACCATTCATATCCGAGTAGGTGGCCAGGGCATGTCCACCAAAGTTGAGTAAGGCATGTTCCAAACCAAATATACCTATAGCGACATTGATGATCGCGAATGCAATGGTGGCAAGCATCCCCATAAACTTATTTCCGGTAAGTGCCTGAAGAAATATCGCCGCAAATGTGTACAAAGCTAGGAATGGAAATAGCTCTAAAAAGAATCCAAAGAAATAGACATCCAATTCGTAGCGATAGTAGCCGTTCAATGTTTGAAACAGAATGCCGGCGGCAATAAGAGAAAGCATGACAATGGCATAGATGAGTAGTAATCCCAGAAATCTGCTGCTCACATTAACAAAACTAGAGAAGGGCGTGGCGTCATAAATGAGGTCAAGCTTTACGTCCTTTTCCTTCCACATAATTTCACCGGAATAAAAAACCAAAATGATCATGAAGAAGTAAATGGACATCTCGCGCAATTCTTCGATAATGAGATACGTGGTTGGATAACTATCTACTCCATAGGAGGTGCCTAAACTCACCGAGTTGACAAGAATAATAATAAAACAGCACAGAATAATCGCCCAAAAGGATTTGAGCTTGAGTATGGAAACACTATGAAACCAAGCATTGAGTAATAGCTGTGCGAACTGTGCCTTACGATGATAGACAGATGTAACTGAGGGTAGCCGCTTAGTGAACGTATCCGGCAAGGTTTTAACTTTTTGTTTCTGCTTTCTATTGAAAGCCTTTTCATTTACTACCATCAACTTAAACTTGATGTAGCCAATCGTCAGGACGGAAATGCCCAACCCTATCCAGAAGAGTTTGTTAAGCAGCATAATCCCCGACACAGGAATAAGTAGAGCATTTCTATCCATTACCGTCCACTCCTTACTTGCTTTGGTTAATGTGGTCAATGAAAAGGGATCCAGTAAGGCTTGAAAAGTTTCATTGGTAATGCCTTTGGTGATCATAAACAAAACAAAAATGACTACACCCTGCGTGTACACTACCATTAGATTTTTGCTGAGCGCACCAGTAGCAAAAAACACTGAAGCTCCAAAAAACAAGGTAGGCAGAACCACCCAAAGAAAGGGTTGCAGATAATTTATAAATTGAAAGGGCAAAAACTCTTTTGGATCGTTCCAGGGCATAAATTCTCCGAGCATCATTCCCCATAACACACCACTGAAAATACAGAATAAAACGACGAAGGATCCTAAGAAACGACCTAATAAGTAATCCTTCTTGGAGATAGGGTTGACATAAATAAGTGAAGTAATATCGTACTGAAAGTCACGTAGTACAGGAACACCCATAATCATAGATCCAATAATCATGGACAATCCCGTAATAGCACCCATGGCTTTAGCAATCACGAGTGGAGAATTCTTCTTGACCAATCCTAAATCTATTCCCTGAAATACAAATTCAACGCCTACTAATGATAACAAGAATAGAAGGAGAAAGAAGAAATACGTTTCAGGTCTTTTCAATCTATATTTCAATTCGAATATGAAAAATTCGTATAGCATGATGTGTTGAGATTAGGCGTTAAAAATTTGAGACATGTAGACATCTTCCAAGTTGGCCTCAATAGGTTTGAACGATTCCCCAGGATGGGTGTCACTGAGCACATGAACCAATTGCCTCCCTAAATACAAGCGGTCACTGATCACGTGATACTCCTTTTTGTAGTGTTCCAATTCGTTTTTGGGTATGGTTTTCTCATACAATCGCCCATTAAGGCTTTCTATGATTTGCAGGGGATTTCCCTGAACAACCACTTTGCCTTTGTTAATAATGGCCATCATGGTACATAATTCTTTTACATCGTCAACAATGTGCGTGGAGAGTATCACGATAGTTTGCTCTCCCACTTCACTTAACAGGTTATAAAACCGGTTCCGCTCTACTGGGTCTAAGCCTGCTGTTGGCTCATCGACAATCAATAGCTTTGGATTATTCAACAAGGCCTGAGCAATACCAAAGCGTTGCTTCATTCCTCCTGAGAACTCTCCCAATTTTTGCTTTCGAACCTCATACAGATTTACCTTATGAAGAAGTGCGTGTACAATTTCTTTACGCTCTCTTCGATTCATTATTCCTTTTAATACCGCCAAATGGTTCAATAGCATCTCAGCAGAAAGTGCCGGATATACACCAAATTGCTGTGGCAGATAACCCAATATTTTTCGCAGTTCATTCGGGTGCTCTAAAATATTGAGCCTTCCCAATTGAATACTTCCGGAGTCAGCTTCCTGTAAGGTCGCTAGTGTACGCATGAGTGTTGATTTGCCTGCTCCATTAGATCCCAGCAGTCCAAACATACCTTTGGGGATTTGTAATGAAATATTTTGAAGTGCTTTAACTCCGTTGTTATATGTTTTAGAAAGATCAGTTATGATTAGTTTGTCCATGATTAAGTAAATTTTGATCCAATACTAGGGTGGAGAAAAGAATTGAAAAAACAACTGGGACGGATGGGTATATTGTAGGTGTGGATTGCTTATGGTACAATTAAAATCAATTGATCCATATAAACTGTGCGTTCGTCACACGCACAGATACATCTGCAACAACTATTAGATGCAACTTGAATTTTGCATAGTTTTGTGAGATGACTTTATTAAAAAAACCTTTCAATAAACAACTTCTTCAAAGGCTGGTGCCTTACCTTTTTATCTTGACGACCATTGTCATTGTGGTTTTCAATGATCTATTTGGAGAGGATGAAGGGTTTGTAATTTTCAGTCTATTGTTTTTCACTTCGATGGCAGTCTGGATGATACGTTGGGTAATTATTCAGATCAAATTCATACTCCTACTCAAAAAGGAAAAAACACAAGCTGAATTAATGCATTTGAAAAGTCAGGTAAACCCACACTTTTTTTTCAATACATTGAATAACCTGTATGGATTAGTAGAGCAAGACACGGCTAAAGCACAGCAGTTAATTCTCAAATTATCCGACATGATGCGCTACAGTATCTATGAAGGACAAAATGATTGGGTAACCTTAGCTGATGAAATAACCTATCTTGAAAACTACATGGATTTACATCGAATGCGTTACCATAAGGAGATTGCCATTCGTTTTGATATAGAGGCAGAAGATCGTAGTATTAAAATCATGCCCTTACTATTTATTATTATGGTGGAAAATGCTTTTAAGCATGGAGTAGAAAAACTAAGAAAAGATGCTTTCGTTCACATTCGCTTAAGGGCCACAAAGCAGCTTGTTGATTTTGAAATTGAAAATAACTTTGATGTAGACGAGAAGAGCGATAGTGAAGGAATTGGTCTGAATAACCTTCGACAACGATTAGAATTAGTTTATTTGAACAAACATGAGCTTGAAATATCCTCCCGCCAAGCCGACATTTATAAGATTCGATTAAGGCTTCATTTATGAGTATCAAATACATGATAGTGGATGACGAATCGATTGCGCATGACATCATCAAGAAGTATTGTGCATTGTTGCCCAACATGCAACTGATGCAAGACTGCTACGATGCTATTGAAGCGATCGACTATCTCAATAACAATACCGTTGATCTGATTTTTCTTGATTTAAACATGCCTAAGCTGCACGGGTTTGAGTTTCTAAAGACACTGCCCAATCAACCGAAAGTAATTGTTACCACTGCCTACAAAGAGCATGCATTGGAAGGATATGAATTGAATATCGTGGATTACTTATTGAAGCCTTTCTCATTCGAACGCTTTTTGAAGGCCGTTAATAAGGCAAGCATAGATGCGCTCAAAGTAACATCTACTATACAAAATGAAGTGAGTGATGGAAAGCCGGAAAGAATTTTTCTACGTTCAACAAACAAATATATACAAGTGGTACTTGATGATATTTTGTTTGTAGAGGCTTCAGGTAATTATATTAAAATTGTGCTAAAAGAAGAGATCATCACCTTACGCGGAACATTATCTTCACTAACTGAACATATTCCAACAGACGGTTTGATTCAGGTACATCGATCGTTTATGGTGGCACAAAAACACATCAAACGCATAGAAGGAAACCAGATATTTCTTGATAATTACACAGTGCCTATTGGGAAATTATTTAAGGTTCAGTTGGAACGGCTTTTAAAATAAGTGCGCCTGAATTTATCACCTTTAGATGACTAAATTGTTCGGGTCTATTGCCGCCATTTGTAAGTTGTAGTTGCAGATTTTGAAGAACGTAAGTGTTTGTTAGGACATGGTGGTCATACCTACGGCAGATAAATGTGATACTTGACTGCCGACATGGCATTAGCATATCATGGGCTTATGTTTAATGTCGTCTATTCATTAGTGGCTGTCGTTGTTTTTTCTGTTTGCCAAAATATATTTTTCATTTTACGCTCTCTCCAAAAGTCAATAAGTTGTTGTCTGGGTCAAGCAAAGCAAATTCCCTTTGTCCCCAAGGTTTTGTTTCTAAGTGCCCGTTCGGGTGAATTGAAATTTTGCTGTCCAAAAATGTTTGGTGAAGTTTATCAATGTCGTTTGTCCTGATATAAACTTGTCCATAGTTTTCTTTTGGGTTAAGGTCTTTGAACTCAAAAAAATGAATTTGAATTTTGTCTTTATAAACCATTAAGTAACCATCAAAGTCAATGTCACCGAAAAGTTGAAACCCTAATTTATTCACGTAATAGTCTTTCGTTACCGCTTTGTCTCGCATGGGTAACTTAGGATTTATTTCTGTCAGCATATTTTATTGTGTTTATTTTGCAAATAAAATTTCTTGTTGATCATTGTTTGTTATCAGTATTTCATACGGTTGCAACAAGCGTAAATAAAAAACCCTTAAACTGGGGGTACTTCCAATCTCCTATCTTATTTCTCCGAGAATAGGATCGCAAATTCTAAGTTAGGTTAAAAACACTTTGCAAAAGCGCTCCAGCTGGACTCATATTAAGTCGCACCGACCACACGAATCCTTAGTTGTTAGTGACTGTCTTTTTAATATCTAAAGAGTCCGTTTATTTTTGTTGATTTCACGGGCATATGATCTTTTTCTATTAAATATACGGTTCCTCGGTTTTCTAAAACCTTTATTGCAAGAAGATTCATTAAAGAAACATTAGAGGATTTATGTACATCTTCTATTTTTACCTCCTGTGTTAATGGATTGTAAGTACCATATACATCAGCCTTGTTTTCTATAAAAAGTGTATCAATTTTTCCTTCAAAAGCGGCTATAAATAGTTCATTGATATCAGAAGATGTTTTCCCACTTCCTGCAAGAGACGAAAACTTGTCTAGTTTCGCATTCTTGGTTTTATTAAAATATGGTTCTATTAATTCCCAGGCTTCTTCATGTAATACAAAAATATCCTTATCAGTCGGATTGCCAGAAATGTGTTGAGTGAAAAGATTTTGATAAGTATTAACTTCCTGATAAATTGGGAAATAATAGTCCAAAGAACAAATTATCAATGGTGGGGTTTGGTCGTCATGTAATATTTGCATCAGCCCTTTGTCAATTGCTCTGAAATATTGCATTAATTCCTTTTTTTCCTTGGAATCATTGTCCTCATGGCCGTGAAACGAACCTGCGCTTTTGTTACCTTGTTGAGTTCTGAATTGTAAACTTTTTTCCTCATAATCGTAGCCTACAATGTCTTCTAAACGGGATGGAATTAAATCATTATCAGTAATTTCTGTTATACTATGCCTTGTTCCTTCGTATAAATTTACTCTATCCTGTTTTAAAGTGAGTAAATAAAACAACCCGTCTCCGTTGAATAAGGGTATTATTGGCTTCAAATAAAACTCATTTGATAAGTAATTAAATTCCTCAAAATGTATTGGTAAAGTGTATGTTTGGAATACATTATCTGATAAAAAAATCGCCAATCCACCTGACTGATGCCGCCAAAACTCTTTATTATTTACTAAATCGTTGATTGATTTAGTAAACGTCTCAATTTCATTGGAGCTCATGCCATTACCTTCCAATTTTGATTTAATTTCTTTAAGTTGGATTTTAAGATTTAAAGCATCTTTTCCTTTTAAAGTTTCCTCTCCAGCACTATGTGTTGGTATGAATATCGATACACAATGAGTGTTGTGTATTTGAGATAACTGAAGTAATTCTTTTTTCGTTATCATTTTTTTGTAGTTTATATTATTATTTCACCTACTTTTTTTGTCTCAAAATTTTACATTTCACCTTTACGCCTTTTAAGCTGTATTGAATTTCTTCTACCCTGATAGTTTCAGTCGCTGTTGTCACAAAACTTTCTCCGTTAGATGAAGTAAATAATCTGGGTTCTCTGCAGTTAAGACTGATCCCACAAATTTTACCTTTGCCATCTTTATCCATTTCTTCCTAGGAAAAACACCTGCTCTGATCCACCAAGCACATTTTTTAGATATCTATTCTATTTTTTCTAACGAAGTTGTTCAACTCCACAAAGTCGTTTCTAATTGTTACAGTAAAATCGCCTTCTGGGTTTCGAGATGATTTTTTACGAAATAACTTACTTAAAACCTTATTTATAAAAGATTTAGTTCATTCGTTAAATTTCTTTTTGCTTGAGTTTCAAACTTACTAAAAAAAACGTCTGTCTTAAATATTCTGTCAATTGTCAAAAAATGCTGTAATATTTTTTTGCGTCCTGCATTGTAAACGAAGTCAGGATAAATAGAAAATTCTTTTCTTAAGTTTTTGTAATACGATGAATAGGTTTCCCAATCTTGCCCCAATATTGAAAGGTCGGCATCAATAAAATAGTTTGTATCGCTGTCAATTGATTTTAGGTGTGATTTGGTCGCTAAAATTTGTTGTTTACAAAGTTCTATTTTGTCATTAGAAACAGAAATTTGTTGCAGTCGTTTTTCAGCAAGTTCAGCACTTTTTTCTTCGTTGTTCGATTTTGTAGCGTTGTAAATTATGTCGTGATAGTAAAGTGTAAACAAAATAGTGTCCCAATTTTGTATATCTCCCTTTACTTCGGTGAGTTGAGCCAGTAAATTTTCTAGGTGCTTTAAAGTATGATAAAATCTCTTTTTACCCGAATAGTTTTTCTCAATTTCAGTCCATAGTTCTTCTGCTAGACGGTCATTGTCTGTATAGTTTCTCAAAAGTCCTATGAATGTTTCTTTTAGCAAGATCGTTCTTTAAAATCCTGACTAACAAAAATATAAGCCTCTAATCTAGCTGATTTCGAGGAGCTAAGTCTTCATTTTCAGATCGAATCTATCGATTCATTTTTTATTCGCTTTACCAATCCGAGTTTTACTCATTATTTTTATTTTTCAATGGTATTTGTGATATCGCTTCCCTAAGTTCCTTTCCGATCTTGGAAGATATTTCTCTGAGAATGTATCTAAGGAGCATTTCAATTTACTCATTCCAAACATTCGCCAAACTCATTTAGCTTATTCTATTTGAAAATGTTTCATTACACGCAAAGCTCGGAGTGTATTCCATCTACTTGGCTTACCAGCTTTCTCCATGTGGAAGTGCACCTGTCCGACATGAGCAGCTGCCATATTCCATGTACCTTCCTTATTTCGTTTTGATTTCAGAATACCTATTGCAGCTTCCATTCTGTTATCCCAAGCAATCCCAGCATATTGAAAAAAGTCCATGGCTCGAAGTATATCATACCTCCATCTGCACGGATAAGTTAGCTTCAAAAAGTTCTTACTTATAATTTGACCTGTTCTGTCAGACAGGAATAACTGATGTAACAATATAAACTCTATTGCACTTTCTTTGGCCAGAAGGATTTCGTCTTCTCTATAGGTATATCCTGCTTTTTGAAATTCTGTTAAACCTTCAAGTACTGATAATGAAGTATGCAAAGAACTATGTTTAGCTCCACTTCTTGTTGTTCTGCAGTTAAATCCACCATCTGGCATAATCTGATCTAAAATACTGTCAATAATGGAATGCAATTTCTTTTCAGGCGTATGGAAATAGGAAGCATAATTTAAAAACATCCCGTTCGCACAGACATCACTACGCTGAGTTGTAGATGGCCCCAATGGAATTCCACCATCATCGGCTTTACCATTTCGCAAAACAAGCTCAATAGCTTCTTTGATAATTTTATTGTTTGAGGAGCAATTTAGATTTCGAAGATCAAGTAATGTATAAAAGGTAGAAGTCCATTTGGGTTGATAGAATCTATCGCCCCAATGGCCATCTGAATTGCGTTTTGACAGAAAGTTTAGACCCCATCCTTCCTTCGCTATTCTGTCCTGAAGTTTCTTTTTGTCAACTCCCAACAAATCACGCCAAACTTGATATTGTATGTAGACATCACCTTCTAGCAACCATTCTACAATTTGCTGCTTGTTCATTTTAATTCTGACTAATACAAATAAAATTCTCTAATTTGGATTAATGCAAATATCCCATGTTATTCTTCTGAGAAAACTACCCACCAAGAAAGCAGATTCAAATCCTAAGTTAGGTCAGGAATGCTTTACAAAAGCGCTCCCGTTGGAACCCATCACCAATGAGGATTGAAATAGTTACAAACGTTTTGCATGCAACAAACACCAATTTGCTCAACCTTGATCATATTCAGTCGTTCCGACCACACGAATCCTTCGTTGTTAGCGACTCACATTCTTTTCTCATTTTAATTATTCACCATTCCGCTAAAGTTAGTGTCTTTGTTTCTTAGGTCAAGGCCACCTTCATAAACAGATTTTAAGTTTACAAGGAAGAATGACCAACCTGAAGCGCACCCTAATCGGATTCCTTGTTTTGAAAGTTCATCTGTCGGAATATTTTTTTGTGTTAATTCTACTAACACATAATCATCTTGTACAGAGAGTTTAATATCAACTAAACATTCTCCGGCGAAAGTGAACTGAATATAATCCTTTCCATTCGCTTCAATAATTTTACCCTGCTCTGTAACATCAAACAAATACCAATTCCATTCATAGGTAAATCCCTTTTCAATGGAAGAGTCTTTACCAATTGGTTTTTTGTTAGTATCCATAAAAGTAGCCTTACTTAAAAACCATTTTTCAATTTCTGACGCACTAGTCCAAGCCTTATATATGTCAGTTAACCGTGCTTTAATCGCTATTTTTCTCGTAAATGTTGTCCAGTCAAAATTTTTCATTTTATGTGCTATTATTTTATTTACATGTTGGTACCATTCCACTTGCTTCTAGCAAACCTAAATTAAAATCTTCAATTTTGATTTATTTCTAATCTCCTATCCTATTCCTCAAAAAAAGGATTTCTGAATCCTAAAAGAGATTGGGAACACTTGGTGAAAACGCTCTAGTTTGGCCAACCTTGGACACATTCAGTCTCACTAAACGCACCAATCTTTAGTTGTTGTTCGGTCGACTTTCCTTTTCATTCCTTTTGTTTGAACGTTAAACTCTCATCCTCAAGAGCTTTTTTAAATGTAGGTAATGAAGCCTTTCCTATTCCGTGTAAATTCAAGATTTCCTTTTCAGTATAGGTCGATAATTTTTGAACGGTGTCAATTCCGTTATTAAGTAATGTATTTCTTGCAGGATTACTTAGCAAAGCTAAAAATCCCGTTACAGGTTTTTTTAATTTCTCACATGTAGGGCAAGTCGGACAATCTGTACTTTTATAGAATGTGTGTCCATGCTTACAAGTTCTTTTTGTCTTTTTTGTTGCCATACTATCTTTTTCGCTTGTAATACAATTGTGTTAAACCTGTATCAAATGACTTTGCACTCACAAACTCAAGTTGCTGTTCGGGTCTATTGTCTTTGAATAATCTTGTCCCGTTGCCAACCAAAACTGGTATAACTGAAATTATAAATTCGTCTATCAAGTCTTGCTGTAAAAGCTCATTAATAATTTCTGCTCCACCATCACAGTAAATGTCCAATCCATCTTTAGATTTAAGTTGATGAATTAATTCAGTCAAGTTTCCTGCATAAAAAGTAGTTCTGCCAATTTTTGGTCTTTCAGTTCTTGTAATTACATAAACGTCACGTTGTCCGTTGTCGTAATAAGAAGAGCCTATTTCTTTAAGCACATAATCATAGGTCTTTCTCCCAAGAATTATGGTGTCGATATTTGACGTAAATTCTGAATAACCGTAGTCTTCCCCTTCCTTTTCAACTAATTTTAGAAAACTTAGATCATCATTTGGTTTTGCAATGTATCCGTCTAAACTTGTGGCAATGAAAAGTGATAATTTTCGCATTGTTTAATTTTACTTATCTGTTTCGTGTTATCGTAACGTTTTTTTAGCTTCTGACTAACGTAAATAAAAAACCTCCAATCTGGCCAATTTCGAGATCTAAGTCTTCATTTTCAAACCGAATTTATCAATTTGTTTTTTATTTGATTGACCAATCCCAACTTTCTTTTGTGATCCAAGTTCAGATATCCTTCTGGATTGATATAAGAAAATCCTTTTACTACCGTATTCCAGATGATCCCCAATTTTGGGGCTATTGCGCTGATGGCAGATAGGCGGCCTTTTCGAAAGTTTATTCTATGAAAAAAGTCTCGCAATGTCCCTCATGCAAGAAAGGAAAATTACAGACCCTAGCTGTCTTCGATCAATGGGTATTTTTCCATTTTCTTAATGATAATAAATTATATTCACCTCATTTGCGTTTCCTTTGTCCCAAAGGAATACCATCTGGCTTAAGTCTTAGCGAAGAAATTACCAGTGGCTAAAATATAAGAGCTTTTTTAAAAATTGGCCGTGCAACAGCTTCCCTTTTGTTATATGCCTTTTTTCGGTCTGAATTGTTGGGGTTGTTGTTTTTGAGAAGCATTTTCTACTATTTCTAAAACTCGCTTTTGTCTTGTTGCTTCTGTTTTTGCAAGTGCTATCCAATGTAGTAGAATCTTTTTCTTGCTCTTGCTTAACGATGAAAAATAGTCTTTTGAGTTCTCAAACTTTTCAAATGCTTCTTCCAATTCCTGTGGAATAATTAGTTCTTCTGCTTCATCCAAAATTGTCCAAGAACCATTTTGTTTGGCAATCTCTATAACATCAAAACCTACCTGTGTCATTAATCCTTTTGCTGTTAAGGTTTCAATTTTTTGTTTGTTTATTTTACTCCAAGTGCTGTTAGGCTTTCGTTTGCAAAAATATTGTCTGTATGTATCCTTGTCTATCGTTTCTGCTTTACTATCTATCCATCCAAAACATAGTGCTTCATCAACAGCATCACTCCAATTTACCGATGGTTTGCTTGTGTGTTTCTTATAAAAAATAAGCCAAACAGCATCTTTCTGAATGTGATTTTTCTCTAACCACTTTCTCCAATGCTGTTTGGTTTTTGGGTAATATTCATCAACCTCCTTTAAGATCATTATCTATTTGACTGAATAATGCTATAAAATAAAAAGTCGGTCGATGGCATTTCTGTAAAACCCAAACTATGTCCCATTGTTACAATTTGCCCACGATGATAAGTACCGTGATTAAAAAGATGTTGAAGATATTCTGCAAGTGTAAGGTTTGCTTCAAACCAAGGTGTTTTGATATGCATCTTTTCAGAAAATTCTTCGTCTGTTAATTGCTTTACTTTCTCCGAAATTACTGCTGATCGGTTTAACAACCCATCGAATACTTCTTTGGATTGTAGGTTTTCCACACCATAACGATTTACCACATCTTCATTTTTGAATACGTTGGTGCACCACATTTCTTCAATTGCCCAAATATGATTTAGGGTTCGAAGGATACTGTTAAAGCTTGAAGGAACCTCTTTTTGTAGTTGTTCTTCTGATTGATTACTTAACCATTTTACGAAATGCTGATTAGCACTTAAATTGTACGTAGCATAACTTGAAATTAATTTTTTGATACTCATTTTATTGCTTTTAAATATTTATGATCCAAAAGTAGAATGAGCGAATGACAACGGTATGTCATGGGTATTTAATGCCCATGATATTTTTCAAAGAATTCTTGAAGTGTCATTTTATGAGGAGTGAAATTGTCTTGTTGAATTCGTAACTTTTGAATTCTGTCAAGCCTGAAATAGCGAAATTCTTTTCTTAAATGACAAAAAGCAACCAACAACCAACTTTCCGTAGTGTTTATTAAAGCAAAAGGTTCAACAGTTCTTTTACTCTCTTTGTTTTCGGCATTGATGTAATCAAATTTTACGAGATAGAAATTGGTGAGTGCATATTGCAAGGAAGATAAAATATTGCTCTTAATTTCAAATTCCTCAAGCTTTGCAAATTTTGTTCTTACTGAAAGCAAGTTAGCTTTGTCTTTCTCAGCTTGTCTTAAAACAGCTTTTATTTTATCTATGGCTTCAGCATAATCTTTTATTAGGGAACTGTCTCTATTTTTCAAAACCAATTGTTCTGCAAGTATTAAAGCATTTGCTTGATTTTCGGTAAACATTACTGGTGGAATTTTATAACCTTCCATTAAACTGTAGCCTTTGCCATCTTCTGTCAAAATGGGAACTCCTGCTTGCTCTAATGCTTTTAAATCTCTATAAATAGTTCTTGTGCTTACTCCAAATTTTTCTGCAAGTGATGTAGAGGTTATCAATCGTCTTGTTTGCAAAGTTGTTAAGATTGCTACAAGTCTGGAAAGTCTTTTTGTATTGTTGTCATTCATTCAGCAAAAGATTAGGAAGGCTTTCAAAATCGCTCCAGTTCGCTCAACCTAGGGTTCATGTTGGATCGTACAGACCACACGAATTCTTTGTTGTTGTGTGTAGGTTTTTTATCAATTTTCAATTACCCATTTTAAAGCAAAGCCATTGACTTCATCCAAATGGTCAATCCATTCATTTTTACCCGATTTATCGGTCTTAGTCTCCATAAAAAAATGGTCGTAGTTTGGAAATACTTTATAAGTTAAATTGTCTTTTCCTTTTCTCAAAAACTCGAGTTTTGCATAGTCCATATTTAAAATACTATGGCGATCCTCTCCTCCAGCAATATAAAGAATGGGAACATCAAGCTTCAGCATGTTTTCCAATGGTGAGGTTAAAGAAAAACTACTCCATTTGTAATATGTTTCTCCAAACCATTCTTTTTCTGTGGATTGAGGGTCATTGTATATTTTTTCAAATTCGATATATAGAGAATCGATGGTCGCCTGTGCTTTCTCATTTGATTTTTCACCATTTAAGGCGGAAACTCTTTCATTAAGGATAAAGTCATACAAATGATTAAGTGAGTTGCCCATCATTGAGATTACATGGGTAACGTTTTTGTTCTTTATCGCTACTGCTGGTGCCACTTGTGAACCTTCTGAATGCCCCCAAACAATGACTCTTGAGTTATCTATATTCAGCTTTTTTAATGCGTCATCGATAACCTTGTCAGCGGCATTTGCTCGCCAATCTAGACTATACTTCTCTTGATATCCTTCCTTCATTGGATATTGCTTTCTTCCTGATGGTGCTATTTCGATACTGTCAACAAGAGGTGTATTCGGTTTGCTAATAAGAACAATATGATAATCATTACTCATTGAGTCAACATTCAAAGTGATGCTACTAGAATATCTCCCATTTGGGCTTAGATAATACAAAGGGAAGTTCGTAGAGCCCTGTAGATAGACAATTAAAGGCTTAAGGGCATTAATTTTATTCTTGTAAACGTGGTACTTAATTTCGCCAAGACTACCGTCATAGATGCTTTCAGTTTTCCATTTTTCAGTAATTTTCTCGTGTTGCCCATAAGCTGTGTTAGAAAGGGCTAAGACTAGAATAAGAAAATATAAGGTTCTATTCATAAATATTAATTTTGTTCAAGCTTACATTCGGGTTCGGCGGAGATGCCTATTTTCACCTCAAATGTTAATGCGGAAAACCAATGTTTGATTAGCCTCAAATGTGTCTGCGGAGCACTGAACCGCCCCTTTTGCTAAACCTGTATTAGTGATTGTTTTTTTATTTTCAATAGTCAATTACTTGTTTTAAATGATGCTCTAAATGGTCAATAAAGTTTCACCAACTCTAATTTGTTTTTCTAATTTTCTGTCGGAATTGGCTTGATGTGCAACGCAAGTTCTATCATCTATATTTAGTTTGTATGTGCTTGATTTATATTTTTCTCTCCATTACTTCTTCCGTTTCAGTATCAAAAAATAAAATTCCTTCTGTTCTGTCGTCAAGCTGCCCAACTAACTTTCCGTTTTTTGTCCAAACAGAACTTTTACCAACACTTAAAAAGTTATCGCAAAAACCTACACAGTTAGACATTAATACAGGCATTGCGTATTGCTTTGCTACTCTCGGATAATGATCATAAGCTTTTTCAACGCCATTTGCAGATTTTGCTACGCTTGCTAAATAAATATCAGCACCAAGTTTAAAAGCGTTTTCAGAATGGGTTGGTTGTAAACTTTCGTAACAAATTGCTGGTGCGATATTCCTATCTTCCGTTTTGATTATTACTTGTTCAACACCATTCTCAAAATATGGAAATTCGTCTGAATGCAGTTGCTGTTTTGAATATGTTTGTCTTGGTTTGTTTGGTTCAAAAATTATCATACTAATTCGGATTTGCGATTCAGTTGCAGTCGGCAATCCAAGCCCGATAATAATATTGTTTTTGTCACTTGTCTCTTGAAAGATATCTAAACGATTATCATTTTCATTTGTCGCCAATCTTTTTGCAAATTCTGGCTCGTAACCTGTAAGTGAAAGTTCAGGAAAAAAAATTGCTTCTGCATTTAATGTTAAAGCAAGCTCTATAAATCTTTTGTGTGCTTCAATATTGGCTGAAACATTTCCTTTAATTGGTTCTGTCTGTGCTACGCAAATTTTCATTTAATTATTTATCCTACTTTGCAGATTGGATTACACTTCACTTCAAAATTTACTGAGTTGGCTATAAAACAAATTTCGTGAGCCTTGTGATGTAGCTCGATGGCTTTTTCTGCCATAGTTTCATCGGCAACATAAAAAATTGGATTCAAAGTTACTTCTTTAAAACTTCCACCTCCACTTGCCTTTTCAATCATAATTCCTGTGGCATTGTCGGTGTATGCCGTAATTACAATTCCTTCCATTGCACAAACATACAAGTAGGAAAGCATATGGCAGGAGGAAATGGCTGTAACCAATAAATCTTCCGGATTTAATTTTGATTTGTCTCCAACAGCGGGGTTATCCGTTGTGAGGAATAATTCAGGTTTTCCTTGAATGGTAACTGTATGGCTACGGTCATAAGTTCGCACATTTTTAGTTCCGTCACCTTTATTACCCGTCCATTCTGCAGTTAGTTTGTAGTTGTGTTCATGTGCCATTATATTTTAATTTATTGTTCTTCAATTATTGATGTTCCTTTTGATTTATCTCCCGAAGTCCATTCCCAATTTTCGTGAAGACGAATTTTTCCATTTTCAAGAATTTCTGGTTTTGAAAAGCAAATTCCTGTCATCAATTCGTCTTTTTCATTTACTTGGTGATAACGCATTTCTATATTCCCTGCATTGTCAACCAAACCAATTAAATGCCCATATTTAATTTTCCCGCCTGAATATTCTGAAGTAAGGATATTTCCAACTTGCTTGTAATAAAAAAGTGTTTCGTTTGAAGTTTCTCCGTTTTCAGTGGTGCTAATCGGTCTGAATTTTTTGTCGTTATAGTTCATTGTGTCGATTTTTTAAAATTCTGACTATCGTAAATAAGATCCTCAAATCTGGCCAATTTCGAGGGCTAAGTCTTCATTTTCAGATCGAATTTATCGATTCGTTTTTTATTCGCTTTACCAATCCGAGCTTTACTCATTATTTTTATTTTGCATTGGTATTCGTGATATTATAAGCTTCCCTAAATTCTTTTCATATCTAGGAAAAGATATCCTTCTGGGTTGATATATGGAATTCCTTCCTCATGTAAATTCTAAATGGGAACTACCTGCTCCTATCCTATTCGTCTATAAAAAGTAACCACAAAGAAAAAGAATTACCAACCATAAGTTAGATTAGGAAGGCTCTACAAAAGTGCTCCAGCAGTTAGCAAAATCTCGAAAAGTCTATTGTAACCAACCCGCTTGTTTAGCGTAATCGCTTTTGAGCATGGAAACCCATTAATAATACGTCTATTTATACCCATAAGAAGATCCATTTATTACGCAATGCAGGTTCAATAAGGAGCCTTTGTTAGCCTTTTATCTTAGAAAAATACGGAAGGCATTGGTGTAAAGAGCAGCGCTCCTATGCTTTACGAACCACCGTAGCTGTTCTGCCGACAAGGCAGGTCGAGCTCCCTATGTACTGTGATGTGAGAGACCCGACCTGAGCCAAATGAAGTTTCAATTCAAGACAGGATTAAGCATTGTTTTTATGCACTATTGGCAACTCACTTATTCAATTTCTCATTTTTTATCGATTAAATGCGACATATGTTCAATTGCGTATTTTAAGACATCAACTTCTTCATCGACATAAACATCTGGTGCCATACCATAAGGGTCTATGGGGTTTTCAGCGACATCCCTTGCCCGTACAGAGGAGGGATAATAAAGGTCAAAACAGTCTATACTTCTAGTTAGCACATTAAACCCATCGATTATTCCGGCCGTGTTTTGCCCATAGAGAATTACCTTTTCGCTTTGCCTTGTCCTATAGACAAAAGTTTCTCCCGAGCTAATGGTTTTTTCATTTATTAGAACAGCTACTTTTTGATGGGGAGCAAAAAGTGTATCTGGTATTGAAGTACTGGCATATTCATCTCCACTTGGCCAGAATAATGTCCCTGTTAAAGAGGAGAGGTAATCATATTCTGCTTTGCTCTCTTCATCCAGTTCTTCAGGCTTTCTGCCATCCAGAAAAATATCAATATTGCCTTTGGAGAGCCAGAGGCCGTAATTAGGTGTTTGGATAGGGCCAGACAATATATAAGGAAAAAGAGGCTTATAAACGGCATCGTTACCTCCGTTGTTATCCCGTATATCAACGATGAAAAAATCTGCATTAACCAATTCTTGATGATGTGCTTTAATAAGGCTGTCTACAAAAGCGGGCTCTTTTTCATAGAAATTAGGGAAACGAATGTAGGGAATTTTTCCATCGATCATTCGTATATGGAAATCGCTGTAGAGATCCGTTTCCTCCGTTTTTGCTGTCATATTAGGATTTGACGGCCATATCTTAACCCAACTATTATAATCAACAAATTCTAGATTTTCAGGGTTTTTAAGTTTGCCTTCCAGTTTCCTCCCGCTATTGTCGTCCGTATAATAAACTACCTCATAATCATTACCATAAATCTGACTAAGCTCAAACTTTACATCCCCCACCTTCCAAACATTATTCTTACTGCTCAATACGACACCAATGAATTCATTTTCAGGAGCATCTTTTTTAGGCATAATACCCACTTCGTAAGCACCATATTTCCATATGCCTAAAAGATCATTTTCCTTAATGCTGTTTATTTCTTTGAGGAAGGCATCCTTATCAATCTCGAAGCTGTCACGGGTTTCTTTAAGTCCCTTGGTGCCTGTGAATCTTATATAAGTATGGCCATCCCTGAAGAACTGGAGCCATTGTTCAAGTACTGGAAGGCACTCTTCTATTACTGAAACATTACCGGCTTTTTTCCTAAAAATTTCTTTATTAGCAGAATAAAGTTCCCTATTAGCCTCGGTAACCTTAATATTAAATAAAGCATAATCATTTTCATAAACCTGAACTACCTCATCAAATGCTTCCGCACAAGTACAATCTTGAGCTTGCCCGGATAAGATGCTTAATAGTAAGAAAGAGAGTGCTAGTAACGGCTTTGAAATTGTTTTCATTGAAAGATTCTATATAGTTGAATTTTAATTTTTTACTTCTCCTTTTTTAAATAAAATTAAAAGTACCTTAGCTTGTTGCCAACGTATTTATACACGATACCGTTTAGCTTTCAATCCAGAGGTATACACGAAACAATTTCGTCTATTTCCCATTTTCCAGAACGTGTACAGTTAATTTTTTTCATTGATTGCTTATAAACATAAGCTATTCAAACTAGATATCCAATCTGTCCAAAGAACCTTTAATTTGATCAAAATCCTTGGTGATCGCAGGTTTATACATCGAATGCCTTCAATTATAATCTTAGATATGGAGTAGAATTATTCAAGAACAGGGAAAGAGTACAAACCCTAGGATAGATTAGGAAAGTCTTACAAAAAGCTCCAGTAAGGGAAGCTTGATTTAACCACTGACACGTCCCACTTGGGAGGTGCAGTTATGCTCCATTTTTCTTCTCGTTGTCAGTCTATTATCTTCCATCCTTCATCTTTTTTGGGTGGTCTAATATTCTTAATCATTTACTCAATAATTTCTGTCTGTTTAAAACGAAGGCTTTGAATATATTGTCAAGAGCAAGTTTAAAGTCTTGGCGTAAATTAATTATCGCAATGAAAGCATCCCAATCAGGATTGCGCCCGTGCTATGACTCAACAATTCTAAAATCGGCCTTGCATAGAGCTCAACTAATTTATAGAAGGCTCTGAATACTCTAAAATGATTACGTTGAAACTGAAGCTTGCAGAAAACACATGCCGCCCTATGTTTCCATACCAGTTGTAGTGGACTGTTTTTACTATTAGGTGAATTGAGGTAGTTAGATTTAATTCAAAAATTCTGAGATTATCTTGGCAATTTGCTCGGGTTTCTCCTCAGGAAGAAAGTGGCCTGCTCCCGCTATTTCCATCATTTTATAATCAGAAAAATTATGAGACAGAAAATTATCTAGGATTTCAAAATTGGCTGTTGATGCAATTCCTATGGTTGAATTCTCAATTTTTGAATAAGTCTTCTGATCTGAAATATCATGACCAAAAGCCTGATACCAAGCATTTGATGCCTTTATATTTTCTTGGTTATTGTAGTGTTGAACATACACGGAGCGGTCAAAATCACTGATTGCTTCTTTATTAACAAGTAGGTTATCCAAAAGATGATCAAACAATAATCCAAAACGTCCTTCCAGAAGTTGGGCGGGCAGGTCTCTTACCTGATTAAAAGCTACCCACCAGGGATATACTGGACTGCCAACGGGGAGCATAGGAAGCCGGTACATATTTTCATCGGGCGGGGGAGTATCCAAAAGGATTAGTTTGTTGATGCTTTCCGGATAATTGGCCGCAAAAGCATAAGCTACATTGGCTCCAATATCATGTCCGGCTATATGTATCCTGTCGTATCCTAATGCTGTTACCAATTCTTTGATATCACTGGCCATATTCTTTTTGGAATACCCTTCTACTGGCTTATCACTATCTCCCATCCCGCGTAGGTCAACCACTATGACGGTATACTTTTCAACCAGAGCCGGCATGATATGGTGGAAAGACCACCAAGTCTGAGGCCAGCCGGGCAACAACACTAATGGCTCTCCGCTTCCTCCCATAACATAGTGAAGATTTATGTCATTCACTTGTTAAATATGACTGGAGAACTCCGGCATTTTTTTGATGAGACTTTCTGTTGCGTATTGATTCATATTGATTTAAGTTTATTCTTTTAATCCGATGGCTCCTTTAAAGGAAATCCAGGCAAACTTTTTACTATCATTTCTGGCGACATCCCCGGCAGCAACGGCCTCAATGGAAGTTTCAATGATGGCTCCGAACAAATTGAAAAGCCAGGGGATCGTCAACTCATGGTTAATACGGTTCTCCTCTTGAAGTTCCTTCATGATTTTTAACCATTTCGCTTTAACATTATCGGATTCAAATTCCTTTTTGCTATCTAAATCTGAAAAGTTGCTGCGCTTATAGATTTTTTTGATGAAAGCGTAATTAGCTCCTTGCTCAATGGCTGCAAAAAGCATATTTCTCACTTTTGTTATTGGGTCATTATCACTTTCGTAGGCCTCAATCATAGCCTTGTTACAACTGTTAAGCATCTCGTTTTTGCAAGATTCTAGTAAGTCCTGACGGTTTTCAAAATACCGATGCAACGTTCTACGAGAAACACCAGCTTCCTCAGCAACTTTCTCTAGAGTATCGGATTCGTTGTTCAAAAAGCACGTTACCGCAGCAGCTATAATTTTGGCTTTTGTATTTGACATGTCGCAAATATATGTAATTTGTCACAAAAATGTGACATTAAATAAATATAAATTCACCCTGATTACTAGATTGGTGTAGTATTAAGAATAGTATTGAAGTAATGGGCAAGTCAAAGTTGCTTGAAGGACTTTTCAGATCCGCTTGTTATTCTTTTTTATTGCCCGCCAATGGTCATGTCTATGCGTAGTACGGGATTTTAATGCACTTTACTGTCTGTTTACCGACAAGTTTATTTAATGTAATTACTTTCATATCAGCACTTTCACCCGCATTACGTATAGCCAGTGTTCGCGTTAGGTTTTTATTTTACTTCAATTGATGTAATTGTATAGCCAAGTTCCGTTATTCGATTAATCAAACCGCATTCGTACATTAAATGACTTAATCCCACCGCAATAAAGCAGTTCTTTTCTTCAATTAGATCGCTAATTTTTTTAATCCACTTCTCGTTTCTATCCGTCAAAATAAGTGCATTTCTGCAAGGTACATTCATTTGATAATCCATATCCATTTGTGAATACCAGTTCGTTTCTTCACAGTCATTTGCATTTTCGGTTCTTAATTTTTCAATGATGTTAGAAAGTCTCCTTTTATGGGTTTTTCTTGGCATTCCCGCTACGTCTTTGTTGATTAAATTTATTTGTTCTCCTGTCGTTTCAAGTCCGTAAAGTTCTATGTTTTGCTCAACCGCTTTTGAGGCTATGTAATCATCTAAAGAAAGAGAAGTGTCATTTGCATTTTTGTTTAAACAGACTTGCTGTTTGAAATATCTATTAAGAAAAACATACAGCTCAGTAGGTGTCATTTTATTATAATCAGTTGGGCTGGTGGAAAAAAGGTTTTTGATGTATGACAATTCTTCCTTGTTTAAATACTTCTTCCATTGTGTAATTTCGGTTCTACGGTTGATAATATCCTCTGCCATTTCTCCAGGAATATTTAGGTTTTCTTTTATCAACAATTCACTAGATGCAAGGGCTTGATTAGCTGTCATTAATGAATCAAAAAATACTTTTCCGAAGGCGTGATGGGTTCCAAATAAGTATGAAACGTGATTGTTATTGGAAGAAGTTACCTTAAATAATACCGTATTGACTGTGTCAGAATAAATTTTGCTTTTTGCTTGAGCTACCCCAAATTGCAACAGTAGTACCAAAACAAAAGCCACAGAATAAATGCGTCTTTTTATTGTGCGTTCCATATTACGCTCTGTTTGTTTTGTTCGTTCAGTAGAATTAGGTTGGGTTTAGGGGTGCTTCCGTCAAAAATCAATTGCGATGAAAACAATAGTTTTTCTTTGATCCAAAATGCCACCCAATGAGGTGTATAAGGTTCGCTTTGTTGAAGAATAATTTTACGTTTTCCACTGGCATTAATTAAATCAAAAGACCTTCTGCCCCAATAAGAAAGAAGTAATTCTCCATTAGAATAATCTGCGTCAAACACCTGATTTCGGTTCATTGGTGCATTCTCCACCTTTTGGTCAATTAGGTCATTCCATTGTTTAAGGATGTTTCCATTTTGTTGTACCAAATAGCAATTGTTATCTCCCAACAGAAGAATTTGGTTTCGCTCAACTGCTCGAATTCTATTTATGGGCTGGTCAAATTCGAAATACCTTGCGGGCTGTTCTCCTTTTTTTAAGCTATATATTTCAGGATATTTTCCAAAGACCATTTGAATGTCAGAAAGCATAAAAAATCCACCCTCTCCAATTCTATAATCATCTTTGAACCAATCCCAAATGACCTTTGGTTGCGAGCCAATTGTTGATTTTAAAACCCTGATATGAAATTCATTGGATGCTTGCAAGAACCTTCTTTCGATCATGTAGATTTCATTTTGCTTACTATAAAGCATAAAGTCGCTTGCTGCATGCTCAGATTGTATGAATACTTTGGGTGGGGAACCTTTTTCCCAAATCATAATACAGGCATAATGGTTTGGGTCATTTATTGGGTTTATATAAGTCCATAACACATTCTCACCAATGGTGATCATATTTCCTGTTGGGTGTGCAAATGCAAAAGATGTAAGGAAAAGCAGTAATGTGCCTAATATTGTGGTTTTGATAGTCAATTGTTTCATTTTTTTCAAATTAACGCCAACGGTTTACATATGGTTTGTGGCGGTTTCGAAGCGCTTTGTTGTCCATCGAGTCGAAACCTGGCTACGGCGCGAAAACCTTGCTGGTAGCCGTTCACCTGCCATAAGCTATATGCTTTGTTGTGCTCAGTTTACTTATTCTTCATTACGGTAAATTAATGAGATTCCAGTTTGCTGAAATCAGCTGATTCAATTTCAACTGTGTGGAATCCATTTGTAATTAGTGCCTTTTCTAACTTAAATTCTTCCAATAGCATCTTGAAATACTGGGCATCAGACATACTTGGAGCAAGAATACCGAGGTAATCATTTGATTTTGGTTCATAGTGATTATGAAGATGGTACTTCAGTTGCCATCCATTCTCGATATCCTTTCTAAGTTGTTCCAATAAAAGGTCTGGGTGGGGTGGCCATGGTTGGTCACTAGCTCCAAAATAAACACGGTATTTCTTTAGAACTTCATTAAATGCAATGAAACCATGAAATTCTGTCGGATGGCTTAACAATGGATATTTGACCAATTGATAATTTAAGATTTGAGACTCAAGTGAATTAATAGGCCTTATGTAACCAATTGTGCCTGTGTGTACTAAAATTGCGTTCTTTTTATCGCCATTACCATCCTGTGCCAGAAGTAGTTCTTTGTCCAGATGCTGTGTAGACTCCTTTTTGATAACCTTTTCAAATCTTGTCTTGCCAAGCTTCGCCTTCAATGAATCCCTAAAAACTTTTATTCCATCAAGCTCTTTGCTTTCTGGCTTCCATAGATTTTCATTCTCGTCAAACTCCCAATAGAAGAATTCAGCGAGTCCTTCATTTCCAAGTGGGATTCTTGACTGCTCATAAATATTTCTATCCGTACCCGATGGATTACAGCTAGAAGCTATAGTTATCAATGTAAAAAAAAATGTCTTTAGTAATTTCATAACCTTTTTCATTTATTGAGCAAACGGTTTGGCTATGAGCAGTAGCGTCCCGCAGGGCGCTATTGCTTATAGGTTTTGTTGTGCCCAGTTTTTATTTTTTTCTTCAATTATTTTCTCTGTCAAATCACGGAATGTCTTAATTTCTCCAGTCAAAGTTTCGTAACGGTCAGGGTCGAAAATATTTATCGCATTCCAAAATCCCTTTTTCTTTCTGCGAGTTTCAATTTTATCAATGGGTTTAGTTCCTGTCAGTGTGATTTCTTCCAATAAAGGTGAGAAATACTTGTCCATATAGGTTGTTAGGGAAGAAGAAGGTCGGAGGTCAGTAACATTAACTCCTTTGTCTTTCAAATTCTTTTTGATTGTCAGGAATACTCCTGCTTTTAAACATGGTTTGCCAAACAGAGTCTTTGGTTCATAAGTGTATTTCTCAGCGTACTTTGAAAGAAGTCGGCAAACTCCAATGAGTTTCCTTGTCCTTGAAGGTTCTAAGACGTTATGCCATTCTTCTTGACCTATCTGAACTCGAAATTCTTGGTTTAGAAATTCACTTAGTTTTTTCCATTCAAGTAAATCGTTCGCCCATCTCCATTCTATAATTGTCATGTCAGACGTTACTTCGGCCCACGGGTCAGCTTCAGGGTCAAGTGGACTGCAAAGTCTATGTTGTTCCTTGAATATTTCAAGAATTTCTTCTTCCGTGTATTTGACTTTCGATTCTGTCATTTTTCAAATTGGGCACAACTAGTTTATATACGCAACTCAATTGTGTATATACCTCCCAATTGGAGGTATATGCGAAACAATTTCGTCTATTTCCCATTTTCCAGAACGTGTACAGTTATTATTTTTCATTGATTGCTTATAAACATAAGCTATTCAAACTAGATATCCAATCTGTCCAAAGAACCTTTAATTTGATGAAAATCCTTGGTGATCGCGGGTTTATACATCGAATGCCTTCAATTACAATCTTAAATATGGAGTAGAATTATCCAAGAACAGGGAAAGATTACAAACCCTAGGATAGATTAGGAAGGCTTTGTAAAAGTGCTACAGTTGGGTTCTCCAACTGACCTCTACAACGCCTCAACCTATTGCTTTTAATGCAAGGTCAATATACTCTCCTCTTGTTTCTCTTTCGTTTATTGTTTTCATTTCTTATCGTGGGATCTCGTTAGGACTTCGTAGGGCATTGTCTTCACATATGTCCCACTTGTCCTACTATATAGAATCATCCTTTTCTCTTATTTCTCTCTTTTATTCTTGCGTTGGTCATTCTCTCTCTAAGTCCTCCTTCTTTTACAAAAGCAATTTCCAATTGCTTTATCTGATTTTTTAAAAGATAGGTACAAATTTTTATTAAAGTTATCATGGCATTGGCGCAAATCTCAGGATCTTTATGCTCAATTGCCTTTTGAAAAGTATCGTATGTAGGTTTATCAGTACTTTTATTCAACTCACGCAGTCTTGCAACTAGTCTGTGATTCTTATTCCAAATGGGTAGTTTTCTAGTCCTCAAAAAATCCTCATAATCTATTAGGAGTTCTTCCAAACTTGCTCGAGCAACATTGGTGAGTTTTATTTCCGTTGATTTGGATGTTCCAGAAGCCATACTTGCTTCTGCAATATTTTGTTTGCCACTTCGGGCTGCTTGTACCATTTGCCCAACAGTACGATCGTATTTGTGGAAAAAGCGATTGGTGAAATATATCGTACCATCATAGATGATTTCAGCCTTTTGAAAGCCATATAGCTCTCGGTACCCTCCATGCTTAGGAATAAAGCCTTCGATATTTTCTCCTTTATCGGTCATTACATTTTATGCGGACATTGGATCAGCTAAGTTTATTCTACTTATTAATGAATCTAATTTAGTATCATTATTAGAACTTCCATAAAAGTGCTTGAATTCAGGAGCTAATTTTTCTTGCAATCGGTTCGTAATCTTTCAGTTTTCAGCTGAAAGTCAATACTTCCCGTAGAGTTGGACATGTACCAAGGCAATGCAGATTTTATAAGGAACCTTCGTGTACCGACATCTTAGAACTAGCAGAAAGAGATTGTTGGTGAAAAGAGGATCATTCCGGTGGATTACTAAGCACCATACCTGCATTCCAACAAAGCAAACACCTAATTTTATAACCACTGAAAAGAATTCGATAAATGGCTCAAAAATCAAGGAAGCTTATAAAAGCTGTCATTATTGTTTCGTTTCTTATCGTGGGACCGTTAGGACTTCGTAGGGCATTATCTTCACATATGTCCCACTATATATATGGTCATCCTTTTTTCTTATTTCTTTCTTTTATTCTTGCGTTGGTCATCCTCTCTCTTAGTCCTTTTTCTTAAACTTAATGTTCATTACTGGGTAAACTCACCATTGATAAGCCTAATTTTAGTAGCAATGGAAAGTGGTTGCAGGTGTAAAGAGCACCATTCAGATATATTACAAAGCACCATACTTGTTTGCCAACAAAGCAAACACCTAATTTTATATCAGCTGAAAAATATACTTGTAAATGACTCAAAAATTAGGGAGGCTTACAATACTAACTCCTTTTTACTAGGATTATGTGGGTATTCTGTTCCCTACCGTTTTTCATCTTTTATGATATCCATAGTTGTCTTATTCCTTCAATTATCCATTTACCTTTAACTTTCCTAATAAAAACTATTACTCCTTCTCCACACTCTCCTCCGCAGACAAAACTATAGTAAAAGCAACCTCTATTAAATTCATCATCAAATACAACTCTTGAAAATCTGACTGCACCAATAACCCGTTCGATCTCTTTTTTTTCATAATCCTCATCATTTTCAATATTATAACGGCCGGTTTCTGTAATCTTTGAGAGGTCGAATTTTCGAGAATGACTTGTTGAATCTACTAACTTAATAGCTAAAGATCTCCAAGTCGGATCTACCTCAAAATTTCCTTTGAATCCCTTTTCAGTCAAAATTGAGTTTAACAGGCTGTTTCTATTGATTGTTATAAGTGAATCACTTACTACAATAACTAATCTTGAGGAGTCAAGCTTTCTACTATTTAGTTTATATTCAAACTCTTCTACTTCTTTAAAATAGTTTACCCAATCAAATTTTTCATACTCTTCAATCCACTTTTGTCTTAATTCTTTAGTATCAATATCAAAAGTATCCGTTATACCCTCAATTTCAATATTTAAAGGCTCATCGTATTTTAATTCAGTTTCTAAAGAATCTGGGTGGATTGGTCTATAAGGTGGAATCGGGATAGGTTTCCAATAATAATCTGTCCCGACTAACTCTAAAAAAACATCATTAATAACTTCAACTTCAATATCGTTGGATTGAATTGAACATGATTGAATTGCTATTAACAGTACTAAAGCTAATGTTTTCATTTTGGTATCTGTGATAACGTTTTGGCACTAGGAGAAGAAGCGGTTTTCAAAGCGCAAACTTTCTGCCAGCACTGAACTTGATACGAAGCACAAAGCTTCATTTAAGCATTGAACCCGCTTTTTTGCCAAACGCCTGTTACAAGCTACCGTTCTTTTGTCCGCTATGTCCAATTTAATTTTCACTTGTCTTGCGAAGTTCTGTTAATACGTTATTTCCTTCTTCAAATAATTTTAGCCAAGACGATGAATTATTTTCAAAATTCTTCATTATCTCTTGTCCCACGTAAATGCCTTTGTTTGTCAAAAGGTAAAATTTCACCTCGTCTGTTGATGGCAAAGATGTTGTTTCTGTTTTAGTTGTCTTGCCGAGAAAGGTTTGTGCTAAAGTCACGAATTTTCTCGCAGCACTATTCACGTTTTGATGTTGTCCGCCACCAATTACACCACCGCCAGAACTTAAATATAAACTTGCGTCTCCAGTTTGATAGGAAACTGTTGTAGCTGTTGCACCGCCCGTTTCCCAATCCATTACAACTCCATAAACAACAGTCTTATCTGTCGGTAATGAAAGTCCAAGTTGTTCGGGTGTTGCTGAAAACGCCATATTTCTTAAATCTTCAAATGAGTTCTGGGTTGTTTCTGTTTTGTCATTTTGACTAGGGTCTGTTCCCCAACCGTCAAATTCACAGTCGAACTTGTAGCCGAGTTCACACATTTGTTTTGTCCACTGTTTTACAACTTCGTCTGCCATTTTCATTTGAGTTGTCCAGCCTGTTACAATAAATAATTTCTTGTCTCCAGCGGAAACACCGTGTTCAACTGTATAATTTAGTTTGCCAATCTCTGTCGCCAATTGTTCAGCTTTCTCGGCTGTGTTTGTGTAAAAGAAATATTCAAGTTTTAATTCTTTATCTGCCGTAACATTAAGTTTTCTTAATTGGTCAAGTGTCTGTGGTGTCATTTGCATTTGGTTCTCACGGTTGCTATTGAATGCAGTCTCACTAACAAATTGTCCACTGTTAGATTTTGGTTTTAAAAAGTCAAATAGTCCCATTACGATTAATGTTGTCGTTATTAAAGTTAGTCCTGTAATTAATATTTTTTTCTTTGTTATCATATTTTGTTTCGGTCGTCATACGGTTGCTTGTAACGTTTTGCAGCTACCCGAAGGTGGCGATTTCGAAGCACTTCACTGTCAACCAAGCATAAACTATGATAGATGCACAAAGGCTTCATTTAACCACTGAACCGCCACTTTTGGGTAGATGCTGTTATGGGCTGCCTTTTTCATTATTCGTCTTTGTTTTGTTAAAATTCTGGAAAACATTGAGGTCCAATTGCGCCACCACCATATTCCAAAACTATATTGTCCTTATAAAAAATGTAAGTACAGCCGTCATTATATTCTTCAATTTTATCTTTCTCTAAATCACTGTCGAAAATATTGTAGCTAAATTTTCCCATTCCACTTCTTTGCCAACCTATGACAACAGGATTTTTGCCTGAAATCGATATACAGTTTGCGTTGTCCAATTTTTCTTTTAAAGTTGTTAATTCTTTCGTTGTCCAATTTAGTTCGGTTAGTAAAGAGTCTACTTTAGACAACTTAATTTTTAGATTCCAATTGCTTTGATAGATACTGTCAGCCTTTACGTGAAAAATGCCTAACTCTTTGTCATTGTCAAATTCTATCAGCACAATTGCTCCATCTGGAAGAATAGATTTGTAGTAGTTTTTCACATCAAGAATTTCGTCTGTCCGTGCTTCGTAATTCTCAATGAGGTCATTTTTGTCATAAGATGGGCCTGTGAATATCCCGTCAAAAGCGATATGAAGGAAAAGGTAAAATCCACCGAAAAGGAACAATATTATTCCGAAAAAAATCAAAAGTCCTTTTAACGCTCTATTCATTGTGTCGTGTTTCTAAGGTTCTGACTAACGAAAATAAAAAACCCTTAAATCTGGCTAATTTCGAGAGTTAGGTCTTCATTAGTAAGTCCGAGTCTATCAATTTTCTTTCTTAAGCACTAAAAAAGCTGTCAAGATGAAAGGAATCGCAATACCTACAGTCAAAAGTCCAAATTGAATGAGCCCAAGTATAGCATAAAATTCAAGTCCCCAATCTGTTCGTAATCTATCAGATTTCACCAGAAAGTCATTAAGCTCCGTAGAGTTGGACATGTACCAATAAATACTGAGCATTAGTAAACTCAAGAAATAAAGTCCCACAATCCTCAAAGTCCTTCTTCTTGAATTTAACATTATCAATTCTAATTTTAAATGATTGATCTTAAAAAGTCATCTCAATTTTGAGTGAAATATAGTACCCATTTATCCAAGTATATCTTAAATGATTACCTTAAACCTTTATTGCATCCATCCAATAAAGCTATACCTTGAGAAATAGGATTGCAAGAAACTTAAAAGAAATTAGAATTTACAAAAGCGCTCTCGTTGGGTTATCAAAAGCAATAAATGTATCTGAAAAAGTTATTGTTTTAAAAAACATTAGTCTGCTATAATTTCATATAAGTTATCAATCTTACTTGGCTCATCTTAAACAAGGTTAGAAAACTCTAAAATTTAAATATGTAAAAAAACCTATAGATATTATTATAATTCAAATTAACTCCTTTTTCAATTTTTCATTTACTAAAAGGTGTTCACTTGAATTTGCTATCGTTTGAACTTATGAATGAGTAAATTAAAGATTCAATTTTTACCAAAAAACTTAATTTTATCAAATCCATTTGCTATTGAGAGAGTATTGGCATAAATTCTATTGGATATAGATTTAAATCATTCATCAGTATAAACAGAATTTCGAATTCTAGTAAAAAACTAATATACTTTCGAAAATAGGTTCCTATTTTTTAGTATCAGAACAGAGTAAAGAGTTCTCAAATAACTAATTTGCTTAACTCCTTCCTTAATTCTTAGGAGCTATGCTATTCCTTTTCAAGCGCATCTAATATTTTCAAATATGTTTGAAACTGCATTTGTCCCAATCTAAAATCATAATTATTTACACCTTTGATCCTGAATTTAACATCGTCAATGGAGTTTATTTTTTCAATTAATCTTGGTGGTATTTCAAACAATGCCCTCTCTTCCGTGATCGGAACATAGGGGTTAACTTCTCGATTAGTTGAGAGCTCAAACCTTTCTGTTTCACCATCTGATGTTAGAACTATTATTTCCTCTAGAAATTTCCAATTCTTACTTTGAGAACCTATTTTCATTAACAATTTCTTTTCATTACTTTTTATTGTGCCAATAAACTCGACTGATAATTCATCTCCATTTTCTGTATACAGAAATAAAGAATTATTTTGAGGAGTCAAATAAATGATTTTTGAAAATTCATCATATTCCCTTTTGATGATAATATTAATTTTTCGGATGGTTAGCCCACTAAACTTTGCAAAGTATCCATACTTTACTCTTAAGTCTATTTCAAAATCTTTACTTTCAAAAGAATAAACATTTTCAAATCCTTCTTTGAACTCTTTATTGGCTGGCCCAAATAACCTCTCTAATATTTGATAAATAGCAGAAGCATTTTTATCAATAGATCTGAAATTTCTAAAGTAATAAGTGACTCCTTGAAGCTTTTTATTTTGGTCGTAGTTATAATTTACTTTTTCGAAAATTTTGTTCTTAATTTTAAAATTTGCGTCAAAAGTTCCATTTCCTAGAATATTTGGTTCCACTGTAATATTTGAAGCTATATTCGCTCCAAAGGCTAATTCCTCCAAATTTAATTCAGATGTAAGTTTATTAATATTGTCTTGTTCGGACAGATTTACTCCTAAAATAAATAATAACAAAATTGATATTTTCATATTGTTTCAATTTTACATAAACCAAATATGCTTATAAAAACCTGTTCAAGGTTAAAAAGGTCACAGACGTTAATCAATAAACGAAATAATTTTCCTTATAAACATATGCTATTCAAGTTAAATATCCAACTAACATAAAACCAATAGGGTCTTTGCAAGCCTGTAAGAAATTAGTAATTCACCTATCCTCCCGCCCAAAAACAATAAAGCCTATCACCGAATTTATTTATCAGCGATAGGCTTTTTATTAGTTTGTGAGTTTTTGCTTTTATTCTACAATATTCAGCTTTAGCATATTGGTTCTACCAAATTCTCTGATCGGCATACTGGCGGTATTGATAAATACATCGCCGCTTTTGAGATGGCCATTATCTACCAATATCTTTTCTATATCTGCAAAAGTTTGATCTGTACTTACGGTAGAGTCATAATAAAAGCCTCTAACGCCCCATATCAAATTCATGGTTTTGAGCATTGGCCTATTTGCGGTGAATATAAAAATGTTTGCTTTTGGACGGCATCCAGAAAGCTTGTAGGCCGTATAGCCGGATTTGGTCATACCTATCAGCGCTTTTGCTTTGGTGTCCATGCTCAATTTGCAAGCTGTCAACACAATATTATCGTTGAAGAAGGTCGGTGACTTTGGATCTACCTTATCGAACTTGTCATAAATATCGGCCTGAGATTCTACAGACGTAATGGTACGGCTCATACTCTTGATTACTTCGAGCGGATATTTGCCAGCTGCGGTTTCAGCAGAAAGCATCAATGCATCGGCACCATCTAATATCGCATTGGCAATGTCATTGGTTTCGGCGCGGGTGGGTCTTGGGTTGGTAATCATGCTTTCCATTATTTGGGTAGCAATAATTACCGGCTTGCTCTTTTTGTTGCACTTCTTCACGATCATCTTTTGCGTCATGGGCACTTCTTCCATCATAATCTCCACACCCAAATCGCCTCTGGCTACCATCAAGCCATCAGCAGCATCAATTATTTCATCGATATTTTCTAGCGCTTCAGGCTTTTCGATTTTTGCAATTACTTTGATGTTTTTTCCTGCTTTGGCAATCAATTCCTTCAACTCATTTATATCGGATGGTCTGCGAACAAATGACAATGCCAGCCATTCTACTTCGTATTTAAGGGCAAATTCAAGATCAATCAAATCCTTCTCGGTAAGGCAAGGAGCCGATACTTTAGTGTAAGGTAGATTAATGCCTTTGCGTGGTTTTAGACTGCCACCGTATTTGATAGTGGTGTAAATTTTAGTGCCTTCTACTTTATCTACTCTTAGCTCAATTTTTCCATCGTCTATTAGAATAGCATCGTCAACCTTCACATCGTTGATGATTCCCTGATAAGTGGTGCTTACCATATTTACATTACCCAGCACTTCGTCTGTGGTAATAATTAATTGTGCGCCTTTTTCAAGAAATACTTCGCCGCCATCCAAATCACCGATTCTGATTTTAGGGCCTTGCAAATCTTGCAGTACACTTATATTAGTACCTAACTCTTCATTGAGCTCTTGGATAAATTGAAACACTTCGGCATGTTGCTCATGCGTACCATGCGAAAAATTCAAACGAAAGACATCTACCCCATCTTGAATTAATCTGCGTAGCATCTCTTTTGAGTTACTTGCAGGCCCGACAGTTGCAACTATCTTGGTCTTGTTAAAAACAATGTTTTCCATAATAAAATTGGTTATTCTTTATTCGATTTTTGGCTGAATTGTACGTGTAACAGTTAGCCATTATGTTGATGATATAAATTGATAGGGCAATCTCATCAAGGGCAAAAATAGCAATACTTAATTGCAAATCAGAACATCAGAGTTTCTTTTACTCTTTGCTTGATGGGCTCAATTTCGACAAGATATTGGATAAATTCTAAGCTTTTCAGATTTGAAATGATAGATTTTGTATCGAAGGATAAGCCTTTGTCGTCGATTTGTAAAAAAAAGTCAAATTTTCTGTATTCAGGTAGTAAATAGACAAATGCTTGCGAGCTTTGTTTTTCACATTTATTGTGTAGCAGTCTTAAATAACCGTTAGTTGTATTAAAAATAAAGTGATGTAACCAAAAAATTTGCTCATCTTGAAGTTCTAATCCAATGGGTTTTTGTTTTATCAAATTGATTTTTAATTCTTTATTGAGCAACCATGCTAGTTTGTAATCTTTACATGCACTCACTATCCCTATCAAAAGGTAATCATCGGAAATGGGTGAAAATAGCTTGTGACTTGGCATGTACTTATCTACGTTCTACTACAAAAATGGGTAATGACTTTAGGGAAAATTAATATGGTGGCAATTTCGTAAAGCTATGAAGTTTGAAAAAATTGTTTGACAATAAATCATTAAATGTATTTCTTTGCAGAGAGTTCAATCTAAATATTTATAAAATGTCTGAAATAGCACAAAAAGTAAAGGCCATCATCGTTGACAAACTCGGTGTTGAAGAATCTGAAGTTACGAACGAAGCAAGCTTCACCAACGATCTTGGTGCTGATTCACTCGATACAGTTGAGTTGATCATGGAGTTCGAAAAGGAATTTAACATTTCTATTCCGGACGATCAGGCAGAAAACATCTCTACTGTTGGTCATGCCATCACGTACCTTGAGGCAAACGCCAAGTAATTAAACACACACCGAAAAGAAATTCATGTCTTTGAAAAGAGTCGTAGTAACAGGAATTGGCGCCCTGACCCCAATTGGAAATACCGCTCCTACCTTTTGGGAAGGGCTTGCAAATGGAGTCAGCGGTGCTGCTCCTATTACCCGATTTGATGCTGAAAAATTCAAAACCCAATTCGCTTGCGAAGTAAAAGGGTGGGATCCCAATGACCATTTTGATCGCAAAGAAGCGCGAAAAATGGATCCATTCACACAATATGCAATGGTCGCTTGCGACGAAGCTATAATTGATTCAGGTCTAGACTTAAATACCGTCAACCTGGACAGATGTGGAGTGATATGGGGATCAGGAATTGGAGGCCTTAAGACTTTTCAAGACGAAGTGGCTTATTTCTCTGCAGGTGATGGTACACCTAAATTCAATCCATTCTTTATTCCTAAAATGATTGTGGATATATGCTCTGGGCATATTTCAATCAAATATGGTTTTAGAGGACCAAACTTCGCTACCGTTTCAGCTTGTGCTTCGGCAACCAACGCATTGATTGATTCATTCAATTATATCCGCTTAGGAATGGCTGACTTGGTGATCTCGGGTGGTTCGGAAGCCGCAGTGGTAGAAGCCGGAGTAGGTGGATTTAATTCCATGAAGGCCTTGTCCGAAAGGAATGATAGTCCTGAAACTGCCTCCCGCCCTTTCGATAAGGACAGAGATGGTTTCGTACTTGGTGAAGGCGCAGGCGCGCTTATTATAGAATCTTATGATCACGCAATCGCTAGAGGTGCCAAAATTTACGCCGAACTAATTGGCGGTGGCATGAGTGCCGATGCTTATCATATTACCGCACCACATCCTGAAGGACTAGGCGCTACAAATGTGATGATAAATGCATTACGCGATGCGGGAATCAAACCGGAAGAAGTTGATTACATTAATGTGCACGGTACTTCCACGCCTCTTGGAGATGTAAGTGAAGTATTGGCCATCCAAAAAATATTCGGTGAGCATGCTTATAAATTAAATATAAGCTCCACCAAGTCCATGACAGGGCACTTATTGGGTGCTGCTGGAGCCATAGAGGCAATTGCGAGTATCATGGCCATCAAAAACCAATTGATACCGCCTACGATTAATCATTTTACAGATGATGATACCTTCGATCCAAAACTAAATTTCACCTTCAACAAAGCCCAAAAGCGGGAGGTTAAAATTGCTTTGAGCAACACCTTTGGTTTTGGAGGGCATAACTGCTCTATTATATTCAAAAAATTTGAAGGGTAGTGATCCCGATTCTCAAAAAGCTTCCAGGCCTTTCATACTTACTTCCTTCGGAGGATAAGGAGTTATGCGAAGCCATCAAACTTTTGACGGGTTTCAAACCATCGAATATTGCGCCTTACAAGTTGGCATTGAAGCATGTATCAGTGGCTCAAATCAATTGTAATGGTTCTAGAGATTCCAACGAAAGACTTGAGTATCTTGGAGATGCAGTTTTGGGAATGGTGGTCGCAGAGCATTTGTTCAAGAAATTCCCTTTCAAAGACGAAGGATTCCTAACCGAAATCCGCTCGAAAATTGTAAACCGCGAATCCCTCAATTTGATCGCACGCAAAATGGGCATATCGGCCATTTTGGAATTGGATAATCGATTTACCAAAAATGGCCAGAGTCATAAAAGTGTATTGGGCGATTCCTTAGAAGCGATAATTGGAGCCGTGTATTTAGACAAAGGATATGCAGCTTGCCAGAAGTTTATATTACGCAAAATTCTTGAGCCGCATTTCGATCTTAACTTGCTTATAAATAGCATTTTAAATTACAAGAGTGTGGTCATTGAATGGGCGCAAAAGGAAAGCAAAAAAGCTCAGTTTGATATTATCAGTATCAATCAATCCAAGCATTACAACGAATTTACGGCTCAATTGTCCATCGACGACCAACCTATCAGTACCGGATTTGGTTACAGTAAAAAGAAAGCGGAACAAGATGCCGCCAAAAAGTCTTGTGAAGTTCTCAATTTGATCTAAAACCCTTTCCTTTGCAACGTATGAGAATAGCAGGTGCAAGCGTAAACCAAATCCCACTCGCCTGGGAGCACAATACCAATAATATCATTTCGGCCATTGAAGATGCCAAAGCCCAGCAAATAAAGCTCCTTTGCCTACCTGAATTGTGCATTACAGGCTATGGCTGCGAAGACCTTTTCCTAAGCGACTGGCTCGACAAAAAAGCCTTGGCTCAATTGCCAAAAATCGTAGAACAATCTCAAAATATTGCGCTTAGCGTAGGCCTGCCTATTCAGATCGAAGGCAAGCAATACAATTGCATTTGTTTTATCGAAAATGGCGAAATCAAAGGCTTCACTGCCAAGCAGTTTATGGCGATTGATGGCGTTCATTATGAATTTCGCTGGTTTACTCCCTGGCCTCGCCACCAAGTGATCCAATTCGAGTTTCAAGGCAAATCCTATCCATTTGGAGATGTGACGTATGAAGTGGGTGGAAAAAAAATAGGCTTCGAAATATGCGAAGATTCGTGGAGAGGCGAAGCTCGCCCAGGATATGAATTGCAAAAAAGAGGAATGGACATCATCATGAATCCATCGGCTTCGCATTTTGCTATAGGCAAATCCCTTTTGCGGGAGGAATTAATGAATTGGAGTTCTCAAAAATTCGATTGCACATTCATTTACGCCAATCTTTTGGGCAATGAAGCGGGTCGTATGATCTATGATGGCGAAATTATGATTACCCAAAAAGGCAAACTCATTAGCAAAAATGAATTGCTCTCCTTCAAAAATCATAATATCTCATTTGCCGATATCGATTTTGATAACCCGGAAAATAGCAAAGGAAAAATTTCGCCTATCAAATCTAAAAACGAGGAGTTTATAGCAGCGACCACCCTTGCTTTGTATGATTATCTAAGAAAAAGTAAAAGCAAAGGCTTTGTGATTTCACTAAGCGGTGGAGCTGATTCGGCCACCTGTGCCGTTTTGGTCACCGAAATGATCAGACGTGGCGTGGAAGAACTTGGCCTCAATACTTTCTTGAAAAAAATGGGGCGGGAGGATATACTCACTGAGAATCCTCAATTGAATACTTTCTCCATCACTTCACATCTGTTAGATCTGGCCTATCAATCTACAGACAATTCATCTTACTCCACTTTCGAAGCGGCCAAAAGATTGGCTGAGTCCATTGGTGCTAAGTTTCATAATTGGAGCATCCAATCCGAGCTTGAGTCCATGAACTCTACCATGGAAAAAGTGCTGGGCAGAAAACTTACTTGGCAGCAAGATGATATTGCCTTGCAAAACATCCAAGCGAGACTCCGCTCTCCGCTTATTTGGATGCTCACCAATATCAAAGGCTCCTTGCTAATCACCACCTCCAACCGAAGCGAAGGCGATGTAGGCTATACAACAATGGATGGCGACAGCAGCGGAAGTATTGCCCCAATTTCGGGAGTTGATAAGTCATTTGTGCGAGAATGGCTTATTTGGGCTGAAAAAAGCCTTGGCTACAGCGGACTGGAAATGGTAAATTCCCTAAATCCAACCGCTGAGCTCAGACCACAAAGCTTGTCTCAATCCGATGAAGCTGATCTGATGCCATACAATCTATTGGTCGAGATTGAAAGACATGCCATTTTAGCTAGACGGTCGCCAATCGAAGTGCTTGAAATACTTGATCTGGAATTGGATTATGATCGCCACTATTTGAAGCAATCAGTTAAGAAATTCTTCCAATTATGGTCGAGATCGCAATGGAAAAGAGAGCGAACTGCACCTTCATTCCACTTAGATGATTTCAATATCGACCCAAAAACTTGGTGTCGTTTTCCAATATTGAGTTCAGGCTTCGAGCAAGAGCTCAAGGAATTAGAAAATGCTTAAATTTTATTTAGCAAATCCATTAACTTAGCCCCATGATCGACCTACTATTATCACAAATCGTTTGGGATCCCAGTCCGGAAGTTTTCAATGGCTTAAATATCCCTCGCTGGTACAGTCTGTTATTTGCAGGTGGTTTTGTGGTGAGTTATTTTATTGTAACTCACATTTTCCGCAAGGAAGGAAAGCCTGTTTCTGATGTAGATAGGCTCACAATGTATATGGTCATTGGTACCGTACTAGGCGCTCGTCTCGGCCATGTAATTTTCTATGAACCTCAACGCTACCTTAGTAACCCTATAGATATTCTCAAAACTTGGGAAGGTGGTTTGGCAAGTCATGGCGCTGCTATTGGTATCCTATTAGCTCTTTATTATTATGCAAAACGCACCAAAGGTCAATCTTGGTTGTGGATTATAGATAGAATCGTGATTGTAGTCGCCCTTGCAGCTTGTATGATTCGTATGGGTAATTTCATGAATTCTGAAATTGGCGGTAAAACGACCAATATGGATTATGGGGTTGTATTCGCCAGAGATGCAGAAAACTTGATGGAAAGAAGATTCCAAGTAATCGAAAATGTAGAAGCTAGCAAAGGCAGCTCTACAGATCAACTGCAAGAAGGAATCATCCCTGTGGATTTTGAAATTGAATTCAAGAGAGGCAATTATACTGAAGATGAATTAAGGCAATTTTTGGAGCTGGAATTGAAGTCGCTTTTTGTCAACTCTCCTACCCTACAAGAAGATTTTATCCAAAGCAATGATCAGCCGCTCAACTTTCGTATCACTCAAAGTGGTGGAATTTTCACTGCAATAGTTACTGTACAAGGAATTGCCAAGCATCCAACACAACTCTACGAGGCTGCTGCTTATCTCGGTTTATTCTTTATCCTTTATGGCATTTGGAATCGCAACAGAGCGAAGCTACCGGACGGATTGCTCTTTGGTGTATTTATGGTCGTTCTTTGGTCCTCCCGCTTTATGCTGGAGTTTATGAAAGAGAATCAAGTTGAATTTGAGGATAGCATGCAGCTCAATATGGGACAATTGCTCAGTATTCCGCTTATCCTAGTTGGCTTCTTCCTATTATTTAGAGCTTATTCGATCAGCAAAAAAACTCAAGGAACAGGATCGTGACCATGACCACCCCAAGGGTGGCATCTAGCAATTCGCTTTACGGCTAACCAAAATCCTTTAAAAGGCCCATGCTTTTTGATCGCCTCCACTGCATACACACTGCATGTGGGTTGATATCGACAAGCCGCTGGGAATAAGGGTGATATCACATATTGATAAAACCTGATTGGAATCAAAAGGAGAAATGAGAGTATATTAAATTTCATTGTTGGTCGGCAGCTGCAAAGGAATCAATTGGATATTGAGCGTTTCAATACGGTAAACTAATAATGAATCACATAAATTCAATTTCTTAAGCTTATCCATGCCAATAGATATTTGTATTATTGCGAAAGTTTAAAAATTGTATCGCGTGCGCAAAGGGCTTTTTCTATTTGTTTTCGTAAATCTGCTCAGCTTTGCCGTTCAAGCGCAAATAAAGTCTGATGGAGTAAATAGCTTTGCCGACAGCACTTTAATCAAGTCTAATAAGGAAGTTTACATTGACAATATCTTTGTAGTCGGGAATGAAAAAACGCGGGAGGAAATAATCCTTCGTGAGCTCCAAATCGACAAAGGCTCCATTTACACGATGGTAGACCTCCACGAAAAAATGGTGCTCGATCAACGCAAAGTTTTTAATACCCGGCTTTTCCTAACCGTAGAATTCAACTTGCTCAACCTGGATGAGCAAAAAGTCCTTTTGGTCATCAAAGTGGTCGAGCGATGGTATATTTTGCCAGTACCCTTTATAAGCTTGGCCGATCGTAACTTTAGTGATTGGATTGTAAACCAAGGCGGCGATCTCAAACGGATAAGCTACGGCATCCGCACATTTCACGACAACTTCACCGGACGTAATGACAAACTGAGAGTAAATCTGCAGCAAGGCTTTACGCGTCGCTACGACATCCAATACCGATTGCCCTATATCGATAAAACTCAGAAGCATGGAATAAGTGTTTCTGCATTATTTGCCCGAAACAACATCGTAGGTGTAGAAACCATCGATCATGTGCAGCGCTTTGTAGACTTTAGAGAAACGGCTCGAGAAATATTCACCTCAGGCGCAACCTATACCTACAGACCCAATTTCTACAGCTTCCACGATTTTAGTCTTCGCTATGGATATACCAAAGTGCTAGACTCCATTGCCGAGATCAATCCCAATTATCTTGGCCCGGATGGGCAAACCAACCAACGCTACTTTTATGCAGCCTATCAGTTTCGTCGCGATTTTAGAGATATTATAGCATATCCACTTAGCGGCTCGTTGCTCAACCTACAAGTCGAAAAATTTGGACTGGGTATTTTCGATGAAATAAATCATACGGAAGTAACTGCTTCTTATGCCAGATTCTACGATTTGGGCAAAGGCTATTACTTATCAGGATTCGCTTCTGCCAAAGCCTATTTTGGTGCAGAGCAACCTTACAATCGCTTTATTGCATTAGGTTTCCGCCAATATTATGTGCGCGGCTACGAATTGGATTTGATAGAAGGACAGCAATATTTACTGCAAAAAACAACCATCAAAAAAAGACTGATTAGCAGTCAATACACTTTACCCAAACCATTTCATAGAACGCCATTTAGCACTATCCCATTTGCATTTTATCTCAAAGCTTTTGTGGATTCCGGCGTGGTCAATAACCAACTGTACTATCCAGCCAACCAGCGCTTAATCAATCGCTATTTACTGGGCTACGGCATGGGGCTGGATTTTGTCACCTTTTACGACGTAGTATTCCGACTAGAATACTCTCTCAACAATACGGGTCGCAAAGGTTTATACTTAAATTTCAGAGCAGATTTTTAGTCACCTTAGCTTTGAAAGCATATTTTTCAATCGGAAATTTCATATTTTCTTGCAGAATCATTATTTTTAATCATCACCAATCGGTAAGAAATGAGATTACTCTTTCTTATATCGTTGATCACTCTTTGCAATTCAACTTTTGCCCAACAGGATACCTTCTATCGTATTAGTAGCCGAGGGGCAGGAATGGCTCATTCTGTGGCCACCATTGCGGACAGTTATGCATTGTTCAATAATCCCGCTGGCATTGCCGAATTATCCTCCATTACAGCCAACACTTCATTTGAACACCGATTTGGCTTGACTGAATTAAGTACCATTTCGGCAGGTATTTCCCTCCCGCTTCACTTCGGCGCTGGCGGCCTCTCTCTCACTCGCTTTGGTGCCGAGCACTTCAATGTGCAACGTGTAGGCGCAAGCTATGCCAATAGATTTGGAATTGCTTCCCTTGGCATCCGAGCCAATTATGATCAATTCAATATTCTAAATTTTGGCCGAAGAGGCTTATTAAGCGTCGATTTCGGCGGTATTGCAGAGCTCACACCTGAAGTATTTTTTGGAGCCTTTGCCAGGAATATTTCACAAGCCAGTTTTCAAGGCTTTTCTGAAGAAACACTCCCCACTCTACTTTCAGCCGGATTGTCGTACCGGCCTACAACTTCTATAATGGCCAATGTAGAAGTCGAAAAAGACCTCAACTTTCCAGTCAATGGGAAAATCGGTTTGGAGTATTTGCTGAGAGAAATTCTATTTCTAAGAATTGGGTATCAAACCGAACCCAGCGCGCCACATTTTGGATTGGGTTTTCGTCGTGATATCTGGCAGGTCGATTATGCCATGCAGCGTCATATTCTCTTAGGCTATATTCATCAGTTTTCATTTGCGCTTAAATTCCAAAAAGATGAATAATGAGGTTTGTGATAATAATCATATTGCTTATTTCATCCGCTTTATCGCTTGAGGCGCAGCGATTGCAAAAGGATAATTTGGACATTGAAGCTTTTATCGAAAACCTATTTCCTATACAAGATGAGGACATCAATTATGAAGATATCTATGAACAATTGCTTCAATATTATCTGAATCCACTGAATCTCAACACTGCCACAGGAGAGGAGTTGCGCTCGCTTTATGTGCTTGGCCCAATTGAAATCAATAATTTCCTTACTTATCGTGAAAATTTCGGAGCACTTCTTTCCATTTATGAATTGCAAGCAGTGCCTGGTTTTACGCTGGAATCTATTGAGAAATTATTGCCATTTGTGACATTGGAAGAAAAGGCTGCAAATGAAGGTTCATTATTGAATAGAATAATCAATAGCGAGAATAGATACTTAATGGTTCGCTATGAAAGAACCTTGGAAACAAAGCGCGGCTATACCCCGGCAGACACGCTTTCGGGCGGGAGGTTGAGCAGCCGATATGCCGGCGATCCCAATAAAATATACATGCGCTTTCGAAGTACTAAGGCGGGCGATTATAGCATAGGTTTTACCGCAGAAAAAGACCCCGGCGAAACCTTCGGATGGAATCCTGAGCAAAAAACTTATGGATTTGATTTTTGGTCCTACCATCTAATGCTCCAAAATAAAGGCAATTGGCAAACGCTAGCTCTGGGCGATTATCAGATGCAATTTGGGCAAGGGCTTTTGCTTGGTGCAGGTTTTTTTGTTGGCAAAGGCGCAGAAACTATCACCGCCATTAGGCGTGGTCACACAGGCATTCGACCTTACACCTCAGTACTGGAAGATGGCTACTTTCGTGGTGCAGCAGCTACTTACAAAGCAGGTGATTTCTTAATCACAGGCTTTTATTCCGGGGCAAGACGTGATGCAACAATTGGAGAAACGGAAGGTGAACTTGCCGATGAATTTTCAGAGCTTTTTATTTCCTCCATTCGCTCAAGTGGTTTCCACCGAACCGAAAGTGAAATTGACGGTAAGCGCAAAATTGGCGAAAGAATTACTGGCGCAAATATTACCTACAAAGATCCTAAAGGTGCTTGGCTCGCAGGTGCTACCGCAATGCACACGCAATACAGCCTCCCGCTTCAGCGACAAGACCGACTATACAATCGATTTGAATTTAACGGTAAACAGAATTTCAATGCCAGCGCATACTATTCTTATGCATTCGATAATTTCAACTTTTTTGGCGAAGTAGCCACCTCATCAAGCGGAGGAATTGGAATGGTCAATGGGGTACTTGCTGGGCTCAGCACCACATTAGAAGCAGCCATTCTTCATCGCAAATTCGATACGAATTTCCATAGCTTCTATGCCGCTGGCTTCAGTGAAAATAGTCGAAACATCAATGAAGAAGGCTTTTATATGGGTTTGAAATTTACACCAAACAGAAAACTGAAAATGGCGGTGTATGCAGACCGATTTGAATTTCCTTGGCTTAGATTTCGAGTAGATGCGCCTTCTAAAGGGCATGAATATTTAGCGAGGATTTCCTATACACCGAGTAAAAATGTTCACCTATATTTCCAAGCCAGAGAAGAATCCAAGGCCCGAAATTTTAGTTCGGAAAGCACTTCACTCAACCTAGTGCCGCAAGGACTCAAGCGAAACTACATTATGAATGTAGAATTTGGCAATAATGAAAACCTACAGCTGCGATCAAGATTGCAATGGAGTACTTATGAATTGGGAACTTCATTTACTAAAGGGATGACCTTGGTGCAAGATCTCAATTGGCAGTTTGGTAAATTTCGTCTAAGCTCACGCCTAGCCCTATTCGATACGGATGATTATGACAATCGCCAATATGTATTTGAGCGAGATGTGCTGTATGCATTCTCCATTCCCGCCTATTTTGGTGAGGGTATTCGCACCTATCTGCTTGGTCAATACAAACTCACCCGCAACACCTCTGTGTGGCTCAAATGGGCTCGCAGCCGCTATTTCGATCGAGACATCATCGGCTCAGGACTAGAGCGCATCCAAGGTCAACAAAGAAATGACTTTCGCTTTCAGGTGATGACTAGTTTTTAGGAGGTCTAAATAATTTATCCATTTGAAATGCGCTGGAATATTGAAGTTAAACTTTCGTTGTAATCGCTATATAGACTATTCTCCAATTCCTAAGCGATTTTTCAATCCTGCTATAGCCAAATCGATTTCCCAGGCTCATCTTACTCCTAAGACATCAATTAAGGCTAATGCCATATAAAGCTTTTCATTCTTTATTGACGGCAAAAGAGTATCATGTCAAAACTCCTTCCGCGGCAGAATCAGGTCTTTGTGGAAAAAATAGCGCAATCCATTGATTTATTTCAAATTGAATAATTGAGAGTAAAGAAAATTATTGTCTGGACATTTTGGTTGATAATGGTGCGGGAGGGATTTATGCCTAATAATGCCTTAACTTTATGCTTAAAAATTAGCTAAAAATTTGAATTAATGAATGCATCGAGTTTACATGAAATCAAGAAAGAACTTGGCCACTTAGATAAAGAAATCTTGCTAAGCCTGGTTTTGCGATTGGCTCGGTACAAAAAGGAAAATAAAGAATTACTTAGCTATTTACTATTCGAAGCACACAACGAAAATGGATTTATTCAAGCCCTAAAAGAGGAGATTGATAGCCAAATGCAAGAAGTCTCTAAAGGCAATATGTATTTGACCAAAAAAGCTTTACGCAAAGTGATTCGCTTTATGGATCGATATATCAAGTACTCCGGACTCAAAGAAACTGAAGCTGAAATAAGAATTCATTTCTGCAAAAGGATGCAAGAAAAGGGATTTCATATTAGCCGAATGCGCGTAATTGAAAACATGTACCAAGGCCAACTGAAAAAGGTCAATGCAGCCATAAGCAAATTGGATGAGGATCTACAATTTGACTTAGGCTTAGAGCTTCAAAAATTAACAACTGAAAAACCCTGAAAATCAGCCTTATAAAATGAAAGATATCCAAGCTCCAGAAGATATAAAATTGCTCATTGATGAGTTTTATAAGAAAGTAATAAATGATGAACACATTGGCTACTTTTTTACTGATGTGGTAGTCTTATCTTGGGAGAAGCATATCCCAATTATGAACTCCTTTTGGAACTCGGTGCTATTAGGTAGCAATACTTATAAGGGAAATCCGATGATCAAGCATATTGAGCTAGATCATAAGAGCCCATTAAATCCAGAGCATTTTGAAGTTTGGTTGAAATTATGGGAGCAAACAATCTATGAAAACTTTTCAGGTGCTAAAGCTGATGAAGCGTTATTAAGAGCCAAAAACATTGCATTACTAATGCAGCATAAAATTGAGATTGGCAGAGACTAATTCTGAAAACATATACTTATAATATAAGAGAGGCGTTCTGACCTTTTTTGTAAATAGTTTTGTTCTCGTGTAAGGATATGTGCAATTCATCAAATTCTGACAAAAAAAGAAATTTTGCTTGCCTATATTTGTACAACTTAATCGATTTCAATAAAATTGATTAAGCTTTTATTTAATTTAATTTTATTGAATGGTAACACCAAAATTTCTGGCTTCTAATGGCACGTCGTTTCATGCCGATTTGAAAAAAAGAATCAACAATTACTTTGTTGAAATTAATGCAAAACCTAAAGGAAATATCAAACTCTATACAAAGGCAATAATACTTGTAGTTAGCCTTATTGCAGTTTATGTTCATTTAGTATTCTTCACCCCTCCTGTTGCTTTAGCCATATTTGAATGCATCTTACTCGGCGCAATCGTTGCGGGTATTGGCTTCAATATAATGCACGATGGAGCTCACGGTAGTTTTAGCTCTCGCAAATGGGTAAATAACCTAGCAGGCTTGTCACTCAACTTTGTTGGTGCCAATGTATTTATGTGGAAAACAAAACACAATGTAATCCACCATACTTATACCAATATAGATGAAGTAGATGATGACCTCAATGCAAGACCTTTTTTAAGGCTCTGCGAAAATCAGAAGCATTATAAAATTCATAAATTCCAGCATTACTACTTTATTGCTGCGTACTCATTATTGTATTTATATTGGGTATTTTTCACCGATTACAAAAAGTACTTTACAGGCAAAGTTGGAGATATCCCTATCAAGAAAATGAAGGTATCAGATCATATTTCATTTTGGGGATTCAAGGCTTTCTTCTTAGTATCCTTTGTATTAGTTCCAATCTATTTTGTTGGTTTAGTGCCTTGGTTGGTCGGTTTCTTAATATTTGGGTTGTTCACTGGTGTTCTTATTAGTTTGGTATTCCAGTTGGCGCATTCCGTAGAAGAAGCAAGTTTTCCAATCCCAGATGTTGCTCAAAAGATTGACGACGAATGGGCAATTCACCAATTGAAAACAACTGCAAATTTTGCTACTAAAAACAAGATTGTGTCATGGTTTACCGGTGGATTGAATTTCCAAATCGAACATCACTTGTTCCCGAATATTTCGCATATACACTATCCTGAAATAAGTAAAATAGTAAAGGAAACTTGTAGAGATTACAATATTCCTTACATCGAATTTCCGAAAGTAAGGGCTGCTGTAGCCTCTCATTATTCTCACTTACGTCATTTAGGAGTAGGTTAATATCCTCCCGCTTTTTTGACAAAACTGAATGAATGAAAACACTTAAAAACTCTCAAATTGAGAGTTTTTTTTTGATCTAAACCTTTGGTTTTCCATTCGTAAAATTTCAATAAACATTCTCCATACTTCCCGTTACATTATCTTTGTAATCATTCTTTCTATTTTTAGACAATTTAACCACCAATGAAAAACCTATTCTTAATCTTACTTTTTGCTTCAATTGTAAATTTCAAATCGTCTGCACAAGATGTAGTACAAATAGGTGAGCAAAAATGGGCAACTAAAAATCTCAATGTAAGTACATTCAGAAATGGGGATGCTATCCCGGAAGCAAAAACCAAAGAGGAATGGGAACAAGCCAGTCTTACCAGAAAAGCGGTTTGGTCTTACTATGAAAATGATCCCGCAAATGGTGAAAAATATGGCAAAATCTACAATTGGTACGCGGTAAATGACAGAAGAGGATTGGTTCCAGAAGGTTGGGCAATTCCCTTTAGAGAAGATTGGACTGAACTGAACAATGAGCTGGGAGGCTATGAAATAGCGGGTAAAAAGCTAAAAGGATTAGAAACATGGGAAGCCGTAGATGGTGAAAATGGAGCTGGTAATAACAGTTCCGGCTTCAATGGATTGGCGGGAGGATATAGATTCCACGATGGTAGCTTCTATGACCTTGGTAAAAGTACAGGCTATTGGCTGGCGAGCGAAAACTACCCTATTGGCGCTTGGTATTGCTACTTAACAGCCGGCGTAGATGAAGTTGGTCGACACTTTGCAAATAGAGGAGCTGGTTTCTACGTGCGCATGATGAAAGTTGACTAATTTATGACTCTGGATGTAAATTAAATTGGAGTTCAGATTGTTTCAAAGCTTCACACAAGAAATATGAAAACCGAATATCGACCCATAGATTGCAACTTTTACGATAACTTCGAAGCATTTGCAACCCAAGGAAAACTCTGCTCAATTTATTATATGAATGAGCAAAATCAAATGCAATTCATTGAAGACTATATCAAAACTATCACTATCGAGGATAAAGTCGAATACCTAATGCTGAATTCAAACCTCAGGATTAGGCTCGACAAGATTTTCAGAATCAATGGATTGGAATCACCTAGCTTTGTTGGCAATACAAACCCAAGTACTTGCAACTAATAATTAGAATCTAAATGCTGCGTATCCCTTAAGTTGGTAGGTAGTCAGTACAGTGAGCATTGATGTTGCAATTTTGATTTCCGGAGCTAAAGTCTCCTTTGGGATATTTCTGGCAACCATCGATTGGCCACAAACAAACATTTTTACTCCTGCCTCATCCAGTGCTTTGAGCAGACCCAGATTTGGGTTATCCACTCCATAGCGCTTTTTGTAGGATTCGTTATCTTGAATAGCAAATGCCATCATACCATGAATACCCAATACTACTTCAATATTTTCCTTAGGAACCCCTCCTATTGCATGGATATTAATCATTCTAGCCACATTATTTAGAGATGTTGAAAGCACTTTAGGATCCTGATCTGCGGTAACAATATCAACTACTATTCTATATTTCATGCTCGGATCAGGCTTTTCGACTGCATCAGGAATATCGAAAATCCCTCCATAACCTTTGACTATTGGGAATTGGGCTTTTTGTGCTAGAGCGAAATTCGACATGAATATTATGAGTATGACTGAAAAAAAGATTGGTGATAGTTTCATAGTAAGTCGATATTTAAAGAATGAGAATACAATGGATAGCCAATATAAATAGGAATACCAGCTTTATTAAGCCATAGAAAAAATAATTGCTAAATATTTTGTTTATAATTTAAACTACTTTACTTTTGGGAGTAATTAAAATATTCAACAAAATGAAAAAGACACTTTTAAGCTGCTTACTTATCCTAGCTTTTGGGTATTTTGGAAATGCACAAACGCCAAGTGTTGATGAAGAATTACAGCAAGAAATGGTTAAACTTGATTTTATGGTCGGCCAATGGGAAGGGTCAGGCTGGTCTATGGGTGCAGATATGCAAAAACATACATTTGATCAAACTGAGAACATTCAATACAAACTAGATGGCACGGCTATTCTGGTAGAAGGATTAGGCAAAGCAAATGGAGAAGTAATCCACAATGCCATGGCAATCATTACTTACGATAAAGAAAAGAAGCATTACATATTCCGATCCTACTTGTTCGATGGTAAATCCGGTGAATACAAAGCTGAATTGATTGATGGTAAATTTCACTGGTACTTAAATGATGAAATGAAATATATCATTCATCAAAATGAAAAAGGTCAATGGTATGAAATAGGCCAAATAAACAGAAATGGGACTTGGTATCCATTTTTTGAAATGACATTAAACAAAAACAAATAATTAAAAAAATGACAACTAAAAACTTCACGCCTGAGCAAAGCTTAGACATTATAATGGCTACAATAAGCCATGCTAAAAGCCGATTTCAAGAGGATGGTAGTATTTATATAATGTGGGGAATACTAACTGCCTTAGCTTCATTTAGTCAATATTACCTTTTAACAATCGAAAGATATGATATCAATTACTACCCTTATTTCATAATGCCAATTGGTGGTATCATTACCGGAATTTATTATTCCAAAAAAGCTCCAAGTAAAGCAAATCCATTAAGTAGATTTTTGTCATTCTCTTGGATAATTATTGCTTTAAACATCATGGTTCTAGGCTTTTTCTTCAATTCCTTTCTTCAATCAAACCTAATCCCGATCATCTTGATTTTACTTGGAATAGGAATCTTCATTTCTGGAGCCGCCATTCGCAGTGGAATTTTACTTTTTTCTGGAATTATTCTCAACCTTAGTGGCCTTGTTTGCTTTTATATAGGATGGCAAGAACATGCATTAGTAATGGGAATAGTAGGAATTTTAGCCATCCTATTACCTGGAGTAATTTTAAAAATGAATTCCAAAAAAGAACATGTTTAAAGATCTAGACCCCTTATTACACTCTCAATTGCGGTTAGCAATCATTTCCTATTTGGTGAAAAATGGAGAATCTGATTTTAATGAGCTGAAAGAAATTACAAGCTCTACTTCCGGAAATATTAGTGTGCAAATTAAAAAATTGCAAGAGGCAAATTATATCGAAGTCAAAAAAGGGTTCTTAAATAATTACCAGCACACAGCTATTAAAATCACCAAAACCGGAATTTCTGCTTTTGAGAATTATGTAAAAGCGTTGAAGGCATACTTATAATCTGATTTTCAAAGAGCAAACGTTAAGACATGGCAAACTTATTCGGAGATACTTATGGGTTCATTCATTTAATCGCCTCATTACTAGCTTTAATTACGGGATTTATGGTTCTTGTTATGAAAAAGGGCACCAAAAGCCATGTCAAAGTTGGATACATTTATGTGCTCAGCATGGCTCTATTGATTGCTACTTCTTTTATGATTTATAGGCTCTTTAATGGATGGGGAATTTTTCACTATACGTCAATCATCAGCCTAATTACAATAGCCTTGGGAATGATTCCAATTTGGACAAAAAAACCCGTTAATTCGTGGAAATATCTACATTTCTCCTTTATGTATTGGTCGGTTGTCGGTCTATATGCAGCATTTGCGGCTGAAATACTCACAAGAATTCCAGAAACCCCTTTCTTTGGTATGGTGGGTATCGCTACTGCAGTTATAATGCTTATTGGAGGTATTTACTTTGGCATGAATAAGGCGAAGTGGATGATAATATTTGGGATTGACAAGAAGTAAAATTGATTGCAGCCTATGAACCTAGCATCCTACTGCAATTGTCTGAATCACTGATTTCACGGACAAGACAGAAAATCATTATTTCGAGCTCCAGCGGAGTGAAATATTCATTGCCCAAAGTTTCAACCGTGGGAAAGAGGAATATGGAAAATGCACAAATCAACCTGTCGGCCGAAGATGGATCTTACCCAAGAATATTAATTGAAAATGAATGGTAAACAGTTAGAAAAAAACGGTAAACGTTATTTAGGCATTTACAACTCATAACCCAACACCCATAACCTCTATATCAACAACTCTGATCCTCTTATTTAGCATCATTCACTGCTTGCATTAGGATTTCTTTAGCCCTATCTACATCAGAGATCGCTAAGACTTTCATGTCATTATTTCCTTTATAATTTGTAACCCAAGTTTCTAATATCTGGGTAGTTCCTTTGAAATTAATTTCTAATTCTGTGAGGTTATTAATGGGATAAAAAGGGCTATTTTCTACTACAGCTATTAGTTTATCATCCCTTTCGCCATCATCTAAAAGCTCGATTACACCTATAATTTTACAAGCAACGACAGAACCTCTTTCGATAGCTTCACCTAGGATAAAAATATCTAGAGGATCGCCATCACCACCTTTATCTGATGGAGAAAGTGTACCTGGCACCATGCCATAATTACTCGGATAGGACAAATAATTAACACGTCTATATTCACCGTCCTTTTTATCAAGAATTAAATCTCCTGTAGATTTTTCAACTTCCCATTTTTCTAAAGTTCCTGCCGGAATTTCGATAATTACATTGACTAAGGAATCGCCAGTAAATGTGGAGTACCCGGTATTAAAATTCTTATCACCCTTTATCCTATAAAGAGATCCTTCTGAAACATTGGTAGAATCAGGATAATCCTCCTGCTCAACATTAGCTTGATTGTCATGTTGATTGCAACTTATCAGCAAGACAGTTACAATTAGCGTGAATTGAATTGATCTTTGAATTATCTTGATCATTAGAAAGTCTTTTAAGTTAAAGAAAATAAAAGATAGCCCTACAATAAGAGCTATCTTTTACCATTAAATAATATTATTAGTTTGAATAACCTTCGATATTAGAAATTTGGTCTAAAAATGGCTCAATTGGAGACCAATCTTCAATAGACAAACCTCTCAAATCTAAATCAGCACCACCAGCCTCTTCGGCACCTTCAGTGGAGTCAAGTAAAGCTCCGGCTTCCATTAACTCACCTAATACAGTAATATCTGTAACACCGGTGCTTCGCATATTGATACGATACATATTCGTGAAGTTTCTGATTGTAGCCATTCCAGCATTTCCAAAAGGCACCTCTCTAAGGATAATCTCCTTAATACCTGTGTTACCTGCTAGTGGGCTGATATCTGTTATGCCACTTACAGAGTTTGCATTGAAGTAAGTAAGCGTTGTATATCCTGAAAGAGCACTGATATCAGTGATACCGGTGTCATTAAATCTAAGATATTCAACCTTAGTCAAACCAGCTATTGGGCTGATATCTGTAACTGCAGTAGCTCCAAATCTCAGGTAAGTAATGTTTTCTGCATGTTCAAGACCTGTCAAATCTGAAATCTCACGAATATCTCCATTAGCACTTAAATCATCTTCACCATCTAGATTAAGTTCTGTTAGGCTAAGCATGTAAAGCGTTGTCAATTCCACCTCTTCTGAAACACCTAAGGCAAGTTTGATTTGCAAGGCCAATCTGCTATCTGGAACAGAAACAGGGTCGTTGCTTGGCATACCGTCGATAGTTGTGATTTCACTCACATATGGAAGGATTGGCAACCAGTTGGTTATGGATAAACCTCTCAAATCGATATCCGCACCTCCCGCATCAGCTGCACCCGGAGTAGTATCTAACAATGCACCGTCTGCCATTAATTCTCCCAAAACGGTCAAATCAGTCACGCCTGAACCACGCATATTGATTCGGTACATATTAGTAAAGTTTGCAATCGTTGCCATTCCATCATTTCCAAAAGGAACATCTCTTAAGATAATTTCTTTAATACCCGTATTTCCTGCAAGTGGACTAATATCAGTAAGACCTGTCACCGTATTGGCATTGAAATAGGTAAGAGTAGTATAGTTTGAAATTGGGCTAATATCTGTAATGTCAGTATCATTAAATCTCAAGTACTCGATTTTCTCCAGATCAGCAATTGGAGATAAATCAGTGACTGCTGTGCCTCCAAATCTTAAGTAGGTAAGATTTTCAGCGAACTCAAGTCCTTCTAAACTAGCAATTCCACTCAACTCCCCTGTCAAATCATCTTCAGCATCAATATTGAGCTCTTCAAGTTCAAGGATATTTTCTTCATTTACATCTTCATCAGCACCTAATCCTAATGCCAACTTAACTTGAGCCAATAATAAAGGATCGGTGAATGTAATTTCGTCAGGTTGTTCTACTATTGGTTCTGGAGTAGGTTCATCATCAGTACATGATGCCATTAACATTACTGCAAAAATCGCAATAAATGCAATCCATCTTAAGTTTGTAATTTTCATAATTAAAATTAGTTTGATTTGAATTCGTATTTATAGAGGGTAGGCTTAACACTGCTATTAAGCTCCTCGCTAAGTGTGAAATAATTGAAATTAGCATCGAAAGAGATGGCCTCCCCTTGAGGCTCACCTAGATATGGCACTTTTACAGGTGTTCTACTGAGCATATCTACCATGCTCTCTCCCATGAGTCTTGTCCAATAGAAAATTTCTTGTCGATTTTTGATTAGTACTTTAGATCCATCAAGTGACACATTACCGGCTGATGCTTCCCTAAATGAAAACAGTCCAGCTTTATAAAGGGTAATTCTGCTATCAGTAGATTGTGGATATGGAGCTACATATAGAGTTGAAACTACATCTCTCTTTGTTACTACATAAATATCCTGTGTAGCGGGATCTACCAAAATTGTCTCTGCATCATGGCTACCATCGGGATAGTTAAAATTTAGCTGACTAAAACCTTCTGGTGTCCATTTTATATTCTGCCCTCTATGTGACTCTTCAAATACAGGCTCCAAGAATCTATAGATTGAATACACCGGCCTTCTTTCAGAATTATCTCCAGTATTCCCGATATATAAGTAGGGTTCACCATCATTCGGATTGATACTTATTTCCATATCCTCCCAATCTAGATTGACAGTCCCTTCGATTTGATAGCGGGATACTATTTCACCTGTAGTTGCATCTAGTAAGAAAAGAGTATTTGTATTACCCGAATCATTGTGAGTCCATATCATTCCTGGGTTTTTGACTGAATAAGCCAACCCAGATGCTTCTGGAATTGAGACAGGACCAATTGCTATTGGTGTGGAAGTAAAATCCTCACTCCTCGGCATATTGAATGTGCCATAATCAGTAACAAATGGTTCATGAGATTCCCAATCATATTTATCTTGATCAAATGGTTTTTCTTCAGCCGTTTTACAAGCAAATATTAGAAGACAAAAGATGATATAAGCAGAAATATTTTTCATAAAAAAAGGGGCCGAAGCCCCATAGTTTGTTTGGATTAATTAGTCCCGTAAGCTCCAAAAAATACTTGAGGAGCGGGAGGTGTAAAGGTTAGACCATTCAAACCTACGTACGAAGAGTGAACAAAATCAAAATCAGTTGTACCACCAGTTAAAGCTGGAGAGTTACTTCTAAGTCTAAAGTTTGCACCAGCTGGCATAGGTGTAACATCAAGTCTTAACGGATCACTATCTATGTTTTCGTTTCCACTAAACTCAAAGTCAGAAGGATCGAAATTCACAAATAGTGGATCGTTTTCACCTGGACCGCCTGCCACATCCGTAGATGGCTTTGGTGTTCTTGGGTCGTTTCCAATAAGGCCTACCGAAGAAGTTGCTGATGAAGGATAAAACTCATCTACAATTGTTTGAACAGCACCGTAATACCAATTGTGACCAAATTCCATTTTACTTACATCTGGCTGATCTTCACCTGCAACAAGTCTTAACCCAAACCGCGTGTTAACCATCAAATTATTGTAGCAAGCGCCATAAGAGTTTGCTTCATAATTGAGCCCTGCGCCTCTACCTGGTTCGGCTCTTCTAAAACCGGCTTGAACAAAAGTATTATTGTAAAAATTAGTTTCTAATCTTCCTCTTTCGCCTGGGCCAGTATCGGCAGATTTAAGACCATTTGTGGCTAAATTGTAAAACAAGTTGAATGCAAAATCGCCACTTGAACCACCTTTGATATTTACTGCATCACCACCCGTACCACCAGTAACTTCAAATACATTATACGTCATTAGTGTTTTACCACCATTGATTCTTATTGCATCATCTGGAGTGAATGCAATTCTTGAGTGATTCAACACAAAAATTCCATCCTGACGAGCGCCTGCTTCACGTACAAAGTATAATGCATAGCTAGCGTCTCCAGCATCAAGTTCACCACCACCACCAGTTGCAGGGAGAGCCATTGCATTTTCACTTCTTGTGGTTCCTCCCGCATGTAAAATATCTGCATATTGAATCACCAAATCGCCTGTTGTAGTGGTTCCAATAATACCACCCCAAAGCTGCCCTATTCCTTGATTTTTAGCAGAATTGATTAATTCTTCGGAAGCAGTTAGAACAACTCTATTTCCCTCTTCACCTAAAACATACAAAGAGCCAAATACTTCAATAAACCAAGCTTCACCAGCCGAACCTTCTTGAAACTCAAGCTTCACGCCAGCTGGAATTGTTACTGATTGGCCTTCTGGCACAAACAGATCTCCCACAACCTCATAGCTCTCTCCTTCCTCGAATTCAATCTCAGTCATATCGCCTGCAATTCCTTCATCTTCTGGTTCTTCAGTGTCGATAATATCAGGACGAACATCTTCTTCACCGCAAGAAATCAGCGTGAAGGTTAGGATTGAGAGTATCCCTAACAGCATTGTTAATTTTCTCATTTTCATTATTTTAATATTAAAAATTTGATTAGTTACTTAAGTTATATCTCATGCCAAGTCTAAATGCTGTTCCATATAAATCCCTGCGTACATTTGCCATATTATATGGATCGGTCTGATAAGGGTAAGGATCTTCAGGGAAGGCTAATGGCTTTTTGATAAAAAGCTCATAAGGAGTGTTAAGGATGTTGTTGACCTTTATAAAGGCCACAATGCCATTGTTAAAGCCCTTCTCTACTGAAAAATCCATTTGAGTCATTGGCTTCATATAATGGTCAGTCTCATAGAAAGGAGATACAAAAGCAATTCTTTCGCCTGTATAATTGATGACTAATTGAGCATCAAGTAGATTCTTCTGATCCTTGAATAATAGACTGAGATTACCAATATGATCAGACTGGCCTTGTAGAGGTCTGTTTTGAGTAATTATAGATCTGTTCCAACCTGTTTCTGAATCATTCTGAATAATTACCTTATCTGTTACTATCTGTGAATTAGTATATGTGTAGTTAAACCTTACACCAAACTTGTTGAAATACTTAGTGTAGTCAGCCTCCAGGCCAAAATTAATTGCGTTATCATAATTCAGTGGCAATAACCTATTCGTAACGGGTTCTTCATCTACTCCAGAAACTATTGGGAAACCATATTCAATAGGATTAATTATTTTCTTGTAGAATACCCCAAAAAGAATTTGATCTATTGAGTTGGGAAAATACTCATATCTTAAATCAAAGCTGTGTCCAATAGAGGGCAGTAAATCCGCATTACCTCGTTCGCTATAGAATGAATCTCCACCTCCTCTGCTTCTGATTGTTGGTACGATTTCATAAAAACCCGGCCGACTGATTCCCTTGAAATAGGTAGACTTCAGGAATGTCTTATCATTTAATGGATGCTTCAAACTAAAAGATGGAAAAAAGTCTAGGTAGCTCTGCTCCTGACTTCTATCGATGTCATTTGAAGAGGCGGATAGCTCGTTAATCTCATAGCTTTGAAAAGTTTGCTCAGCACGTACTCCGACTTGAATTTCTGTTCCGTTAAAATTCCATTTGCTATTGATATAGGCAGCATAAATATCCTCAGCTGCATCATAAACCAAATTGCTATTATTTCCGCTGCCACGAGGATTAGCCATTGCGAAGAATTTAACCTCCGAGAAATCGTTCCAATCTCTACCACGAAACTGTCCAAAAATTTGAGCGTAGTTATAGAAATTATAGTAATTGTCTCTGACCTTATTTCGGGCTACACCACCAATTTGAAATTCAGTATATTCATTAATAATGTTCGGTAAGTAGCTCAGGTTAAAATAAAGCGAAATATCAGTATCCTTATTTCGCTCCCATGCACGTGAATTATTAGAGCCTTGGAAGTACACAATTTCACCGGTGATTGCTTCGCTTTCAACATTGTATGTTCCAGCTCTAGAAAATACGCCATCATCTGGGCGGTCGTTCTCGGCTATAGAATAGACGGCATTCCAATCGAAATTTAGTTTACTAGAAAATTGATGTTCACCACCTAAATCGAATGTGGTAATATCTTGAAATATATTGCTAAATCTGGTAACCGGATAAACAGCGTAATTGGTAGTGCTTACAAAGGTTTCTCTTCTTGTTTGATCTCTAACTCGAAATTCATTTAGGAGATATTTTCCGAAATAGAAATTAAGGCTATTCGTTGAATTTAATCTATAATCCAATTTGGAGTGAAATGCAATTCTTTGGAGTTGAGAGCTCGTTTCTCTTTCAATCAATTCCTGCATTTTCAGCAAGTTGCTGCCAGCAATATCTGACGAAAGCTCTTCTACCGTGGGATCATAAAAGTAATTGCTTACAGGCCTATAAGAGTTTTGAAAACTACCACCAACCATAACTCCGAGCTTACTGTTGAGGTATCTATTTCCGTAAGAAGCATTGGCAAAAATATCGGGAAGTGGTGTAACCCTATCTTCAACCATATTTTCTGTTGGAAAATCTTCAGGTTTGGCATTGTATGAATCTCCAAATAATTCCCTAGGTGAAAGCTTATTGAGTTTACTTCTGTCATAAGTATCGAAACCTCTTTCGAAATTCATCTGATTAACACCAATCTGAAAATCAGCATCGAAAAATTCATTAAGAGGAGCATCCTTCATTATCATATTGACAGTTCCACCAATGGCATCTGCCTCCATATTTGCCGTAAGCGACTTATATACATCCAATCGCTCTAAGAATACAGCAGGGAAAATATCTAGCGGCACATACCTATTTTCATTATCTGGAGAAGGAATTTTAATACCGTTTACAAGGGTATTGTTGTATCTCTTATCCATCCCTCTTACAATCGCATATTGAGGATCGCCACTTGCATTTCTTTCAATGGATAATCCAGATACACGCTGAATTACGTTGGCTACAGTAATATCAGGTGATAATTGAATCTGTTTAGCGGATACTACATTGATTACGTTTGAAGATTTGCGTTCAATAGACCTCGCTTGAGTATCTGTTCCACGGTTTTCACCAATAATGATGATTTCGTCTAAAACTTCTGTATCATCAGCTAGGGTAATGTCTTTTACTATTTGACGAGCATCCCCTTCAAAATCACTTACTTTAATTTGCTCACTATAATTAGCAAAACCTATATAGCTTATAGTTAATATGTAATCGGCGGGAGGAACATTTCTAAAGCTAAATGAACCATCAAGTCCCGAAATTGCCGTAAATCCTTTTGATGTGGCTGAAGGATTGGTTGGTTGCAAAATAATAGAAGCACCAACAAGCAGTTCGTTGTTACTATCAGATACCTTCCCAATTATATCTGTTGCGTCAACACAAAACGAAAAGAGAATTAGTAATAGACTTATTGAGAAGTTCTTCATTGGTAGGGTTGTTTTTCGAAAACAAAGTTCCGAATGTCACCTTACTAATGTTAAAAAATAACATTACTATATTGTTAAAAAATATTACATAATATTTCCAAATATATACCTAACCATTATCTAAGTATTAATTTGCCTAAATAAGACACAAAATGAAATTTGCATATAAAATCACTATTTTTAATCTGAAAAATTACCCATAGCAAACTTATAGCGTTAAAAAAATCAATATTTTATCATCGACAAACTCTACCTATTAGTGAAAGAAAATGATTTCTAATGCCAAGAGAGCGATATATCCATAGGCAAGAGTTTCGACCACGGGATAATGGAATTGCACAAATCAACCTCCCGCACAACCACCAAAACAACAGTTAAAGCAGTTCAATTACGAGATGCACTCACCAAGATTGGCGAAAAACAAAAAGCCGGATAAATCCGGCCTTTATAAAATTTTTAAAATTTGACTAGCCTTAAATTTTAATACCCGCCATAATCTCAAATTGGCTATAACCGCCAATAGTATAGCGAGCTTCTGCAAATGGCGCGAATCTCTTCAATAATCTAAGATTTGCTCCACCACCTATATTTACACCTCTTCTTGTACGCTTACTTGTTTCATCCGCTCCATTATTATCAAAAGTGAGCTTTTGTCTGGTGAAATTAAGGCCGCCTATAACATAAGGCTCAAATAAAGAATCCTCTGATTTCATTACATAAAGTGCATCTACATTCCAGCTAGTCACATTTCTTCTCAAAAAAGTAGTCGGCTCCGATGGAAAAAAGAATGTAACACTTGGCGCAGCATGTAAGCGATCGAATAGCTTATAAGTAGGACGTAAATGAACACCAAAGGCTTCAGCTTTATTTCCATGAGAAATAGCTCCAGTCAATTCCCAATCTTGGGCTTGAACTGTTGTATTTCCAAAAAGCATAATAGTGAATAGGGCACTTGTAAGCGCAAAAAATTTAAGGTTTTTCATAATTGTATCATTAAAAATAATTTAATATCTATCCCAGTAAAAATCAGTGTGAGACATTAGCTAGAAACGAAAGGCTTATCAATTAGTTTAAAAAAAGCTCTTTCCCAAAGATACCTTAATAAAGTCAGATTTTGATTCCACATTACCATCATTCGTCACATTAGAGGTTCCTGCTACATATCTACCTGTAAGTCTTATACCTAATGGAAGTTTAAACATCAATCCCCCAGAAGCCGCCCATTGCCTTTCATTGATCTGATCCTTTACATCTGATGTTGATTTAACACCTGCAACTTCGGAAGTGAGCTCAGCAGTACTATTGTACATAAACTGCGGCCCAAATTGAAAGGCTAGAAAATCGGTAACATATAGATTTAACATAACAGGAACTGCGATATAATCTAGCTTAAGGTCTCCATTGAAAATCCCTTGCTTGCTTTCACCTCCACCTGTCAAATACAGCACCTCCGGCTGTATGCCAATTTTCTTTACTTTGAATTCAGCAAAAAGACCAAAATGAAAACCTGTTCGGTAATCTGAATTTAAGTCATCGGTAAGTTTAGAGAAATTACCTCCCCCTTTTACTCCAAAATCCACTTGAGCAAATGCGAGCAAAGGGAACAATAATAAAGTCGAAAGAATAAGCTTTTTCATGGTGTTTATCTTTTGAAGATCACAAGTTATAAAAAGATGTATTGATAATAAACGCTTTAGGGTTACTCATTTAGGTCGCAAGTCCAATGATTGATTTTTTGGTAATTGGAACGGTTTTAAGGCATCTTTCGA
>NZ_JBMPIY010000016.1:0-90655 GCF_049340005.1 Peijinzhouia sedimentorum
TCGAAAGATGCCTTAAAACCGTTCCAATTACCAAAAAATCAATCATTGGACTTGCGACCTAAATGAGTAACCCTAAACTAAGAATGTAAAAATTACTAAATAGATAGTGCATTGTTAACTAAATTTTATTTAATTGAGGTTGAATTTTATTTTATGACTTTATCGACCTTCATTATGAGAATTTTAGCACTTCTTTGTTTGGGTTTTTTCTTTTATTCCTGTGAATCAGAGCAAAAGGATACAGGTAATCTTAGTAGCTCCACTTACAAACTTGAAATCACAGATTCCATCCACATAGATCGGATGATTGGTTATCCATATCTAGTTGCTACACATCCAGAAAATGGGAATTTGTTGATGCTCAGCTCAGCAGGATTCAATTCCAATACTTTGGTTTTAATTGTTTCGCAAAAAGGTGAGATTGTTAAAGAATTTGAGCACCTTAAAGAAGGCCCAACAAGTGCAGGTTCTAATCTTATTTCTGCAACATTCTTTGAAGATGGATACGCAATAATGGGTGTTGGAACTATTGTAATTTATGATGCGGATTTTAATGTAAAGAAAAGACTGAAAATACCACTTGATCTAGGTGGAGTAATATATATGAACAGCAAACATTTAAAAGTTATTGAAAAAGATGGAAGATCTCACTTTTTAATATTCTATGGTCCAAAAACGGAAAAAACAATTATTGAGGCAGAATATTACGACGAGTATAATCTTCTAACTTTAGTAGATCCTGAAAATGAGTCCTTTGAATCTTATGGGAGATTTCACGAGGGCAGTATGTATAGGTCAGGAAAAGCATTTTACTTTATCCGAACATTATATGAACCATTTGAAGGAAAGACTAAGGTAATAGCAAGTAATGATACAGTCCTTTATACTCTCGATGATGTTGGAAATGAATTAAATAGAATTAATATCCCATTCGATGAGTATATTATGTTTAAGGGATATTCGCTTGGTGAGGCCGGTTATTCGGAACAAGAAGAAATGAGAGATGAACCTGGTGAAGTGTTAGGCTTGCTTCATGTACGAGAAATGGATGTGATTTCCTATAAATCAGGTATTCCATTAGATAAGTTTCTTGATTTGGTTGGTCCAAATAGAGAGCGATATAATCGAGCAGAAGTAAATAAGGCAAACCCTCAAAAAGTAATAATTCTCAAAGACGGAGAGCTTGTAAGTGATGTGTTATCCCTGCCTGAAAAAATTATAGAGCTAAGCATTAGTGATCCATTTGGAAATATATGGGCCACACAAAATGTAGCTGCACTTGAGGAAGAACCGGAGGTGGTTACGATTTATAAATTACGAATTGTAGAGGAATAATTATTCTTGACATCTATGAAAGCAACATGCATACTTTTAGCAATTTCACTTTTCTTCCTTGGTTCTTGTCAGAATCAAGACGAAGAGCAAAATTACGCCAATAACTACACGTTGGAATTGGTGGATTCTGTACAGATAGATTTAATGTCTGCTAACCTTATTCTACATGATGTACATGATGAATCTGGAAATTTGCTAATGTTTCAAACTTCTCCTCCAATTGTATTTGCGATTAGCCCTAAGGGTGAAATTCTTAAGAAGTTTGAAATGCCGCTTGAAGGGCCAAGCAGTGTTGGAAGTAACCTTATGTCAGTAGAATTTTTTAATGATGGCTATGCTTTAATGGGACAAAGAGAAGTGAAAGTTTATGATCAAGAATTCAATGTTCAAGGAAGTCACAGAATTAAAATAAATTCAAATGGAAGTATATATCGTGGGCATAATCACTTAATGGAAGCAGAAATTGATGGAAGAAAGTATCTCACTACATATTTTAGTTCCCAAACCGAATTCAGTCCAGTCCAATTGGAATTTTACCAAAATCTCACAATTCTTGATTTATTAGATGCTGAATCAGGTGAATATAAAACTTTAGGTAAATTGGAAGAAGGAAGCCATCTTCTCAATGATAGAGCTCATTATTTTATTAAGCCTGTGTTTCATACTGTTAATGATAAGGTTTACTATACGATGAACAATGATACTAGCTTATTTATAATGGGTTTGCCAGAGGGAAATAATATAAGTAGAAAGAGAATCCCCTTTGATAAATTTGTGCTTTCGGAAGGTTACAGTTTAGGAATGTCTGGAATAGAAGAGCAAAACAAACCAGAACCAGTACCAGGAAGAATTCATTCTGTCTTCCATTTTGAGCCTTTTGATTTTATAGAGTATTCATCTGGGATGTCTCTACAGGAATTGAATGATGCCCAGGGTGCGAATCAGGAAGAAACCTTTGCAAATCGGCGGAGAGTTAATCCCAGAAAGTATTTGATAATGAAGGATGGGAACCTAGTAAGTGATTATTTGAGAATTCCTGAAAAGATCAATCAGTTAAGTGTTGCTGATAGTCAAGGAAATATTTGGGCTACTCAAAATATAAGTATCTTAGATGAAGAACCCGAATTGATTACTTTCTACAAATTACGAATTCAGCCTAATTAATGATTTAGCCACAAAATTGTTTGAGGAAATTGCTCCAAAAAATTGAGTTGACAGCATAAATTAAGGTTACTAATTCAATCTAATGCTAACTAGCAAAGTACTTTATGACTTTTTCTGTTTTATAAAGTTCACATACACCGAACAGGCCAATACCACAGCAGTAAGACTCACAGTTACTTGGTCTACCAGAAGGTTATCCGGAAGCCACCCTGTTAGGGTTTTTACTAGGAAAGAAATATAACTGTTTGGGAGGTCTCGCTCACCTAATTTCCTTAATATTTGATAATGCCAATCCGTAAGGAAACAATATCCGAAACCTTTCCAAAACCCGAGAATAAGCCAGGAAAAGAGCATTAGTAAAATGCTATAGAAATGAGGTTTGCGTGTCTTCCTGAATAGCCAGCCAAAAAGATTAAAGAGAATCAAGGCTGTATGAAAAACAAAGAAGAAGATGTTGAGAAATTGAAGCATGTTTGAAGCCAATTACATAATAAACTAATTTAAGACGAGGAATTGTATATTTATTCTGATTTGGTAAGAGTGCTAAATTTTCAATATGCCCTGTTGAATAAAATCACCTCAAGCGTAAGCAAGCTAACAATCCATATTGACAATTTTTTGAAATTGAGCCTCTGAAATCCAACGGCTCAATTTTATCAGATTGTTATTTCCGCTCTCAATTTCGAGAAATACGGCTAGTAAATATTAATAATTCTTATATTCAGCCTTGCAAACAAGGTGGAGATAATGAATAAGAATACCTACGTAGTAATAATGGCGGGGGGTGTAGGAAGCCGCTTTTGGCCATATAGTCGCAATAATCATCCAAAGCAATTTCTTGATGTTTTAGGAACAGGCAAAAGCCTAATTCAGATGACAGTGGAGCGTTTTCAGAAAATTTGCCTTCCCGAAAATATCTATATCGTTACCAATGAGGATTACCATGGCTTAGTAAAAGAGCAGATTCCACAAATGGACGATGCACAGATTTTACTCGAACCTACCAAACGAAACACAGCGCCTTGCATAGCTTATGCTTGTTACAAAATTGGCGTTCGAAATCCTGATGCTACCATAATTGTAGCACCATCCGATCATGCTATTTTTAAAGAAGCTGAATTCGTGGAAGTAATAGAAAAAGCTGTAATTGGCGCGGAATCAGGTGAAAAGTTGATTACACTTGGTATTAAGCCACATAGACCTGAAACTGGCTATGGCTACATTCAATATATACACGACGATACTGAGGAAATAAAGAAGGTGAAAACCTTTACCGAAAAGCCAGAGTATGATCTTGCTGTCAAATTTATCGAAAGCGGAGATTTTGTATGGAATGCTGGTTTATTTATCTGGAAAATTTCCGCCATTAAAAAGGCGTTTAAAGCCTATCAACCCGAATTAGATGAGATTTTTGCTGAAGGACTTACGCATTATTATACTGAGGATGAGAAGGATTTTGTTTTCTCTGCCTATGCTCAATGTAAGAGTATTTCGATAGATTATGCTATTATGGAAAAGGCGGAAAACGTCTTTGTAATTTTGGGTGATTTCGGCTGGTCCGATTTGGGTTCTTGGGCTTCTTTGCACGACATCAAAGAAAAAGATAAAAAAGGCAATGTGCTCGAAGGAAATGTAATGGCCTATGCTACTAAAAACTCAATCGTTCGTAGTACTTCTGATGATAAACTAATAGTAGTTCAAGGCCTCGACGGCTACTTGGTTACAGAAAACGACAATGTCATTCTCATCTGCAAAAAGGATGATGAGAAACAATTCCGTGAGTTTGTAAAAGACGTGAAAGCAAAAAAAGGTGATAAGTATATCTAACTAAACCAATTCCTCCCGCTGCCTAACAGCCTCAAAAAGGATAGCGGAGGTTGCCGCAGATACATTGAGTGAGGCTACTGGGCCAAACATCGGTAGCCTAGCTAAATCATCCGCTTTTCTGATCAGATCATTTGAAATTCCATCTTCCTCAGAACCCATTATCACTGCCAAGGGGCCTGATAAATCTACATTGTAAACCAAATCAGAAGCCTTTTCTGTGCAAGCAACCACTTTTACACCGCTATCTTGCAGATATTGCACGGTCTTGTGTAGACTAGGAACTCGGCAAATCGGTAAATGATGTAATGCCCCTGCAGAAGTTTTCACGGCATCGGCATTAATCTGTGCAGCTCCTTTTTCGGGAATTACTACGGCATCGATTCCTGCACTAAGTGCCGTTCTACATATTGCACCAAAATTACGGACATCAGTTATGCGATCTAGTAGGAGAAGAAAAGGTAATTTTCCTGTGGAGAAACATGCATCAATTATACCATCCAAGCTTGCGTATTGGATAGGCGAGATAAAGCAAATTACGCCTTGGTGATTTTTGCGAGTAAATTTGTGGAGCTTTTCAGCGGGTACTTTAGTCACCGGTACATTATGCTGCGAACTTACTTGAAGCAGTTCCTGAATAAGTTCGTTTCTTAGATCACGCTGAAGTAAAACTCGCTCGATTTCCTTGCCAGCTACTATTGCTTCTATAACCGCACGAGTACCAAAAATCATTTCGCTGCGGTCTGAATGGTTGTTTTCTCTCATTGTCCTTGTCTGCCTGTTCTCCAAGAATCTACGGTGCGGAACCAAAATTCAGCATAATTGCGATCCCGTAGCAATACGTAGTGCTTTGGAGAAAAGATGTTTTCGATGCGCGTAAAGGTAAAACGCAATCTTGGAATTCCTGCACGGTTCAAGTAAATCCACTCCTCAGAATTATCGATAAGCATTACTTCATCTGGATTGCCATAAATAGTGTAGATAAGGCCTTTGTCCGTTTTCCAGCCGTACTTGTAATTAGTAAAGAGTGCATTTGCTCTCTCCACATTTCTAAAATAATCTCTGACAATGGTTTTAGATCGATCTTGTGAGCGACTAATTTTTATTAAATGCTCATCCAATGCAATTTTTGGATTTTCGGCATTTGTCAATTGCTCATATTCAGCGGAGCTACTCAGATATACAAATGGCTCAATTACATCGTCTATAAGTGCGGCTTTTGGAAAAAACCTATCTGTAAGAACTAAGCTAATTCCTTCATTGCTGTCAGCATCGGTTTGGATGAAATAGAAGCCTTCTCCTGCTAGAGAAATTGCTTCACCCTCCCGCTTCACAAAGGTGGAATCAGTATTGAGTTCAGGTGATTCTCTAGTTGACTGGATTACTAATGGTGGCTCTGCTGCTAAGAAGGTTTCTGGATAATGTAGAAAGGTGATATCTTCTTTCGATCCAAACAATTGCCTAATTCTAAACTCTTCTTCTCCATTTACATAATTCCTGAAAAGCGGAATTTCTCTTTCTTTTTCGAATGGTAATATTGTTGTGTAAAGCGATCCTTCATTATTGCGGAGCTTGATTACATGAAAAAATTCCTTTTGACCTTGTGTTTGAATCACACGAAGCATTAGAATTGATTTTTTCTCAGAGTTTTTAATATCTACACCTAAATAATGCGTGTTTCTCTCTCCAGTAATTTTAGCTTCTGCAAAATCAATTTGTTTGTATTCAGGTATTTCATTGCTTGTGTAAGAATCCTTAAAGCCATAAAACATTTGAAAATTGCTCAGTAATTGACCTTGTGCATTGATATTGAATTTAAGGAAAAGCTTGTAGTCATCTTCATTCGACGCTACTTCGTAATCTAGATTGTAAGTAGCATTAGGATTGTAAATGTGAGCAAAGTTGATCTCAGTAATTGGTTTTTGCGCAATAGCAGTGAATTGGATGCCAAGTAAAAAGACAAAAAGTGCAGAGCAACAAAGTAGAAGCGTATTTTTCATATTTTTCTAGAGTCTATTAAGAAGGCTAGGTCAGAACCCAAGCAGAATTCATTGCCTTTGAGCGCTAAAAATTTCTAAAAGCTCAATTAGGAATGAATGTACAAAATAAACGGCTTTTTGGGATATACGTTTTGCCTTTTCGCATTTATTCTATTCCCATGCCGATTATTCCTTTAATTTTGCACAAAGATTTTTGAAATGAGTACATACACCACTGAAATTGCTTCTGACAAAATTGTATCTGACAATCCAATCCACCAGAGATTGTTGAAGGCCTATTATGCAGCATTGCCTTATGTAAAAGGCGACTTGCTGGAATTAGGCTGTGGAGAGGGTAGAGGAGTTGAGCTGTTGGCGCCTGTGGCAAAGAGTTATAAAGCGCTGGATAAGATCCAAGAAGTGATTGATAAACTGAGTGCTAAGTATCCAAAAATCGAATTTATTCAAGGCAATATTCCGCCTCTTCCTGCTACAATGAGCGAGAGTTTCGACACGGTAGTGAGTTTTCAAGTGATTGAGCATATTCGTGACGACGAGGCTTTTTTGAAGGAGATATATAGAGTATTGAAGCCTGGAGGTAAAGCGATTATTTCCACACCTAATATCAATTGGACGCTTTCTCGTAATCCATGGCATGAGCGTGAATACACACCAATTGAGCTAAAAGCGCTATGTGAAACAATTTTTGATGATGTGGAGGCGAAAGGAATTGCTGGAAATCAGAAAGTGATGACTTACTATGAGGAGAATAAGAAGTCTGTAAATAAAATTATGCGTTGGGATATATTGAAGCTTCAATACAGATTACCAGCTTCGGTATTGAGAGTGCCGTATGAATTGCTCAATCGCTTGAATAGAAATAAGCTTCAGGGTAAAAATGATAGCTTAGTGGCAAGTATTCGTCATGAAGATTATTATGAAGTAGATAATCCAAATCAAGGGCTAGACTTATTCTATATCCTTCACAAAAAGTAGTGAATTCTTAAAGTCCTTCAACTTCTTTCCTTTCCTCTAATCTTGAAATAGCGGGAGGATGAAGCGATGATTATCCTCCCGCTATTTCCTCAATTTGGCTGGAGGGTTTGGGAAATTAATTTTGCATTAGTCATAAACAGAAAGAGGTAGCCAATTGGCTACCTCTTTCTGTTTTTATTATTGAGCTAAAAGAATCTATCTCAATATCCTTTCGACACCCGTTGCTCCATAATGGCGATTGAGCATATTGTCATATTTGATGGCTAATTCTTCCTGATCATAATTGCGCATGATGCGCTGCAAGTTCATCAAGGTTACCAAATTGATGCGCAATTCGTTGCCGATTTCCCGATCTTCTTTTATCATATAAGCCATCATTTCATCAGCTCTGCGTGCGAGTATCTCGGCCATTTCTATTGCCTTATCAACCTCACCAAGTTTGAATAGCATATCCACCGTTTGTAAACCAGAGAAATCGTACGGAACACCATGATCAGGCATGGCAGAAAGTGACTTGAACACTACTTCTCTTGCTTTCTCTTCATCACCTTGGAGATATAATGCGCTTGAAAGCTCATTGAAAGCAGACCTGTGGTTTAGTACAAAGAACCTATAATCTTGGCTATTGTATGTATTAGGATCGTCCAAGCCTCTATAGCTGAATTCATTTACCAACATATCATACATTTTGTCCGTATTGATAAGGTTATCAAGTGGATATCCTTCAGGCTTTTTTACAGGAAGCAATCTATAAACTGTGCCTTCTTGCACCACATAGTCACGAAGATTGAAGCCAATTGTCGCTAAGGAAGTATTATTGAAATAGATAGGCCTTTCCCAATTCCCATTTGCAATCAAGTCGAGGATCATCAAGCTAGCTTTATCCATGCTGTTGCCATTGAGTGACCATTCCATTCTTGATGTCAAAAATGGCTGCAAACTTTCCGGTACTAGTCCAGCAGCTTTTACGGCTGTAGTATCCACATCCATATAGAAATTTTTGGAAGGAATGATATAAAGCTCTCTTCCCGATTGAGTTGGGAATCTTAAATTCTCACTTTCATTTTTAATCAGGTTTACATAGCTTTTTGCATTGATTCCTCTTTTGATATTCTCATTGGAGCTTTCGAGTAATTGCAAATAATCATTGGTCCCAGTTCTGTAGTTTTTCATTTCCAAAGTGAATGGGAATGGCTCTGATTCATATACCTGCCTAGTCATTTGCTCTATATACCAATCGGTATTGAAATAACTTAGCACAACCACCCGCACATCTGTCCGGAAACCTTCAACTTCCTGTGCATACCAGAGAGGGAAAGTGTCATTATCACCACCAGTGAATAGGATGCCGTTTGGTGCAATACCTGCAAGCATATTTTTAGCTGAATCCACAGAAAAATATCGATTGCCTCTATTGTGGTCGTCCCAATTTTCGGCAATTAGAATGATAGGAGCTGACATACAAGCCGCTGTTACAAGGATTGCAGCCATTTTCTTTGATTTGATCGCCTTGCTTACATACGTATAGATACCCATTACACTCAAGCCAATCCAAAAGGCAAAGGCGTAGAACGAACCAACGTATATATAATCCCGCTCACGAGGTTCCACAGGTGGAGAATTGAGGTAGAGAATTAGTACAATTCCCATCATTAGAAATAGCATGAGCGTAAATAAGAAGCTATTAAAATCCTCTTTGTACTGGAAAATAAGCCCTATGATTCCAAGGATTAGCGGAATCATAAAGTACTGATTTCGAGCTTTATTATTTGCAAGTAATTCTGGTAAATTTTTACCTGAATCTAAAGGAGATATCCATCCTGCATCTTGAATATCGGATGACCTACCTGAGAAATTCCACATGAAATAACGCCAATACATATGATTCATTTGATGTTGAAACATAAACTTGAGATTATCCATAAAGCTTGGTGTTCGCCCTTCTGGAAGCCCTAGCATATTTCTATAAATCTCAACATGTCGTGGATTGGTACTCCATGCTCGCGGGAGGATGGTGCTTTCGTTGGGATCGTAAATGTTTTTAAGTCTATAATCAGCTATTTCGTAAGAGCCTTCGTCTCGGTAATAAACAGGTGCGCCCAATTTTTGATCTATAACATCAGCGGTGAAATACTGACCATACAATAATGGACGTTCACCGTATTGCTCTCTTTTCAAATAAGAAATAAAACCCATGACACTTCCTGGATCATTTTCGTCAATTGGCGTGTCATACCCTGACCTGATTACAACAATAGTGTAAGACGAGTAGCCAATAAGGATAAAAGCAAAGCATAACAATACAGTGTTGGCCAATGGTCTCCCATTCTTATATGTCCATCTGATTCCATAAATTAATGCTCCTAAGGCGAGGACAATAAATGTAATCATCCCTGAGCTAAAGGGCAGCCCAAAAGAGTTTACGAATAAAACTTCTAAAGAACCAACAATTGAAGGGAAGCCGGTTATTACACCATTATTGATGATTATTAAAACTAGGCCACTGACAATTAAGGCTGTTATGCCACCTTTTACTGTTGGGTTGTGCTTTTTGAAATAATATAATAGACCTAGAGCAGGAATAGTAACGAGGTTTAGCAAATGGACTCCTATTGATAAGCCCATCATATAAGTAATAAGGATTAACCATCTTTGCTCTGTTTCTTCATCTTCAATTCTATCCCATTTCAAGAATGCCCAAATTACCCAGGCAGTAAAAAATGATGACATTGCATACACTTCAGCTTCAACTGCTGAGAACCAGAAGGAATCAGTAAAAGCATAGGCTAATGAACCAACAAGCCCAGCACCAATAATAGCGTATTTCTGACCTTCATTTTGGAAGGTGTCTTTTACTTTCCAAAGCTTAAGTCCGAGCATGGTAATGGACCAAAACATAAAAAGTATGGTGGCACCACTAAAAATTGCACTTGAGAAATTTACCCACCATGCGATCTGTTCTACATCACCAAAAGCAAGCATGGAGAACATCCTGTTTACCAATAAGAAAAATGGCGCTCCTGGAGGGTGAGGTACTTGGAGTTTGTAAGAAACGGCAATGAATTCACCAGGATCCCAAAAGCTCGCTGTTGGCTCAATGGTGAGTGTATAAACTACAGTAGCAATGATAAAAACTATCCAACCAGTAAGGTTATTGAGCTTTTTGAATGAGGTCATAGATTTTTGAATTTATGAAACAGAGGCGAAAATACTAAATTTATGCGCAATGCTTGTCCATTATTCAGACCAAATTCTGTTTACATGAAGTTTTTATCTTTTTGAGACTTTATTGAAGCTAATTGCCTTTTGTAGGCTACACTTAAAAGTCCCTTTAGTGAAGTCTCTTTTGTAAAGATGTTTGGTAGATCTATTGCTTACTCTTTTCCGCCACATTTTGAAGGAGGATTCTTTCATATTGTTCCTCATCAACTTAATGACTTGGGACTCATTAACTCCGAATTGGGCTTCAATAGCATCGAAAGTAGTGCGGTCTTCCCATGCCATTTCAATTATTCTGTCTATATCTCTTTCATTCAAATTTGCCATGTAAAGCAAACTGAAAACTGAGTATTCTGTTTAAGAAAAAAGCTCGACTTTATGGAGCCGAGCTTTTTTAACAATGTTGAATTATACTGGAATTATCCTCCCGCTAATTTGAATATTTTATCTATGTCCTTGCTGCCACTAGCATTTACATTGAGATCTTTGATTAAACCATTTGCAATATCATAAACCCATCCATGTACATGTAGGTTTTGGCCATTTTGCCATGCATTCTGAACGATGGATGTATGTGTAAGATCTAGTACTTGTTCTTTTACATTCAGCTCTACAAATCTTTTTCCTTTTTCGTCTTTATTCTCAATTGCGTCTAATTCGGCTTGGTGTAAGCGATAAACATCTTTGATATGTCTTAGCCAGTTGTCGATCAGGCCAAACTTACCATCACTCATAGCGGCAAGTACGCCACCGCAACCATAGTGACCGCAAACAATTATATGTGAAACTTTCAATACATTAACTGCATAATCTAATACACTCAACATACTCATATCGCTATGAATTACCATGTTGGCGATATTTCTATGCACAAATACTTCACCAGGTTGAGTTCCAGTTATTTCATTGGCAGGTACTCTACTATCGGCACAGCCTATCCACAATACTGGTGGTTTTTGACCTTTTGCTAAAGCATCAAAGTACTTGTCATTTTCTTTGAGTTTAGCCTCAACCCAGTTTTTGTTGTTGTCTAAAAGTTGCTTGTAATATTCCATATATCTTAGGTTTAGTGTTAGTTTCTAGTGGCCACCAGTTGACTTTACATTATTGATTCCTTTGGTTACAACTTCAATATTTCTATGTGGCGCAGTATGAGCTTTAAAATCTTGAATAATTTCTAAAACATCATAATCTATATTCTGTGATTTAGTACCATCAATTACAACTTTCGAATTGTGAGGTATGTGATCCAATGTCAATTGTATGCTGCCTTTATTCAAGAATGTCACTTCTTCTGATAAAGTTAGATTGATAACATCACCTTCTTGGTATTCCTCTTTGTGGAAATAATAAGGGTGCTTGTAATTTTTGCGAAGGATAAAATAAATCGCTACTACCATACCTATACCTATACCTTTTAACAAATCAGTGAACAAAATAGCTGCAACTGTTACAACAAAAGGAATGAATTGATCCCATCCTAGCTTATACATCTGTTTGTAAAGAGAAACCTTGGAAAGCTTATAGCCGATAAGTAGTAAAATAGCAGCAAGAGTAGCTAGTGGAATGAGGTTCAAAACTCTTGGGATAATAATGACAGATACCAACAAAATGACTCCATGGATAATCGCTGACATTTTAGTTTTACCACCAGAATTAATGTTTGCTGAACTGCGAACAATTACTTGGGTAATTGGTAAACCACCAATTAGACCTGAAATCATATTGCCAACACCTTGAGCTTTAAGTTCTCTATTTGTTGGGGTATTTCTCTTAAAGGGATCTAGTTTATCTGTAGCTTCCACTGAAAGTAAAGTTTCTAAACTTGCCACAATTGCTAGTGTAAATGCAACGACATACACATCAATATTGGTGATTGCAGTGAAATCTGGAAGTGTGAAAAAGCTAAAAAATTCACTTGCATTTGATGCAACTGGTAACTGCACTAAGTGCTTTCCAGTCATGGCTAATTCTGGTGCAAATGCGAGAAATACTTGATTAATGACGATGCCAAAAACAACTACGAAAAGTGCGCCTGGTAATATTTTGAAAAGTGCTACACGCTGCATAATTGGCTTTTCAAATAAAATAAGGATAACAAGAGATAGTATTGTAATGACTATAGCTCCCGTTTGTACAGCTCCAAGGGCATACATAATTTCAGAGAAAGTATTGTGTCCATCCGCTTGAAGGAAACTCTCGTCCCCCATATAATCTTCATCATATCCTAAAGCATGAGGAATTTCTTTGAGGATTAGAATTAATCCAATTGCAGCAAGCATTCCTTTAATAACAGATGATGGGAAATAGTATCCAATTACGCCAGCCTTAAAAAAGCCTGCAATAACTTGAATGACCCCTGCTAATACAACCGCAAGCAAAAATGCTTCGAAAGTTCCGAGGGTGTCAAGCGCATTCAATACAATTACAACTAAGCCAGCAGCTGGGCCTGCAACACCCAAGGCAGAACCGCTTAATGCGCCAACGACAATACCACCTACAAAACCAGCAATTATACCTGAAAATAGTAAATCAGGTCGGCCAGTAGAGGCTAATGCAACTCCCAAACAAAGGGGAAGAGCAACTAGGAAAACCACTAATCCTGAGGGTAAATCATGTTTAAGTGTTGAAAGCGATGGTTTTGGATTCATGGATTTTATTTAAAAATTTATATTAATTTTTTTTATGATTTCTATAAGGAAACTTGCAAAGCGAACACTAAATACGACAATCAACCTTGATTGTTTAAGCTATTATATGAACGGTCAAGAATTTCAGTTTTAAACAGGACGTTGTCAAAAGTAAAAAAAATAGCAGAATGAGTAAAGCATTATTTCATTCCTTAAGAAACTTTCCTTTGTTTAAATTCTTGACAGCTGAGCTGTTCTCAAAATTTCTTATAACTATACTTTACATTTCTAATTTATTTTTCGAAAAATTATTATTAGCTTCGGCCAATTAATTTTAAAATTGGTCGTTCTCTACATTGTTGTTTGTTTAAAAACGATTCGAATTTATCTGCAAAGAGTTTTATCAAACCTAAAATGAATGAAACCTGAAATGAAATTTAGCTTTATCCTCTTATTGACCATCATTTTTTTAACTGCTTGTTCCAAAGAAGAGATCAGTATTTTACCAATAACTGAGCTTCATGGAGAATACACTGGTACTGCGCAAAAATTCATAATCACGCCACTTAACATAGATGATCCAAATTTGAATACTCCGAAAAGAGAGAATTTTAAAATAAGAATATCGGAAGCAGCTTCGAGTAATACGCAATTGAGAATTACACCTGTTGGGAGTAATTTTAGTAGTAGTTTTAATGCAAATGCAGATATGATTTTTTCAGGTGGATTAATTAATATACCTAATCAAGCTCAAGGCACTTCTAATATCTCATCCACTGATGGCGGCTTGTATATTCACAATTCAAAGAAATTGAGATTTACCATTAGAGTAGTAAAAGGAGATTCTACATTCCTTGAAATCTTTGAAGGAGTAAAGTAGAATAACTACTTCGCTCTTCTTAAAAATAGTCTTTCAAATTACTTATTTACCTCACAAAGAATTTAGTCAATTCAATTAAGGCGATTTTTATATCTTTTGTCCAAGTACAAAATTTCAAGAATCACCACAATGAAAAAGTCATCGATTTTCTGGATAGCATTATGCCTATTGCCTTTCTTCAGTGTAGCTCAAAATACTGCCGACCAAAGCCAATATTTCAAACAATTAGATTTTAGGTTTATAGGGCCAGATGGGAATAGAACAATTGCCGTAACAGGCGAACCTGGCAACAATATGGTAATGTATGTAGGCATGGCCTCAGGAGGTTTGTTCAAAACAGAGGATGGAGGAACTACCTGGAATTCAATATTCGATGATCAAGATATTTCTTCCGTTTCAGCATTGGCAGTTGCCCCTACTGACCATAAGCAAGTATGGGCTGGTACTGGCGAAACTTTTCTGATAAGACCAGCCCATGCAATGGGTAATGGTATTTATAAATCCAATGATGCAGGCAAAACTTGGTCGCATAGTGGACTAAAAGAAACCTCCCGGATTGGACAGATTATCGTAGATCCTCGAAATGCGAATACAGTATATGCAGCCGGGCTTGGACACACTTATGGTCCACAAAAAGATCGCGGAGTGTATAAAACTACTGACGGTGGTACAACTTGGGAGAATGTTCTTTTTGTAGATGAAAATACTGGTGCAGCCGATTTAGCCATCAATCCAAAAAATCCAGATATCCTTTATGCAGCATTTTGGTCAATAGAAATCAAAACATGGGGTTTGCGTAGTGGAGGGCCAGGTGGTGGAATTTATAGAAGTAAAGATGGTGGTAAGACTTGGGAGCCAATGAAGAATAATGGCCTTCCGGGAGGAGCTGAAAATCCAGTAGGTAAAGCTTCGGTTGCGGTATCCTATAGTAACCCTGATGTAGTATATGCGCTTTTTGAAATGGACAGTCCACAGCTATGGAAATCTACAGATGGAGGAGATAGCTGGGAGTTGACGATGATAAATCATACAATAAACGAAAGAGCTCCTTATTACACGAGATTAAGAGTTTCTACAGATGATCCCGATGAGGTGTATTTTGCTTCTGTCCGCTTTAGTACTTCAAGGGATGGAGGCTACACCCTAGACCAGGCAGGGTATAGAGCGGGAGGTGATAATCATGATATTTGGGTTGACCCAGCAAATCCTGATCGTATAATGGTTGCCCATGATGGTGGAGCCAGTGTTACATGGAATAAACAGAGAACGTATAAGCAATTCGTATTTCCAAATGCACAAATGTATCATGTGTGGACGGATAATCAGGTGCCATATAATGTATATGGAAATCGTCAAGATGGCTACTCGTACAGAGGGCCAAGTAATAGTCGTCAAGGAAGTATTCCATTAGGATTGTGGCATGCAGTAGGCGGTTGCGAAAGTGGATGGGCAATACCTGATCCTGTGGACAACAATATTGTATGGTCTGGCTGTTATGATGGCGGCCTACAAGTATATGATTTGCGAACTGGTCATGCTCGTGATGTCCGCGTTTGGCCAGAAGCTGGCTATGGTTGGGCACCAGCAGACATGCGCTACAGATGGCATTGGTCATTCCCTATTTATATAAGCCCACACAATCATAAAAGAGTATATGTAGGCAGCCAATTCGTGCACATGACGGAAGATTATGGCCAAAGTTGGAAAATAATTAGTCCAGATCTTACGAGAAATGATAAAACACAACAACAATCCTCAGGAGGTATAGCAACGGATAATTTGATGACTTTCGATGCGTCAGTTTTATTCTCGATTGCAGAATCTCACCTCGAAGATGGCTTAATTTGGACAGGAAGCAATGATGGCCTAGTGCAACTAACTCGTGATGGAGGAAAAACTTGGACAAATGTATCAGAGAATATTCCAGGTAAACCAGAATATGGCACTATATCGAGTATTGAGCCGTCAAGACATCAAGCTGGCACTGCATATGTTACCGTAGATGCACATCAATTGGGTGACTTTGATCCATATATTTATAAAACAACAGATTATGGACAATCTTGGATAAGACTAGATGCTGGGATCGAACGATCAGAATCAAGTTTTATACATGTAACTCGTGAGGATCCGAAAGTGGCAGGCTTACTATATGCAGGAACTGATAAGGGGCTTTATATCTCGAAGGATGATGGGAAATCTTGGTTTCGATTAAGAAATAATTTACCTCCCGCTCCAATTTATTGGCTCACAATTCAGGAAGAGTTCAATGATTTGGTTATTGGTACTTATGGAAGAGGTTTTTATATACTTGATGATATAACACCTATTCGCGAGTTAAGTGCAGAAGTGATGGCTTCTGATGTTCATCTTTTTAGCCAAAGACCTGCTTACAGATTTCATGAGCTTCAAGGAATTAAAACCGAAGGTAGATCTCTGACGACAGGCAGTAATCCTCCTTATGGAATGGACATTAACTATTTTCTGAAATCAACTGCAAATGATGTGAAGATTGAAGTGCTAACAAAAAATGGCGAGTTGGTAAGAACGATTGCTGGCAAAAAGGATGGCGGTGTCAATAGAGTCTGGTGGGATTTACGCCATGAACCAACCCTACAGCCTCGTTTATTAGTTGCTCCACCTGATAAACCTTGGGTGAAGTTGGAAGGAAGAGAATTTAGGCCATTAGTAACCTGGGATTTGGATTTATATCGTGGTCAATTAGGACCAAGAGTAGTGCCGGGTGATTACCAAGTTCGAATTACGGTAGATGGTAAAGTTGCTTCTCATGCAGTTACAGTATTGAAAGATCCTAATACAGCAGGGACCATAAATGACATACAGCAGCAGGTTTCATTCTCGCTCAATTTGAATGCAGCACTTAATGAGGTCGTTGTTGCCATTAATGAAATTGAAACTATTAGAGCCGAATTGGCTAAGCTTATTGAACTGAATGATGATGCTCAAATTGCCGCAAAAGTGAAAGAACTCGATGATAAGATATTAGAAGTAGAAAGCGGCTTATTTGATGTGAATATGACTGGAGCAAGAGAAGATGCATTCCGTGCGCCAATGAAATTGTATGGAAGAATAAGTGCCTTAGCAAGTGATGTAGGTGGATTTGGTGCAGATTTCAAGCCTACAAATCAGCAAGTGGAAGTTTACAATGTTTTCAGAAAGCAACTGGATGATATCCAAGTACAATATCAGCGATTGCTCAATGAGGAAATTCCTGAATTTAATAGATTCTTGGAGTCGAGAAATCTTCAGATTAAGCTAGGGCGATAGTAATAAATCTTTTTAATTATAAATCAATTAAAGAAAATTTCTTTTAAAGGCGTAGATTCACTACTTTTTGGTTAATTTTTTAATAAGTGGACGAAAAACAGCCTACTAAAGTTGGAGATGATAAGTTCTGGACTCAGTTTCAGCAGTTTCTTGATAGCCCAGATGGGTCTTTAGCTATCAAAGAGTTTCTGGAAGATAGAGGCCTAGCTCTTACACATACCTACACAGAAAAACTGATTTCTGAGATTGGTGATATTGGTTTTTATGAAATCGATATCAGTAAGAAAAAGGCAACGAGGAACGATCGTTGGTTAGCAATGCTAGGCTATTCGCAAAGTAATGAATCTAACGAAATTTCATTATGGGAGAAACTTATACACCCAGATGATAAAATCAGAACAAAGGAGAAAATTGATTCTCTATTCAACGGCACTTCTACAGAAATAGAAATTGAATATCGATTAAGACGTGCTGATGGAAAATATCTTTGGTTACTGGATAGAAGTAAAGTAGTTGAGGTTGACGAAAATGGAACCCCTCTCAAGATTGCAGGAATCCAAGCAAATATTGATACACTCCGAAAAAACCAAGAGGAGGTAAATAGACTTTATGAACTCTTAGAAGCTACGCCTGATTATGTTAGCTATTGCACCAAAAGAGGGGTTATTTATTTCGCTAATAAAGCACTTAAGGAAGTTTTGGGTTTTGATCCGAAAACAGAAAACTACCCAAAATTAGCTCTCAAAATTCACACAAAAGGATCAAGTGATCTTCTTAGAAATGAAGCCATTCCGTATGCAACGGAGCATGGGTTATGGCAAGGCGAGACTTCTATTATCTCAAAAAATGGTAACGAAATACCTGTTTATCAAACCCTAATTTGCCATAAAGATGGGCAAGGGGAGGTAAATTATTTTTCTGCAATAATGAGAAATATTGTAGAGGAAAGACAAACTATAGAGGCGTTAGAGCAAAGCGAAAAGAAATTCAGAGCTTTTGCAGAAACAGCCCAGGCAACTATAATCCTACATAAAGGCAATCAAGTAATTTATGTAAACCCATCCTTTATGGAATTGACGGGCTACACTTATGAAGAGGCCTTGGAAATGAATGTTTGGAAAATTGTGCACCCAGATGATAGACAGCTTGTCAGAAGTAATGGATATAATAGACTTAAAGGAAAAGATGTTCCTTCCCGCTACGAGTATCGATTGCTAACCAAAGATGGTGAAACCAAATGGATAGACTTTGCTGGTTCTTCGATCCAAATAGACGGAGAAAATATGGTATTGGGAGTTGCAATGGATATTACCGAAAGTAAGGAAATCGAGATCAAACTAAAGGAGAGTGAGGAGCGCTACAAATCTTTTGCTGAAATGCTTCCTGAGATCGTTCTCGAAACTGATTTTCAAGGTAAAATAAAATTTGTAAACAGAGCCGCTTTAGAAACCTTTGGCTATAGTAAAGATGAATTAGAATCTCTTTCAAGTATTTACGATTTTGTTCACAAAGATTATATCCAAAAGGTAAAACAGGATTTAAGAAACCTCTACGAGAAAAATGTAAATAAGCCAGAAGAATATCTCGTTTGCAAAAGGGACGGTTCTGTTTTCCCAGTATTAGGATCTAGCTCTTTAGTTTATGAGAAAAATGAGCTCGTTGGATTTCGAACCATTTTATTGGATGTGTCAGCTCAAAAGGAGCTTGAAATCAAACTCAAGGAAAGTGAAAGTAACCTAACTCAAATACTGGAAAATTCTGACGAAGCTTATGCATTGTTTGATAAGCAGAGGAACTGTGTTGAGTTTAATGATAATTTCAAGAATGTGGTTAAAAAACTGCATGGAGTTACTGTTGTAGAAGGAATGCCATTTCGAAAATTTGTACGCGACCAAGACTTGGAGAAATGGGATCATTTCATAGGAAGAGTACAACGTGGAGAAAAGGTTAATTATGTTCAGGCCATTGAAGTAGATGGTCAAATTATCCATGCAGAAATGAATGTGTTTCCTATAAAAGGAAGTGGAAGGCCCGCTAGATTTGCTTTCAATGGAAGAAACATCACTGAAAGGATAAATCATGAACTGAATTTGATGAAGCAGGAAAGGATGCTGGAAGGTGTAAATCATGCTATTTTCCAATTGTTGACAGATCAAGATATCAAAACAGTAACTACAAACTTTTTGAAAACGGTTGGGAATGCATTTGAAGTAGATAGGGCATATATATTTCAGAATGTATTAAACTCAGATGGACAAATTTGCATGAACCAAACCTTTGAATGGGCGGGGGGTGATGTAAATGCAGTAATTGATTTTCCAATACTTCAAGAATTGCCATATCATGAGGCTGGTTTATTGCGAGCTTATCATATTCTAAGTCGCCAAAAACCATTCTATGGACTTGTAAAAGATTTTCCTCAAGCTGAAAAGGAATTGCTTCAATCTCAAGAAATAATCAGCATATTGATCTGTCCAATATTCATTAAAGGTAAATTTTGGGGCTTTATGGGCTTGGACGATTGTAAAGAAGAAAGAAATTGGAGCCCAGTAGAAATTAGTATGCTATTTAGCTTGGCAAACTCCTACGGTGGAAGTGTTGAAAGAGAAGGCTTGTGGCTAGAAATGAAAATTGCAAAGGAAAAAGCCGAAGATGCCTACAAGGAGAAAACTAATTTCTTATCTACAATGAGTCATGAAATAAGAACTCCAATGAATTCTGTAATTGGCATGACGCAGTTATTATTACAAGAAAAGCCCAGAGAGGATCAAAAGGAGAATCTTGATTTGCTTAATTTTTCAGCTCAAAACTTACTCAATCTTATAAACGATATTCTTGATTACAGTAAAATAGAGGCAAATAAGGCTACTCTGGTAAAAGGTAAATTCAATTTATACAACACCATTCAATCCCTATTATCTACTCTAAAAACCCTTGTAAAAGCAAAAGGTCTTGTTTTGATAGAGAAGATTGATAATGAACTTGATCATATTTTTATCTCAGATTCTGTTAAGCTCATACAAATACTCTCAAACTTGATGTCCAACGCCATTAAGTTTACAGAAAGCGGTTCTATTACATTCAAAGCTCAGCAATTTGACGATACAGAAGATTCCGTTTATGTGAGATTCACTATCCAAGACACAGGATTAGGAATTGAAAATGAAAAGCTTTCCTATATTTTTGAAAGTTTCACTCAAATAGATAGTTCTGAGAAAAGAACGCATGGTGGTACTGGATTGGGCTTGGCAATTACAAAAAAACTAGTTGAACTCTTCGGAAGCGAAATTAATGTGATTAGTGAAGTAGGAAAGGGTTCTATATTCTATTTTGATCTCAAGTTAGAAAAAGCTAAAAATTTGGATATCATGCAATTAGATGAAGTTAAGTCCAATGGCTATGATGATGAAGAAGTAGTTAATGGGAAAAGAGTTTTGTTAGTGGAAGACAACAAGGTGAATCAAGTAGTTGCAAATAAGTTTCTGCAATCGTGGGGCATGCAGGTAGAAATAGCCGAGAATGGTCTAATTGCTTTAGAAATTCTTCAGAAAAAGGACGTGGATGTCGTTTTGATGGATTTACAAATGCCTGTAATGGACGGGATAACCGCTACCAAGGAAATCAGAAAAATGAAAGGCGAGAAGTGGAAGAAATTACCAATTATTGCTCTTACAGCCGCTGTTTTGGGCGAGGAAGAATTTAATGCTCGTAATGCGGGTATGGATGAATTTGTGTCCAAACCATTCAATCCAAAAGTGCTATTGAATAAAATTTCGCAAGTAGTTTTAAATAAATTGCCAGTTGTAGCACCAGAACCTGAACTATCCAGTGATCAGAAATCAAAAAATGATATTCGACTTAAGCCTAATATCCGTTCGTTTGAAGAAATGGCAAATGACGATAAGGACTTCTTAATAGAAATTTTATCCACTTTCAACCAATTGATGCAGGAAACAAAAAGAAACTACCGTAAGGCACTTATCGGTGGAAATCTGGACGAAGTCAAACGGATAAAGCATAAAATAAAAGCCGAATTATTGCAAGTTGATGCATTGGTTATTGACGATTTGATGGAGCATGGAAAACAAATAATAGTAAATGCTGAATCAAGTAAAATTGAGAACAATATTTTGAAAATTGAAAAAACAATTGACATTTTAATTGCTTTTTTAAATACAGAAATCAACAAAATCAAGAATGAATCGACTAAAGGATAAAGTTGCGATAATAACTGGCGGAGCAAGAGGAATTGGGAAGGCAACCGCTGAATTATTCAGCAAAAATGGAGCAAAAGTTCAAATATGGGATGTACTCCCAAATGGTGCTGACATAATAGATGAGCTAAATAAATCTGGGTGCGATGTCAGTTTTAAGCAAGTGAATGTAGCCAATTATGATGAAGTTGAAAATGCTGTGCTTGGCCTCAAAAATGAGCTCGGCAGGATTGATATTCTTATCAACAATGCTGGAATTACTCGTGACTCAAGCCTATTAAAAATGACAATAGATCAATGGCAGCAAGTAATTAATGTAAATTTAAATGGTGTTTTCAATTGCACTAAAGCAGTAGCAGCCATCATGAAAGAGCAAGGCAATGGTCGTATAATTAGTGCGTCCTCCATTGTAGGTATATATGGTAATTTCGGTCAAACAAATTATGTAGCCAGCAAATCTGCAGTAATAGGAATGACTAAGACTTGGGCAAAGGAACTTGGTAGATACGGAATTACTGTAAATTGTATAGCACCTGGATTTATCGAAACGGAAATGACTGCTGGTATTCCTGACGAATACAGAAAACCCATGATTGAGAAAATTCCAGTAAAGAGAGCTGGTCAGCCACAAGATATCGCTAATGGCTATTTGTATTTAGCTAGCGATGAAGCATCATTCGTAAATGGAATTTGCCTGAGCATTGATGGTGGAGCCGTTTCCTAAGAATAAAAGAACCTTCCAAAACACTTTATTCGAGTATGAAGAAGTATTTATAAAGGAAGGTTCTCTATTTACACCTGCCCTATAGACGCTTTAAAAGGTTATTTGGATGCATGAATATGAAAAAGAATATAGGAGTGGAGCATATTATACCTAGTCGGTCAAAAATTCCGTCGAGCACTCCATTTCTATTTGAAAATTACGATTTGCGGTGTACTTTTACGTCCCTTTTGCGCACGTGGTGAAACTGGTAGACACGCCACCTTGAGGGGGTGGTGCCTTAAGTGGTGTGGGAGTTCGAATCTCCCCGTGCGCACAATTATTTTTCATACCCTTTCAAAATATCAGTTCATTTTTGAATGCTCGGTTAGGAATCGATTAAGTCCTTCCAAATCATCTGCATTGATAAAATCGATTCCACATTCTATTAGTATCTTCCAAACCTCTATTTTGTCTGGGCTTGCCCAAAGACGGAGCAGTTTACCTTCTTTATGCGCTTTTGCGGCCAATGATTTGATATTGTTTTTTTGGAGATCTGTTGGGGTTTCCATATTGAAGCTTCCAATTACTTTAAAATAGTTTTCGCTTACCCAGGGCATTATTTTGCTTGAAATTCCTTTTTCTAAGTCTGCGGGTCGACCATCTATAAAAGCGGGAGGATTGGTCTCCTGCATTATCAGGTCAATGGGTCGATTGCCTGAGATTATAATTGTGAGGGCTCTTTCTTGATCAGGAGTACTTAAGATTTGCTCAAATTTCATTAATTCTTCCCGCAGTTTCAACCAAGTTTCATTCGCGTCACTTTTTATATCTACCAACAAATACACTTGGTAAGGATAGTCTTTATATATCCTCCCGCCATTTTCTATGCTCAATTTGAGCAGTGGTTCTAAATATAAATTCGCTAAGGTTCTTGTTTTATCAATTTCAGACGGATAATCATGAGCAACAATCAACTCACCATTTATTAAATGTATATCAGCCTCAAAACTTGTAAAGCCATTTTCTAAAGCATCAAATAATGGCTTCTCATGTTCATAATCATTATGTGCATGAGCATTTGGGTGCTGTGCTTGCAATGAGCTAGGTATAAGCAATATCAGCCCAAGGAATAGAAGGTTTGATTTCATGTGTGATCAGCGATAAATATGAAATTAAAAGCAATTAATACATCAATGGTTTTAATTTAGGTAGATTAGCTATTAAATTTCCATTAAATCAATCTTAACACTGAAAATGAAAAAAATTACCCACCTATTTTCGGCTTTAGCCTTAGGGGCATGTCTTGTATCATGCGGTGCTGAAGAACAAACTACCGAACAGCCTGAAGATTTGAAAGCCAAAGCAGAAGAGCTTTCAAAGAAATTTATCATCACTGATGGTCACATCGATATTCCATTTAGATTGAGTATGCAGCGTTTTCGCTTTAATCGTACAATGGATGATATATCGCAACGCACTGAAGGAGGAGATTTTGACTATGTAAGAGCTAAGGAAGGTGGACTGGATGCTCCATTTATGTCTATTTACATACCAGCTTCTTATCAAGAAACCCCTGGTTCAGCTAAGGCTTATGCCGATTCGTTGATTGTAATTGTAGAAAATTTAACTCAAAACCATCCTGATAAATTTGCCCTTGCTAAAACTCCAGAGGAAGTGGAGGCGAATTTTGCAAAAGGAATAATTTCTTTGCCAATGGGAATGGAAAACGGTGCTCCTATCGAAGATGATTTGAGCAATGTGGAGTACTTTTTTGATAGGGGTATACGCTATATCACGCTGACTCACGGTAAGGATAATAAAATTAGCGACTCTTCTTATGATACAACTCGTACCCACGGTGGCTTAAGCGAGTTTGGAGAAGATGTCGTTGTAGAGATGAACCGATTGGGAATTATGGTTGATGTATCGCATATATCTGATGATGCATTTTACGATGTAATGGAACTCACCAAAGCACCTGTAATAGCTTCTCATTCATCTTGTAGGGCATTTACGCCAGGCTTTGAGCGTAACATGAGTGATGAAATGCTTAAGGAATTGGCTAAAAATGATGGTGTAATTCAGATCAATTTCGGTTCAGGCTTTTTGGATAGTGTGTATATCCGCAGAAGAGATGAATTAAGAAATATGCGTTTTGACTATGCGGAAGAAAATGGATTAGCTCCTGGCGATTCTTTAGTTACGGCTTATATGAATAACTATTTGAGAGAGAATCCGAATTACTCTACGGTTTATGTAGTTGCAGACCATATCGATCATGTAAAAAATCTGGTAGGAGTAGATCACGTAGGTTTAGGTTCAGATTATGATGGAGTAGGCGATTCTTTACCTGATGGCTTGAAAGATGTAAGCGAATATCCAAATCTAATAGAAGAGCTATTGAAGCGTGGATATACAGAAGAAGAGATAGAAAAGATTTGCTACAAAAATGTATGGAGAGTTTGGAATAAGGTAATTGAAGTTGCTAATGCTTCTTAAACGCTAATGAAGGAAATAACAAAAAAGGGCCATTTGGCCCTTTTTTGTTTATCTAGTTTCTAATTCAAATCGATAATTTCCTGCCAGACTTTCAACCCTGTTACCTGGGGAGAAATTGCTTGCGGAGCTACCACTTACTGTAAAATCTAATATCAATCTAGCTCCTGAAAAAACCATAGTTACGTTTTTCCCAGCAGCTGCTTTATTTCCAGTAAGTCTTATTCCATTTGGATTTTCAGGAACAAAAGTCCAAGTTCCAGATGCATCAAATACATCTTGTCCACCTGATGTTGTATAAACTCCCCCATTTTTATCACCTGAAAAAGTGATTTGGAAATCGGTAAACTCACTTGTAATACTTGTTAAGTCAAAACGAGCGCTACCGGATTGGCCAATTTGCCAGCCTTTTACAAGTTTCTGGGCATTCAATTCTTGGAAGTCAAGTTCATCTTCTTTGCATGCGCCAAAGGCAACTAGCAAAATCGCTAATGAAAGTATCCAAATATTTTTAAGTGATTTCAATTTCATACTATTAATGTTTTAAAATAGATTTTCTTAAAACGGTTTTCTTACTTCTAACCGTTATTAAGTATTGCCCAGAACGATAATTACTCATATTGATCATGGCGACATAATAATCACCATCTTCTGTTGTGGCAAAGCTACCTAGCTCTTTTCCATCCATTGTGTAAAGTCTTACTGCTGGATTATTCAATTCAGAAGTCTTTCTTATTCTCACATTCAGCATGTCGCTTACAGGATTTGGAAAGGCAGTGAATAAAACGGAAGGGTCAACTCTTCCATTTTCATTGGAAGTTATGGTCAATTGCTGTGCATCGGATAATGTACTACATCCTAAACCTGAGGCTGCAGTCACTCGAACTTGATATGAACCTGATGTAAAGGTTGTAAATGTTCTGCCTGTTTCACCAGCAATCTCATTTCCATCTTTATACCATTGGTAATTGAAATCTCCTCCTGGAGCAGATAATTCAGGACCATTCATTGTGATAGTTGCTACCGGCAATGCTTGAACAGCAACATTCACAGGGGTGGAAGTAACAGCACAAAGATTGTTATTCGTTGCAATTACTCTATAACTACCAGCTTCCGATACTTGTAACGTGCGCGAAGTAGCACCATCAATATTCTGATTTCCAAGTTTCCATTGGTATGAGTCAGCCTCTGGAGCAGTGAGTGTTACGTTGCCTCCCTCACAGAATGTTAATGGTCCAGATGCTGTAATAGTACTTCCTGGGTTTGGCGAAACGGTGATTGCTACAGCATTAGAAGTTGTAGAACAGCCTTGTGTATTGGTTACTCTTACTGAATAATTTCCAGTTTGATTAGCTGTAAATGTAGAAGCCGTTGCACCTGTTATTGGATTATTATTATTTAACCACTGGTAGGATCCACCTGAAACTATTGAAGCATTCAACAATAAACTTTGCCCTTGGCATAAATCTAAACCACCAGTATACGAAATAGTTGCTGGAGGTAATGGGTTTACTGAAATAGACGTACTAGTAGAAGTTGCAGTACAACCCTGATCGTTAGTTGTTCTTACAGTGTAATTACCTGTTTGGTTAGCAATATAAGTTCTTTGGTTAGCACCTTGGATTTCCTCTCCATTTCTGAACCACTGGTAGGCAGCAGCAATTGATGATGTAAGCTCCTTAGTAGCTCCCTCACAAATGCTTGCCGAACCACTGAAAGTTACCGTAGGAGTAGCGATAGAATATGTAGTAACCGTTACTGGTTGGGTAAGGAATACACATCCGATAGAACTACCTACTTGCACATAATAATTACCAGCTTGAGTCGCCGTAAATTCTCTTTGACTAGCTCCTGATAATGGCGAACCATTTCGGTACCACAAATAAGAAGTGGCTCCTGGAGGTGCCGTAAATGTGACAGAACCTACACCTGCACAGAAGGCGGTTTCACCACTGATGGCTACTTCTGAGAATAAACTGATGCGGGAAGTAGGCGACCAATTACTTTCATCACCATTTGTATTGGCAGCTTTCACCCTCCAGTAATAAGTGCCATTTGCAGGCAAATCAGAAATTGTAATACTTGTACTCTGTAAATTTTGTCTGTCTTGAACTAAAGTTGTAAAACTCGATTCAGTGCTCACTTGGAATATATACCTATTCGCCCCAGCAATAGACTGCCAGCTGAATTCCACAGGTTGTACACTAATACAAGTAGGATTAGAAGGCGCTGCTGTAAATGGGGTTGCTAGTAAGGTTTTAAACTCCCAACTGGTAGACCATTCACCATATCCACCCGAATTTCTAGCTCTTACTCTCCAGAAATATCTCGTATTATGAGTTAAAGCCTCAATATTATAATTGGCTGCATTTGGAATAACTTCATCTCTTACAATATCAGTGAAACCAACATTTCTAGACACTTGTAATTGATAATCTTGAATGCCCAATTGACCTTCCCATCTTAAATTCAAATTTAAGCCTAGGTTTTTACTTTCATTAGTCGGCGCTGTTAAGACAACCTTAGGCGGAGGAGGAGGTAGTGCAAAAAACTGAAATTCAGGACTGTTTTCACTAGTAATAATATTCAGATTGTTTTGGTGTTGCTGAGTTACAGTCTGCATTACCATAAAATAAGTGCCTGCTGGATTCAAGTTATTTAATGTAATCTCAGATGTACTTTTATCAGTCGTTTGCGCGGTTTGAGTATACACACCTGGAGCAGTCCCATACTTTAAAATATAATAGCCGTCATTACCAGTATATTCAATAGGAGACCAAGTAATTTTGGTTGAGGTAGGAGATAATTCTTCACTAACAAAATTACTTGGAGCAATGGTTTGGGTTTTTTTCCAGTCTGCATCCAGTGTGGTCACAAATGTATTTAAAGGATCATTTTCTGTATAAAATCCATTGTAACGAAGATTCAGAACTGTTAGATTTTGCAAATCTTGCAATGAATTGGTCAAAGCACCAATAAAGGCATTTTGGTCTAGCCTTAGTTCATGTAGTTGAGTTAAAGCGCTAATATTTGCGGAAATTGCTCCTGTCAGTTTATTTCCATTTAGCTTCAGTTTCTTCAAATTCGCAAGCTCGAAAATGGCGGGAGGAATTTCACCAGTAAGGTTATTGAAACTCAAATCAAGTTCTGTTACCGTTAAGAAACCACTACTGCCAGCTAATTCAAGTGTTACTCCATGCCAAGTTCCTTCTGTGCCTACTGCATTGAATGTGTTTGGATTTGTCTTCCAGTTTGTTCTAGTAGTCCAAGAATTTCCTCCAGTACTATTGAAGATGGCAATCAAAGTATTTCTTTCAGCTGTCGATAGAATTGCAGGAGTAGAGAATGTCTGATTCGGTGATAGAGCACTGCGGATTGCATTGGCGTTGTTTCCGTGGCTAGGAGTGAATGCTTGGATTGCAAAGTGATAATTAGTGCCAGGCTCCAAATCAGTTAATACAAATTGATTTGTTGCTTTCGAGCCTAAAGTAAGGGTATCAGTGTAATTACCTGCTTGGTTGCCAATCAAGAGGAAGTAATTCCCTCCATTGCCTGTATATGATATTGGTGACCAAGACACTGTAGCAGTGGTTGGTTTAATGTTACTCACCGCAATGTTTAATGGATATCGAGTTTGTGTAGAAGCCCATCCTAGCGCACCGGGCTTAGCAACGAGTCCAGAGTTTATGCTAGCATTATTTGTAAACAAGCCATTATAACTAATATTAAATGCACTAGCTCCCGAGATATTAAGAATTTCTTCTGGGATTTCCCCTACTAAAGCATTTGAGTTCAGCTCGAGAATCGACACTTTGGTTAGTCCACCTAGTTCAGGAGCTAATCCACCCGTAAGGCTATTGTTTGACAGTTGGAGCCTTGTAAGCTCCTCGAGATTTCCAAAAGAAGCTGGGATTTCACCATTAAGCTTATTATCCTTCAAGTTCAATAAGAAAAGCTGACCTAAATCGCCTAATTCAGCAGGAAGTTCGCCTTCCAAGTTATTATTGTCGAGAGTAATTTGTCTAACCCAGAGTGTATCATTAATATTTGTAATGGTGACTCCATGCCATAAGTGCTCAAAACCGGGGTCTAAAAATTCACCATCTATATTTTTCCAGTTAGTGTTTACTGTCCAACTATCTCCGTCAGTATTATTATATAAAGCAATTAATGCTTCTCTTTCTGCAGGTAAAATACTTTTGAGTGTTGTTCCAGATACTTGAGCAGAATTTGTACTGTAAACTACATTGCTATTACTAGCGTGAATATCTGTGAAGCTTTGAATAGTAAAATAATAGGTAGAATCATTATCCAGATTTTCAACTGTAACTGAAAGGCTATCTTTTTGAGGAATGAAAAGCGAATCGGAGTATAATCCGTTCGTTTTTCCATAAAGTATTAAATAGCCTCCTTCTTCATCTGTATAATCAATTTCATCCCAACTAAGCGAAATTTTATCTGCAGAAATTACTTGTCTTGCTACATTAATAGGGGCAAGGGTTTGGGTATTCAGCCAATTGGCTTGTATGCCATCAACAAAGTTTTTTGTTGGAGTATCAGGAGCAAATAGTCCATTGTAGGATAAACTAAGATCCGTTAATGCAATCAAATTTGTAAATGATGTTGGTAATGCTCCTCTCAAAGTATTTCCTTCCAATCGCAATTTTGTAAGATTCACCAAATTCCCAATTTCTGAAGGGATAGCTCCAACCAAGCTATTTCGTGCCAAACGAACTTCTGTAAGATTTGTCAAATTCCCAATCCAACCGGGGATGGTATCAACAATATTATTGTTATTAAGTCCTAGTTCAATTAATTGAGTATTTGAATTTAATGGATCAAGCTCACCGGAAATATTATTACCATCCAGATTTAGGACTTCTAAAAAGGGTAGATTCTCTAATGAGTCTGTTAGTATACCTGTAAGATTATTAGATGGTAGATTTATCTCCTTCACCACCAAGTTAGGACCTTGCATACCAAGAGTTACGCCAAACCAAGTGTTTTCAGTGCCACTTGCCGTAAAGTTACCACCAGACTTCCATCCTGTTTTGTTTGTCCAACTGTCACCATTTAGCTTATTGTAAAAGCTAATAAGTGCTTCTCTTTCCTGTTGCGATATGGATTGTGCATTCGCTTTAAATCCTGCTAAAAAACCAGAAAAGATGATCAATGAAAGAACAAACCATTTCTTAAGGTAATTATGAGAATTCTGAAAAGTTAAATTGTAGGTAGAATTTGATTTCATACGCAGGATTATTTCTTGGAAAGAAAAAAGTCTAAATCGAAAAAGTAATAATTACAATTGCAAAAGTAGTCATATACTTCAATAGATGAAAAGAGAGAGGTAAAATATATTTGAAATATTTTACTAAGCTCCTGATTTTCTATTCAATTGGCTTTCTGATTTGCTAGAGGTTTCTAACCAAGGTATTCAATTCCTTATAAAATCTTGCAACAGGAAAACCAACCACGTTGAAGTAACAACCTTGGATTCCACTTACACCAATTAGCCCAATCCATTCTTGGATGCCATAAGCGCCAGCTTTGTCTAATGGCATAAAGTTTATAATATAATATTGTATTTCTTCGGTAGATAATTTTTTAAAGGTCACATTCGTTTCTTCCGAAAATGAATGAATAAAGCTCTTGCTGCGTAGGCAAACTCCGGTAATCACTTTATGAGTTGTACCACTTAGTTTCATCAACATTTCCGCAGCTTGTGAGGGTGATTCGGGTTTTCCAAGTATTTCACCTCCCGCTTCTACTATGGTGTCAGATGCAATAATTAGTTCATTTTCAGACAAAATACTTACTCCCAGAGCTTTCTTCTCTGCCAGGTATATTGGAACTAGGCTTGCCTGCATTTCGCTAGGGAAATCTTCCTTAACATTTTGAGTTCTTATTTCAAACTCAAAGCCTGCTTCTTCAAGAAGTTGTTTCCGTCGCGGAGATTTGGAGGCAAGGATCAGTCGGAAAGGTAAATTCTGAATCATTGATTGAGCTAAATAAGAATCCACAAATCACTTTTGGATAAAAGTAGGTTGATTTTTGCGGTAAGGTATATCCTGAGTCACAAACTTTCACGACTTCATCTATTGTAATTTCATTGGTAACAATGGCCATTTGAGATTGACCTTTGATTACTTGGGTAAGGCAATCAGTGAAATTGCGCTCGAATGTAATTTTGTCACTTTTTCTCTGTTGAGAGCCGGGAATGCCAAGTACTTTTTCGATGATATAGTAATGGAGGACAGTAAGATCCAGCTCACGAACTTCTTTGGGAAATTTCCAGTCCATCAGCGCTAAGACCTCAGGTTTCAGTCTGAGCTTAAAAGCTCTTTCAGGAAGGATTAATCCGAACGCCCATTCTTTGCCGTGGATAATTTCTGGAATATCAGGAGCATTTTCCAGTGGTTTTAACGTGAAGTAAGTTTCTAATTTTTTCAGAAACTCATCCTCATCAAAATTTTCAATATCCTTTATCAAACGGTGAGTTGGCAAAATCCTAAAACCATCATTTTGTGTATTGGTAAGATACATCAAATGGTAATTCCAACTTTCATCGCCAGTGAAATCTGGCTTTTCCAGTTTTCTTTGTCTTTGCAGCTCAAGGGATCCTTCATATCTGTGGTGACCATCTGCAAGAATCACTTTCTTATTCTTGAGTGTTTCCATAAATATTCGGATTACCTTCATATCATGTATTACCGAAAAGACATCGCGAACGCCTTGATAATCTTCTGTTTCGTAGATAGGGTACTGAATACTCTCATCCATGTATTGCTCGAGGATTTTATCATCATCCGTGTAGAGCCCATGAGTAGCACTTGCATGAAGTTGTGTGGTTTTTAGTAATTCTACCCTATCGTTTACAGCTTTGGGAATAGTATTTTCATGACGGAGAATTACTTTGTCTTCAAATTCATGAGTTTTAATATGGCAGATAAAACCTTTTCTACAATACTGCTGCTGACTACCAGGCATTGTGTAGTATTGGTAATAAACATAAATGCCGGGTATTTGATCTTGCTGCAAAATGCCCGATTTCTTCCAAACGTCCATTAGCATTGCAGCATTTTGCGCAGGAGCTGGACCAGAAGGAACAGAAAGGTGAATGCTATTGAATGGATGTTGATAAAGTTTGAGGCGCTGTTTATCAGACACAACATCAAACAAAGGAGAAGTTAATTCTTCTATATTGTCAGACAATTGCTTATTGTACCGCCAAGCTTTTATAGGTAGGATTTCGGCCATTATTCTTTACTAATTCTTAAGTCTTTCTCTCCACTTACTAGTGGTTGGTGCTTGCAGTTCTGCTTTGGTATTTCCGTTTTTTGATTCCTCGAATACCATAGTTGCTAGCGTTGCTGCAATTTGATTTACATCTTCATTCACTTCCGCATCCAGGTATTCTGGTTTGTAATGCTGTTCCACAAATTTTGTGTTGAAATTACCAGAAGTAAATGCATCATGTTGAATCACAAATTTACAGAATCCCAAGGTTGTTTGAATACCCGTAATAGTATATTCATCTATCGCTCTCACCATTCTATCTATGGCTTCCTCTCTCGTAGCTGCATGCACAATCAGTTTGGCAATCATTGGATCATAATAGATAGGGATGGTCATTCCTTGCTCAAACCCATCATCTACTCTTATTCCGGCGCCTTGTGGCCTAATATAAGTTTTAAGTGTGCCAATATCAGGTAAGAAGTTGTTGCGAGGATCCTCTGCATACACTCTCACTTCTAATGCATGTCCATTAATCTTCAGATCTTCTTGGGAGAATGAAATTGGATGCCCTTCTGCAATTCTGATTTGCTCTTTTACAAGATCTTTACCTGTAATTATTTCTGTAACAGGATGCTCCACTTGTAATCTAGTATTCATTTCGAGGAAGTAGAAGTTTAATTTTTCATCTACAATAAACTCTACCGTACCAGCACCATAATAATTACAAGCTTTTGCTACCCCAACTGCAGCTTCGCCCATTGCTTTTCTTATTTCTGGAGTAAGCGCTGCTGATGGAGCTTCTTCAATCACTTTTTGATGACGACGCTGAATAGAACATTCTCTTTCGAACAAATAGACAATATTGCCATCATGGTCGCCTAAAATTTGGATTTCAATATGGCGGGGAGATTGAATGAATTTCTCAATAAAGACTGCTCCATCACCAAATGATGACTGAGCTTCGGATACTGCCCTTTGCATTTGCTCTTCAAATTCGGCTTCGTTTTCTACTATCCGCATCCCTTTTCCTCCACCTCCCGCGCTTGCTTTTATCAAGATTGGATAACCAACTTCCATTGCTTTTTTCTTGGCGGCCTGGACATCATCAATTGCTTGATCGGTACCTGGCACCATAGGAATATCATATTTGGAAACAGCCTGCTTTGCCGCCAATTTGCTACCCATTACTTCTATAGCTTCTGGTGATGGTCCTATGAAAATTAAACCATTTTCAGCAACAGCTTTTGCGAAATCAGCATTCTCAGATAGAAACCCATATCCCGGATGAATGGCATCAACATTTAGCTCTTTACAAACTTTTATTATTTTTTCTCCAAGTAAGTAAGATTTATTTGAAGCGGGAGGCCCTAAACATACTGCTTCATCAGCAAACCTTACGTGAAGGGCGTTTCTATCCGCTTCTGAGTACACAGCAACAGTAGAAATACCCATTTCTTTGGCTGATCTCATTACTCGTAAAGCAATTTCTCCTCTGTTGGCAACAAGTATTTTTTTAATTTTCTTCATTTCAGTCATAAAAAATAGGATATAATAGGCAAATCTATCTCGAAAGATAGGAACTCAAAGTAAAGGGAAATAGCTCTTTTTGACAAAACTCATAATAGTGTTAGTTTTGTGAGTATTTTGACTTGAAAATTTCGTCAAACCAAAAATCTAATCTATTGGATCTTTTTGAAAAATTAATCAAAAATAGAGGGCCTCTAGGCAAACATTCTGATTTGTCTGAGGGGTACTTCATGTTCCCTAAACTTGAGGGAGAAATAAAACCTAGAATGATGTTCCAAGGTAAGGAAGTCCTTACTTGGAGTTTAAACAATTATCTAGGCCTTGCAAACCACCCCGAAGTGCGCAAAGCTGATGCAGATGCCGCAGCGAAATATGGTATGGCGTACCCAATGGGAGCAAGGATGATGTCTGGTAATACCAATTACCATGAGCAGTTGGAAAACGAACTAGCAGCATTTGTTGGTAAGGAAGCCGCATATTTAATGAATTTTGGCTACCAAGGTGTAGTGTCGATTATCGATGCAGTTGTGGATAGGCATGATATCATTGTATATGATGCAGAAAGCCATGCTTGTATTATTGATGGCGTTCGTTTACATATGGGTAAGCGTTTCGTGTTCAATCATAATGACATGGATAGCCTCGAAAAGCAATTGGTGAGAGCAACCAAAATGGCCAAAGAAACAGGCGGGGGGATACTCGTAATTACCGAAGGTGTATTTGGCATGACAGGTAATATGGGGAATCTCAAAGATACCGTAGCTCTAAAAGAAAAGTTTGATTTCCGCTTAATGGTAGATGATGCTCATGGTTTCGGTACTATGGGTGCGACTGGCGCTGGTACAGGTGAGGAACAAGGTGTCATGGACGACATTGATATATACTTCTCTACTTTCGCCAAATCTATGGCTGGAATTGGAGCCTTTGTGGCCGGAGATGCAGAAGTAATTTCCTTTTTGAAATATAACATGCGCTCTCAAATTTTCGCTAAGTCGTTACCGATGCCAATGGTAATTGGTGGTTTGAAGAGACTTGAGCTATTGAGAGATCAGCCAATTCATAAAGAAAATCTTTGGAAAATCGTAAATGCACTGCAAAGTGGATTGAAAGAAAAAGGATTCAGCATAGGCACTACAGCTACCCCAGTAACTCCAGTAGTGCTTAATGGCACAGTAGGTGAAGCTGCTACATTGAGTAGAGACTTGCGTGAAAACTTTGGGATCTTTTGCTCAGTCGTAATTTACCCTGTTGTTCCGAAAGGAATGATTATTTTAAGATTAATTCCAACAGCAGTTCATACGCTAGATGATGTTGACATCACAATCAAAGCATTTGAAGCTATAAAAGAGAAACTTTTGTCAGGCGAATATAAACGAGACGATTTGGCTGTTGCCTTCAAAGAATAGATTTGTAATTTGTGAAAAAGACCGCTGATTTCAGCGGTCTTTTTCAATAAAATGCTATTTGAATAAGTAATTTGGGCATTTTTACCAATAATTCACAAAAGTAAAGCTCAAAAATCGAATCCATTATTTGAAATTAAAATCAATTAACTATATTGCCTTCATAATTTTATTTGAAATTATTCATCAACCTTAAAAACCTTCAGATATGAGCAGATTTAGCCATTTAAAAGATTTAGTAATGAGCATGGAAGACGACTTTGAAAAATTCTATGATAAAAAGAATCAGGCAGCAGGTACTCGCGTACGTAAAGGCATGCAGGATTTGAAGAACCTTGCTCAAGAAATCAGAATTGAAGTTCAAGATATCAAGAACGCACAATAATTTTCTTCCCCACTGAAATGAAGAAAGGCGAATGGGTAACCATCTCGCCTTTTTTCTATTTAGCCCTAATAGTGATCCGGCTAATCAACTTAGTCCATTTGGTTCATAATTTTCCGTATCTTTTCTTGCAATCCTTGTGATGGCGGTAACAAAGGCAATCTTACATAATGATCGCAAATACCCAGCTCTTTGAGCACATGCTTTATTCCTACAGGATTACTTTCGCTATACATATAAGGATTGATGTCAAGCAGTCTAAAGGCTTGTTTGCTACATGAAATAAAATCTCCTGCAAGGCCTGCCTTACACATCTCATTAAAAATGGCTGGAAAACCATTTGCCAATACAGAAATGACCCCACTTCCTCCCATTGCAAAAATCGATGGAGTCAATAAATCATCACCTGAGATAAGTAGAAAATCATTTGGTTTATTACGAGCTATTTGCATACACTGCTCGATAATACCAGAAGCTTCTTTTACAGCCACAATATTTTCAATTTTAGCTAATTTAAGAGTTGTTTCAGCACTGATATTGGATGCTGTACGGCCCGGGACATTGTATAGAATGACTGGGACTGGCGATGCTGCAGCAATCATTTTATAATGTTGGTAAATTCCCTCTTGAGTAGGTTTGTTGTAATAGGGACTTACACTTAAAATTGCATCTACCCGACTGAGATCGTAATAATCAAATGCCTTTAAAATTTCATTTGTATTATTTCCACCTATTCCAAAAATAATGGGAAGCCTACCATTATTGATAAGAATTACTCTTTCTAGAATTAGTTTTTTCTCCTCAGCAGAAGTACTGGGCGATTCGCCGGTGGTCCCTTGTACTACTAGATAGTCTACACCTCCCGCTATGTTAAATTCAACAAGCTTTTCAAGGCCATTGAAATCTATACTCTGATCTTTGTTAAACGGTGTAACCAATGCCACACCTGTACCCAATAAGGACTTCATTTATGCTAATATTTTAGTGTACTCCAACATTTTTTTGAACAACTCTTGCTGATTCAGATTTTTCTCTTCCTTGATCATAAAGTCATAATAGGACTCATTTCCAAGCGTATGGATGCCAATACGGCATTCAGCCTCGCAATTTACCAATACAAAATTGGTATATGGATTACTATTGATGTCGAGGTGAAATAAGTATGAAAATTTTTCTGCACAAAATTCTTTTACATCAGAGCTTTGTACCTGCCCAAACAAACCGAATGATTTCTCATCGAATGAGGGGAGTGATGCTTCTTGAGTTTTATCTATTTTTTGAAATTGCAATAACTTTACAACTTTGCCATCGGCTTCAAGTGCTGTCTTGAGTGAGAAAACAGCTGCATCTTTTTCTGGATTACCTCCAATAAAAAGAACCCCAACCAGCTTGGCATTTTTATATCCCAAGTTTTGTCGGCTTTTCTCTTTCTTAAGTTGAGCTCTGTTTTTGAAATTTATTACTGCTTTGCGCACCATTTATTTACTTATCATTTTCATAAAGTCTTCTTCTGTAATAATGGGAATACTCAAATTTTCCGCTTTTTGTCGTTTGGCTGGTCCCATATTATCTCCAGCTATCAAGTAATTCAATTTGCTGGAGATGGAAGACAAAACTTTACCTCCGTTGGCTTCAATCAAATCTTTCAATTCGTCTCTACTTACATTTTGGAAAACTCCAGAAATCACAAAGCTATTTCCTGCCAAGACGTCACTCGCTATTTGTGTCGATTCGCTTGGATCAATTTTTAATTTTAAACCAGCATTCTTTAGTGAATCAATGAGCGCGATATTATCCTCATCTGCAAAATAATTCACAATGCTTTCGGCGATTTTACCACCTATATCTGATACAGCTTCTATCTCTTCAAAACTCGCTTTTGCAATTGAATCTATATCACTAAAATGTTCTGCCAATTTCTCAGCAACCGTTTTTCCAACATGGCGAATTCCCAAACCAAACAGAACCCTAGGAAATGGAGTCTCTTTGGATTGCTTAATCGAATCAATGATATTTCTTGCAGATTTTTCTTGTAAACGGCGAGAGGTATAGTCTCCTTTTTTATCAGAATACACTTTGAATTCTAAGCCATTGAGTTCATCGAAAGTAAGCGAGAATAAATCAGCATAAGTGCTAATTTTACCACTTTCAATCAAGCCTTTAATTGTCTCTGGCCCGAGCGATTCGATATTCAGCGCATTGCGGTGGATGAAATGCTCGAAGCCACCTTGCAATTGTGGTGGGCAAGCTTTTTCATTAGGGCAATAATGTACCGCCTCGCCTTCCTTACGAACCAATTCAGTTCCGCAGTCTGGGCACTTGCTAATAAATTCTATTGGTTTTGAATCTGCTTTGCGTTTGAACAAATCCACACCAGTGATTTTAGGAATGATTTCTCCGCCTTTCTCCACAAATACAATATCACCTTCTCTCAAATCCAACCTCTCTATTTCATTGGCATTGTGCAGTGAAGCTCGCTTTACAGTGGTGCCAGCAAGGTGCACGGGTTGAAGATTAGCTACAGGAGTAATTGCGCCAGTGCGGCCAACTTGATAGCTTACACTATTCAATCTTGTGCTCACAGTTTCGGCTTTGTATTTATAGGCAATTGCCCAGCGAGGACTTTTGGCTGTAAAACCTAATTCCTCCTGCTGAGCCACATTATCTACTTTTATTACACAGCCATCAGTTACTACATCAAGGGTTTTTCGCTTTTGCTCCCAAATGGTTATATACTCTTGTACTTCGTCCAAGCTATTACACTTTTTGTAAGTTGGTGAAATGTAAAAGCCCATTTGTTCTAGCTTCTGAATTCCTTCGGAGTGGCTGTCAACTCTCCCGTTATCAGCCAAATAAGAATAAGCATGAAACACCAATTTTCGCTTGGATACAATAGCCGAGTCTTGCATTTTAAGTGTGCCGGAGGTAGCATTTCTTGGGTTTGCGAGTGGTGCTTCCTGAGCCTCTTCTCGGGCTTTATTTATCTCTTCAAATACCGAAATTGGCATTACTACCTCACCACGAACTTCAAACTCATTAGGAATATCATCTAACTTTATTTTCAACGGCACACTTCGAATGGTTTTGGCATTTGCTGTGATATTATCGCCTCTAGTGCCATCGCCACGAGTCACAGCCATTTCCAGTAAACCATTTTTGTAAATTAGACTAAGAGCGACTCCATCGAATTTTTGCTCGCAAAAATATTGGTAATCTGTACTTCCAAGTCCTTTTTGCACACGCGCATCAAAATCAACCAGATCTTCAGGTGAATAGGTGTTGTCCAGCGAAAACATCCTTCGCTTATGGGTTACACTTTCGAAGTCTTTGGTAATGGTACCACCCACTCGCTGTGATGGCGAATCTGGACTTTGAAACTGCGGAAATTCCTTCTCAAGTTCAATCAGCTCTTTTAATAGCAGATCAAATTGAAAATCGGTAATTTCCGGCGCACTTTTTTGATAATAGAGATCATTATGATAGTCAATCTCTTTTTTGAGTTTTTCAATTTTTTGGGCTGCAAGCTTAGGGTCCATACTATTCTTCTTCTAGCTTTTTTAATGCCTCATTTAATTCTTCTGAAGTACTTTTGAGTTTGGTTTTGCAAAATTGAATCAGCTCAATCGCCTCCTTCACTTGAGCGGAAAGTTCATCCATTTCTATTTCTTCATTTTCCAGATTGAGCACTATTTCCTCAATTCTACTCATAGCTTCTTGGTAATTCTTTTGCTTCAACTTCTTCATCTAGATCAATTTTGAAAGTTCAATTTGGCCATTCTGTTTGCTAATTAATAATATATAAGAAAACGGCGGGAGGATTATTTATCTTCTTCCTCCCGCTTCATTTCTAAATCTAAAGTACTCTCAAAAGTTCGATTTTTTGTTATAGTTGTCAGTTTCGAACCGATCTTTATTCTTTTTACTTTGTTAATATTTTTACCGTCTACTAAGGTGATAGAATAACCTCTATCAAGTAACTGTTGCGGATCGAGTCCTTTTATTTTTTGTTCTAAAAGTTCCAATTGCTGTGATTGGTTTTTAAGGCTTGCAAGTGAATATTTGTTCAATAGCTTTTTCAAATCAGTTTGCAAACGATCTTGCTCTCTCAGAGTATTCTTAGCGTGGCTTTTTAATTTCTCTCCTAATATTGCAATTGTTTGCCCATCAGACTGTAATCTATAAGCCACAATCCTTTCTAGCATATTGGCTTTTTGCATTACAATGAAGTTTTCATCCTTCAATATGTTATTCACTCGGTCAGCCATTATTTTGGCTTGAGAGAGTAAATTTTCCTCAAAATCTACTAAGCCACTGATGAGAAATTCAGCTAGAGCAGTTGGTGTTTTTACCTTGGTATGCGCTACCATATCCGCAATGGTTTCGTCTCGTTCGTGCCCGATTCCGGTGATGATAGGCAAAGGAAATTGAGCAATATGCGAAACTAAATCGTAATTGTCGAAACAATCTAGATCTAGTTGTGAGCCGCCACCTCTTATGATGGCTACAAGGTCAAAATCTTCGAGATTGTCAGCAATCTGGTGCAAAGCTTCTATTATTTGTGCTGGAGCTTGCTCACCCTGCATAGCAGCTTGAAACAATGTGATATCGAATTTGTATCCATAGAGATTGGCTGAAATCTGATCCATAAAATCGCCAAAGCCCGCTGCTGTGCTACTGCTTATTACGGCTATTTTTTGCGCAACCAAAGGCAGGTCAAGCTCGCGATTCATATCGAATATGCCGTCTTCCTTTAGCTGCTGGATAATTTGTTGTTTGCGTCTGGCTCTTTCACCTAATGTGTAATTTGGATCCACATCTTTTATAGTGAGGCTCATGCCAAATACAGGATGATAAGTTACAGCTGCTTGGCATAGTATTTCCATTCCAGATTTGAGACTTTGGCCAGTGATTGATTCGAACCAGCCGCTTATTGCTCTGTAGTTGTATGCCCAGATATTCCCTCTCATTCGAGAGACAACTTCATCTTCGACTTTTTCGATAAGCTCCAAGTAGCAATGGCCTTTGCCTGCCACCCGCATTTCTCCTATCTCAGCGATCAGCCAATAGGTAGCTTGTAAATTCGCATCAAGGGTTTCTTTTATTAATTGGTTTAATTCAGATAATCTGAGATGCTTCATTAAGCTATATTTTATGGCAAATAGATTTTGCTAATTTACGGTTTAAATGAAAAAACCACCCCGAAGGTGGCTTTAGTATGTTTGATATTTTTAGCTTATTTATTTGACGAGTCGTTCGATCTTCTGTCTCCGTCTTTATCGCCACGCAATTCTCGCATCAAATAGTTTCTCAAAAAGGATTCATCTATTGTCAGAAGCTTTAAAATTTGACCATCGCTAATGATATTTTGAAACTTGCTCAAATACTCTTTTTCAATTGCCACATCTTCTTCTCTAGCTTTAATGTGTATTTCTAGTATCTCAGTCGCTTGAGCTTCAGTCAAATCATTCTGACCTCTATTAGTCATTCTATATCCTTCACGGCGTGCCTTTGTTCTTGCTTCAAATTTTTTCCTTTCAAACTCATTATAAAGTGGCCAAAATTCTTTGGCTTGGCTTGATGTAAGTGTAAGTCTATTCGTGATATAAGCAATTTTAGCACTTTCTAGTTTTTCTCGATCCTCTTGTTTCATCGAAGATCTATACTGCTGAGCCAATGATGTAAATGAAATCATTGTAAGCAATACAAAAGTGAAAATTAGTGTTTTCTTCATTTTTATAAATTTTAATTTGGAATTAAAAATCCCAGTTAGGATCAAAGTCATCATATTCTTGACTAGCTACGTAGCCAATTTCATCTACAATTATTTGATCCAAAATAGTTGGAGATAATTCCTGCTCATTGAAAAACTCATCAATGGACAAGTTGCTTGTCATAATAGTCCAATAGAGCTGGTCGTCGTATTGTTCATAGTCTGATAAGTCAGTTGTTGAAGTGAATGGTTTAAACCAAAGCACAGCAACTAGCACAATCGTAAGCAGACTTGTAGCAAAAGCTACACTTGGTGAAAAAACAAAAGATGGCTTTGGTTTCGCCGCACCAATTATTTTGTCATTTATTCGCATGGGTAAATCATCGAAATAACCCTCAGGGACTTCGAATGGCGTCCTTTTGAGTTTTTGGTTTTCTAATTGATTGTTCTCCATTTTGTTTTTCTTCTTAAAATATGTTGTTAGGATAGTATTTCTGATAAATGGTTTAATACTGCTTTAAAATTTCTTCAACTTTTTTTGCAGCATGATGATAGCTTGCTTTTAAGGCTCCCACACTGGTGCCAGTGACCTCCGACATTTCTTCATAAGGCATTTCATCATAATAGCGCATTTGAAAAACAGAACGTTGCTTTGCAGGCAAAGTGAGTAAGGCTTTCATAAACCTCTCTTGTATTTCTTCACCTCCTAATTCAGCACTTAGATTAGCTGGGATTTTACTTGCTAGCTCAGCACTTACATCATTGAGCGGGAGGAAATATTTACGCTTTTTCTTTTGAAGGAAGGTGAGGGTTTCATTCGTTGCCACTCTGTATATCCAAGTATATAGCTTGGAGTCTTCTCTAAAGTGATCCAAATTTGCCCATACTTTTACAAAGACATCTTGCACCAGATCATCGGCATCGTCATGGTCGATAACCATGCGACGGATAAGCCAATAGATTTTCTGCTGGTATTTGCGCACCAGCAGATTAAAACCGTAATGTCTAGTTTCGGGATTCTTAAATTTTAATAAGATTTCCTTGTCTTCCAAAATGAGGGATTATGCAATTAAGAGTTGATTTCATTTGGAAGGTTTAATTTAAGAATTAAAGTTCTTTAAAATAATCAAGAAGACTGTAGTTTTTGCCTTTGGGCCTTACCACCATAAGTGGAATTTGATTATCAACCTGAATAAGTCTTTCGGCCATACTGCCAAGGAATATTGCTGCAGTCGCAGTTCTACCTTTGGCACCTATTACAATTAAGTCGGCTCCTGTGGTTAGCGCTTTTTCGTAAATGTCTTCAACTGGGTCATCGTTCTCATCGAGAGTGTATTCCGGTTTAATACTAAGGTTTTTAAAATCGATATTTTTCACAAAGTTAGTGTAAGCCTTCTCAGCGTGCTTTTTCATTACCTCAGCAAATTCTTCATAGTTCTTTCCAGTGTAATGGTATCCTGCAGGTACTGAAAACACATTCTGAACAGTGATTTCCACATTTGGATCATACTTTTCAGCTATCATTATCGCTTCTTCCAAAGCGATAGTGGAATAATCGGAGAAATCGCTCGGGACAAGGATTTTTTTAAGTCTAAATTCAGCAGTCTCTGGCAATATAAGCATGGAACATTCTGCTCTTCTAGCGATTCTTTGTACAGCTACACCAGAGCCTTTTAGAGTTGATTTATTGCCAACTACGATTAGATCTGCTTCTTTTTCAGCACTTAACTTTAGTATTTTTTTGGAGGTATTACCCTGCTTTACTTCAATATGTATATTACAGTTGAGTGCTTTTGTAAAACCTTTTTCAATAGCCTCTTTTATGGTTTTTGTTCGTTCATTAATTGCATTATCCTTCAAGTCAGGAAACTCCGCTAGAACTTCATCTGGAATATTGAAATTGCGGATAACATTTAGAAAATAAATATCAGTGCTTTGGTTGACCTGAGCTATTTTAGAAGTGAATTCAATAAGGGATTTATCAAGGTCAGACAAATCAAGCGCAACAATTATTTTCTTGTATAGATACATTCTCTCTTTTTTTGCAAAATTATGAAGTAAAAGGAAATATGAGTTAAGGAACGAAAAAATTAACTTATTTCCATCAATTTATCTGCAAGTAGTTCAATTTGTTCTTTTGAGTGGGCAGGAAAGTTGGCAATTCGGATATGCTTGTTTTTGAAATGACTATATCCCGCTCCCAAAACGAAACCAAAATTCTCTAATTTCTGAATGAATTCAGCGCTTCTTTCGCCAGCATCAGCAACGATTACTGTTTTGGACCGGAGGGTTGGATCCTTTACAAAATGTGATAGTACAGGATGCTGCTCTATGCAATGATCTAAAACTGCCGCTTTGTAATTAGTTTCTCGGCGGATGGTTTCGATGCCACGTGAATTCATGTCTTTAAGCACATTTGCCAGCAGGTATATTCCCAATACATTCGGAGTTTCGCTAGTCTGCTTTTTAAGCGCTTTTTCTATCATTTCGGGCAAGGCATGGTAGGTGCCGATTGAGTTTCCTTTAGCCAATAGCTGTTCTGACTTTTCGATGCAGCGATCATTCACTAACCACACTCCAAGCCCAGCCGGCAAGCCCATTCCTTTTTGCACGGAGAAGTAAACTGAATCTATTTTACTATAATCAAATTGAGGATGTGGCATGGATGAAACTGCATCTACCACAATTAGAGCATTTGGGTAAAGAGCTCGAGCTTTTGAGATTTCATCCTCCCGCATCATTACACCGGTGCTAGTTTCATTGTGGGTCAATGCGATCATTTCCACATCTCCCAAATCAGGGAACTGATCTACAAATATTCCTTTACCTGGCTCAACTTGATGTTTAACAGTTTCCTTTCCAAGCTTTTCTGAAAATGAAGCAAATCTGCTTGAGAATTCTCCATTTACTGCATGAAACGCTTTTTTCTCCACACAATTCTGGATCAACCTTTCCCAAACTTCCGTAGCCGAGGAGGTGAATAGCACATGCCAATTAGTAGGCAAATCGAGCATATTACGCAACTCATTTTCAGCTTGAGAATAGATTTCAGTGAATTGGCTACTGCGGTGAGATATGGATGGAATCTGTAATTTCATGGCAGTTCGCACATGGTCTCCAACTGTAAAATACAATTCGGATGGGCCGGGAGTTAAATATATTTTATTCATTTTCATTCTGACCGAGTATCAATTCAACATTGTTGTTGAGGTTGTGTATATTGTAATGTTTGAGAGCAACAAAAAAGAAAAATGCCATTGGAATCAAAATCAAAATGGCGCAAATGATAAACATATTTGCGATACCATATAATGATGCAAGGTAGCCCAGCAACACCGAACCTGCACCAATTCCTAGATCGATGGCAGAAAAGAATGTAGAATTGGCAACACCACGCCTATTGATGGGAACAAGGTTGATAATCATGGTTTGAATAGTGGGCATAATTACGCCATTTCCCAAGCCAATAATTAAGGCTGACAACAAGAAAAGCTTGGGTTCGGTGCTATATGCGAGCAAAATCAAGCCAATAATATTCGCGATAAACGAAGGAAAAATGAGTAATGCAGGACCTCTTTTGTCCATGATTTTTCCAGCGATTGGTCTGAAAACAGCAACACCAATAGAGTAGAAAAGGAAAAATAAACTTCCATATTCAATTGCGCGATCTTGGTAAAAAAGTGCTACGAAAGAAATGATTCCTCCATAAGAAATAGCGGCCACCATCATTACCAGAGAAAGCGGGATTACCTTCTTTTCGAAGAAGTCATTCCAGCTCAACTTGTGTTTTTGGCGGGAGGATAATTTGGGCACTTTAACTCTTAGTGCGATAAGCATGGCAAGGAAACTAACTGCAAATGCTGCAATAAATAACTCTTTGAAATTGTCGGGCTCCATAATACTTAAACCAATTAAAGGCCCAAGTGCAATAGATAAGGTAATTGAAAGTCCAAAATATCCGATTCCTTCACCTCGTTTTTCTTCAGGAACCAAATCGGCAGCAATGGTACTGCCACCTGTGGTAATCACTCCCCAAGTTAGCCCATGCACAAATCGCAGAATCAGCAATAAAGTGAAAGTGCTTGCAAAAAGATAACCTCCCATTGCTATGGTATAGAGAATCAAAGCAATTATGAACACTGACTTTCGCCCAAATACATCTAGTGCATAGCCTGCAGCTGGTCTTATTAGCAATGCGGATAGAGAATATACACCGATAATCAACCCAACTTTGCTCGTATCTTCACCCAAGCCCTTGGTTACATACACGGGAAGAGTAGGCAATAGAAAGTAAAATGCCATAGACATTGCCAAGTATGAAAACCAATGCAGTAGGAAATCACGCGTAAAAACTTTTGGTTTTATAGTGGGCATTTTTATGCTTTCGGTAAAAGGATTGGCAAAGGAAAAATTTCTTTGTGGCTTAACAAAATGACTCTCAGTAATTTTAAAAATTATTGATAATTATTGAACACAAAGCTTTTTTTAAACCGTTTATATCTTCGTAAGTTTGAATAAGTACTCAGTTTAGAATGAAGAAAATTTCTTCGGTTTCTTCTGTCGCGTTTAAACCTAACATTTAAACAAATACCGGGTGAGTTCTTTTTCAAAACCAGGCCTCAACTGCCTTTGGCAGTCTTCTTAGGAAGTTAACAGTGGAAGGTTGCGAATATGGGGCAGCCCAAATCCTGTCTACTCGGGGTTTTTACGAAATGAGGATTCCGAAGATCTTATAAAAGGCTCTCGATTATTCGGGAGCCTTTTTCTATATACTAATACAAAACTCTAAAACGGATAGTATTCTCAATTCCTTTGAGTTCGGCAATAACAGCTTCACCATAAGCCTTGTCAATATCAGTGATTACATAGCCAATTTGTTCATTGGTTTTAAGATATTGCCCAACGATATTAATTTGATTGGTTGCTAATACTTGGTTGATTTTAGCCAATATACCCGGCACATTATGGTGTATGTGAATAAGCCTGTGCGCATTTTCCAATTTCGGTAAAGTTAGATTCGGGAAGTTGACGCTATTGTTTGTACTCCCAGTATTGATGTAATCTATAAGCTTACTTGGGACAAATTTGGCAATATTGAATTGTGCTTCTTCTGTAGAACCACCCACATGCGGAGTGAGTATCACATTAGGTAATCCTCTCAATTCAGACACGAATTCCTCTTTATTGCTTTTTGGCTCTTCTGGAAATACGTCCACAGCTGCACCAATCACTTTTCCTTTTTGGATGTTTTCTTTCAAGGCTTGTATATCTACTACATGTCCACGACTGAGGTTAACGAAAATTACCTCCCGCTTCATCATATCAAATTCGCGATGGCTAATTAGATTGTAATTTGAAGCACGGCCATCTACATGTAATGAAACTATATCTGCAATGCGAAGTAATTCCTCCAAGCTTTCGCATTTGGTGGCATTACCGAGAGCAAGTTTTTCATCTACATCGTAATAGTAAACCTTCATTCCCATTACTTCTGCCAGTACGCTCAATTGTGCTCCAATATTTCCATAGCCGATAATGCCAATGGCTTTACCGCGAACTTCATAACTTCCTGATGCAGATTTATCCCATTTGCCTAAATGCATTCCAGTAGATTTATCTGCTACCTTACGCATGAGCATAATGATTTCAGCAATAGCAAGTTCCACAACTGAACGAGTGTTACTATAGGGCGCATTGAAAACAGCAACACCCTTTTTGGAGCATTCTTTCAAAGCAATTTGATTGGTGCCAATGCAAAATGCGCCAACTGCAATGAGCCTATTGGCATGTTCAAGAACTTTTGGCGTGAGCTGCGTTTTAGAACGAATGCCAAGAATTGACACGTTTTTTATTTTCTCACAAAGCTCATCTTCATCGAGGCCAGCAGAGTATGTTTCTACATTATAACCTTCCTTTTTAAGCATTTCAAAGCCCGCAGGATGGATGTTTTCTAAGAGCAATACATTGATCCGGTTTTTAGGATATGATATTGCGCCTTGCAACTTATTCATGTATAGAAATTCATCGAAACTGGGTGTGATATGATCGGCTTTTTTAAGTACCGAGTCGCGCTCAACGTTTTCGGTGAAGGCATAGAATTTATCCGCTAATCCAGCTTCTTTGATTTCGTAATCGGTATATCCATCGCCAATTACGTTTACATCTCCTTTCAAATTTAGGCTCTTAAGTAATTCAACTTTGCCACCATTTGCCGAAAGCTTGTTTTGCTTATCGTAACCGATAATATTATCCTGCTGGTCGTACTCAAATGAATTGGCAAAAACATGCTCCTTTTGAATTCCAAAATCCTTAACAATCGGCACAATGAAATCTGTAAAGCCATTGGAAATAATGAAGATGTTGTTAGCATTTTTCACAAGAAATTCCTTATTGCGCCGTATCGATACGGAAACCTGATCTTTGAGGGCATGGATCAATTGGGTGATGTGGGACTTTTTGGCTTCGAGGAGTTTAATCCGCTGCTCTAGGCTTTCCCTAAACGACAATGATCCATCCATGCCGCTGTTTGTAATATCCTTTATTTTCTGAATGTTGACCTCCCTATTAGGATGGTCTTTCAGTGAAATTTCAGCCAATAAATCAAAAGCTTCAACTTTGGTAAAGGTGCTATCGAAATCGATTACGTAGTATTTTTCCATATTCAATAATTGCAAAGGGCACTCAATTTTCGGGACATTTGGGTTCTTAAACAAGCGAAATGATCATGGAGATCTAAGGTTTATAAGTTGGTTGAAATCCTTGCCGTTTGATTATGATTTTGCTAAAATGCCTTCGAATTTTATCGTATATTTGCCAAAATTTTAAAACATGAAAAATCTAATTCTAATTTTCGCTTTTTCGACTTTGTTCATGGCTTGTGAGCAATCGAATACTGTTGTAGAAACTACTACTGAGAAAAATACTCTTGAAGAGAATTTGGCTCATTTTGGTGAGTTGATTACTCCTGAAGGAGCTGAAGATGTTAATACTCTTTTGGCAAGTGTTGAAAATGAAGAAGAATTAAATGCTAAAGTAAGCGGAACAATTTTAGAAGTTTGCCAGGCCAAAGGTTGCTGGATGACATTGCAATTAGACAATGGCGAAACAATGCGTGTTACTTTCAAGGACTATGGCTTTTTTGTGCCGAAAGATGCTGCTGGTAAAACAGTAATTATGGATGGTATTGCAAAAGTTGATGTGACTGATGTAGAAACTTTACGCCATTACGCTGAAGATGCTGGCAAAACTCAAGAAGAAATTGATGCAATCACTGAAGCGAAAAAAGGTTTAAGCTTTGAAGCTTCCGGTGTAATAATTAAATAATGAAGAGAGTACTTTTCAGTCTTTCCTTGTTGACTTTCCTCTGTTCGGTTTTCATAGCTTGCGAGCAAGAGAAAACGTGGTGGGAGGAAAATTCAGAAGAACTTGCCCGGCTTTACCCAAATGAATCTAGCGAGCTTGCATGGGTGATGCGAGAAATATCTGCTAAAACTGAACTGGTGAAAAGCCAAGTAGAAAAAGGGGAAGAAATTGACAATATTATTGATGTATTCAAGCAAGTGCACGATGCGGAGGCTACTAAACCAGAAGTGAAAACTGAAGCCTTTGCCAATATGGCCAGCAGTTTTGTTGATTCATTTGATCGCCTGTTGGAAAGCCAAGAAGGTGATAGAATTAAAGCCTACAATATGATGATTCAAAATTGTGTGGTCTGCCATACAACTTATTGTCCAGGTCCATTGGTGCGGATAGAGAAGTTGAAAATCGATTAAGAATTTTGAAATATAATGAGAACCGGAACTTGGCTATGGTCATCTTCCGGTTTTTTGTTTTTAGACCTTTTCAGGCTCAAATTGCTTCGGTGCTTTTCGTTTGAGGTAGCTAAGAATTTTGGCATACTCACTATGCTCCTGATCGGCAAATTTGATTTTTTTCCTCCCTCCAAATTCCAAAACGACTTCACGGTAAAGCCCATTACCAGTTTTCACGGTATTTTCTGTCCACTTTACTAAGGAATTCAACGCATACTTCTTAGTCGTAAGCCTTATTGGATAGGTCACGAAAAAAGTATCTTTATGAATTTTCAGCGTTTTGTAACCAAATACAATTCTGCCAAAAAGTAATAATGTGGTTGGTATTAGAAAACCCAGTGAGATGAAAACCCAAGTTGTCCTCGATCCATCGAACCAGTAAAGCTTGAAAATATAGGCCAATGAGGCAGAGAGGGCAAAAAGAAATAACAATAAACTTGTGAGTGTAGAGGTTTTGGGTTTGCTATGTATCATCCAATTTTGATTTCAGGTATTTCTGTTTTCACAAAATTAACCAAATCGGGAAAAAATAATTGAAATTCGGATTGAAAGGCGGAATAATGTTTTTGTAAATCCTGCGTAGACTCTTCCATTTTAGAATAGAAGCGAGTGCGACGCGCCATTCCATTCATTGCCCTTTGTATTCCATCTATCTGAGCATAGCTCACCAGCCAATTCGTTTTTTCCATGTAAGGAAACATAAATTGTGCTTTGGAAGGCAACAAGTGCCAGTGTGAACGAACTATTTGGTAGGAATGCTCAGCATAATCTTCCAAACTGTGAGGATGATAGTCTTGCCATAGGGCTGCCAAAAAATGATCATAATAAATATCGACAATCACTCCTGCGTAGTGTCGGTACTTTTCACGCAGGCGATCCTTACTTTCCGAAACTACAGGATGTAAATCAGTGAATTCATCAATAAGTCGGTGAAGTCGCACGCCTTCAGCGATTTTGGGCTCCAGTAGGTCGATTTCCTTGCCTTTCACAAAGTCGCCGATGAAATTGCCAATCATGCGTTTTGGGTCTTTGCCGGATAAATAAAGGTGTGCTAGAAAATTCATTTTGCTAATAAGCTTGCCTGCAAATAACAAAAATCCCTTTGCTTTGTATCAGATTAGTGAAAATGATTGTGAGAAATAGTAGAATTCAATTGAAACGGAAAGAGGAAGAGCAATAAATGAAAGTAAAGGAGACGTTTGATCATCTCAAATTGCTGCTGAAACAGGAAAAGGAGGAGGACTTAAAGCAGTATAGGGAGAAAATGCTCAATACCTCATTGGAGCAAAGAAAGAAATCGGGAGTTTGCTGGCATCCCGTTGTGGTAAGACAACAAAAGTATGGGCTTGGAGAACGGCTGATGGTGGAGTTGGAAAAAACAGATGGCAAAAAGCAAGATCACCTTTTCCAAAGTGGGAGGATGGTCAGCCTATTTGCTCAAACCACTGATGAGCCAGATAAAGTGCCACAAGCAAATGGCGTAATCAATTATGTGCAAGGTAATCGAATGATGGTGACCTTGAATGTAGATGAATTTCCAAATGAGCTGAAAAAAGTAAGGCTTGGTATAAATCTCCTCTTCGATGAAACAAGCTATCGTGAAATGGAGAAAGTGATAAAGGATGTAAAAACCTTATCGCATCCAAGAGCGGCTCAATTGAGAGATATTATTTTGGGCTTAGAAGAAGCTAGTTTTGCCGAAGTAGAACCACTCACTGATGATGAACTGAATACAAGCCAGCTAAAAGCGTTGAATTTGGCTAATGCAGCAAAGGATGTTGCCTTAATTCATGGTCCGCCAGGTACTGGCAAAACTACAACCATGGTAAAAGTAATAGCCAATGCAGTGAAAAGCGAAAAACAAGTTTTGGTATGCGCACCAAGTAATGCTGCGGTTGATTTGCTAGTCGAAAAGCTAGATGCAAAAGGAATTAAGGTAGTGCGAATGGGCCATCCGGCTAGAATAACTGATCAGATTTTGTCAAGAACCTATGATGCTCAATTCACGCAACATGAGTTTTACCATGATTTAAAAAGACTTCGTATCAAAGCGGAGGAGTTTTTTAAAATGGCGAATAAATATGATACCAAAGTAAGCCGATCGGAACGATATCAGCGAAAATTAATCAAAGAGGAAGCACACCGATACAAAGCCGATGCTGAGCAATTAGAGTTTTATATTTCTAATTCCATTCTTAATGGCGTGCAAGTAATTGCTTGTACACTCGTGGGCGCTTCTCATTATCTGATTCGCAATAGACGATACAGCACGGTGTTTATCGACGAAGCTGCCCAAGCATTGGAACCAGCTTGTTGGATTCCTATAATCAGAGCTGATAAGGTAGTACTTGCGGGAGATCATTGTCAATTGCCACCGACGATCAAAAGCTACCAAGCTGCAAAAGCAGGATTGGAAATCACGCTATTTGAAAAGCTGATGAAGCATAAAGAATTGGGGCAAATGCTCCAAGTGCAGTATAGAATGAATAGTGTGATAATGGGTTTCTCTGCGAAGTATTTTTATGATGGAGAATTGTTTCCAGATGAAGCTGTAGAAGATTGGCAATTAAAAGCAGATGAAGCTCCACTGGAATATATTGATACCGCGGGAGGAGGAATGGAGGAGGAAGTCGAAGATGAGAGCCTAAGCAAATTTAATCCTGGAGAAAGCCAAGTATTGCTCACTAGATTGGAGCAATTGATTGGTAGCTTAGGAATAGAATACTGTAAGGAAAATAATCTTAGCATTGGAATTATATCACCATACAAAGCGCAAGTCCGCAAAATGGAAGAAGATATAAAGGACTTTCGTAGATATCCATCGCTACATGAGTTGAAAGGGCAATGGTCGATCAATTCCATTGATGCTTTTCAAGGGCAGGAGCGGGATATCATTGCCATGAGTATGGTGCGTAGTAATAACCAAAACGAGATTGGGTTTCTTGCCGATGAAAGAAGGATGAATGTTGGCCTCACCCGCGCACGCAAAAAGTTGTTGGTAATTGGTGACTCTGCTACAATTGGGGCTCATCCATTTTATAAGGCATGGCTTCAGTATGTGGAGGAAAATGGTCAATATCGTAGCGTTTACGAAATTGACCAAGCTTCAATCGAATAGGAAAATTAGCTTTTGGGTTGCTTTAAAAGGAGCAAAGCTTCATCTCTTAATTCAGGTGATGAAAATGCCATAAAATCATAAATTTTGTCTGGAATGGCTTTGTTATCTCCAAGGTCATTTCCATTCAGGTCAGTGAGAATGCAGCCTGTAGCTTTTAGTATTGGGAAAGCCAGCAGATTATGAAAATCCGATAAATCTCTCGCTTCTATTATAAAATCGCATGCGCCACGAGCAAGCTCGCATAGGTCGGTCGCAGAGTTGTCAATAGCTCGAATATCTTTGCAAGCGATCATAAGTGGTTTCGCAAAATCAATCACTTTGGCAGCTTGGGAATAGCCAGGTTTGATGTAAGCTAAACTGTTTTCTAATGCAACTGCATGTCTTTTTGGGAGCTTTATTGCTTTTTGATTGAGCAATTTAGACTTGTACAAAGCCTTCCCATTTAAAGTGTAATATTGATCGCCACTTCGAAGACCTTCTATAAAGCAAAAGCTAAGATCATTGAAACTAATTTCACCTTCTTTTGCACAAAATGCCATTGCAAAAGCGGGATCACCAATTTGTCTTTCCCAATTTCTGCTTCCATCTATAGGATCAATGAAAAGTGTAGGAGCAGTTACTTCTGAATTAATCGGTTTGGAGCCTTCAATAACAATTCGAATGGGTAAGCCTTCAGTTTCTTTTGAGATGGTTTTGTAGGCGAGTTCATCAATCTTATGAGTAGCCTTCACCTCCCGCGGTTCTTCAGTACGTACAATAGATTTGATTTCACGGATAAGTACTTTACGAATTTCCTTGGCAAGTCTGCGACCTAGTTTTATTAAATCTCTTTCACTTTTTATATAGAGTATTTTATTTCCTTTTATTCGCATATTGTTCTAAATCAATTATTAAGCATTTGCCGAATACCGTTTATGTATTGTTATTTTACTGTACTTTGTTTTACGATTTCAAATCTGCAATTTAGGTGCTGTAAAACAACAATACCACTATGAAAAAATTTATTGCCATGATGGCAACATTGCTTGTGATGTCGCCCATTTTTGCTCAGCAAACCTATATCTATTGCGGGACTTTGATTGATGGTAAAGCCAATACTAGTCGATCTCAAGTTACGATAATCGTCGAGGACAAAACTATACTGGAAATAAGGGATGGTTATGTTAATGCCCCAAATGGTGTGACAGCTATTGATTTGAAAAAAGCTACGGTGATGCCGGGGTTTATTGATTTGCATGTGCATATCGAAGGCCAGACGAGCCCAACTAGATATTCTGACGGGTTTAGATTGAATGTAGCTGATTTTGCATACAGAGCAACGCAATATGCTACAACTACTTTGATGTCCGGTTTTACCACTGTCCGTGATTTGGGTGGATCAGGTATCAATGTTTCCATGCGTGATGCAATTGCACAAGGCTTGATTGAAGGGCCAAGGATTTTCACCGCTGAAAAATCAATTGCTACCACGGGAGGTCATGGAGACCCAACCAATGGCCTTCGCGAAGATTTGATGGGAAGTCCAACGCCTGTTGATGGCGTAATCAATGGGCCAGATGAAGCTAGAGAAGCTGTGCGGCAGCGATATAAGAATAGAGCGGATTGGATTAAGATCACCGCAACCGGTGGCGTTTTGAGTGTAGCTGCTGATGGTTCTAGACCTCAATTTGCTGAAGTGGAGCTTGCTGCTTTGATGGAAACTGCACGTGATTATGACATATTGGTTGCCGCTCATGCACATGGTGATGAAGGTATGCGTAGAGCTTCAAATGCTGGAGTTACTACTATTGAGCATGGCACTTACATGAGTGAAGCTACTATGGATTTGATGAAGAAAAATGGAACCTACTTTGTGCCGACAATCACTGCAGGTAAGTTCGCTGCGGCATCTGCTGAAATTCCTGGTTATTATCCTCCAGTAGTTGCTGCAAAGGCACGAGCAATAGGCCCACTGATGCAAGAAACCTTCAGAAAAGCCTATGAAAAAGGCGTAATGATCGCATTTGGAACGGATGCAGGTGTTTTCCCACATGGTGAAAATGCTAAAGAATTCGGCTATATGGTAGAAGCGGGAATGCCTCCAATGGAAGCTATCAAATCAGCAACTTCTGTGGCCGCTAAAGTGCTAAGAATGGATGATAAATTTGGGAGCATTGAAACTGGAAAATTTGCTGATATTATAGCTGTTGAAGGAAATCCACTGGAGGATGTAAGTATTCTATTGGACGTAAAGTTTGTGATGAAGGAAGGAAAAGTTTACAAACAATAATTGCGAAATAAAGAAAAATGAGAGCGGATTGGCGAAAGTCATTCCGCTTTTCTGTTTTTATGTCCTCCCGCTTTAAATTGTCGGTGTAGAAAGCGGGAGGAATTTTTTGCTGTTGAATTGCTGAAAATTACATCTATAATTTGCAAATTCTTCTTTCATCTAAATTTAAACTAACTGCGTTAAAGTAGCTTTAAAATCAATTTAAATGGCTTTAGTATTGGAGAAGTTCTAAGCTTTTTTCGTAAACAAATATCTATTTATCAAACCCTTCTTTTAAACAAGCTTTTATGCTTATTTTTGCACCTTAATTGAGATTATGGAGAAGATAAGGAATTTCTGCATCATTGCACACATCGATCATGGGAAGAGTACGCTGGCAGATAGGCTGCTTGAATTTACTCATACGGTAGAGGGAAGAGACATGCAGGAACAGCTTTTGGATAATATGGATCTGGAGCGCGAAAGAGGCATTACTATTAAGAGTCATGCTATCCAAATGAAGTACACTTACAATGGTGAAGAATACACATACAATCTGATTGACACCCCAGGTCACGTAGATTTTTCATACGAGGTTTCTAGATCTATCGCTTCTTGTGAAGGAGCTTTGTTGATTGTGGATGCTTCTCAAGGTATTGAAGCTCAGACAATTTCTAATCTTTATTTGGCCATTGAGCATGATCTTACCATCATACCTGTTCTTAATAAAATAGACTTACCGGGAGCTATGCCGGAAGAAGTGAAAGACCAAGTAGTTGATCTTCTTGGCTGTAGTAGAGATGAAATTATTCTAGCAAGTGGCAAAGAAGGAATTGGTATTGAAGATATTCTGAATGCAATTGCGGAGCGAGTTCCAGCACCAAAGGGAAGCGTAGACGCTCCATTGCAAGCCATGATTTTTGATTCGGTTTATAATTCATTCCGTGGTGTTGAAGTATTGTTCAGGATTTTTAATGGAACCATCAGAAAAGGTGATAAAGTAAAATTCTTAGCAACTGGCAAAGAATACTTTGCAGACGAAATTGGCATATTAGGCGTGAAACAAATGCCTCAAAATGAAATGAAGGCTGGCAATGTTGGCTATCTTATTTCAGGTATTAAAGTAGCCAAAGAAATTAAAGTTGGTGATACCATTACACATGTAAAAGACGGTACAACTTCCGCTTTGAAAGGTTTCGAAAATGTGAAGCCGATGGTGTTTGCGGGTATTTATCCTGTAGATACTAGCGAGTTTGAGGAGTTGAGATCTGCGATGGAAAAATTGCAGCTAAATGATGCTTCACTAGTATGGGAGCCGGAAACCTCTGTTGCCTTGGGTTTTGGATTCCGATGTGGCTTCTTAGGAATGCTACACATGGAAATTGTGCAGGAAAGACTTGAGCGTGAATTTGGAATGACGGTGATTACCACTGTGCCTTCTGTGCAATTCAAAGCCTACCTTACCGACGGAACCTCTCGCAATATCAATGCGCCATCTGAAATGCCGGATCCGAGTAAGCTTAGCTACGTGGAGGAACCTTATATCAAAGCACAAATCATTACGAAATCTGATTACATCGGTGCAATTATGAACCTTTGTATGGAAAAGCGAGGCATTCTTCAAAATCAAGTTTACCTGACTACAGATAGAGTAGAGCTTATTTTTGATATGCCTTTGGGCGAAATCGTTTTTGATTTCTTCGATAAATTGAAAACACTTTCAAGAGGCTATGCTTCTTTGGATTATGAGCTGAAAGGATTCAAAACTTCAAGTATGGTGAAACTTGATGTACTATTGAATGGAGAAAAAGTTGATGCATTATCGGCAATTGTACATAGAGATAAAGCCTACGAATGGGGTAAGCGTTTATGTGAGAAATTGAAAGAATTGATTCACCGTCAAATGTTCGAAATTGCGATTCAGGCAGCTATTGGCACCAAAGTAATTGCTCGAGAAACCGTAAAAGCGCTCCGTAAAAATGTAACCGCCAAATGTTATGGGGGTGATATTTCTCGTAAGCGTAAGCTTCTCGAAAAGCAGAAAAAGGGTAAAAAACGTATGCGCCAAGTAGGTACAGTGGAGATTCCACAAGAAGCATTTATGGCCGTATTAAAATTAGACTAAGCGAGATTCATGTATCAATTATTAGATGGCAAGAAGATTTCTTCTGAGATAAAAGTTGAGCTAGCATCAATGGTTGCTAAAGTGAAAAGTGAAGGTGGAAAAGTCCCTCATCTGGCAGCCGTTCTTGTGGGGAATGACGGAGGCAGTGAAACCTATGTAAATCACAAAGTTAAGGCCTGCGAAGAAATTGGTTTCGATTCTACTTTGCTTCGATATAATGATGACATCTCTGAAGAAGAATTACTAAAAGTGGTAGATGGCTTGAATAATAATCCGGAAATAGATGGATTTATCGTTCAACTGCCATTGCCAAAACATATTTCAGTAGATAAGGTAATTGAAGCAATCAGACCTGAGAAGGATGTGGATGGTTTTCATCCAGTGAATTATGGTCGAATGGCGTCGAATTTACCAGCTTATATGTCTGCAACTCCTTATGGTATTGTAGAATTAATCAAGCGATACAATATCCCAACGAAAGGAAAACATTGCGTTGTAGTAGGTAGAAGTCATATTGTAGGTTCACCGGTTTCTATTTTGATGGCGCGTCCGGATTATCCGGGTGATTGCACGGTTACCCTTTGCCATAGATATACTGAGGATTTGGCCAAGCATACTTCGCAGGCTGATATTCTGATTGTAGCTGTTGGCAAGCCAGGTTTGATAACCAAGGAAATGGTAAAAGAAGGTGCAGTGGTCATTGATGTAGGTACCACCCGCGTTCCAGATGCTAGCAAGAAATCAGGCTTCGCTTTAAAGGGAGACGTTATATTTGAGGAGGTTGCTCCAAAAACATCGTATATTACACCTGTTCCAGGTGGAGTAGGTCCAATGACCATCGCATCTTTGATGTGGAATACTTGGCTTGCTTCAAGGAAAATAGTTTTTTCATAATATTCACCGTGCGGTTCAATTACCCGCCTTGTCAAAAATTATCATGCAAAATACCCAATTACAGGACAATCGTCCATATTCTGAAGTCCTTCAAAATCCACGTGTAGATTCAGGTTATGAATTGCCATTGATGGAGTCATTTTATACCATTCAAGGAGAAGGAGCGCATCGAGGTAAAGCAGCATATTTTATTCGCTTAGGTGGCTGCCCGGTAGGTTGCGTTTGGTGTGATGTGAAAGATTCATGGGATGTGAAAAACCACCCCATTACTCATATTGACCTAATGGTTCAAGATGCTGTGAAAAACCGCGGGAGGATCGCCGTGATTACAGGTGGTGAACCTGCTGCTTTCGAAATGGGACCATTAACAGGAGCACTCAAGGAAGCGGGATTTCGTACTCATATCGAAACTTCCGGTGTATTTGATTTGAGTGGTGAATGGGATTGGGTTTGCTTTTCTCCAAAGAAATTCAAGAAACCTACTGAAGACATTTATAATCAGGCACATGAATTGAAGGCGATCATTTACAATAAGAGCGACTTCGATTGGGCGGTAAAACATGCCTCCAAAGTAAATCCTAATTGTAAACTTTATTTGCAACCCGAATGGAGCAAATCAAAAGAAATGATGCCGCTTATCGTTGAATTTATTAAGGAACATCCCGAATGGGAAATTTCCTTGCAGATTCATAAATACATGGAAATTCCGTAGCTATGAGAAAATTTGCTCTTTTTTTTATACTGTTTACTACGCTTACTTTCGCAAGTCAAGCTCAACAGGAGTTAGGTACGAATAATAAAAGAGCAGCAAGTCTATATGTGGAATCTGAGAATTATGTCATCAGAAGGCAATATCCACAAGCTATCAGTTTATTAAACCAAGCACTCAACAGGGATTATAAGTTTGCTGAGGCGCACTTAAGATTGGCCACTTGCTATAGGGCTATAGAGGATAATGCTGGAGCCATCAAGCATTTCACTGAAGTAATCAAATTAAAGCCTCAAGATCCTCGATACTCAATGGCCTATTTTGTATTAGCTGAAATTAATATTAAGGAAGGTAAGTATGATGAAGCAATAGAGCTGCTCAATCAGCATCAAAAAATTGCTCCCAAAGGAAATCTCTTGGATGAAGGTGCGCGAATGCTGCAGAATGCTCAGTTTGCTATGCAGGCGATAAATAATCCTGTAGAGTTTAATCCTGAACCACTATCCAGCAAGGTTAATGTATTTCAACTTCAATATTTTCCAGTACTTACAGCAGACGAAAAGACTCTGTTTTTTACAGCTCGAAATGGCAATGCTCGCACTGATGATGAGGATATTTTTATAAGTACTAAAGATAACTTTGGAGATTGGACTACTCCAGAATCAATTTCGAGGAATATAAATACGCGATTTAATGAAGGGACTTGTTCTATTTCCGCAGATGGAAGAATGATGATTTTCACTGCTTGTGAAGGCAGGCAAGGCTATGGTAGTTGCGATTTGTACGTGACTTATAAAATTGGTGAGGAGTGGTCGGTGCCAAATAATCTAGGACCAAATATCAATAGCCCACAATGGGATTCTCAGCCAAGCTTATCTGCCGATGGAAATACACTATATTTCGTTTCAAATAGACCTGGAGGCATTGGGAATAGAGATATCTATGTTAGCTACAGAAATGAAGCTGGTGATTGGACGATGGCGCAGAATCTGGGTGAGCCATTAAATACCAGCTCCGATGAAGTTTCTCCTTTCATTCATGCTAATGGATTGACATTCTTCTTTGCATCAAATGGACATCCGGGTTTTGGCGGCTTTGATTTATTCTCTTCAGAAATTGATGTTAATAATCAATGGGGAGTTCCAAAAAATGTAGGCTATCCGATTAACACCTCCGAAGATCAGGTAAGTTTGTTTATTGCAGCAAGCGGAACTACAGCATATTATGCCAATGAGAAAAAGCAAGGCAATCAATATGTAGATAGCAAAATATATAGTTTTGAATTGCCACCACAATTGCAAGTAACTCGAGGAGTCAACTATGTAAAAGGGCGGGTGGTTGATGCGATCACACAAAGGCCAATTGTTGCCACCGTAGAATTGTACGATTTAGAAACTGATGAATTATCCTCCCGCGTCAAATCAGACTCCCTAACTGGTGAGTACCTTATTACATTAACTAAGGGTTCTGAATATGCGCTTTATGTGAATAAAAATGGCTATTTATTCGATAGTAGGTATTTCAGTTTTCAAGAAGACGATTCAGTAAATCCTGAATTAGCAGACATACTTTTAAATAAAATCAATAGAGGAGAGTCCGTTAATTTGAACAACATCTTTTTCGATTTCGATAAATTTGTTTTGAGAGAGAAGTCTAAAACCGAGTTGAAGAAAATTATTGCTTTTTTGAATGCCTATCCAGATATTAAAATTGAAATTGAAGGTCATACCGACAATGTTGGATCAGCTCAATACAACCTCGAGTTATCCAGAAATAGAGCCCTATCTGTATATGAATATCTATTGGAAAATGGGATAGCAGATAATAGAGTTTACTATAAGGGCTATGGAATGGAAAAACCAATAGCCAGTAACGAAACCGAAGAGGGAAGACAGCAAAATAGACGAATTGCTTTTAAGATTTTGTAGATCTACTAATTCTTAATCGTTAGAGTCATCATAAATTCTATAATCGATCTTCGAAATAGATCAATTTGGAAGATAATTCTGATTTTTTCTGAAAAAAAATTCCATCTCTAAATATTTTTTTGCTGAAGGTGGTTTGATTTCTATATTTTTTTAGCAAAAGGAAAAGTGCAAAATTTGTGTATTTATTATATTTATTAACTAATCATCGTAAATTGCAATCAAATAAGGAATAATAATTGGATTTAACTTAATAAACAAAAATATTATTCTGATGTTATTAAATTGTTAACTCAATTTCAGAATTTTTAATGATTATGAAATTAATTCATCAGTTGACGTGAATTTAATAATTATATGCAAAAGTAGATATATTATATAATTGTTTCATGCAAATCAATTCAAAAAATACAATTGACAGATTTTATCATCCACTTAAACCATATATAGGCCACTTGTTGGAAGCATTTGCTATTCACAATTCTTGCTGAATTCTTGTTAATTAGTTAAGTTTCGAGTGAAATAAAATTTACACCTAACAATTTTATGAGTATGAAGAAGTATTTACTATTATGTTTTAGTGTGCTATTTGCAGGAGTATTTGTTGCAAATGCACAAACCAGGACGGTTACTGGAAAAGTAATCTCCGGTGATGATCGTGAAGGAATGCCTGCAGTTTCGGTTCAAGTAAAAGGGACCACCTCAGGAGCTATCACAGAACTTGATGGATCATACAGCATCCAAGTATCTGGTCCAGATGCAGTGCTAGTATTTTCTTTTGTTGGTTATGTTTCCAAAGAGGAAGTTGTTGGAAATAGGTCAGTAATTAATGTCACCCTACAATCAGATGTTACTGAATTGGGTGAAATTGTCGTGACAGGTGTTGCTGTTGGTACACCTACTAAGAAGCTTGGTTTTGCCATTGGTAAAATTGGAGAAGAAGCTTTAAGAGAAGTACCAGCAACAGATCCAGGAAACGCGATTAGAGGTAAAGTATCTGGTGTTCAGATTGTACAAGGCACTGGTCGCCCTGGAACTGCTCCTACTATCAGACTAAGAGGTGTTACAGCGATATCTGGTGATCAACAGCCACTTATTATTGTGGATGGTGTTATCACTCAAGGCTCATTAGCCGATATCAACATGAATGATGTTGAAACTATTGAGGTATTGAAAGGAGCTGCTGCATCTTCATTGTATGGTTCATTGGCCGGTAATGGCGTAATCCAAATCATTACTAAGCGTGGTGCAGGTGGAGATGGAGAAACAAGAATTACTGTAAGACAAGAAGTTGGTAATTCATATTTAGCAAGACAAGTGCCTCTTGCTTATCACCATAGGTTTGAATTGAATCCTGATGGTTCATTTGTGTTAACTAACCCTGACAACCCAAATACTAGGGTTGAGGCACCAGATAACATAATTGATAACCCGTACCCTCAGACTTTCAATAATCAAGAGTTGTTATTTAAGCCACAGCCGTTCTTTACTACTAACGTTTCTGTAGCTAATTCTGGTGCAAAAACTAATTTCTTCCTTGGAGTTGAGAATTTGAATCAAGGTGGAGTTGTTGTAGATCTTCCAGCTTTTAAAAGACAAAGTTTGAGATTAAATGTGGATCATCAGCTTAATAGTAAGCTTAAAATCACTAGCTCAACTTTATACGTGAACTCTGATAGACCTACCAATGGTGAAAATGGACAAGGTGGTTTATTCTACCCAATTCTAGCTCATGAGCCAGATCAAGATTTATTTGCAAATAGAGATGGTGGTGTTTTACCTCGTTCCCAGAGTAACTTACAAAACCCGCTATACGAAGTTAGAAATTTGGAATATAGAAGAGAGCGTAGAAGGTTACTACAAAACTTCCAATCTTCTTATAAAATTCTAGATTGGTGGACTGTAGAAGGTCAGTTTTCAATGGATAGAGAATGGAATACAAATGAGAATTATAGACCAAAAGGCTACATAACTCAAAACAGACCAGAAGGTGAATTAGGTTCTCTTTCCAATACTTGGGGCAATAGTAGTGCGGAAGTAGTTACGGCTTCCTCATATTTCAGAAAGAAATTTGGGGATTGGAATACACTTGTAACATTACGTTACCAGTTCGAGAAGTATCTGACTGAAAGTAATAGTACTAGTGGTTCAAATTTTGCCGTTGAAGATATTCCTAGATTCCAAAATTTAGACCCGACCACTTTGAACATCACCAATTCACTGACGGATGTTCGTGCTGAAAACTTATTCTTCAACCTAGGCTTTGACTATCAAGATAAGTATATCTTTGAAGGTTTGGTTAGAAGAGACGGTTCTTCATTGTTTGGTGAAAATGAGAGATATCAAGTTTTCTACAGAGCAACTGCAGCTTACAGAATTACAGAAGACATCACTATTCCAGGCATCAATGAATTGAAGGTACGTGGTTCTTATGGTACTTCTGGTTCAAGACCAGGATTTGCTGCTCAGTATGAGACGTTCTCTTTATCTAGAGGTGTTGCTTCCAAAGCAGTATTAGGAAACCCAGATTTGAAGCCATCAAGAATTAGCGAATTCGAGTTTGGTGTGAATGCTACATTCCTAGATAAATTCAACTTTGAGTTCAACTATGCGGACATTAATGCAGATGATCAAATCTTGTTAGTACCACTTCCAGGTGTAGCTGGTTTCAGTTCTCAGTGGAGAAATGCAGGATTGGTTTCAACTAAAGCTCTAGAATTTAGTCTTGGTTCTTATATTAAAGACACTCAAGATTTTTCTTGGGACTTTAATATAGTTGCTAGTAATGCAATATCTAAAGTTGAAAGACTTGATGTGCCACCATTATTGAGAGGAGATGGGATCACAAGCGGTATGTTTAGAATTACTGAAGGTGAAGAGTTTGGAGTAATGTATGGTAATAGATTCGCGAAATCTGCTAATGACTTTATTCTTGATGAAAACGGTTTTATAACTAATATTTCTGGTTATGTCCCTGGAGCAGCAAATAACAAAACTCCTGAACAATTTGAAAGAAATTCAGAAGGATATATGGTGCCTGTAGGAACTGAGTACACTAATGCTGAAACAGCAGTTTTACTGTACGACCCTGAAACTGGTCAAAAACTGGATGCGAAAATTGGTAATTCTAGACCTGATTTGATTTTGGGTTTAAACCAAAATATTCGTTATAAGAACTTCGCTTTGTTTGTATTATTAGATGCGCAAATCGGTGGTGATATTTATAATTCATCAAGACAGAACATGTATTTCCAAGAAAGACATGGAGATTTAGATCAGTCTGGAAGACCAGAAGGACAAAGAAGAGCGGCCACTTACTACTCAAGTGCTGTAAGTTTGTATAACGGAGCAACACCATCAGAGCATTTTGTGGAAAAAGCTACGTATATGAAGTTACGTGAGGTTGCTTTGAACTATAGGTTCGATAATGCTTTCATGCAAAGAGTTGGTTTGGGTAATGTATTACAAGATGCTAAACTCTCTTTTATTGGTAGAAATTTATTGACCTTCACTGATTATTCAGGTTTTGATCCTGAAGTGGCTTCTCTTAGTGCAGGTGATCCAACAACATTTAGATCTGACGCTTATGTGTATCCGATGTTTAGGACTTTCACTGCAGCAATTGAAGTAAGATTTTAATTTTAAAGAACAGCAAAAATGAAAAATACAAAAATTAAATTCTTCGGTTTGTTACTTGCTGGGATGTCATTCATTGCAGTAAGTTGCGCGGATCTTGAGGTGGAAAACCTTAACAATCCGAATACGGACAAAGTACTAGCAACCCCTGAGGATCTCAAGGGGCTAGTAGGTGGTGCTTATTCAGATTTGTATGCAATATTCTATAACTATAGAGGCAACACAAATCTAGAACACACTGCGGATCATACTACCAATACTAACAATGTTAGAAACTGGTGGTCTGAATTTAAAGTGGAGCCTAGACCTCAGTTTGCAAATAGTTTGGCTAGTGCAAACAGAGTTCAAATTGTTGATGCCCCATTCTCATTGATGAACTCTGCTATTTCTGCTGCTTTAGATGTAATTAAGCAAATAGAAAATAATGGAGTAACCATAGGTGATGATACCCAAATGGTGTTGGCAGCTGCTTACTTTGTGAAAGGTTTAGCGGGAGGTTATCTAGCAAGCACTTTCGATCAGGCCTATCTGGTAGATAAAGACACAGAACTTGGTGGTTTAGGATTGTCTCCTTATGCCGATGTTATGGATTTGGCAATTGCTGATTTGGAAAGAGTAATTCAGATTTCAAATGCAAATTCGTTCACACTTGAAAATACCTACATTAATACACCTAGTCCCATGAGCAATAGTGAGCTTTCTAGATTAGCGAGCTCATATGCAGCGCATTTCCTAATGACTGAAAGCAGAACGAAAGCAGCTAATGATGCGAATGATTGGGCTAGAATCTTAAATTTTGCTCGTAATGGTATTACAAGTGATTATATTTTAGTTCTAGATAATGAAAACTGGCAAAACTGGTTTATGGATCTTTCAGGACTTGATTGGTACTTCAGAGTCGACCATAGAGTGATTCAAGCTTTTGATCCAAATTATCCTTCAAGGTTCCCTTTGGCTAATAACGCTACTGTTCCTCCCGCTGTTACTAATGATAAGCGTATAGACTTGTACTTCAAGTACGAATCTGATATTTCTAGATTTAATTTAACACGAGGAGCACAGTTAAGAAGTCATTATAGAATTTCTAGATGGGATCCTTTGTATCTAAACAGTGGTATTGGCCCAATTCCGGTTTTCCACAAGTACATCAATGATTTGATAATTGCGGAAGCTGAAGCTATGACAGGTAACTTAACTGCAGCAATTAACATCCTTAATTCTGGCAATAGAGTTACAGTTGGTGAATTGCCTCCACTTCAAATGAATCTTACAAGAAATCAAGTTCTTGACATCATTTGGGATGAGAGAGATATCGAAATTTGCAGATCCGATTGGGCAGTTCCTTTTATGGATGCAAGAAGAAGAGGTATCCTTCAAAAAGGAGTATTGCTTCATTTACCAGTCCCGGCTACAGAATTATTGGTGTTAAATTTACCAATTTATACTTTTGGTGGGCAAACTGCTGCAGATGGTATTAATACATCTGATGGTATTGGAGCTTGGTACACGCCTCCCGGAGTAAACTAATCTTAATAATTTTCAAAAAAGCCATTTTTAGTTTCGACTAGAAATGGCTTTTTATTTTTATTTCCACTTAATTCGTTAGTGATTTTATCTTCATTCCCATGCAGCGTTTTTTAGCAATTCTCTTTCTAATATCGATCCTTGCTTGTTCCACCAATAGGGATTTTAAAGAAATATCCTCAACAGAATTTGATCTAAAAATATTAGGTGAATTTACCGAGGAGGATTGGTTGCAAATAGATAATGTAAAATTTATCCACATGCCATATCAAATCCCATTTGAGGAAATTGCATTTGAAGACTTACATTCGTTTGACGGGCAAATCCACACGATCAAGTTGCCTGTTTCTAGACAAAAAGTTACTATAGCCGATGGAATAGAAAGAACTTCAATTTATAGGGACACTGATTTTCTGACTTTTTATATCAGGTTTTTAAATGTTGTTAATTTTGCTCCTAATTTAGCGAGTGAATCCACAGATAATCAATCAATAACTTATAGATTTGAAGCTGGTGCAACCTTACATCTTCAAAAAAGGTTACACTTCTGGCGGGAGGATAAGCGTACAATATCTGTTCAATATTCTTCTGACTATCCAATAAGCTTGGGAGTTAAATGATTTTTAACCGTCAGTAGAATTAGAATTTTTTTCAAACATTAAGTTGTAAACTTTTTTCTAAATGAATTGATTATGTTGAGGAATAGATTTTACACTCAGATGCGTACTAAATTCACTGTATTTATCATACTTACACTTTTGTGTAGTGGTTCTGCTGTTGCTCAAGAAAAGATTAAAATTGATTCAAGCAAGTATTCAATTCCAAGCAGGGAATTCCTCAACCAAAGAATTGATAACAATAAGAATGATTATTTAAAAATATATGCCGACCGATATAATCTAGAGTTTATTAGAAAAAATGGTCAATTAAATCAAGATAGCGAATATCTATTCTATGATTTGAGTTCAACTGGTCACCCACTTTTTATTCATAACTATGAAACAAGATCGGGGAGAGTGGTAAAAGCAGATCAAGTTTACCCATTAGGAAATTCTGGTTTGAGATTAACTGGTAAAAATCAAACAATTGGAGTGTTTGATGGAGGCCGAATACAAATCGAGCACAAGGAATTTCAAGGAAGAGCTAGAATGATTGATAATGTCACACTTAATAATTTTCATGCAACTCATGTCTCAGGCATTATTGGTTCCGCTGGCATTAATGAAAATGCTCGAGGTATTGCATATGAAAGTTTAATTGATGGTTATACTTTTGATAGTTTTGATAGTAAACTTATAGATGCCTTAGAGGAAGGTTTAGCAATTAGTAATCACTCATATGGGCCAGCTGCGGGTTGGCAAAGTGATAATTCATGGAGGTTTAATTGGAGATGGTATGGTGATTCAACAATAAGTGAAACCCAAGATTATAACTTTGGATTTTATGCGGATTGGGCTCAGTTTCATGATGCATTAATTTATTATTACCCATATCATATTTTAGTTACATCTGCGGGAAATACAAGGTCTATGAATGGGCCATCTTCGGCACCTTTTGAACATGAAATTTTCCGTAATGGCAGTTGGGTTCGATCAACGAAAAGAAGAGATCCAAATGGACCTTATGATTCAATGCCTTATGCAGGTGTTGCTAAGAATATCGTTACTGTTGGTGCTGTTTCAGCAAACGCTCCAACTTCATTCTCAATGGCAAATTTTAGTTCATGGGGGCCTACAGATGATGGACGAATTAAACCTGATTTAGTAGGTGTAGGTGTAGGGGTTTTTTCTACAGTGGAAAACACAAATGATCAAATAGATAGATATTCCACACTTCAAGGAACATCAATGTCAAGTCCGAATGTTGCAGGTGGCTTGCTGTTAATTCGACAGCATTTTATCCAACAACATAGTTATATTCCACTTGCATCAACTGTAAAAGGATTAGCCATTCATACAGCGCGGCAACATCAAGCCGCTGGAGTAGGACCCAACTATAGATTCGGTTGGGGCTTATTGGATGTGGAGCAAGCAACAAACCAAATAACAAAACTTGATTCGACTTCTTTCATTATAGAAGAATTTGTTCTCGAGGAAAATGAAATAAGTGAAAAGAAAATTTATTCTGATGGTATTAGCGATCTTAAAGTAACCGTTGTGTGGACAGACCCTGAAGGTGATATCCCTACGGCTGCACTCAATCCGAAGGATACCATTTTGGTAAATGATATTGATTTAAAAGTTATTGCACCTGATGGATCTGAATTTTTCCCATTTATTTTAGACCCAGCGAATCCAACTAAAGAAGCCACAAGAGGTATAAATAATTTAGATAACACAGAGGTTGTTATCATTGAAAATCCGATGGCTGGGGAATATAAAATTCAGATATCTCACAAGAAGAATAATTTAGTAAATGGGTTTCAGATTATTTCTTTGATTGGCTCTGGAAGTAGTTTAGCTTCTGATTTTAAAAATCTTTACTGGATTGGTGGAAATGGTAATTGGAATGATCCAAATAATTGGTCGGAATCACAGAATGGCATTTCGGCATCTCGAACCCCAAATAGTAAGGATATCGTAAGATTTGACAATTCATCTTTTCAAAGCAAAAATCAAACTGTAATTATTCCTAATGATGCCAAAGCATTAAATTTGATTTATTCATCTGATTCTTTGGCAAATTTCGATTTTTCAAATGGAAAGCTTCAACTGAGTGGGTCATTTATATTGACTAAAAAAATGGAATTAACTGGAGAGGGATTAATTGAAATGACAGGCGAGAATTTAAAGTTTAATGGATTCACATCTGCTGGAAATGATTTATCAGGGATTGACTTAATAATTAATAGTGATGATGGTTATTATGAAATTGAAGATAGTTTGACCATTAATTCCATTACTCTTGAGAAAGGAATTCTTGATCTAAATAACAAGTTCCTGAAAGTTAATCAGATAATTTCCCAAGGAATTGATCCTACATCTATAGATTTAAGAAACGCCCAAATAGAAGTCGGTAGTAAACTTGATTTTGGAGATAGCACAAAATTTATCTTGGCTGATAACTCAACAATTACCTTTGGCAAGGATGCCACTGCTTCTTCTAGTTTTACCTTTAAGTCTCCAAGAGCTGCATTTAATAAGCTAATTGTATTGGACGGTTCACTAGATATTTCTGGCGAGCATTCTTTTAAGATAATAAAAAACAGTAGTGCTGTATTAATTAATGAGAATACAATTGTTGATTCTTTATTCCTAGGAGCCAATAGTCAATTGACCTTGAATGATGGAGTTGAGTTAAGCTCAAATTTCTTATCAATCAATTCCTCTGTGGGCAATGAAGTAAGCATTACTGGGTTGGAAGACGGCTTTGGCTACTTGAAGATATCAGAAAATGTTAAATATTGCTTTGATTTTCTTTTAGTAAATAATGTGTCAAATATTGGAGAAGCTACCTTAAATGCGGGAGTCAATGGGCAACTAACTGGTATTGTCGAAGGCTGGTCTGCTACAAATTGTGAAGATGTACTGTTTGCAGACTATATATACGAGAATGCTTGTTTAGATGGTGTAACTAGGTTCACTAGTACCAGTACTGGTAACCCATCTGAAATAACTTGGCAAATAAGTACAGAAGAAGGCGAGGTATTGATTTCTCAAAATTCAGAAGACCTCGAGTTTGTGTTTGAAGAATCGGGTGTTTATGTGATTGCACTTGAAATTAGTGATGGTGAAATTGTTAAAAATTTCACGCAGCGAATTAATATAGCTGAGAATCCACTCAAAAGTTTAGTGATTTTTGAAGATAATGATTTATTGGTAGCTTCTTTAAGTGGGCTTTCATACCAATGGTTTTTAGACGGAGAGCTTTTAGTGGATGCTACACAAAGACTTTATAATCCTGTAGATCCAGGAAACTATCAAGTAGTAGCAATTAATGGAAGATGCAGTTTTACTTCACCAATATTCACCGTACATAATACAGTAGTAGGCATCGATGATGAATTTAATGATTATGGAATAATAGTCTTCCCAAACCCAGCTACGGAATTATTAAATATTAAGTTTAATTCTTCTGAATTTGACAATGAAATTTCAATCAGCCTGATGGGTCTTACGGGAAACTTACTTTGGAAGGATATAGTAAATACAAATAGTCGAAATTACGAAATCCAACTTCCGATTTCTCAAATTCCAGCTGGAGTTTATGTCCTGATAATTGAATTTGATAATAGAAAACTAAGAAAAAAAATAATAGTAGATTAACTAGCCATTTTCATAATAATATTTACCAATTGGCTTGCTAGCTAAAAATAAAAATACGTTGCTTTTAAGATTTTAAATTATTTATAATCAAAGAGTTAAAAATTTATCTTTCAAATTCCATTTAAAGTTATTAATGAAAATTTTTAGCTAACCATTAAGTTGAAAATATTTCACCACTTTCAGATTAAAAGCAGTTTTTCACCAATTACCTTGAAGGTCAATAGAATTTTTTTTGTATCTGGCTATATTATAATTTCACACCTAAGACCCCAGTATCAGAAAGAGATAACCTGAACTTCTTTTTAAGCTCAAAGAGTAGATAGTCAGATGTTTACTTTTATATAGCTTCAAAGAATGAAGTTTTCAGAACGACAAGAATTTGAGGGGCTTAGGAAGTAGGAGCGATGAATGTTTAAAAGAAGTTAATGTTTTTTTTTTGTTAATAAATTCAAATGCTTACTTTTGGTTTGACGCCAAAATTAATTTTTACTTAAACTTTTAACTTTATGAAGAACTATTTACTTATGACAGTTCTGCTTTGCTTTGCGGTAGTTAATCTATCGTTCGGGCAAACGCGGACTATTACAGGTACTGTAACTTCTGCTGAAGATGGTGAGCCACTTCCAGCAGTTAGTATACAGTTGAAGGGTACTACTACTGGTGCCATTACCGAACTTGATGGAACATATCGCATAAATGTACCACAAGACGGTGGTGTATTGGTATTTTCATTTGTCGGATTAACAACCAAGGAAGTTAGTATTGGCAACAATACAGTTATTGATGTTTCGCTTGAGTCTGATATTCAAACTTTGGGTGAAATTGTCGTAACAGGTGTTGCTGCTGGTACTCCAGAGAAGAAGTTAAGTTTTACAGTTGGAAAGTTGAATGAAGAAATCATTCAACAGGCTCCTGCAGTAAATGCTGCGGCTGCATTGCAAGGCAAGATTGCTGGTGTGCGAGTTGTACAGAGTTCGCAGCCTGGTTCAAATGCTAGTATTCAATTAAGAGGAGCCTCTGCTATTGGTACAGGTGCTTCAGAACCATTAGTTGTGGTTGATGGAGTCTTGACGGAAGGTGGTTTATCAATAGTTAATGCCCAAGATATTGAAAGAATCGAAGTATTGAAGGGAGCTTCCGCTGCCTCTTTGTTTGGTTCTCGTGCAGCAAATGGAGTAATTCAAATTTTCACAAAGACTGGGGCTTCGAATGCTGTTGGCCAAACTGTAATTCGTATTAGAAATGAGTATGGCGGAGCAGCGGCTTATAACTCAAGAGCTCCAAAAAAGACTAGTCATCACCATTTCTTGACTAACGCGGATGGTACAATTCAGGTGAATGATACAGGGGTTACCTTTTTAGGTATAGCAGATCCTAGAGGAATTGCAGATAAGCCATTTGCAGAACCAATTTATGATCACCTTTCTCAAGTATTTGATGGTGGTACATTTATGACGAATTATGTTGCCATTTCACATAATAGTGGAAAATCAAATATATTGACATCAGTAGAGCATCAAAATAATTCTGGCCCAATTATGTTTAATGAAGGTTCTAGAAGATTCAATTTTAGGGTAAACTTGGATCATAATGTAACTGATCGCCTTAAAGTAACAGCTCGAACCTTATTTGCTAGATCAACTAATGATACAAAAGGAATAAATGGATATGGGGGTACTCGATCTGTGCTAAGGACATTATTTATGATGGATCCTACTGCAGATTTGTTTTTGCCTAATGATAATGGAACTCCATATAAATGGAATATCAATAAGTATAACGACACTGATGGGACAAATCCTCTTTATGGGTTATCTAGAGTAAGAAGAGATGGTTATACAACTAGATTTTTAGGAAATTTTGGAGCTAGTTATGAAGTAGCTAATGGCCTTTCAATTGAATATGCATTTGGCATTGATAATGATACTGGTAATTCAAATCGTTTTCTTAACAAAGGACATTTGGATAGATCAGCTGGTGATGCGCCTTTGCTAGGTTCTGTTTATAGAGATTGGAATGAAGAAAATGCAATTACATCAAGCACTACTTTAGTGTATGTTAAAAAGTTTGGAGATTTCAATCTAAGATCCAGATTATTTTACATGTATGAGAACAGATTTGAAAAGGAGTTTGATGCTGCAGGCTCTGCTTTGAATGTAAGTGGGTTAAATGTATTACAGAATGCAACAGTTCACTCTCCTCCATTTTCAAGGAGTGAAGAAGTAACAGCGAATAATTTTGCATTTGCGGCTGGTGGGGATTATTTGGATAAATATATATTTGATGTTATTGTTCGTCGTGAAGCTGTATCACTTTTTGGAGCTGATGAAAGGTGGGCAAATTTTGGAAGAATTTCTACGGCATATAGATTGACAGAAGATATATACATCCCAGGTTTCCAAGAGCTTGCTCTTAGAGCATCCTATGGAACTTCTGGTAGACGTCCAGGTTTTACTGCACAATATGAAAGATTTAATGTCTCCAATGCAGGTGTTGTGGCATCTCTTGGTAATTTGGGTAATAGAAATTTGAAACCTGCCACAACTGCTGAATTGGAATTAAGTTTAAATGCTGAGTTTTTGAATAAATTCTCATTTAGTGGTGGGTATTCAACCCAACAGAATAGAGATCAGATTTTAAATATCCCTATTACTGCTGCTACAGGATTTAACAATCAAGTACAGAATGCAGGTACATTAGAAACAAATACTATTGAATTAACCCTTGGGTATAGTGCAATACAATCACGTGATGTTTCTTTAGATTTTAATGTAGTATTTGATCGTACGAGACAAAAAATCACCGAATTTGATAGACCTGCGCAGCTTACAGGATATACAATCTGGAGACCTGGTGCTACATTGGGTGTAATTGCAGGACAGCAAATAGCTACTTCATTAGAAGAAGTGGCAAATCAAGTACCGGCAGGGCAAACCTTGGAGAATTATTTCACAATTAATAGAGATGGTTATGTGATTAGAAGTGGTACTGAATTTACTGCTGATGAAAGAGCAATAATTGTAAGAGATGATACCGGGGCACCTCTAATTATGGATATAGGTGATTTTAATGCCGATTTCAATATGGGTATTAATACAACTTTCCGTTACAAAGGCTTGAATGTGTATATGCTATGGGATACGCAAGTTGGAGGTAATACCTACTTCCAAGGTGGCCAATGGATGGCTAGAGATCTAATACATCCAATGTTTGATCAGTCAATGTACCCAGAAGGTCAGCAGAAATATACTGCTTACTTTAGCAGTTTGTACAATGTACAGAACGTTACATCTCATTGGGTAGAAGATTCTGATTATATACGAATGAGAGAGTTGTCTCTTAATTATTCAGTTAGTGAAAGTCAATTGGATAAACTTGGCTCATTTGGTTTTATTAAAGGTGTTAAATTCGGAGTTGTTGGAAGAAACTTATTGTTGTTCTCTAAGTATCCTGGATTTGACCCTGAAGTGGGTAATGCCTTAACAAGAGTAGATGATTTTGATTATCCTCTTACAAGGACTTTTAGTGGTTCAATTGAGTTTATATTTTAATATTTAGACTATGAAAAAAAGTAAAATTCAATCTCCTTTCAAAATAATTTGGTTAGGAGCAATTTTGATGACAGGTTTTGTGGCATGTGAAGATTTGGAAGTGGAAAATCTTAATGAACCAAATCAAGATCAAATATATTCCTTACCGGAAGAGTATCTTCCTTTAATTGAAAGTTCTTATGCTACATGGTGGAATGCCTTAGAGAAAAGTGATCCAAACTGGGGCTTAAGTGTTGCGGGTGAGTCAATGACCTCTTCTTGGGGGAACTGGGCAGCTCAAGATTTAGGTACGATTCCTCGTCAGCAATTGCAGAATAATTTGACGTACTCTAACAGGGCGGTAATGACTACGCCTTGGAATACTCTAAATTCTGCATTGGCTACGACAAATGCTATCATGAGGAAAATTGTTGTAGACAATATTCCAGTGATTGATGGAGCTGGTGAAGATAGAACCCAAGAGGCATTGGCACTTGGTAGAGGTATGCAGGGCTTGGCTTTAGGAGCCTTAGGGATGCTATTTGATCAAGCATATATTCTGGATGAAAATTCAGACTTGGAGCAGCTAGAGTTTTTGCCTTATGATCAGGTGATTTCTGCTTCTCGTCAAAAATTGAGTGAAGCTATTCAAATAGCTAGCTCTAATACATTTACTGTAAACATTTTAAATTCTGAGTGGAGTTCAGCTCAACTTGCCCAGTACTTTAGTACCATGTCTGCTAAGATTGAAGCTTTTTCTGCTCGAAATGCACAGGAGACAACAGCGAATGTAAATTGGGAAGAAATCCTGCAGTTGACTAATAATGGTATTTCGACTGATATATCTGTATTAGGTGATGGTGGTTCTCAATGGTGGAATCGTATTAAACTACAAGGACAAGATCCGGGATGGGCTTTTGTTTCATCTAGAATAGTAAATATGATGGATGATAGAATGCCATACCCTTGGCCTACTGGTGTAAATTCAGTTGCGGTTCCTTCTGATCCTAAAGATGATAGAATGGCGACGGATTATAAGACATCAGCGCCACCTTTTCAAGCTGCGAGAGGCTACTATTTCTTTTCTATGTATTACTATCAGAGATTCCAATCATATAGAGCAAATCTAAATACTGAAATTGTTCATATGTTGGTTGCGGAGAATGATTTGCTAAAGGCTGAGGCACTAGTTCGAACAGGCGGCTCTAAAGTTACTGCAGCTAATCTGATTAATGAAACACGTGTTGAGAGAGGTGGCCTAGCTCCACTTACAGGAAGTGAGAGTAATGATGTATTGCTTGCCGCCATTGTTTATGAGAGATTAGCTGAATTGCCATGGACAAATACTTTGACGAATGGGTTCTTTATTAGAAGAGGTACTACGGTGACAAATATGCAATTGCTGCCAGGTACAATACCTCATCTTCCAGTTCCAGCGCAAGAATTGGAATTATTTGGACTACCATATTATTCGTTTGGAGGTGAATAATTTTTCTAATTATTTACAATAAATTTAGTACTTATGAGATGGGTAGATGTATCTACCCATCTCATTTTTTACCATTTATATTATGAAGTTTATAAGCAGAATTGTCTTGATAGTTTTATTTTTTGGGACTATTTTAATTGTTTCATGCGAGCGAAATGAGTATGTAGATACTGCTCCCGCTCCAGAAGTTCCTGGAAATCCAAGTGTAAAATGATGATAGGATTTAACCATCTTTCAAAATGTAGTTAGTTTATTTTTTCTATACTAGATTTATTGTGAGAAAGGTTTCTTTTTATATTATAACTTTTTTAGTGCCTTTCTTATTAGTAGGATTCATAGAGTTAGCTTTCTATGTGTTTAATATAGCAGAGGAAGTTCCAATATTTATAGAATCAGAAATTGACAAGCGTTATTTAAAGTTAAATCCAAATATTGCTGAAAGATATTTTAAATCCAGCTTAATTTCAGTAAGGGGAGAAAACGATTCTTTTTTAAAGACTAAAAGTGAGAGCACTCTAAGAATAGTTATTCAAGGAGAAAGTTCTATTCAAGGGTTTCCTTATGGCCATTCTATCTCTGCTCCTAGAATATTAAAAAGTTATTTAAAAAAAATTTACCCATCATATAAGGTTGAAGTTATAAATCTGGGAATAACTGCTATAAGTAGTTATGTCATAAAAGATATGGCTTATGAAGTGGCTAAATTAGAGCCAGATTATGTAATTATTTATGCAGGACATAATGAATTTTATGGAGCTTATGGAAGTGCTACTTCAGAATATGCAACAACTAATGAGAACATCACTGCACTATTTTTCTTTTTAAAGCGATTTCGAGTTTTCAGGTTTATATCAAGTTTTATTGCAGGAAGTGAGGTCGAAGAGTTTGATGCTACAAAGACTTTAATGGAGAAGATGGCCTATGATAAGAAAATTGAATTAGATTCAGAAATCTACAGTACTACCATTGAAAGATTTACCAGTAATATAAAGGATATTTCAAATATTTATAAAAGGAATTCTATCCCTTTTGCCATAAGCACCTTAGCTATCAATCTAAAAGATCAACCACCTTTCCTATCAGAGAATTTAACTATTGAAAAACTGTATGAATATATAGATCTGATTAAAGAGGATTCAGTGAGTAATGAAGTTGTTTCCGAATTAGAGAAATTAGAGAAAGCTTACCCAACTAATGCACTTTTATACTATCTTCTAGGTAAGAGCAACTTGCAGCTTGGTAATACTAATGCGGCAGAAAAATATTTTATACTAAGTCTCCAACATGATGCTCTTAGATTTCGTGCTCCATTAGAACTAAATAATAGGCTGGTTGAGTTAGCAAATAGTGAAAATATTGACCTTATAGATGTTTATAATACTTTTAAAATACATTCAAACGCAGGAATAATTGGAAATGAATTGATACTTGAGCATATTCATCCTAACATACTTGGCTATTCAATATTAGCTTATTGCTTTTTAGAGAATATTCTGGGGAGTGGATTTTTACCGAATATTAATAGTTCAAAGGAATTGTATTTAGATGAAGATTTTTTAAATATTTATTCAAACTATATCAACCCTTTGGACTCGATAATAGGAACAGTTACTGTGAATGCGTTATTAAGAAATTGGCCATTTAATCTGTATGATTCTTTATTTTCTCCTCCACCTTTAAAATATGAGGCAAGTGTTGAGCTTGATTTAGCAGTTGATGTAACTTCAAACTTAATTTCGCACTATGATGCGAGCTTAATATTGTGTCGAAATTATATGTTGGAAAATGAATACATAAATATGCTTAGAGTTGCTAATGCATTAAGTTTAGAATGGAATAATCGTCCAAGAATACAAATTTATCAATTTATAGCATTAGCAAAGTTGCAAAAGATCGCTGATGCTAAAGAAATTTTTTGTTATTTAGTTCATAGCTTAGGGAGGGAGGTAGTCATAAAAGAGCTTAAAAGTGTTATTGAAGGAACTGAAATTGGTTTTGAAAGTTTTGAGTCGTTCATTAATGATTAATATTGTAGTATGAGAGTTCTAGTGTGTTTTATGTTGATTCTAATATTCTGTAATAGCTGTAAGAACTCATCTGTTATAGGAAGGGAGATTAGGATTGAAATTAGATCAGAAATTTTAGATAATTCATGGATTAAAATTGATGAAATGAGTTTCTTTCATTACGTAACAGATACTATGCTTCAAACTAGTAAGGCTAGTTATACGAATAATGAATATTCCCCACCAGATTATTTAGTTTCTAAATACACTGACTATACTTTTATTCCTGCTAGTAAAATGTTCAAGTGGAATGATTTCACTAAATCATGGCTACAAATTGAAAGAACAAATACAGAAATAGTTTCTGATTATATAGTTGAAATAAATCGGAGCCAAGTTGAGACTACTGGTAGCAGCGACTTACTAGATAGGATATACGAATATTCTAGCACACAAATAGATATGTTTAATGGGATAATGGTTATTAAGCGGAGAGATGATAAACCCATAAAAGTAAGCTGGAGCAGTAATTATAATGGTATTATTACTGTAGTTGAATAAATCATGTCATGAAAATCAGAATAATTTCATTTTATTTTATATTAATTGTACTTATTCCGGCTGTAGTCTTAGTGTTGATTGAAGTAGCTTTGAGGTTTTTTAATTATGGTGAAGACTTTCCACTTTTTATCAATGATCCAAATAATAGTAAATATTTAGTAGTAAATCCTGAATTTTCTTCTAGATATTTTTCTGATAGTACGATTGCTCCAGAAGCAGGATATGATCCTTTTTTAAAGGTTAAGCCAATTGATACGTACAGGATATTTGTTTTGGGAGAATCCACAGCTGCCGGATTCCCATTTAGTCATGGTGCTTCATTTCCAAGACAGCTTGAATTTCTTTTATCTAATCGACTAAATAGAGAGGTAGAAGTAATAAACTTATCAATGGCTGCTATAAACTCTTATACCATAAAAGATTTAGTAGATGAAGTAATTGAGCAAGAACCTGATCATGTTTTAATTTATTTAGGCCACAATGAATATTATGGGGCTTTAGGAGTTGGTTCTTCACTGGGAATATTTGGGGGGCAAACATTAAAGAATCTTTATCTAACCTTTAGAGACTTAAGGATTGTTCAATTAATTGGAAGTATTTTTGAATCAAGTCCTTCAGCAACAAATCTTAAAGACGATATAACTTTAATGGAACGTGTCGTTGAAAATCAAGAAATTTCGAAGGATAGTAAAGTATATGAATTGGGTTTAAGCCAATTTAGAAATAATCTTGACCAAATTCTCAGGAAATTGAGTGAGTCAAATGTTAAAGTCTCGATCAGTAATTTGGTTTCTAATATAAAAGATCAGACTCCTTTGGGGTATAGGGAAGTTGATGATTCCTCTCTAAGCGCGCTACTAATTCAGTTGAATCCTAGTACGGGTGAGATACCGGATCTAACAGGAGTAGAACTTGATTTTTTAATAAAGTTTGAAGAAAGGTATCCTAATCATTCAGGACTTCAATTCTTAATTGGTCGTAAAATGTTAAGCCTTGATAGTGGTTCCTCCAAGGCAGTAGATTACCTGCTTGATGCAAAGGATTCAGATTTAATAAAATTTAGAGCGCCGTCAGAGATAAATAAAATTATTGCTTCAAAGGCAGCAGAATACAATTCGGAGTTTATAGATATGACTAAATTCTTCGAGTCAGAAAGTGGTACATATATTCCAGGGTATGAATATTTTACCGAACACTTACACCCAAATTTACTAGGTTACAGAAAAATGGCATTGGCCTTCTATTCTGTTTTTTCAAATGATAGTATTGATGAAGAGTTTGACATTCCGACATATACAGAGATTGATTCCATTTATGGTGAATTAATGATTGCCAGACTTAAAGAGAATTGGCCATTTAAAAGCGGGGTTAGTAATGTGGATCCAATTGATAGTTTTAAACCTAAAACAGTTTCTGAAGTACTAGCAGTGAATGTTGTTAATCAAAATATTTCATGGTTAGAGGCGAATGCTCGTTTATATAATGAATATAAAAAGAGAAATAGCCCAAAGGTACTTAGGCCTGCTACTGCAATGTCTCAAGAGTTTCGAAATCTAGATGAGCCTATTGAATTATTAGCAGAAGCGAACCTATTGATTGGAGATACCGCTACAGCGATTAAAATAATTTTACCTAAATTTGAGATTGAGAGTAAGGAGAAGTTTGGGGACATATTAGCAAATATTTACCTTAATAGAAGAGAGCTTTCTTTAGCCTTGTCTGTGTATAAAAGATTAAGTTTGATTAATCCAATAAATAATAATTTTAAACTGAGAATCAAAGCTTTGGAGCAAGTCATGGGTTCTTTGAACAAGCAGGAAGTCTATTTAGAATCAGAAAGGGAGGAGATCGTAGGTTATCTCGGAGCGTATATATATTTGGGTTTGAAGAAAGAATCACAATACTGGCTGGATTTTCTGAAGAAAAATTTTCCTGGTGAAGATTTAAAGCAATTTGAAGCATTGATTAATTGAAATCTTGAATAATGGAGTTTTTTAAAGACCTTTTTAATTTCATTCTTAACAGAAAGAAACTTTGGCTTATTCCGATAATAGTGATTCTTTTATTGTTGAGTATAGTAATTGTACTAGTTGAAGGAACTGCTCTAGCTCCATTTATTTATACAGTTTTTTAAAGGAAGTTTTATTTTATTTGGTTACACATTTCTACTGCAAACCAATTACTAATCTTTGTAAATTTTATTAGTTCAAGCGCACCGCATTTTTTGAAAATTGTTTTTCTGTAATTATTCTATAATTACTTTTTTCCTCATGGAATTATCTGATTGAACGTTGCTGAACTCAAAATCAGGAATGTGAATCACATTGTTTTCTTTCTTGCTCAACCAAATATTTCTTGACTCTATAATCTCTTCTTTATTTGAAGAAATTATTACACTGTTATATGAGTTAGGAATAAGAGTTTTCTGCATTAGTTGATTGTAAGTAGAACCAACCTTTTTGAAGAAATTCAAATTGTTACTTGATTGAAAGGCCAATAAAATTTGGCGTTCCTCTTTGTCATTTTTTGGTTTAGGGAAGGTTACTTCTTTCAAATCCGTAATTAGTAGCGTTCCATTATCTACTATCACATGTGCATATGTGTAATATGTGCTAGTTGCTTCTGCTGGTGCAGCATCTGTTTTTATACTTTGGCCAATTGTTTCATAGTTCAATGTTATTGTCAATATGAACAGTGAAAAGTAGAAAGCTAAATTTTTCATGTCTCTAATTGGTTTATAAAAATTTATTTTCCTTTAAATAATTTTTGACGTAGTCGTCTATTCCTTCCTCTAAGCTAATAAAATTCATGCCATATCCGATGGATTTTAGCTTATTCATATTAGCTTCCGTAAAGTATTGATACTTATCGCGGATATCGCTTGGGGTATCTATGTAAGAAATATCTTCTTTCTTGTTTAAGGCACCAAATACGCCTTTTACCAAATCAAGGAAGGTGCGAGCTTTTCCGCTGCCGAGATTATAAATACCATTATGCTTGCGTTGCTGCATTAAGAAGTAGCAGACATTCACCACATCTTTTACATATACAAAATCTCTCATTTGTTCGCCATCCTTATACGCTAGATTATGCGATCGGAATAGTTTCATGCTTCCATTCTGTTCAATTTGGTTGAATGCATGAAATATTACAGAAGCCATTCTGCCTTTGTGGTATTCATTAGGGCCATATACGTTAAAGAATTTCAAACCAGCCCAGAAGAATGGTTTTTCCTCCCGCTCTATTACCCATTTATCAAATTCATTTTTGGACTCTCCGTACGGATTTAATGGCTTCAATTGATCAAGCTTTGTTTCGTCATCCTCATATCCATTTTCTCCCAAACCATAGGTAGCAGCAGATGATGCATAAACAAGCGGAATTTGATGCTTTACACATTTTTCCCAAACCAATTTAGAGTAATCTGTATTTAGCTTCCAAAGTAATTCACGATCAAACTCACTTGTATCTGTTCGTGCACCGAGGTGGAATATAAACTCAACCTCTTCTTGGTTCTCTTCAAGCCATTCAATAAAGTTATTGCGATCGACTTTATGTAAGATCGTTTTATTCTCTAGATTCTTATTTTTGGTTGCATTTGAGAAATCATCAACGGCAACAATGGCATTAAAGCCTTCGGAATTTAATTTCCAAATAAGGCAACTGCCAATAAATCCCGCTGCACCAGTTACTATTATCATATTCAAGCTTTTTTACAAAATTACAGAATCCAATCCTTTTGGGCTAATAGCTACATGCTTAAAGCTTTTATTCTATGGCAAAGTTCAACTATTTAAAACAGTTGTAACAATGTATATTTGCAGCAGAATTGACAAGCAATGATTTACGTTAGCAGAAAAGAGCATTTTAACGCAGCCCATAAACTTTACAACCCATCGTGGACAGTAGAGAAGAACGAGGAGATTTTTGGTCCATGTGCAAATGCCAATTGGCATGGCCATAACTTTGAATTGATTGTAACAGTGAAAGGAAAGCCAAACCCTGATACTGGTTTTGTAATTGATTTGAAGCAATTGAGTACGCTTATCAGGAAAGAAATTATTGATAAGGTGGATCACAAGAATCTCAATTTGGATGTCGATTTTATGATTGGCAAAATGGCCAGTTGCGAAAATTTGGTGCAGGAGTTTTGGAAGATATTAGCTCCAAAAATTCAAGAAATTGCTCCTGAGGCTCAATTGTACAAGCTTACTCTTTATGAGACGCCTCGAAATTTCGTAGAATACCTAGGCGAATAAATGCTTTTGTGTTGAAACTATACTTTATAGCAGGTGAAAAATCAGGTGACTTGCATGCCAGCAATGTATTGCAGCAGCTATTTTCACTTGCGTCAAAAGCGGAGATACGAGGTATAGGAGGGGACAAAATGCAAAAGGCCGGTATGGACTTGTTTTTCCATTATCGCCATATTGCTTTGATGGGATTTTGGGAAGTTTTTAAAAATCTACGATCTCTCAAGAAAATCATTGCAAATACAAAAAAGGATATATTGGAATTTCGGCCTGATGCAATTGTATTAGTCGATTCGGCTGGTTTCAATCTTCGCATGGCTCGCTTTGCAAATGAGCATCAGATTCCTGTTATTTATTATATCTCACCAAAAGTATGGGCTTGGAATACAAGCAGAGCTTGGAAGCTGAAAAAGCTGGTTGATAAAATGCTGGTGATTTTTCCTTTCGAAGTTGAGTTTTTTAAAAAATTCGATTGGCGGGTGGATTATGTTGGAAATCCAAGTCATGAGCAATTGAGTTCTTTAAAGCCTTCCTCAGACTTTCTAACTCGAAATGGCCTGAACGAATTGCCTATTATTGCACTTTTACCTGGAAGTCGCTTGCAGGAGGTTAAGAGCTCTTTACATATATTTCAACAGCTCGAAAGCCGATTCCCAAATCATCAGTTTGTAATTGCTGGTATTTCTGATCATCCCAATGAGCTTTATCCTACTGCTACCTCCCGCCTTCAAATGCTTAAGGATCAAACCTATGATCTTTTATTAAATGCGGAGGCTGCTGTAGTTGTTTCTGGAACAGCATCATTAGAAACGGCCATTTTGAATGTGCCGCAAGTTGTAGTATATCGGACAAGCCCAATTTCTTATTTTATAGGAAAAAGACTTATAAAAATCCCTTATATTTCATTAGTGAATTTGCTGCTTGGAAAAGAATTAGTAAAGGAATTAATTCAAGATGAATTCAATGTGGAAATGCTGACAAAGCAATTATCATTAATCATTGAAGGGGGAGAAAGGCGGGAGGATATATTGCTTGGCTACCAAAGCATTAATTCACAATTGGGCACAAAAAAAGCTTCACTGAATACAGCAAAGCTTATTTTTGATTATGTAAATGAAACTAAGCAGCTTTAAGCTTGCTGAATTTAGATTTCTCGATCTTTTCTTGAGCATATTCTCTGCTCACCATAAAATCCTCTGGATCTTCCGCACTTGGTAGCTCAAACATTGCATCTGTGATAATTGCTTCGCAAATACCTCTTAAGCCCCTTGCTCCCAATTTAAACTCAATTGCTTTTTCAACAATATAATCTAAAGCATCGTCTTCGAACTGGATTTTAATTCCTTCCATTTCAAATAACTTCTGGTATTGTTTTACCAAAGCATTTTTAGGCTCTGTAAGGATATTACGAAGAATGGTAGCATCCAAGGGATTAAGGAAAGTCAATACTGGAACGCGACCTACTAGTTCAGGAATAAGTCCAAAGTTCTTCAAGTCAGATGCTGTGATGTATTGCAATAAATTTTCATCATTGCCGGCAAACTCATCTCTATTTTTAGCTGAGAAGCCAAGAGGCTGTGTATTGAGTCGCTTAGCAATATTTCTATTGATGCCATCAAAAGCACCACCACAAATAAAGAGAATGTTCTCTGTATTTACGGCAATCATTTTTTGATCAGGATGCTTACGTCCCCCTTGTGGCGGTACGTTCACAACTGTTCCTTCCAATAGCTTCAATAGAGCTTGCTGAACTCCTTCGCCACTCACATCTCTAGTGATGCTTGGGTTATCAGATTTTCTAGCAATCTTATCTATCTCATCAATATACACGATACCACGCTCTGCAGCTTCTACATCATAATTTGCTGATTGTAGTAGACGAGTCAAAATGCTTTCTACATCTTCACCAACATATCCAGCTTCTGTAAGAACAGTTGCATCTGCAATACAAAATGGCACCTGAAGTATTTTGGCCAAAGTTCTAGCCAGATAGGTTTTTCCGGTTCCTGTTTCACCCACCATAATAATGTTCGACTTTTCAATCGTTACATCATCTTCTACTTTGGTTTGAGTCAATCGCTTGTAGTGATTATAAACCGCTACTGAAATTACCTTTTTTGCTTCATCCTGACCAACTACAAATAGGTCAAGGTACTTTTTCATGTCTATAGGTTTCACCAAATTAAATCGCGGAGCGGAAAACTTTTGCTTAGTCTTCAATTCTTCCGCTAATATTTGGTTTGCCTGTGTAATGCACTTATCACAAATGTGAGCATGTATACCTGAAATCATCAGGTCTACATCTTTTTTGTGCCTTCCACAAAACGAACAAGTTACTTGTGCCATGTTTATTGGGTTAATTAACCTTTTTTCTTTTCTAGGACTTCATCAATTAGTCCGTATTCTTTAGCTTCTGCAGCTCTCATCCAATAGTCTCTATCCGAATCCTTTTCAATCTTGTCATAAGATTGACCGGAATGCTTGGATAAAATTTCATATAGATCTTTCTTAACCTCTAGAGTTTGCCTTAAAGCGATTTCCATATCTGAAGCTTGACCTTGCATGCCACTCATTGGTTGGTGAATCATAATACGTGCATGAGGTAGAGATGATCTCTTTTTAGGAGCACCACCCGCAAGTAATACAGCTCCCATAGATGCAGCTAAGCCTGTGCAAATAGTTGCAACATCTGGAGTTACATATTGCATAGTATCATAGATACCTAGACCTGCATATACTGAACCTCCCGGACTGTTAATATACAACAAAATATCCTTCTTAGGATCAGTTGATTCCAAGAATAACAATTGAGCTGTGATAATATTGGCAATATTGTCATCTACTTGCATTCCAAGAAAAATGATTCTATCCATTATCAAGCGAGAAAAGACATCAATTTCTCTAAAATTCGTAGGTCTTTCCTCAATAACCGCCCTTGTCATATTCTCAATCCTTGTAGCAAAGCCATCTATTTGACTGCCACTTATACCCATACTTATGGCATATTTTCGAAATTCCTCTTTGTGATTCATAAAATTTTTTAGTCGAAGTATGCAAAAATAAAAAAAAAGCCCTTTTAGCAAAGGACTTTTTTAAACATTTCATGGGTTACTTTTAGTTCGAAACTTTCGTCCTAAATTCTTCCCAACCAATTTTTTTATTTTTAATAGTGATTTTCTCTTTGATTACATCCATGGTTCTGTCGAAGCTAATTCTTTCTACCATGTTCATGTAATTCTTTCCGTCCTCACCTTTAAGATAATTGTCTGCCCATTGCCTCATGTTGGCGTCCATTTCCTCACTTTGCGGCATGTTGCCGAACTGAGCTCTTAACAAATCCATAGTCTGGCTGATTACATCTTCATGTTCAACCTTTATTTCATTATCCTTCTGGATTTTATTTAAGATTAACTCCCAACGGATTCCTTGCTCGTGGTTAGGATACTCTTTTTCAATCTGCTCAGAAGTAGCTTTTTCATTCCTCAATGTAAGCCACTTTTTCAAGAAGGTGTTTGGTAGCTCAAATTTTACATCAGAAACAAATTTGTCTCTTATCTGTCTAGTCAAATAGCCATCGATTTCTTGCTGATAGTTTTTAGCCATTATAGCTTTCACTTCAGCAACAAACTCTTCTTCATTGCTAGCCTTTCCAGCACCAATGATTTTATCAATAAATTCTTGGTCAATTTCGGCCGGCTTTACAGACGTGATGCTTTTGATTTCAGCTTCTACTGATTCTGGTAAGTCTGAACCTTTTTCTAAGCCTAACCATTCAATTGCATCTTCCTTCTTCATCCATTTTACTGGCTCAATCTGGATTTTCTCTCCTTCTTTTTTGCCAGCAATAGCTTCTCTACCAGCTTTTTTGAGATCAGTAACGATAATAGTCTTAGCATTTTCTGCATCCTCTTCACCAGCTAGTTCTACTGCAACAGTAGCTTCATCAGTCACAGATTCTAAAGTTTCAGCTGTACCATAGTCTCTTTTTAGATTTTCTATGGTTTGATCCAATTCCTTTTGATCAACTTCGATTTCGTAGCTTTCAACAACCACATTCTTATCCAATGGCACTTCAAACTCTTCAGCCATACCTATCTCGTAGGAAAAAGTGAAGTCGCTTGGATTGTCCCAATCAGCTTCATCTTGGTCTTCATACGCTGGAATAGGCTCACCTAAGATTGGTAAGTTTTCATCCTTTATGTAGTCTTGGAGTTTATGAGATAGTAAATGATTGATTTCTTCTACTAGTAAAGATTTGCCATACATCTTCTTGATGAAGCCTGTAGGAACTTTTCCAGGCCTAAAGCCCTTGATCTGAGCCTTTTTACCGTATTCCTTAATTTTTCCTTCCCATTTGGATTGATAATCCTCTGGTTTTAATGTAATTTTAATAACGGCTTCTGTAGAGTCCCTTTTGTTTAATGTTATTTCCAAAGCTGAAAATTTTTGTGGTGACCTATAAATTTAAAAAACCCTCAAACCGATATTTACCGGATTCGAGGGCTTTTAGTGCGGATGGAGGGACTCGAACCCCCATGCCTCGCGGCGCTAGATCCTAAGTCTAGTGCGTCTACCAATTTCGCCACATCCGCGGCTTTCTAAATGAGTGTGCAAATGTAGTATATATTTTTTATTTGTCTAATATTTTCTCAAAAAAAATTGTTTAATCTTACATCAAATTGATAGGGTATAAAATGGTGAATATAGATCCAGAAGTAGAGAAGAAAGAAATTATAAGTGCCTACAGGAAATTGTTAAGGCATGCAAAACCATTTTTGAAAGAAGGTGATGCCAAGTTGATAAAAAAGGCCTTTAATTATTCATTGGAGGCACATAGAGGAATGAGGAGGAAATCGGGTGAGCCTTATATTTTCCACCCCATTTCAGTTGCCCTTATAGCTATTGATGAAATAGGTCTCGGTACTACTGCCATCATTTCTGCGCTTATGCACGATGTGGTGGAAGATACAGATATAGAGATTGAAGATATCAAAAGAGAGTTTGGGCCAAAAGTCGCCCGCATTATTGATGGCCTTACCAAGATATCAGGTGTTTTCGAATATGGTACGAGTGCCCAAGCAGAGAATTTTAGAAAAATGCTTCTTACCCTTTCTGAGGATGTAAGAGTTATTTTGATAAAACTTGCCGACCGCCTGCATAATATGCGGACTTTGGATAGCATGCCTCAGAATAAGCAATTGAAGATTGCATCAGAGACCATCTATCTATATGCTCCATTAGCACATCGACTAGGTCTCTATTCCATGAAAACGGAGCTTGAGGATCTTTATCTCAAGTTTACCGATCCTGAAAAGTATAGAGAAATCACTGAAGCGATAAATGAAACCAAAGCGGCTCGGGATAGATTTATTCGTTCGTTTATTTCGCCAATTCAAGGTGAACTGAATAAAATGAATTTGGAATTCATCATTAAAGGAAGACCAAAGTCTATCTTCTCCATTTGGAATAAAATGAAGAAGCAGAAAATTCCATTTGAAGAAGTTTACGACCTATTCGCAATACGTATTATAATAGAGACTCCACCTGACAATGAGAAGGCAGCCTGCTGGCAAGTGTATTCCATAGTCACCGATTATTACAAGCCTAATCCCGACCGACTTCGAGATTGGATTTCCACTCCCAAAAGTAATGGCTATGAATCGCTGCATACAACGGTGATGAGTAAAACCGGCCAATGGGTTGAAGTGCAAATCCGAACCTCCCGCATGGACGATATTGCTGAAAAGGGCTATGCAGCTCATTGGAAATATAAAGCTTCCGGACAGGAACAAGGCTCTGGTTTGGATAAGTGGATTACAAAAGTGAGAGAACTTTTAGAAACTAATGACACTAATGCAATTGAATTTGTCGATGATTTCAAATCGAATCTTTTCCACGACGAAGTTTTCGTTTTTACACCCAAAGGTGAATTGAAAGTTTTGCCTAATGGAGCCACTGCTTTAGATTTTGCCTTCGAAATACATTCGGAAGTTGGCGCCAAGTGTTTAGGTGCAAAAGTGAATCAGAAATTGGTCCTATTAATTATGTGCTGAATAATGGTGATCAAATAGAAATTCTGACCTCTACAAAGCAAAAACCAAGTGAGGATTGGTTGCGATTTGTGGTTACCTCCAAAGCTCGAAGCAAAATCAAAGAAACCTTGAAGGAAGAAAAGCGGGAGGTTGTAGAAATGGGCAAGGAAATAGTCGAACGCAAACTCAAACATTTGAAGGTGCCTTTTACCCATGAAATCGCCAATCAGCTGAGGGCTTATTTCGATGCCAAAACTGTGTTTGATTTCTACTACATGGTAGGCAAAGGAAAAATTGATTCGAAGGACGTTAAGAAATTTAAGGAACTCCGTGTCAAAAATCTTAAATCATCAAAACCGGATATATCTGATGCAAAGTCATTCGAAAGTAATCTTACCGAGCTCACTGGTAAAAAGCGAGATCAATTGCTTATAGGTGAGGATCTAGATGTAATTGACTACACATTAGCCAAATGTTGTAATCCAATTCCTGGCGATACTGTATTTGGTTTTGTTACCATCAACGAAGGAATCAAAATACATCGCACCAATTGTCCGAATTCAGTTGAACTATTATCTAATCATGGCAATAGAGTAGTTAAGGCAAAATGGACGAGTCAACAAGAAATTGCATTTCTAGCTGGCTTGAGAATTATTGGCACTGATAGAGTCGGTTTGATGAACGATGTCACAAGTATTATATCAAGTGAACTAAAAGTAAATATTCGCTCTATTACTATTGAGACAGATCAAGGAATTTTCGAAGGTACTATTATGCTATATGTAAATAATACAGAGCATTTAGATCAATTAATGATGAAACTAAAGAGTGTGCAAGGTGTTACAAGAGTCCAACGATTTGACAATTCTCCAGAGATCAATCAATAATTTGAAGTCTTTTCTGGCATACAGTTAAGCGTTGCATATAGCTTGTCTGTAATAAATTATATATTTGCATTTAAGTTAAACTCATGGCATTAAACGAGACAATATTTTCGGAAGTAAAAAAGATTTTCACTGCTTATCTTGAAAATAAAGCCTTAAGAAAGACGCCGGAACGGTATGCGATTCTCGAGGAGATTTATTCTAGGTCGGGACATTTCGATGTTGAGTCGCTCTATATAAGTATGAAGAACAAAAATTATAGAGTTAGTAGAGCTACTGTCTATAATACTTTGGATTTATTAGTAGAATGTGATTTGGTGAGCAAACATCAGTTTGGCCAAAACTTAGCTCAATACGAAAAGTCTTATGGTTATAAACAGCACGATCACCTTATATGCACGGATTGTCATCGCGTAGTTGAGTTTTGCGACCCTCGAATTCAAAACATCCAAAATACAGTCGGTGATTTGTTGAAGTTTAATGTGCTTCATCATTCACTAATTCTGTATGCAGCATGCACCAATTCAGTATGCGAGCATAAGAAAGCTGCAAAGAGTTAATTTATACCCTCTTTGATTAACCAGAAAAAAATTAACAGGATAATCAAAATCAAAATTATGGATTTTACATCGAGCTTAAGCGATAAGGTATTAACTCTAACCTTGGATGGCGATTTAATAGGAGAAGAAATTGGTCAATCCTTGATGTCCGAAATCAACGATCACATTCATAAAGGAATTAGGCATTGCATTATCGATATTTCAAAAGTACGCTATGTCAATAGTAGTGGAATTGGCTTATTGATTACCGTCCTTACAAAGTTTCGCAATAAGGGTGGCGATTTGATTTTAATTCAGCCATCTTCGCACGTTCAAAAGTTATTAATCATCACAAAACTTAATGCTATTTTCACAATATGTGACACGATGGATGAGGCATTAAATAAATTAAAAGGCTAAGAGTAAAATGAAAATAAATGTCTTGCTTGGATTGCAATACGGAGACGAAGGAAAAGGTAAAATTGTTGATTTCCTTGCTCCTAAATTTAATATGGTTGCCAGGTTCCAAGGCGGCCCAAATGCTGGTCATACATTAGAGTTCGATGGCAAAAAGCATGTCTTGCATCAAATCCCATCTGGTATATTCAGATCTGATATCCAAAATTTAGTGGGTAATGGTGTGGTATTGGATCCGGTAATATTAAAAAGAGAAATCGTGGCCTTAGAAAATATGGGGCTCGATCTCACCAAAAACCTTTTCCTTTCCAAAAAGGCGCAAATTATCCTTCCTACGCATAGGCTTCTTGATGCTGCCTATGAAAAAGCAAAAGGGGATAAGAAAATTGGTTCTACTTTAAAAGGTATTGGTCCGGCTTATCAAGATAAAATTGGCAGACATGGATTGAGATTAGGTGATATGCAATTACCAAATTTCAAAAGCCTGTATCAAGAGCAAGTTCAAAGACATTTATCTGTTCTTAAGTTTTACAATCATGAATTCAATTTAGAAGAATTGGAACAAGAATTCTTCTCAGCTATCGAGTACATTTCTAAGTATCCTATAGTGGACAGCGAATACATGGTAAATAATGCGCTGAAAAATGGTGAAGCTATTTTAGCAGAAGGTGCTCAGGGTTCACTTTTAGATATTGATTTCGGTAGCTATCCATTTGTGACCTCCTCTTCTACTATGACTGCTGGCGCTTGTGTAGGACTTGGAGCATCTCCTCATTCTATTGGCGAAGTATATGGTATTGTAAAGGCCTACACCACTAGAGTAGGTAGTGGGCCATTCCCTACCGAGCTTCATGATGAGGTAGGTGATAAGCTGAGGAAGGAGGGAAATGAATTTGGCTCTACAACTGGCCGCCCTCGTAGATGCGGTTGGTTAGATCTTCCAGCACTGAAGTATGCTATTATGATCAACGGAGTCACACAGCTATTCTTAATGAAGGCGGATGTACTGAATAACTTTGAGGAAATAAAAGTATGTACGCACTATAAGCTAGCAGATGGCACATTAACAGACCAATTACCATTTGAAATGGGCAAAGAGCCATTAGAGCCTCAATATGTAAGTCTGAAAGGATGGAATCAAGATCTAAGCGATTTCACAACTTTTGATGCGCTTCCTAAGAATCTTAAAGATTACGTAAAGTATATAGAGGAAGCTCTTTCTTTACCAATAAACTTGATTTCAATAGGCCCAGATAGGACCCAAACTATTTTGAAATAGGTATTGAAAATCTTTTTCACTCTACATCAGCTCTCTACAGTTTTATTAGAAAATACTTTGGGGAATGTTTGCTAAAACGAGAGCTGATGTATTACCTTTGTCCTCCCATCAGGCGGATGGCAGATAGAAAAGAGGAAGATAGCGGAGTTGTTTTTGAGGCGGTAAATTTTTCTTTCTTTTTTTTCGTTTTAATTTGGATTAAGAGAAAGTTTTTTCTTACCTTTGCATCCGCTTTTGGAAGGAAGGCGGGAGGAAAGGATCGGAGAGGAGGAGTTGCTCGGGAAACGAGTGACGAGTAATCAAGAGAAATCGGCAACAATCATAGGGATATGATCATTTAGTACAACCGGAAGGGTTGTGCTGAAAAGTTCTTTGAAAAGATGGATAGGATAAACAGCAAACCGTTTTAAGGACTCGTTAGAGA
>NZ_JBMPIY010000017.1:0-78900 GCF_049340005.1 Peijinzhouia sedimentorum
TATCAATCGGCTGTACAGTCAATTTATGATTGTAATCCAGAGATAGTGGTGACCCATGAGGTAGATAAAACGGTAGCACAAGAGGGCGAAACGGTCACTTTTTCGATTTCCGTGAGGAATTTGGGTTTTGATCCCGTAACGAATATTGAAGTCAGCCAAAGTTTACCAGCCGGACTCACACTAGTAAGTGCCGTGCCTTCATTTGGCACATGGACAGCTCCTAACTGGACGATTGGTACTATGTTTAGTGGTGAGAACCATGTGCTTACGGTAACAGCTACGGTAGATGCAGTAGTGACAGAAGGTTTACTTACCAATACGGTAAGCATTACGCAAGATCAAGTGGATACGAATTCCATTCCAGATGTTCTTTCAGCTTCTGTGAATACAATATTTAATGCCATTAGCTGGACGGGCGTGAGTTCAGATGATGGAGAAGTAGGTGGAAATTGGAATGGCGGAAGTGTTCCCAACCCGGGTGATAATATATTGATTCCGGACTTAGGTCCAGGAGCTAATTACCCAGTATTTGAGCAGGATGTTTCTTTAGGAAGTGTAACCATAGAAGACAATGCAACTTTAACCATTGCTCCTGGTTATGGCTTAACCGTCTCCTCGGGCAGTACTATAACGATCGGTGAGGGAGGAAGATTGATATTAAAGAGTGATGCGACAGGCACCGCATATATTGGCACCTTAACGGGTGGCTGTACGATTACAGGTACTGTACGCCAAGAGCGCCACATTATAGGGAGCAATAGGACTTTCCGTTTTATGGGCCACCCGTTTAGCAGTGCTGTTCCATTGAGTGTGCTAGGCGACAAGATTGACATTACTGGTAGCGGAGCAGGCTTTACACCCACTTCTACAAACAATCCATCCGCCTTCTACTATGATCCAAGCACAGGCGATGCCGATGCAGAAGAAGATGGCGGCTGGAAAGCCTTTACAGGAATGGCAGATAATTGGAATCGCCATCAAGGGATTCGAGTATTAGTAAGAGGGCCAAAAGGACAGGAAAATAGTTTGCTTGATGTGGAGTATACGCCAGACCCGGTGACTTTTGAGTGGGAAGGAGAGGTAAACACTTGTGATCAAATCATTAATTTAGCCTATTACGAACCATTTGGGGGTGTCAGTGACTTCAATTTGGTGGGCAATCCATTTCCTGCGGCAATCAATCTGCGTAATATTGGTCGGACGGCTCAGGTCGGAACGAGCTATTGGGTATGGTTGCCTAGAGAAAGTAATGTAGGTGTTTCCGGAAGAGGAGGAAGGTATATAAATACGCCATTTACTGCTGGAACCGATGAAGCTATTTTACCAGTTGGCGGAGCCTTCTTTGTACGAGCCGGTGCGGCAGGTCAAAGTTTGACCATTAGAGAAACCGATAAGACCAATGCGAATGAGCCCTTACAATCTGTAGCTGGAACGACGTTGAGAAGAGATACGGATGTGAAAAGTCTATATGGTTCCAATTCACTACAATTATCACTAAGCTCAAGTGAAGATGAATGGGATAGAGTACTTGTGTTCTTTGATGAAAGTACCACCTCTACTGTAGAGCAAGCCGATGGAACCAAACTGGTAAATCCAGAGGTAAACTTATTCACGGTGAGTGAAGATGATTTTGCCTTAAGTATAGATAGCCGTCCCTACCAAGAAGCCGAAGGAGCAGAAACGAACACCAACCGTATTCCCTTGCATATCCTCAGTCCGGCGCGAGCCTACACACTTAGCTTACCAGACTTCGACCTTGAAGAAGGCCGAACGCTAAGACTGTATGATCGCTTTATGGAAGAATACATCACCCTCCAAAAAGGCACGACGTACGACTTTGAGGTAACGGATGATCCGAGCACCAAAGGCCACCGATTCGACATTGTAATGGGCATAGAAGTGATTAACAGCATCCACCCGAGCAACCATCGCTTCCAAGCGTACTTACTACCGAATCCGGCACAGGAGCAGGTGAGGATCAGCATCCAAAAGCCGGATAATGTAGCGGAGACCACCGTAAAAATAATCTCAATGGCTGGCGTAGAAGTAAGAAGCGAGCAGATCAATACAGCAACCACGGAACTAGATATCAACCTGAGCCAATTGAGCAAGGGGATCTACTTAGTAGAGATCACACATGGCACTGAGCGAATTGTAAAACGCCTGATTGTAAACTAAACGCCACAAAACTAAAAGACAGTGGGAGGCAAAGAGAACCTCCCGCTGATTTATTCAAAACACAAAGCAACTGAAGAATCGATGAAATATATCCTACTTACCAGCCTATTGTTTTTATCCGCAGTGAGCTATGCGCAAACCTTTGGCGGACCACCGAGCTTTACGCCTGACGTGTTGGACAACCCGATAGATGGCGGCTTAAGCTTACTTCTTGGTGCAGGAGCCGCTTATGGGGCTAAGAAGTTGCGGGATAGAAGGAGGAGAAGTGAAAAAAGAAATGATAAAGCGTAATCAAACTGTATAAGTATTAGATGTTTTTTTAAAGTATTTATAAAATTGTGATTAAATTTTATCCGTATTAAATAAAGATAAATTAAGTACTTCCAACTCATGAATATTTTGATAATTCCTGACAATTGTTAATATTTGGTAGAGTTAGATTTTACATTTAATTTTATAGGAAATAAGGATTGAATTTTGAATTTTTTAGCGAGAGTACTTTCATTTTTTAATAAGTCCAAATCGAAAAGAGTATCAAAAAGTACTCATTTCAAGCAGTTAATATCCAATGCAGAAAATGCTGAAAGGAAAGGTGAATTTAGTAAAGCCTTACAACTCTATGAAGATGCGATGAATGAACTAGAAACCTCACTTAAGCATAAGATGGATGGAAAATACTATAGGTCAAAGTATTCAGAAATTCGATTTAGCATAGATAAGCTCAAAAGGCAAATTGATGATTCAGCTGATCGAGCTATCAAATTACCATTCGATTCCAAAAACTCTGAAGCTAGTTAATTAAACCATTTCTAAATTCATTTTCCTTTTCTGATTCAATTTTTTATAAAAAGATGGGGACAAACCAGTTTCCTTTTTGAATTGGTTGGACAAATGAGAGACACTACTGTAGTGAAGTCGAAAGGCTATTTCGGTAAGATTTAGTTCCTTATATAGAATAAGTTCCTTTACCTTTTCAACCTTATGCTTAATTATAAACTGTTGAATGGTGATGCCTTGAGTCTCAGCAAAGATGTTTGCCAGATACGTGTAGTTGTATTTTATCTTCTGACTTAAATAATCAGAGTAATTTGTCTTTGGGAGTTCATCTTCATTATGAATCATTTCTATAATAGCGGTCTTCACTTTCTCTATTAGAATGCTTTTTTTATCATCTATAAGCTCAAGACCAGTTTTGAGCAAATGTCGTTGCAAAAGCTCAAGCTCTTGATCGTTTAAATCCTTTACGGTCTCAACACTACCTAAATCTAAGTAAGTATAATGCAAGCCGAGTCTTCTGAGAGTTTCAGCAACCATCATTTTGCATCTTTGACTTACCATATATTTAATATATAATGTCATAAGTTTTATTTAGGAATTGTAAATTGAATTGTGTATTAAATAATATACAAAATCAAAGCCAGTTCCAATGATTTTAGAAAGGGAATGTATTTACATTAAAAACGTTCAAAATATTTTAATAGTTTGAAAATCAGCTAAAAGGGCATTTTCAAGGTTATGGAAGTACTTTTGCAGGATTTTTTTACCAAGTAAAAATTGATACTATCTTATAGCTAATATGATTATTAACGTTATATAAGAAATATATAAAATTAAAAATGTTTGTGGCATGAAATAAGATTTTATATTGTCGCTATTTCGAATTTACAAAGGCGAATTCAAAAAAAAAGGCAGGATCGTGAAATCCTGCCTGATATTCTTAAAAAATGCTAATTGAGAGAGAACCTCTACTTGTTAGTCGGGAGAATATCGATTAAAACGGTTCTATTATAAAATCTTTCCTCGGGCAATACATTTGCAAAAGGAGTAAGGCTCTCATTTTCACCAAAGCCTTTTACTTCGAATTTCACGTTAGATATGCCTAACCTCGAAACTGCTGCAGAAAGAATATTTCTAACTTCATTAGCTCTAGCAGTAGATAGCTGTTGATTATTAGCTGTTTCGCCAATTACATCTGTATAGCCATGTACGATAACAGTTGCGTCTGATGAGATACTTGGAGCAACTACATCGGTCAAGTATTTCTCATACCTGTCAATTGCTTCAGAATCGTCAAATTCAAACAAAATGCTAAATCTCAATGCTTCGCTGGTAGTAGAAGGTTGCCAAAGCACCAATCGAGTAGTAGTTTCTTTTCTGATAATACCACCATCTTTAGTTTGGCCAATCATAGTTACTTTGTAATTACCTTCCTCAACATTACCCAAAATGGTTTTTCCTGGTATGTTCACAGATTCAGAGTAGTATGGTCCAAAGCTCTTTAGTGAGCCATTATCATCTCTAATTTCCATTCTCCAAGAATCTAAAGCTTTATTAGCTCCTGTATTGTTGAATGTAACATAGCTATCAACTGGAGCTTCATGATTAGTCATAAATTCTATTGATTTCAATGGGCCATCAGTGCCAGGCTGAAATTGTACTAGCATTGCGGGAGTGTTACTCTCAATAGAAACTCTTTGATCATCCTCGCGGAGTAACTCAAGTTCACGTGTACCTCCAGGCTGCTCTGAAGAAACTTTCGGTTTCTCACGACCTTCTGTTGCAATTCTAGATGGCGTTATAGAAAATACATCTACCAAATAGGTTTTCACCGACTCGGCCATCAATTTAGCATTTACTACACCGTCTTCAGAAGAACCTACAAGTGTAATATTAGCCGATGGATTCTTATTCATCCTATCACCTAAAATATTTAAGATGTTATGATAAATATACAGTGCACGGTCTGAGCGACTGCTTGTTGCATCTGGAGCCGTATCTTCAAGTTGATTTTCTTTAAAGTCAACAACCTCATCTTTGTCGATACGGACATATCGGTTAGGAATATCTGTTGACCCTTGGTTAAAGAAAATGTAATTACGAAGCGGGAAGATTTCTCTAACGACTCTGTTTGTTGGGATATTAGCTGGAGAAATAACGCTAAACCTTACATCCACTGGGTTAATAGCGGGAGGTGTTACATTATTGTCCGTTCTAGGCCTAGGTATTTTCGATCCTATTCCCAATTTAAGTGCCGCACCTACCCTTATTGTGGTTAAATTCCAATTTTCGGTTTTTCTTGGAGTCTGACCAAAATAAGGATGGAATGAAGCAAAAGGAGAAAGGATAAATTGTGCAGCATTGTTCTGAGATGACAATGGAATATCATAGCCAGCGCCAACTTGCATAGACAATTGCACCTTTTCTACTTCACTGAAATTGCTATTAACATCTCTTGGAGCCACTTGATCAGGAAAATTTGGATTAGTCCCTTGCTCAAAAGTGAAGCTTTTATTAGTGTTTACAGCTATTCTTGGTCCTACAAAAATATAGAATGGAGATCTGCCAGGAGCAATTCTCAAAGTAGGTTCAATAGTCAAATAGCTCAAGTTTGTTGATAAGTCTAAAGGACAATCACAAGGAGAGAATACTTGATCGAATGTGCCTTGACGATCATCCAGCCCTATTTGAAGAGCCACACCAAATATTGAGTTTGGATTGTGGTATTCCAGCATAGGTGCTAGAAAAAGTCCAACACCATCACCATGACGGAAAGCCGTTGGTGAAATCACTCTACTATTCAATTGCTGAGTCGTGCCTCTGAAATAGTTGAAATTTGCACCTGCAGCAACTCCAAATCTAAATGCTGGCTTAGTATATACCGCATCCTGTGCCATTGCTGGCAATTGCAGTCCAGCTATTACCAAAGTAAGCGTAAAGCCGACTTTCATAGCTTGATTAAATAGGAACCACGCTGAGCGTGATTCCTTATTGAATATGTTGTTCGTTTTCATTTTTCTTAAGGTTTATTGATGGTGTTAGTACCTGTAAGCACAACTGCACCGTTGAGTGCAATCATTCTACCTGTTGCAACTGCACCAGTGTTCATTGTAATGGAAGTGTAGGCTAATACATTGCCGTAGAAAATTGTGTTATTTCCAATAGTGGCAGATGTGCCAACTTGCCAGAAAATATTCTTAGCTTGTGCTCCACCAGTTAAGATGATATTTCCTCCTGTACCACCTACCGTTGTAAGAGTGCTTGCAATTTGGAAGATCCAAACTGCATTAGCATCGCCTTGAGCATCAAGAGTTAAATTTCCTCCCGCTACAGAAAGTGAAGATGTAGATTTGTATATACCTGGAGCTAGTGTTAAGCCTCCTTGGTCGCCTGATACTGTCGATGGAGCTGGATTAGTAGCACCTTCAGCTTGAAGGTATGCAGCTGTTGCCTCATTTTTGGCCAATAATAGCCTAGCATCAACTCCGGCTGGTGATAGATCCCCCATTGCAAAGATTGCTCCTCCAACTACAAGTCCCGGAGGGAAACCCGTTACTGATGAGCGGACACCTGGATAAATACCTACATCCAAATTATTGATTACACTTGGGCCTGCATTATTGCTAATTCCTGTAGCTGCAAATATTCCAAATTCATCCATACTACCTATGTCAATGAAATTTGGACCTAGTGGGCTTACTGTACTGAAAGTCCAAACATGGTTGTTTGCTAAGCTTGTTCCAGCAAGGTTCTTGGCACCAGTAGTAATAGTAGCCGTATATGTAGTTCCAGATTGCAATCCACCTATTGGGGTAAAAGTAGCTGTTGAACCTACTAAGCTTATACTACCAGGAACAATGTTAGCACCTACTTTTACAGTGAATGTAGTGCCATTAATGGTTAACATATCCATTGGTACGCTGAATGTCGCACTCACTAAAGTGTTAAGACTAACATTCATCGCATTATTCAAAGGATTGGTTAGGATCACTGTTGGAGCTACAGCTGAAGCTGTAGTGAATATCCATACGTGGTTGTTAACTAAACCTGTTCCAGCCAGATTCTTAGCTCCCGTTGTAATAGTAGCTGTATACGTAGTTCCAGCTTGCAATCCACCTGCTGGTGTGAAAGTAGCTGTAGAACCAACGTAGCTAATAGCACCAGCAACTGTATTAGCACCCACTTTCACAGTGAATGTAGTGCCATTAATGGTCAACATATCCATTGGTACGCTGAATGTTGCGTTCACTGAAGCGTTAATATTAACGTTCATGGCATTATTCAAAGGATTGGTTAGGATCACTGTGGGCGCAACAGCTGAAGCAGTGGTGAATGTCCACACATAATTGTTAGCTAGGTTTACTCCACTATTGCTTTTTGCACCTGTAGTAATAGAGGCAGTATAAGTAGTGCCTGGCAATAAATCGTTTATTGGATTTAGTGTTGCTTTATTACCACTATAACTTACTTGACCAAGGATAGTATTCGCTCCATTTTTCAAAGTAAAAGTGCTTGAAGTGATGGTAAGCGGATCCATAGTCATGTTGAAGTTTGCACTGATGGTTTTGTTAATTGCCACATTCAGAGCGTTATTCAAAGGATCTACTGATGTAACTAATGGTGCGCTTGAGGCAGTAGTGAATATCCAAACATAGTTATTTGCTAAGGCCACACCACCTGCATTTTTAGTACCCGTTGTAATGGTAGCAGTATAGGTTGTACCTGGCAACAAATCATTTATTGGATTTAACGTAGCAGTAGTTCCCAAGTAACTTACCAATGCCGAAACGGTGTTTGCACCATTTTTCAAAGTAAATGTACTTGTAGTAATGGTCGTAGGATCCATCACCATATTGAAGTCAGCTGTGAGCGTTTTGTCTATCGCCACATTCGTTGAATTGTTCAGAGGATCTACCGATGTAACTATAGGTGCCAGAATTACTCCAGTCTCGAAGGTCCATTCATAATCGTTCACCATGTTAATGCCAGCAGAGTTTTTCACATTACTCGTGATGGTAGCAGTGTAGGTAGTCGATGGTGTAAAATTCACTGTAGGGTTAAAGAAAGCTTTATTTCCTATAGTATAAATCGCTCCAGCAACTGATCCGCTACTACTAGCCAATGTAAACGAAGAAGGGTTAATACTTGCTCCATCCATTGCTACATCAAAGGTTGCTTCCAGCGTTTTATTTAATACAACATTCGTTGCACTAATGTCAGGATCAGTTGATGTTACAACTGGAGGCGCTACTGGTTTGGTTGTGAACGTCCATGAGTAATTACTTGCCATGGCAGTTCCAACAGAACTTCTTACGCCAGTGGTGATAGTCGCAGTGTAGGTTGTGCCAGGTTGTAGGCTTAATGTTGGATTAAATGAAGCGGTCTGCCCAAAGTAAGAAACTGCTCCAAGAATATTTACCGAACCTCTTTTTAGTGTAAAAGTGGAAGGGGAAATGGAAAGACCATTCATAGCTTGGTTGAAAGTTGCTGTTACAGTTTTATTTGTTTCAACATTTATTTCAGTATCCAAAGGATCTGTTAGAATAACTAATGGAAAATCTCCGCCACCTGTTCTGAATGTCCATACATAATTCTCTACCATAGATATACCTTCTGGGTTTCTAGCTCCAGTGGTAATAGTACCTGTGTAAAGTGTATTTGGTAATAGAGAGGCTGTTGGGTCGAATGAAGCAGTATTTCCACTGTAAGTAACTACACCAATAACTGGTATTGATCCATTTTTAAGGGTGAAAGTTAGGTTATTCAATGTCAATGAATTCATTGGCATATTGAAAGTCGCAGTGATTACCTTATCATGTAAAGTACCAGTTGTTTGATCTCCAGGATCTGTTGAAATTACCATTGGAGCTACAGCCGAACCTGTCATAAATGTCCATACATAGTCGCTTGCAAGGCCGTTGCCAGCCATATTGCTTGCGCCAGTAGTAATACGTCCTGTATACACTGAATTGGCTGATAAAGGCAAAAGAGGTGTAAAAGATGCCGTATTTCCAGAATATGTAACAATGCCTGCGATTGGAGTGCTTCCATTACTTAAGGTAAAGGTTGCATTGTTAAGGGTCGCAGGGTTCATAGGCACACTAAAGGTGGCACTAATTACCTTATTGATAACTACATTCATTGCCTGGTTGGCAGGGTCAGTAGAAACAACAAATGGCGAAACAAATGCCTGCGTAGTGAATGACCAAGAGAAATTACTAGCCATTGCAGTTCCTGCCACATTTTTTGCTCCGTTGGTAATTGTTGCCGTATAGGTCGTATTTGGCATTAAATCAACAGCAGGATCAAACGATACCGTAGAACCAGTGTAGCTTATTGCGCCTGCAACATTGGTCGCTCCATTTTTAAGCGTAAATGTACTTGCATTCAAAGTCAATGGATCCATTGGAACACTGAAAGTAGCTTTCACTATTTTGTTGAGCGTTACTCCAGTTGCATTATTGGTTGGGTCTGTTGATAATACAAATGGAACCGCCGGCCCAACCGTTGTAAATGACCAAACATAGTCTTCAGATAGGGAGGTCCCTTCTGTGTTCTTAGCATTAGTAGTTATCGTCGCAGTATATTCTGTACTAGGATTCAATAAGCTAGAAGGAGTAAATGTAGCAGTGGAAGTATTAGTATTGTAAGTTGTTGTGCCAGCTACAATCGTATTTCCTCTTTTCAATTTGAAGCTTGCTCCATTCAAAGTTGTCACATCCATTGGAACACTAAAAGTTGCAGTTATCGCCTTGTTGAGCGCTACATTTTCTTCCTCGTTCTCAGGACTAGTTGTGATAACTGTTGGCGTTGTTGGAGTAGCTGTGGTGAATGTCCAAATATAATTCGAAGCCAAGGCCGCTCCAGCAGTATTTCTTACCGTAGTCGAAATCATAGCTGTATAAGTGGTATTCGCAATCAGTTTGCCGGTTGGATTAAACACCGCAGTATTGTTACTGTATGATACAGTGCCAACTACTGGAGCATTTCCAGCCTTCAAGGTGAATGTTAAAGCATTGATCGTCAATGGATCCATTGCCATATTGAATGTTGCGCTTATGTCATTGTCAAGAGACACATTCACCGCATTATTTGCGGGTATTGTAGAAATTATACTTGGTGATTCGATCGTATTGAAAGTCCAAGTGTAATCTGCACCTAAAGCATAGCCCGAATTGTCGTTTGCTTCAGTAGTAATAGTGGCAGTATAAGTAGTATTAGGAGCTAATGCACTATTAGGATTAAATGTGGCCGTATTTCCACTATAAGTAATTGTTCCGGCAACAGATGTAGAACCACTTGAAAGCATGAATGAACTAGGGTTAATTGAGGATGGGTTCATCACTCTATCAAAAGTTGCAGTCAAGTTTGTATTCAAGGCCACACCAGTTTCACCGTTTGCAGGAGTAGTTTGAGTAACACTTGGTGCAGAAGCAGTACTAAATGTCCATACATAATCATTTGCCATTGAAATGCCAGCTGTATTTTTCACATTAGCACTTATCGTTGCAGTGTATGAAACATTTGCTTCTAATGGAGTTGCTGGCGTAAATGAAACTGTATTTCCATTCATGCTAATAAAGCCACCGATATTACTAGTGCCATTGTTTACCGTAAAGTTTGCTGCGATAATCGTAGAAGATTGTACAGCTTCGCTAAATGTGGCTGAGATCACTTGGTTTGGTAATACTCCAGATTGACCTTCAATTGGATTGGTTGAAATGACCGTTGGAGCACTTTGAGTGCTGAAACTCCAAACATAATTGCTGTTTAACGATGTGCCTAAAGTATTTTCAGCGCCAGTGTTAATAGATGCCGTGTAAGTGCTATTAGGCAACAAAGCAACACTTGGCGTAAATGAAGCCGTATTTCCAGAGTATGTAATGGTGCCAGAAATTGGGATAATACCATTACGAAGCGTAAATGTGGATCCATTAATTGTAGATGCTTCCATTGGAACACTGAAAGTGGCTGTGATCACTTTAGCTAAGTTTACATTGGTCGCATTATTAGTAGGATCGGTAGAAATTACCATGGGATAGGAATCCGTACTGAATGTCCAAACATAATTTGCAGCAATAGTCGACCCCGCAGTATTACTAGCTCCATTTGTAATAGTGCCAGTATAAGTTGTGTTAGCCATTAATGGACTTGTGGGAGTGAAAGTAGCTGTGAAACCAGAATATGTCACTGTACCTTCTACCGCGTTAAATCCATTCTTTACTGTAAATGTTGAATTATTTATTGTAGCTGGATTCATTCCAGTACTGAATGTAGCTGTAACTACTTTGTCTAAGTTTACACCAGTTGCATCATTCGCTGGGTCTACAGCAATAACGGTTGGTAATAAACCTGTAGTGAAAGTCCATACATAATCCTCAAGCATTGCATTGCCCATCAGATCTTTAACACCTCTTGTTACTCTGCCGGTGTAAGTTGTATTTGGTGACAATAAACTGCTTGGCGTGAAAGTAGCTGTTTTGCCACTATAAGTTACAGTGCCTCCAATAGTTGATGTGCCGCTTATGGTAAATGTAGCGCCATTCACTGTTTGTGGATCTACAGCTTCTTTGAATGTAGCAGTAATTGCTTGATCAAAGGGAACTCCAGTTTGTAAGTCGGTAGGGTTTGTAGATTCTATCTCTGGACAGGTGCCAATAATCCCGATGTCTTCGTCCTCACAGCTTGCTACAGCCATTGTCATAACAATAGCTATCAGGGCTGTTAGCCAGTATTTATTTTTTTTGGTTTTCATGTGGATAAAATTTTAATTAATTGAGTAAAGTGTTTCAGGATTATTGACGCGGTCAATTGTCAATATTGATCGAACTAATACCATATTGGGAAGGGAGAGTTAGGGTCGGTTCATATTATTAAAATATGTTCGGCATTTGCCATACCCTAAACGCATCTATCACAAAGTATAGAATTATTGTAGCAAAGGTGGAATTATTAAGACACCTTATCTTACATAATTATGTTCAAATGTTACATAAATCACACTTTGGTGATCTTGGTAAAAGGCGGGAGGAATTTGTAATCTTATAACTTGAGCAGACAGCCTTTTTAAGTAGATTTAACTGCTCTAATATTTGGAAAGGAAGCAGAGAAACAGGAAAAAAATATTGATTTAAATATTTGATATAAAGGTAATTATGAATCAGTATTTCCGAGCTATTTAGCAATCAACTCTATTATTTCAAGCCATCATAAGTTTTGCTAGATGAGGCAATTAGTTTAGAAATATCGACAAGTTCTTTTTCTGTAAGATAGCGCCATTGTCCAATAGGAACATCTAATTTAATATTCATTATTCGAGTACGCTTAAGCTTTGTTACTTCATAGCCTAGATATTCGCACATTCGTCTTATTTGCCTATTAAGGCCTTGAGTAAGAATTATTTTAAAAACGAATTTGCTCAATTGCTCAACTTCACATTTTCTTGTAACGGTATCCAATATGGGAACTCCCTTACTCATTTTAGTAATGAACTCTTGCGTGATGGGCTTATCTACAGTTACTATATATTCCTTCTCGTGATTATTTCGTGCGCGTAAAATCTTATTTACAATATCACCGTCACTGGTAAGCAATATTAAACCTTCACTTGGTTTGTCTAATCGCCCAATTGGAAATATCCGCTTCGGGTAGCCTATGTAATCGATAATATTGTCTTTCTCTACTTTTGTATCGGTAGTGCAAACAATACCAATAGGTTTATTGAAAGCAATGTATGTTGGCTTCTCTTTGGGTACTGAAATTAATCTGCCGTCAACTCTTACCTCATCATTATCATTGAGCTTAGTGCCCATCTCAGGCACTTTGCCATTGATGGTCACTCTTCTTTGCTCGATCAATTTATCGGCTGCTCGTCTCGAGCAATAGCCAACTTCACTGAGGTATTTATTTATTCTGGTCAACGGAATTTCTTTTTTTGATTTATCTGCTGCAAAATAAATGAAAAGCGAGCTAGAAAACGCATTAAATCAAAATTAGCTAAATCAATTTTGAGTTTCTAAGTCTTAGCGAATTGAAAATGACAGAAACAGAGCTAAAACTCATAGCCAAAGCTGCAATCATAGGAGAAAGTAACATACCAAATATTGGGTATAAAACCCCTGCAGCAATTGGAATTCCCAATGTATTATAGGCCAATGCGAAGAAAAGATTTTCCTTTATGTTTCGCATTACTTTATGGCTTAGCATTCGTGCTTTTACAATCCCTTGTAAGTCTCCTTTTACTAAGGTAATATCTGCACTTTCGATTGCTACATCAGTACCAGTACCCATGGCTATACCAATATCGGCCTGAGCAAGGGCAGGAGCGTCGTTAATCCCATCTCCGGCCATAGCTACTTTTTTGCCCTCTGATTGCAATCTTTTTACTTCATTGAGTTTGTCTTCGGGAAGCATTTGTGCTTTGAAGTTATCCAGATTGATGCTTTCGCTTACAGCCTTTGCTGTAGCTTCATTGTCGCCGGTAAGCATTATCACCTGCATTCCTTCCTCCCGCATTTTCTGAATTGCCTGCTTGCTCGATTCCTTAATTTTATCGGATAATACGATGTAGCCAATTACCTTTTCATTTTCCGCCAGATACGAAACCGTTTTACCTTGTAATTGTATCTGCTTCACTTCTTCAATCAACTCATCTTTGATTTTTGCATTTACGTGATCCATCAATTTGTCATTTCCCAATGCCATTAATTGTCCATCAGCTTGCGCTGTAACTCCTTTTCCAGTTATGGCTTCAAATTTTTCAAGCTTCTTTGCAGTAACATTTTTCTCATTACCATAGCGAATGGTTGCTTCGGCTAATGGATGCTCACTGCTACTATTTATAGAGATAATTTTTTGGAGAACCTCTTCTTCGCTCAATTCCTCCCTGACACTTTTCACCAATTCTACAGAGGGCTTTCCTTCGGTCACAGTACCTGTTTTATCAATGATTACCACGTCAATTTTATTCATGGTTTCAAGTGCGGAGGCATTTTTTATAAGTACTCCCGATTGTGCGCCTTTGCCTACACCCACCATCACCGACATAGGCGTGGCCAACCCCAAAGCGCATGGGCAGGCAATGATCAAAACAGCAATGGCATTTACAAGTGCAAATACATAGGCAGGCTCCGGCCCAAAAATGACCCAAGCGATAAAAGTGAGTACCGAAATTAGAACCACGATGGGCACAAAATACCCTGAAATTTTATCAGCTAGTTTTTGAATAGGTGCCTTGGAACGGCTAGCATTATTTACCATTTCAATGATCTGAGAAAGAAGCGTATCTGAACCAACTTTCTCTGCTTTCATGATGAAAGTTTTGTTCTTATTGATAGTGCCAGAGCTTACTTTATCACCAATTTCCTTCTCTACAGGAATAGGTTCACCAGTGATCATCGATTCATCGATATTGGCTTCACCTTCTTCGATTTTGCCATCTACAGGTACTTTCTCGCCGGGTTTCACACGAATCAAATCGCCAATTTGGATATCGTCTATGGCAACCACTGTTTCCTTGCCATCCTTTATTACGGTGGCTTTGTTTGGCGCCAGTTTGAGCAATTCCTTAATGGCTCCACTAGTTTTGCTATGTGCACGAGCTTCGAGCAATTGACCTAATAATACTAATGCAAGTATAACTGTAGCCGCCTCGAAATATACATGCACACTGCCCGAATCGGTCTTGAATTGATCTGGTAGTACGTCAGGGAATAAAATAGCAGCCAAACTAAAGAGCCATGCTACACCCGCACCAATTCCGATGAGGGTAAACATATTCAAATTCCATGTAGCAACAGAGCGCCAAGCCCGCTCAAAAAACATCCATGTGGCATAGAAAACCACAGGAATAGAAAGCGCTAATTGCACCCAATTCCAATATTCAATGTCCAGCCACTTATAAATGGGGTTGTTTGGAATCATCTCCGACATGGCGATGATGAAAATGGGCAGTGTAAAAGCAACAGCGATTTTGAATTTACGGAGTAGCTTTTTATAGCTTTTATCCTCTTCTTCAGTTTCGGGCTCCATTGGCACCAAGTCCATTCCGCATTTTGGGCAGGAACCTGGTTTATCTTCCACTACCTCGGGATGCATGGGGCAAGTATATTGGCTTGCTTTTTTGGCAGAAGGTTGCTCAACCAGATCCATACCACATACAGGGCAATCTCCGGCTTTGTCGTAAGTTTTGTCGCCTTCGCAGTGCATCGGGCAATAGAAAACGCCAGAGCCATTTTCTACTTTTTTGGCTTTTGGCTTCTCTTGCTTTTTTCCTTGGCCGGGCAAATCTATGCTATATGTGCCTCCCGCTTTTTCGAGTTCGGCTTTTAAGGTTTCAATGGAGATATGTTCGGCCATTTCAAGAATAGCCTCGGCTTTGTGTAAATCCACATAAGCACTTTCAACGCCATCAATATTTTCAAGGGTTTTTTCTACATGAGATCGACAGCCCATGCAAGTCATTCCAGAAATTTCGTATGTATGTTTCATTATCTATTCCGTTGATTTTCCTTAATATATATTTACAAAGGTAAAATCAGAACAGCTTAATGAGTTACATAATTCAGGCTACTACTTATAAGATTTAGAGGCTGTCAAGCGACTTTCTATTATTTCCAAATAGCTTCCTAAACTCTCGTGGAGCGAATCCAGTAACGCTTTTGAATTGAGCACTTAAATGCGGGAGGCTAGAATAATTAAGCAAAAAGGCAATTTCTTTAAGAGACAACTCATCGTACACTAATAGCTCTTTTACTCTTTCTATTTTGTGGAGGATAAAATATTTTTCGATGGTAATTCCCTCCAGTTCTGAGAACAGGTTACTGAGTGAATTATAATCATAATCTAATTTTTTGGAAAGGTAATCTGATAAATTGGTTGAGAGAGCTGCGTTTTGTTCTTGAACCAATTTAGTAATAATCGTTTTCGTTTTTTCAATAAGCTGGCTATTTCTATCGTCGAGTAATTCGAAGCCTAATTGATTAATCGCTTTTTGGAACTGCTTCAATTTCTCTTTGTCAATTTCCTCTTGTAATTGCACTTCGCCCAGCTCGACCGATTGTGGGTGGACTTCTATTTGGTCAAGTACAGTTACAATTGCCATTTTACATCTACTACAGACCATATTTTTAATATGCAATTTCATATTTTCCAGTGTTTTGTTTCAAATTTAGAAAGGAACTTGAATTTTTATTTAATTCTGTAGAGTTGAATCTATTATAAAGCGAAATTTAGCAAAAAGGTTTTATTTATTTTGAATTAATTGAAAATGAGATGATTGTGAGAGGCATTTGAACTGCTAAATTTCAAGCAGGCTAAGGTGTATTTGGGTCTGAACTTTGATTGAGATGATTTTCTGATGGGCAATGATTGTTTTTGAGGTTCCGATTAGCGCTTAATCCTAAACCATGGTAATCCTATAATTATTAAGAATCATTGTTCAGACAAAAAGTGAATCCCATTAATTTACCTACAGAAAAAAACCTTCAAAAACAGAAAAGCAATCAGAAAAATGTAAATTAACCGATTGAAAATATAAGTGATAGAGTAAATGAAGATAAACAGCTTGAAACCAAGGAAAGCGCTAAACAAAGCCTTTCTGAAAGTGAAACCGAATAGAACTGAAATTGAGCGTTTCAAAGCAAATCTTATCCAATTACTCGACCGCACTAATGACACAGAATCTGAAGAATTTCATAAGAATCTTGTCATTGATTTTCTGAAAAAAACCTATTACGATCCGAATCACTTCATTAATACCAAAGGGCGAAATGACCTTGTAATTTACAATGGTGAAAAAGCAAAAAGTACGGTAGGTGTAATCTTAGAAGCAAAAAAGCCGACCAATAAAGCTGAGATGGTTAGCATTGAAAAGCTAAATACAAAAGCCTTTCAAGAATTAATGCTTTATTATCTGCGAGAAAGAATTACACATAAAAATCTTGAAGTAAAGCATTTGGTCATTACCAATATCAATGAATGGTTCATCTTTGATGCGACTACATTTGATAGACTTTTTGCACAAAATAAAAATCTCGTAAAGCAATTCACTGATTTTGAAGGCGGGAGGTTGGCCGACAGCAAAACAGAATTTTTCTACAAGCAAATTGCTGAACCGTTTATAGCCGAGATCACTTCAGAAATAGAATTTGCCTACTTCAATATTCAGGATTATCAGAAGCCCTTACGCAATGCCGACAAGGCAGATGACAATAAACTGATTGCACTTTTCAAATTGCTTTCTCCAGAGCATTTGCTGAAACTTCCTTTCACCAATGATAGCAACAGTCTAGACAAGCGATTTTATAGCGAGTTGCTTCACATAATTGGGCTTACAGAAACTAAAGAAGGAGGCAAAAAGCTAATTGGGCGAAATAAGGAAAGCGAGCGAAATTCAGGGAGTATTTTAGAAGATGCCATCATTCAGCTTGATAGTTTGGATAAACTGAGCAGACTCGACAAACCAAGTCAATTTGGAAACACCCAGCAGGAACGGCTATTCAATGTTGCTCTTGAACTGTCCATCACTTGGGTCAACCGTATTCTGTTTTTAAAGCTGCTAGAAGCCCAGCTCATTACTTATCATAAGGGAGATAAATCTTATTCATTTCTCAACTTTGACAAAATCAAAAACTATGATGATCTGAACAGCTTGTTTTTTCAAGTATTAGCAAGAAAATACGAGGATCGAAATCCGGATGTAAAGCAGATTTTTGAGAAAGTGCCTTATCTCAACTCATCACTTTTCGAGCCAACGGAAATCGAACAAGTTACATTGTTCATCAGTAATCTACGAGACGATAAATCTATTCCCATCATATCGACCACAGTACTGAAAAACGACCAAGGTAAGAAGCGAACTGGCAAGTTATCAACTTTAGAATACCTATTTGAGTTTTTGAATGCCTACGATTTCAGTAGCGAAGGTTCTGAGGAAATTCAAGAAGACAACAAAACACTTATCAATGCCTCCGTACTTGGGTTGATATTCGAGAAAATAAATGGCTACAAAGACGGCTCCTTCTTCACACCCGGCTTCATCACCATGTACATGTGCCGCGAAACCATCCGCAAAGCCGTCATCCAAAAATTCAACCAAGCCTCATCATCCCATTCCAGTGGAGCCGAAGGCACCACAAAAACTCCCCTCTTGAGAGGGGTCGGGGGTGTGTCTTCTTCAAATAGAATATCTTCTTCAAACAGCGTGTCCTCTTCCAAAACTGAATCCTCTTCAAACAGAAAACCCAGCTCCGTACCAAAACGCCAGATAATACCCTACAACCCAAAACTAAAAGAACTTGCCCGCAAGCTTCGCAACGAAAGCACAAAATCAGAAATCCAGCTTTGGGGAGCCTTAAAAGGAAAATTCGAGGACAAATACGATTTCCACAGACAAAAACCTTTGGATAACTATATCGCAGATTTCTTCTGCCATGAATTGAGCTTAGTGGTAGAAATTGATGGGGATACGCACAATTGGCAAGAATCACAGCAAAGGGATTATGAAAAAGAGGCACGCTTCAATGAATTGGGATTGAATGTGCTGAGATTTCTAGATTCTGATGTGTTCAATCATTTTGAAAGCACTGTGGAGACAATAAGAGAATATGTGAAGGCTTTTGAAAAAGATGATTTCTCTTCATTGGTATATGAAGATTCGCCTTTGAATAGTTTGACAGGGGATTTGGTGGAGGGGATGAGGCTTCATTCTTATTCGGGGGAAGACATACCCCTAAATCCTCTTTCTAGAGAGGACTTTCAGGAAGAGGACACACCCCTAAATCCCCTCTCGAGAGGGGACTTTCAGGAGAAATCCCTCTCAATCGGTGACTTTCAGGAAAGAGGGGAGTTTAAGACATTGGATGATGTGTATGATCAGATTGGGGAGGGGCGGATGTTTACTAGGAAACAAGCCAATGAGATTGTAAACAGCATTAAAATTTGTGATCCGGCAGTGGGTTCTGGGCATTTTTTGGTTTCCGCGCTTAATGAAATGATTGCGGTGAAAAATGACTTGAAGATTCTTGAAGACCGAGAAGGCAAATCTTTGCATCGCTATGAAGTGGAAGTGGTGAACGACGAGCTGATTGTTACCGATGTGGAGGGTGAATTGTTTGAATATAATCCCAACAATATGGAAAGCCAACGCATACAAGAAACGCTATTTCACGAAAAGCAGAATATTATTGAGAATTGTCTTTTCGGCGTGGATATCAATCCCAATTCGGTGAAGATTTGTCGATTGAGGTTGTGGATTGAGCTGTTGAAGAATGCTTATTATTTGAATTTGCATGATGGGAGTGGAAGAGGACACACCCCCGGCCCCTCTCAAGAGGGGAGTATGGGAGAAGCCTTGGGCTCCTCGCGGGAAGGGAGTAAAGGTAATGCCTCTGCCAATACTTGGGTGGGGAGTAAGGGTATAAGGATGGCTGGTGGTTTTAGGGAGTTGCAGACTTTGCCGAATATTGATATCAATATCAAGTGTGGGAATTCTTTGGTGAGTCGTTTTGCGATTGATGCGGATTTAAGTCAGGCTTTGAAGAAGAGTAAGTTCTCTATAGATGGCTATAGGATTGCTGTGGATAGATACCGAAATGCGGAGAATAAGGAAGAGAAGCGGGAAATGGAGCGACTGATTGCTGAAATCAAATCGGATTTTCGCTCGGAGATTGCCAATAATGATCCTAAACTAAAAAGAAAAGCTAAGCTAGGCGGGGAGCTGTATAATCTCACCATGCAGACTGGCCTCTTCGAAGAATCTGCTAAAGAGAAAAAGGAGCGGAAGAAGCGGGTGGAAAAAATAGAAACCGAACTCGAAAAACTTAGCCAAGAAATTGAGGAGATCAAAAGCAATAAGATCTTTGAAAATGCCTTTGAATGGAGATTTGAATTCCCTGAAGTACTCAACGAACAAGGCGATTTTGTAGGCTTTGATGTGGTGATTGGGAATCCGCCGTATATCAGGCAGGAAGAATTTTCTGAAATTAAGAGTTATTTGAATTCCTCATTTCAAACTTTCATGGGTACTGCTGATATCTATGTCTATTTTGTTGAATTGGGGATGAAACTGTTGAAGAACCATGGGCAGTTTACTTATATCATCCCAAACAAGTGGATGAAGGCGGGATATGGTCAAAAACTAAGACAATTTTTAAAAGAAAAGGAACTTCAACGAATTATTGATTTTGGCGATTTGCCAGTTTTTGAAGAGGCAACCACTTACCCAATGATTATTCAAGTAAATAATAATCAGCCATCTACAACTTTCAAGGGTATTACTGTTGATACACTGAATTTTGAATTCAGCTTAGAAAATTACATTTCAAAAAATGAGATAGAAATTTTTGTAGAGGGACTTCAAAGTGATACTTGGAATCTCATCGATGGCAATATTCAAATGCTTTTGTTAAAGTTAAAATCAAAAGGAATCACCTTAGCTGAATACGTAAATGGAAAAATTTATTATGGAGTTAAAACGGGCTTTAATGAGGCATTTATTATTGATAAGGAAACGAGGAGTCGCCTGATAAAAGAAGATGCTAGAAGTGAAGAAGTTATCAAACCCTTTTTAGCGGGTAGAGATATAAAAAGGTATCAAACACCAATAGCAGACAGGTATTTAATATTTACTAGAAGAGGCATTGAAATAGAAAGCTATCCCGCCATTTATAATTATCTATTTCATTATAAAGAAAAATTAGAGCCGAAACCTAAAGACTTTAAAGGAGAATGGAATGGAAGAAAACCCGGTTCATACAAATGGTATGAAATTCAAGATGCCGTTGATTATTACGATGAGTTTGAAAAGCCTAAAGTAATGTTGCCAGATATTTCATTGAAATGTGAAGCATTAATAGATGAATCGAAAGGACTTTATTCAGTAAACACAGCATATATAATTCCAGAGCTTTCTAAGTCAGATTTAGGTATTCTGAATTCTAAACTAACATTGTTTTTCTACTCAAATTTGTCTCAAACAATAAGAGGTGGATATTATAGATTTATAAGGCAATATTTAGCTCAGATTCCTATGATATCAACCAATATACTTGAAGAAATTGTAGGTCAAGTTATTGAAGCAAAAAAACAAAACCCCAAAGCAGACACCACCGAGTTAGAAAACCAAATTGACCAATTAGTTTATGAACTTTATGGATTGACAGAGGAGGAGATTAAGATTGTGGAGGGTATCTGAACTATTGTTTTTTTGATTTAAGGAATACTATGATTTTTAACCAAGAATTTGGGTTCTCCCAGACTTATTGGTACTATAAATAATCATTTCTCCTTTAATGTAATCTGCGTCTTTTTTAGACAGGTAATGTACAGAAAGAATGCTACTTCCAATAGTTTTAATATATAGATCAGCGCCAAAGATGTGTTTGTCTATGTAAACCTGTCTAATAAAACGAAAAGCAATTGTATTTCTATCTTGACTTATTAGGTACCAGTTTCTTTTCGTTACAGTAATAGTTTGATTGTTTAGGTCAACACTAATTTTCCAAGGAGTCAAAAGATGCTGAATTTGACCATTTAAGAGCAGGGCAATAATTGACGATTTTGCAAATAGCATAAGAATTTACCTGTTAAAGGCAGCATTGAAGCAAACATGTGAACAATATGTACCTTGAAAGCCCATGGCTCTTAGTAAAGTGCCTCCAGGTTTTATAAATGCTTTTTTCTTAAATAAATCTTTTCCGCATTTAGCACACTTCTCATTGTGATAGCCTTGTCTGATATTAGGTTGAATTTTAGGTTTCATTTCGTCTTGTTAATATTTTAGTGTTAATTTTTATAAATTATTATCTGACTATTCTAATTTTTGAAAGCCAAAAGCGATGTCTGATAATCTCTTGGTATTTTAATTCAGCACTCAATTTTTTGAAACTAGTTAGATAAGTGGGAGCAATTTAGATAAATGTAAAATGCGGTCAATGATTATGAGTCAAGATGAAATAAGATGAAATAATAATTTTCTGAGTTTGTATCTATAATTGTTCAACCAATCCAAAAAACTGGTATGAATACTATAGATAGCTTTATTCAAGTAAAACAGCAATTCATAAACGATTGGGCTAAAAACCCTAACTATGTTTTTGAAGAATCTGTCTTTTCTAGGTCGGAAAGTCTGAAAAGGCAGTTAATTCCTTATATTAATTATTTACCCGAACCCTATATAGGGTGTATTAAAAACCCATCTGCAGTGTTTTTAAATTATAACCCTGGGCCAGTACTTGAAGGTCTCCAAGAAAGAGAAATTGGGAAGTTTATAATCAATTATGATGCAGTTGAATCGTATGTAGACTTTGCTAGAACTGTTCCTTATTTTGAGCCAAAAGGAAGGTCTTTTTGGTATCCTCGAAAAAGGTTTGTAGCACGTTTGTTGGGGAAAGAAAATGACGATTTTCATATTTTGGGGTTGGAAATCTGTCCGTGGCATTCTCAATCTTTTAAATTAACAAATTCTGAGCTCGAAAGTCTTAAGGAATATGTAATGAAGGAGGTTTTGCCGGTAGCTGAGGCAGTGGCTAAGAATGCTCCTCTTTCTACTATTTTTTCAGTTGGTAAAAGCTACTATGATTTATTTAGACTGCTTGACTTTAAGAAGGTAAAGGAATTTAAGGCTGGTACAAATATTATTAAATGGCCGAAAAATGCTCATGGTAAACCTGTAGCACGTTCGTTTTCCCTTTGGGAAAGTAAATCCGGTTTCCAATATTTTAATACCTATGCACAGGGCGGAAACACCATGTCAAGTCAGGAATTTAATGAAATTATTAAGCATCTATTGGGTATTTAGTAATCAAAAAATGAAATGTACCTATTTGAGAATTCGGTTAGCTGAATAGCTAAATTATAAATAGAAATAAAATTAATAACTATGTCAAATTTCAATTACAAAATAACTTATAGTTATTTACAATCTTTTCCAAAAATAAAAGGTAGTAAAACAAAACTGATTAAGCAAACTGTCAATCTTGGATTCGATTTCGAGCCAACAGATGATGATATTGAAAGAAAAGTGAAAGAATGGGTTGACGTAGTACAAAGAAAAGTAATGAATGATCTTGAAGCTAAAATTGAATTTCATGAGATATTAAATTCCAAAAAGTTAAAGGTAGTAAAGGGAATTGTCCATATTAATCTGGATTAGTTCTGAAATAAATAATTATTGCTGAATTGTTTCCATACATACGGCAGCCATTACTTCAACTTCATATTAGCTAAACAATAATCAAATTTTAAAATTGTTAAAAATTTAGTTTTGGGTGGTTCTGAGAATAATTATGGGCAAAATAACACTATCTGATTTCTTTTTATTATTTTTATTTTTCTTAATTTAATAATACTAATGAAGCGTCTATACAATACTCATAATTTCTTTTTTTTATCAATATTTTGAATTTCCCTGCTTTTCAAGCAATAATAGTATTTATAGTATAAATTAAATATAGTATATTTAAAAGTGGTTTTTAAATTTTTTAATGCAAAAAATTTAATATTTTCGTAAATAGCGATATTTAAGAATAGTATGAGAACAAATCTTGACCCCTCGGACATATTCTTGGTTATTGAATCATCCTTCCGGATTGCAAGCATCTATGGCAGGAAGATTAATAATTGTGCATCACTAAGTGATCTGATAGTACAGAAGGTAGGTGTTAGAATTTCTCCTACAACCATTTACCGGATGGTAAATATTGAAAAGTATAAAATTATTCCATACGATTTTACGATTAAAGCTTTTTTAGATTTTCTTGAAGTAGAAAATATAAATGAGTTAAGGAAACCTATTGCCAATTCTTTTGATACTCCTATCTCCGCTACACATAGCCCATTAGGGATGTTGTTGATGAATCAATTACAAAAGGATCGTTACAGTGAAATCAAAGAATTTCTATCTCAGCTACCTAACCAACATTTTAGTTTAGGTTTTGATCAGTTGGTGATTGCAGCGACTTTCGGCAACTATTTTAGGTGCATGGCAGATTCAAAAAAGCGTTTGGATTTAATAAATTTTTTTTCTGATTCAGAGCAATTTCATCTTTACTTCTTTCAATCTTTTCCTGATTTAGATTTTAGAAACGAATACTTTTATGAAGCTCTCAAGTTGTCTATTCAGCTTAATAAGTTAGAATCTGTAAATGCATTGCTAGTGAATAAGGATTTAAAGTCATTAAGCCGAATGGTTTATGATATTAGTCTGTTTATCTTTTTAGCTTATATTTCTAATAGAACCAAGGATATTTTAGATGCTGGAAGTGTTTTATTCGATAACAAATTCAACCTCAATCTTCTTAGTGAATTTTTTGAAGAGGAACCGACAATTAGATGCAGGTTACTAAATGCAAAACTTATCTATTTGAAAGTTTTAGGTAAAAAAATGGATGTCGAAATTGTTTTGAGGGATCTTGTAGAAGATATTAGTAAAAAATACGAGGCTAAAATATTTAAAACTACTATTTTAGCAGATAATCTTGTAATGTTAAATGAGTCTTTGGAGGTGTTGAGTCCACTCCTTCACGATAGCCATCTTATTAATGAAGCCACGAAAAATAGCCACTATGAACCTAATTTTTATCGATTTCTTGTATATTCAGGATACATTCCTGAGGAAAAAATTTTCCCTCTACCGCTTAAGTTTACATATGGTCAATACGAATTGAATACCACCAATCAGCTAATTAATCGATACATCAATATGTAGTACTCTTTTCTTCACTTGAATTGAAAGAATTAATCCTTTTTGCTTTCGCCTACCTTTTCATCACGTTTTTAATTCAAAAACTATTTCGGCCATCATTTTTCTTTAAGGTTGCATCCACCTCATCTTCCCTTAGTATTTTCAATAGTCTTTTCTTGAGCTTCTTTAGTCTTCCATTTATTGGGATGGCTGCAAGCATGCTTATAGAGCAAGGGGAAATTGGCTTTTGGTACACAATTTCATTTTTTCTTGGATTCGGTATTTTACTCTTCGTTTTTGTGCCCGTTTGGGCTGGTTTTAAATTCGAGAATGAGAATGATTTTATTTTCATAAGGTATCAAGGCAAATGGGCTCATATTCTTCATCGCTTTAGAGGCTACTATGTAGGCTTAGTCGTAATTTCGGCATTAGTTGCAATGAGCATTTTGGCTTTTGCAGATATTGCTGCGTCACTTACAGGAATTTCTAAAACTCACTTGATTCTGTTTGCTGGACTATTTGTTTCCATTAATATCTTCAGCAATACACTTCAAAATAAGCTCAAGAGCGATTATTTACATGGGATAATTTTGACAGTAATCCTTATTACAGGGCTTTACCAGAGTGGTTTTGAGCATGTTTCTCTTGAGAATTTCGGTGAAATTCAAAAAAATAGTTTTGGAGCGTTTCCATATTTTGGCCATGAATATTTTCTTCATTTTCTCGCTTATGTAGGCCTTTTATGGTGGTCGTCCACGCTTTTTGATGGTAGTGGCACTATTGCACAGCGAGTGATGGGATTGGAGAAAGCTAAGGCTCAGCGAATATTTTTGGCTTACATCATTATTGTTGGTTTAGCTGTAGTATTGCTTTGTTATTTGATTTTGAAAGCTTGGGAAACTAATGCTGTAGATGTGCCTGTCGATCAAGTATTTTATGTATGGCTCTCCAATGGTTGGCCTCAATTTTCAAAAATCATAGGTTTATTTCTGGTTTTCAGTCTGTTCGTTTCCATTTCCGAAACGCAACTGAACTGGGCGGGTAGCTTAATCGACTCCACAGCTGAATCTAAGAAATCGAAAGGACGGCGATATATTTTTATGTTAATTCCAGCTCTCTTAAGTATGGTGATTGCACTATATTTTGAACGGATTCAAGGTGTTATCTATTTTTTCTTGGGAATAAGCGGAGGCACAAGTCTTATCTTTATTCTGCGATGGTTTACTCCAAGAGTCAATGCCCAAGTGCAGTTCAGTGCCATGCTTGGTGCCATTCTGCTAACCTTAATCTGCAATTTGCTTATTGATTACGGCTTTTTTTCAGTCTTTCCGGAACATAGATTTATCCTATCTCTTATTTTCATCACAGTGGCAAATCTTCTGTTAGCATTCTTGGTTTCAATATTTACCTACAATCCAATTTCCGATAAGCAAGCTTTCAATAAGTTTCAATCTGCAACAATTCCATCCATTACCTTACTAAGAAAATTGCCTATCGCACTATTGTTTGGGCTAGGATTTACCGCAATTGTATATTGTCTATTTTGGTCGATTATTTCAGTGTAGGAGGTTAAACTATCCTACCTTCAGCACTTACTATAGTTCTGCCAAAAACCCTCCCGCAAAAAAAGCCGATTCAAATTAATGAACCGGCTTTTAAATTTTCTCAGAAGATTGCTTAATCTTCTACTCCAAAAAAGTGTTTTTTCCAGAACTTATCGCGCATCATGGCATGGTGGCGGCCATAGGCTCCGCCGTATCCGTGGCGAGCATTTGGATAGAACATCACATCAAACTCTTTTCCTTCTTGCTGCATAGCTTCGAGGAATTGTACGGTATTCTGCATGTGTACATTGTCATCCATCAATCCATGAGTGATCAATAATTTGCCTTTGAAATTTTTCACATGCTTTAATACAGAGCCATAATCATAACCTTCGGCATTGTCCTGCGGCGTATCCATATAGCGTTCGGTATATACATTGTCGTATAGTCTCCAGTCTGTTACAGAGTAGTTTGCAATAGCATGGGTGAAATGATCCGGAGCCAATGTTAAAGCTAAGGCACTCATGTAGCCACCATAGCTTCCGCCTGTGATGCCCATTTTGCTAGGATCAACAAATGGCTGCTCACGAAGCCACTCCACTGCGGTAACATAATCTATAATTTCCCATTTGCCTAGACTTCGATGCATATAGTCTAAGCCTTCTCTACCGAATTTACCAGATGCTCTGTGATCTACAGTAAACTGGATAATATCCATTTGAGTGAGATTGGTGCCGCCATATCCCCTCCATGAGTCACGTACCCCTTGTGAATCCGGGCCGCCATAAATTGAGAATACGACAGGGTATTTTTTAGTCTTATCGAAATTTGCTGGAAGCACCCAGATTACTGGTAAATCAAATTTGCCATCATCCGTTTTGATAGTAAACATTTCTACTTTGTGATGCTTAGCCGGGTCAAATTCTGGTGTTTCTTCTTTTTGTATCGTGCGGATCAATTTGCCATCAGCATCATATAGATTGGTAATTGGTGCTTGGTTTATATGGCTGTAGATATCTACGAAATAGCTTCCGTTTGGCGAAATACTTGTGTTGTGGGTTCCTTTTCCAGCAGTAAGCTGCTTGAAATTAGTGCCATCAAGATTTACACTGTAAAGGTGATTATCCGTATTTACTTCACCCGGGCCGGTAAAAAATGCTTTTCCTTTGTCTTCAAGTACTTTGGATAAGCTATTTACTCTCCAGTCAGTATCAGAAAGTCGAGCAATTAATTCGCCATCCATTGAGTAGTAATACAAGTCTTCCCAATCTGTGCGATAGGAGCGGAGGATAAATCCACTTTCATTTTCGAAGAAATAGATATCCGTGAAAAATTCCACCCAAGTAGGTCTTTTCTCTTCGTACACTACCTTTTTGCTGCCATTTTTAGGGTTGCCCATGTATAGTACAATGTGGTCTTGGTCTCGATTTAGGATTTGGAACAGCAAGCTGCTAGAATCCTTCGTCCAAAAAGGCCAAGCGATGTATTGATCTTGTGTGTAATCAATATCCATCCAAGTGGTCTGTGCATTGGAAGTTTTCACTACGCCCAATTTCACATCAGGATTTGGGTCACCGGCTTTTGGATAGCGTGTTTGCTCTAAATCGCCATGTGTACCTTCGCTGCGGTAGATTGGAAACATAGGTACGGTGGCATCATCAAATCTCAAATAAGCAATTTGCTCACTATCCGGCGCCCACCAAAATGCACGATAGCGCGAACCACGACCTAGGATTTCCTCATAGTAAACCCAAGATGCCCAGCCATTATAAATCAAGTCGGTGCCATCAGTTGTAAGCCTTTTTTCTTGGCCGCTTACCAGGTCGATCATATACAAATCGTTATCGCGAGTGAAGGCGATTTTTTTGCCATCAGGCGAAAAAGTAGGATTACGTTCTTCTGAAGCATTATTGGTGATTTGCTTGATGGCACTCGTCGCTTTCACAAAATGGAACAGATTATTGTCTTTTGATAAAATTACATCTGCATATCCATCAGTAAATGGATCGGTATTGCTAAGCGAATAGCCTTCTGGTAAAGCGTCTATTACTTCTTGGCGTGGATTAGCTGAGCCTACATACACTTCGGCATTTCCTGATGTTACATTTACTGAGTAAGTCACTAATTCGCCAGATTCCATGCGACGCTCTAAATAATGATTGTCGTCGAGCCAACCAGCAAAGCCCGCTCTTTGGAATTGAGCTTGTAAGCTGTTGGCAGCTAAAATGATAAAGCAAAAGCTTAGAAGCGCTGCTGCTTTTATGAAATTTGTATTTCGCATTTGAATATTGAGGGTTAAATGAATGTCAATAAAAAGCCTAAGATAATAGCCTTTTTTGAATTGATTTAATCGAACAGCGATAAGCGTAATTTTGGTTGTTCAAAAATGCCTATAGATTTATTCATTGAATCATAATTCTATATCCTCCCGCTTTTCCAATCGAATTAGAATGAGCATTTAAGTCAATCATTTGAGCGTTAGTCAATTAATTTCTAATACCTTTTTTTGTCTTTCAGCCTGACTCAGTTTTGATTATCTTAGCAAAAATCGCATTCAATTTCAGCCAATGCTCCTAATAGTTTTAGCAGGTTTTATTCTCCCACTTTTACTTTTGATCATTGCTAGTAAGCAGCTCAAAAGTATTTACAATTGGCTGTTTTTATTGCCGGCAGGACTATTTGTGTATTTCATTTTGCAGATAGGAAACTTGGGCGATGCCGGTCAATATTTCAGCTATGAGTGGGTTCCTAGTTTGGGAATCAATGTCGATTTTAAGCTTGATGGCCTGTCGATGCTCTTTAGTTTGTTGATTACCGGCGTGGGTATATTGGTATTTATTTACACTTCATCTTACCTCAAAGGCCACAAATATCTAGATCGATTTTATGCCTATCTCAGCATTTTTATGGCTTCCATGCTGGGTTTGGTGCTGTCTGACAATCTGTTGAGCTTATTTATATTTTGGGAGCTTACGAGTATTAGTTCGTTCTTTTTGATTGGCTTCAATAACGATGATCCAGCCTCCCGCAAATCTTCCTTGGTGGCTTTGGGCATTACAGGTGGCGGTGGATTGTTTTTATTAGCTGGCTTCCTGCTTATGGGATCCATTTCAGGCACCTATTCTATACAGGAAATGCTTTCATCTACCGAAGTATTTCAATCTCATGGAATGTATGGCTGGATTTTGTTTTTCGTATTTATGGGCGCATTTACCAAATCAGCTCAATTCCCATTTCATTTTTGGTTGCCAGGCGCAATGAAGGCGCCAACGCCGGTTTCTACTTATTTGCACTCTGCCACTATGGTGAAGGCTGGTATTTATCTTCTCGCTCGCTTTACACCCTTGCTTGGTGGCGATCCATACTGGAATTACACCTTGTTGATTGTAGGTGGATTTACCATGCTTTTCGCTGCATTTCATTCATTATTCCGCACCGATCTTAAAGGGATTTTGGCTTATTCCACCATATCCGCATTAGGCATTTTAGTGTTTTTATTGGGCTTGGGAAATAAATATGCTTTGCTGGCCGCCTCAGTTTTCATATTGGTACATGCATTATATAAGGCTTCATTATTCTTGATAACGGGGATAATAGATCATGAAACTGGCACAAGGGATGTGACCCAATTGGCAGGACTAAGAAAAGTGCTCCTCCCAGTAGGAATAGCGGGAGGTTTGGCGGCTTTGTCGAGTGCAGGTTTGCCGCCATTCTTTGGTTTTGTAGGCAAAGATCTGATTTACGAAGCCACACTTTCGGCAGATAATTCCGTGGTTCTTTGGACGGGATTAGCCATTCTCACCAATGTATTTTTGCTTTATGCAGGTTTTCAAGCAGGTATTCGGCCATTTATTGGAGTATTACCTGCTAAATTCGAAAAACTCCACCTCCCGCATTTTACCATGTGGGTGCCGCCACTTTTGTTGGCGACTTTAGGTTTGCTGTTTGGCATTGCGCCAGCACTTATTGATCAAGACTTGGTACAGCCAATGTTTGCTTCGATGTATGGAAACATTTCTGCTACACCACTAAAACTATGGCACGGATTCAATACAGTACTGGCATTGAGTGGGCTTACATTGGCTTTGGGTTTCGCGCTTCATTTTACTTTGAAGCCTAGCCAAAAATTGGAAAAGCAAATTGCCAAATTAGATTTTATCGCTCCGCTTAAGCTGGCTCTAGATTCGAGTCGGCTATTAATGCGCTTTGCAAAAGGATATACTGGCACTTTGCAAAATGGACTTCTGCGTAATTATGTGTTAATCACCATTGGCTTTTTGATACTCATATTTGGATACAAAATCTACAATGGTATTTCCATCAATATAGATTTTGCTACGCTTACAGAAGTGACCATTTATGAGTTTATGATATTTGGGATTATGGTTACTGCCATATTTATCGCAGTATTTTCTAACTCGCGCGTGGGAGCTATTGCATCTATGGGCGTGGTAGGATTCTCCATTTGTCTCATGTTTGTGTTTTTTAGCGCACCCGATTTGGCAATGACTCAGTTTGCTATCGAAACGCTTACTGTTATACTATTTCTATTAATCATATTCCGTTTGCCAAAGTATCTCCAATACTCAAACCCGCCTATGCGAATAAGGGATGGAGTGTTTGCTATAGTATTTGGAGCATTGATTACCATCGTGGCTTTGGAAGTGCTTACTGTAAATGTAGATAATGAAACCTCGCGCTATTATGCAGAAAATGCTTATGTGCTTGCCAAAGGCAAAAATGTGGTGAACGTGATTTTGGTGGATTTTAGAGGATTTGATACACTGGTAGAAATTACCGTTTTGTCCATTGCCGCAATAGGCGTATTTAGTTTGCTCAAATTCAGGAAAGAAGATGAAACGGATTTGGGTGGTACTGGAGATTTGAATTGACGATCAAAAGAAATTAAATGAAAACAGTAATCTTACAAACTGCAACAAGATACCTGCTGCCGCTTTTGCTGCTTTTTTCCATATTTATATTGCTACGAGGGCATTATTTGCCGGGCGGAGGATTTGTAGGTGGTTTGGTTGCTTCGATTGCTTTTATTCTTCATTCATTCGCTTATGGGCGGGAGGATACGCAAGACTTTATGCGTTTTCACCCTGGTTATTTGATTCCGATTGGACTTACATTAGCCGTTTTGAGTGGTCTATTGCCATTTATTTGGGGCGAGCCATTTCTTACTGGATTGTGGTTCAAAGAGCCGGTTCCAGTAGTAGGGATGATTGGTACGGCCTTGTTTTTTGATATCGGCGTTTATTTGGTGGTAATTGGCGTTTCGCTTACCATCATTTTCACTATTTCTGAGGAAATCTGATATGGAGTTATTATTAGCCATAGTAATCGGGATATTATATGCAGCAGGCATTTATATGATGCTGCGTAGGAGTTTGGTCAAATTGATCATCGGCCTTATTCTGCTTGGCAATGGCGCTAATATGCTCATATTCCTGCTAGGAAGAATTACAAAGGGCAGTCCACCCATTATTCCGGATAGTTCTAGCGTATTTGTAGAAGCCTATGCCGATCCCATTCCACAGGCCTTAATTCTTACAGCTATTGTGATAAGCTTTGGTTTACAGGCATTTGCCATAGTGCTGATGAAGCGTGTCTATCATGTTGTTGGCACCGACGATCTGGATAAAATAAATAATATGGAGGAGACCTTATAATGGATATTAGCATTGTATTGCCCGTATTATTGCCTTTGATGATTGCCATTCTCTTGCTGTTTTTCTGGGGGAGAATTCAGAGCCAAAAATGGATAAGCATTTTGGGAAGTCTTGCGGTATTGGGCTACAATATTTGGCTATTTGCCAAAGTGTATAGTGGAGGCCTACTCACTATGCAAGCAGGCAATTGGGAAGCTCCTTTTGGGATTACACTGGTGGCAGATGTATTTAGTGTTACCATGATTATGCTTACGAGCATTGCAGGCTTGGCGGTAAGTATATTTTCTGCGGCGAGTATTAGTTCCTCCCGCATTCGTTTTGGCTATTTCCCTATTTTGCACTTGCTGCTTATGGGTTTAAATGGAGCTTTCCTTACTGGCGATATATTCAATTTGTACGTTTGGTTCGAGATTATCATTATTGCCTCTTTTGTGCTGATGACGCTTGGAAGTGAGAAATCTCAATTGGAATCTGCCGTAAATTATGTGGTGATGAATCTTCTTGCATCGGTTATTTTCCTTACAGCAATAGCGATTTTATATGGCATTGCAGGCACATTGAATATGGCGGATTTGTCCATCAAAGTTGCTCAAATTGAGAATAGAGGCTTGGTGAACGTAACAGCACTCTTGTTTTTTGTAGGCTTTGGAATCAAATCAGCGGTGTTTCCGCTTTACTTTTGGTTGCCATCATCCTATCATACTCCGCCTTCAGCGGTGGCGGCAATATTTGGCGGTTTGTTGACTAAAGTGGGCGTCTATGCTCTTTTAAGAGTATTCACATTGATTTTCATTCCGGATTCATTTCTATCCGCATTATTGCTTGCAGTGGCGGCGCTTACCTTGATTACAGGTGCATTTGGCGCACTTATCCAAAGCAATGCAAGGAAAATGCTTTCTTATCTTATTGTCTGCCATATTGGATTTATGATGGCAGGCTTGGCTATGTACACGGACACTGCATTAACGGGTGCTGCCTTTTATCTTATCCATGATGTGATCGTCAAAACAAATGTATTCATCCTACTAGGAATCGTTTTTATCATGTATGGCAGTTTCAAATTGCCGGAGCTGGGCGGATTATATGCGGACTATCCCAAATTGGCAATCGTGATGGCCCTGGTTTTATTCTCCTTAGTGGGTATTCCGCCTCTTTCAGGGTTTTGGCCAAAACTATTTCTGTTTGAAGCCGCCTTTGATACTGAATCTTATGTAATGATAGGTGCATTGATATTCGCCAGTTTTATCACTTTGGTAGTGATAGCCAAATTATGGTCGCAGATATTTTGGAAGCCTAACCCTAAACTAGTCGATGTGACGAGGCAGCTACCATCCTTTATGGATTTGAGTTGGCGTAAGCGTGCGTTATTGATTACTCCGCTGCTTCTTTTGACGGCCGTGTCATTGTATATTGGTCTAGGTGCAGAGAATATCGTAAAGCTGTCGAGCCAAATTGCCAATGACTTGATGGATCCAAGCGCATATATCGAGGCAGTATTGGGCACTAAACCACAAACACCTTAGCTATGGTTAGGCATTTATTAATGAACATATTGCTTACGATTGTTTGGGTTGCTCTGAATGGGGAATTTACGGCAGGCAATTTTCTATTTGGCTTCATTCTTAGCTTAGTGATTATGTGGGTAATAAGCCGTAGTGCTGGTTCTGATAGAAGCTACTTTACTAAGCTACCTAAATTCGTTTCCTTCTTATTCTTTTTTTTATACGAGCTTATCAAAGCTAATATTCAAGTAGCCTACGAGGTAGTCACTCCCAAGCTGCAAATGACTCCTGGTATTGTAAAATTTCCACTGAGTGCCGAAACAGATATGGAAATTACGCTTCTTGCCAATTTAATTTCCCTCACGCCGGGTACGCTAAGTTTGGATGTGACGGACGATAGAAAATACCTCTACGTGCACTCCATGTACATTGAAAACAAGGAAACTTTCATTGCTGATATAAAAAATGGATTTGAAAGAAAGCTATTGGAGGTGATGCGATGAGTTTATACGATTTTCTATATTACATTATTCTGCCCATTTTAAGCGTATCAGCACTGTTGGTTTTTATCCGATTTATAAAAGGGCCTCATGTGGCCGATCGAGTGCTTTCCTTAGATTTGCTCATTACCATTGGTTTGGGCATTATCACTGTTGTGAGTGTAATCACCAATCAATCTACCTTTCTAGATATAGCACTCATTTTTGCGCTGATAGCTTTTCTTAGCACGGTTGCTTTTTCATATTATTTGGAACAAAAAAGCAAGAAAAAATGACAGATGTATTAATAATGATATTGAGTGGATTAGGAGCTATTTTTATCCTTTTGGCATCGATAGGGATGCTAAGGATGCCCGATTTTTATTTGCGGGTGTCAGTTACCACAAAAGCTGTTACACTCGGCTCGGGCCTGATTTTAATTGCTGCTACTATATATTTTCAAGAAATAGGAGTAACTTCTAGAGTCCTAGCCATTATATTATTTCTCTTGCTCACAGCGCCAGTGGCAGCCCATTTGATAGGCCGTGCTGCCTATATCAGTGGCGTAAAGCTCTGGGACAAATCTGTAATGGACGAGATGAAGGATGAAGAGCGGGGGGAGGAACAGCCCTAAAGAAAAAATTGCCAATTATTGAATTATCCTTTTGTCAATTTCTCAATCAACTTACTCTCTTGTGGGAATTTCTCTAACAGCTCAGCTCTTTTCGCCAATTCAAAATCTCTAAAATCGAAGTCTGAATTCACTTTTCAAGGTAGTGGTGCGCAGATAATTAGTGCTCAACTCCTTCCAAAAACTTAAAAATAGCTCTAAAATACTGCATTAAGCTTTATCTCAGCTTAATACACTATGGTGAATAGTGAAAATACACGTATCATGAATTTTGATTCCTAATAACCTGAGTTCGATTTTAAAAAAAGGTCAACTGGTTTGATTCCACCGCTTGGTATTTGATGGCAGGCTTTTTATCAAAGAAAGAGTAAGCGATGAGTCCTGCAATTAGGTTTGTTATAAAATTGTCAAAGGATCGGTGTCTGGAATGTTCTATCTGACAGATGTTTTTGAGTTCGTCGTTGATGGTCTCGATAACGGATCGTTTACGTAGGAGTATTTTGTCCTTAAGTTCCATAAGTACATTCTTCATGTTGTTTCTGATACTCGTGATCAGGTGGAGTCCGTCTAGAAAAAGTACCTCAGCGAGTGTCTGTGAAATATACCCTTTATCGGCAAAGAGCTTGCCTCTGAGGGATTTGACAAACGACTGGTTTTTAAGAGGTTCCCTGTCATCTACATTACCAGGTGTGATCATCACACTTAACAGCTCACCTTTGTCATTAACTACCAGGTGAAGCTTGAACCCGTGAAAATAGCCGATGGTAGACTTCCCTGTGGCAGCGATTCCTTTGAAGACTTTGTTGCGTTTGATGCGTTTGTTTTTGCAGACCATGATTGGTGTGGAGTCAATGAAGGCTATACCGGTTGCTTCACCAAAACACTGTGTTTTAAGAAACAATACCATTGGGATAGCGGCTTGCTGCATGAGTTCCACGAAACGGTTGTAGGAAACAAGGTTTGGAAAAAGTCCCCCTAAATGCATGCTTACATAATGTAGATAGAAGTGCTTCATGTTTCGAAAACTACCATAATGGAACAGCACCATCAGGGTGATCACCTCACTGGAGCTCATTCTAGGCTTTCTCTTGGGCTTATTTCCGACGATATACCCCCTAATTGTTTTGTCAAATTCAAGACAGAATTCATCGATTAAATAGAAAATATCAGTAATTTTATCAGCAGATAGAGTCATGAATAAGTAGTTAAATATTTGATCGTCAGATAATTAAATATAACTATAATTCTTGGCTTTATCTACTTCTTTTACCGAATATCATATGCTTTTTTCCCCTTATTATTAATCGAACTCAGGTTAATAATTATTGAAATGAAATATTCAAGCTTTATTTCAGAAAGTTACTTTTGATTAATAATTTATATAGTAGTATATTATAGCAATTATCAAAGGTTTAAGTGAAAGGTCTACCTTATTTATGAGCTATTTTAAAATATTCAGTCGAACTGTTAGTCTAATTTTACTCGTCCAATTGAGTTTAGTAGTTACAGCTCAAAATCGCCTTCTGTTGGATAGACAATTTGTTTACCCCAGCGAGCAGCTTGGATATACATATATCAACGAGCATCAAGATAATACCAACTTGGTCTACCTAGCTATTGTCGATTTGCAAAGTCAGGAAATAGTAGATTTTGTATTCCATGGTGTTGTGGATAAAATAGTAGAAGGAGAAATTAATCTTGCCAAAAACTTAGTACCTGGGTATTATGCCATGATTGCAGCCAAATATGGCGATCAGGAAATTCACTACGAGCAATTTTGGATACGCGATAAGAATTGGCAAGCATTAGGTGGGCGTGAAATAGTGGTAAGAGAAGATGGCGATTACCTTCGCTTAAGAGGTAGAGTGACGAATGTCAATACTCAATTGAGTGTTTATTTAACCACAAATCCAACACTAATCGAAAATCCTATAGAGCGAAATGGAAATGGTGAATTTGAATTTTTAATCCTGAAAGATTCCGGGATAAATGGAGATACTAATTTGCCAGTATGGGCAATGTTGGAATTGGTCGATGAGACGGAACAAATGGCCATCCATCGTTTTCCGATCCATTGGCCAAATGAAAGTGAAAAAACGAATGGAGAAAATATTGACAAGTCTTGGTTAAGCTTAGCAGATGATCAGGTTTTAATTCATGCACCTGAAGTTGGAGAATTTAGCATTGAATCGATGGATGAAATAATTATACTTGAAGATCCCATATTTCCAGAAGACACGCTAAGCTATTACAGATCGGACTTGCCTACCGGAAAATTAAAGCTGCACTATAAGTCCATAAATGCAGATGAATTTCTGATAGAGGAACTATGGAATTATCCTCAAATGGCAGAGGTAAAAAGTTCTCAAAAGATGGTCGTTCAAAGTGGAGAAGAATTAGCCTTAGAATTGCCTGAACTTATAAATCCATGGGTTTTGGAGGGAAATCATTTTCTATCCATGAAGCTGGACAGCGAAGCCAGGTTACTGGAGGAGAGATATACTGGAAAACTAGACCTTCGTGATACCTTAGATCGGAGTATTGATGTAATAAGCATGCGCTCCAATGACCCTACCAACCCAAGAGCAAATCGTGATGTAATGTTTACCAATGGAACATACTTGCTAGAATTTACCACAGATGAAAATGGAGAATTTAGCATCGGCCAATCTGAAGTGAATATTTTCGGATTTGAAGAAGGTAGACTACGGTATAGAGTTGAAGAGAGGGATGTTCGATTGGAGCCAACATACCCTGCCATTGAGAAAATAAAAGCTCAGATGAATATAATTCTTGGTACCATGCAGCCAAAAATTATAGAGCAGGACGTATTACTTTCCAATCGAGCTATTGAAATGGAAGAAGCTTACGGAACAGATGAAAGGATCACAGATTTGGATGCGGTAGTTATACGAGGGCAAACTATTCAGGATAAGATTGAAGAAGTACTCAACGACCCTTTTGCTGTCGATTGGTTAAATGAGGATTGGGTATGCCAGCATGGCGTTTTAAATGGTGCTGACGGGTTTTCTGCATGTATTCCTATAATAGGAAACCACCCTGAATCGGAAGAGAGGGTTCCTCTACACTTAATTTATGATTATACTAGGTTACGACGACAAAGTGCCATAAGTGTTTACTCTCGGGTAAGGAGACTTGTTAATTATAGAGAAAATGAAAAAGTTTTACTCCATCTTTCAAAAGCTTGGAGACCCTATTCATGGGATCCAGATGATTACAAAGATCAGATTGGCAGCGTAAAACTCCCTAAACAAAATAAACTCTTAGTGGCTGAGGGTGGATTAAATATTAGTAATGGACAGAAAGTATGGATTCCATATTCAGAAAACCTTTTACTTAAACTCAAGGCACCCAGTTTACCGGGAACCTATACCTTGGAAGTTAGCTATTGGGATTTAAATCATGAAATCAGCAGTTCTATGAGCTATGAAGTGTTGGTTCGGTAAGCAATTAACACTGAGATAAAGTTTTGAGGGTTGGTTTAAATCCTTATTTCTAATTTAAATCTCTTCCTATTTCGTTAACCTCTCAATCAGCTCATCATCTTGTGGGAAGTTTGAGATAATCTCTTTTCGTTTCGCTAATTCAAAATCCCTAAAATCGAAGCCCGGACTCACAGTGCAGGATATAAGCGTGTAGCTATTTGGAGCCAAAACTTCAGCAGCAAACCATGTGTCTTTCGGAATGATCACTTGTAAGGATTGCTTTTTCTCAAGCTCCATTCCCAAGTCTTGTTGCCAAGATTCTTCTCCTTCTTTGAGTCCATATACTCTCAAAGGATCGCCGGCATGAAAAAACCAAAGCTCATCAGATAAGAGCCTGTGAAAATTGGAAGGTGCTTTTGAGGTAATCAAAAAATAAATAGCTGTACCAAATGACCTCCCGCCTTCATAGCGTTGAGGTAGCGCATCCGCTTCAATAGCTTCATTCGATCGATACGTTTCTTTATAATATCCACCTTCCGGATGTGGCTGCAAACCCAAATGTTCAATCCAGTATTCAGCAGTTTTCATAGTCCTAATTTTTTCCTCCCGCTATCACGGTCTGCATTTTTTCTATATTGAAATACTGATTTGCCATCAGCACTATTTCTTCGGCAGTGGTTTGATTCAAGGCATGTAAGTAATCATTGTAATAGCCATAATCCAAGCCATGCAAATGAGCTTCTTTAAATTTATCAGATAAGGCAAAAGCATTGTTGAAGGACATCACAAATGAGCCTGACATATAATTCTTCACTTTTTGCAGCTCATCATCTGACACTCTTTCGGTTTGAAGGATATTAATTTCACGGATTATCTCATCCTCTACCAATTGCGTATTTTCTCTCTTCACATCCGATCCAATCATCAAATAATCGCCATTGATCATATTGATCAAAGCAGAGAAAATACCATAAGTCAAGCCTTTTTCTTCGCGAATATTTTTCATCAATCTCGAACCGAAATAGCCGCCCAAGATTTCATTAGCCAAAGCAAGTTTTGGATAATCGGGATGGCTTTTTGAAATGCTATGCTGCCCCATACGGATAGTCGATTGCAAGCTTTCTGGCTTTTCGATAAGCATATTTTGTTTTGGAAGTCCCGGCTCCACAGCATCGATCAATGCATTGTCTCTCAACTGCAAATTGCCGATGGAGTTGTTAATGAGATCTAAGGTTTCCATTGAGGGATTTCCGCATACAAGCACATCATGTAGCCTATTGAGAAATGCTTGGTGAAATGCTTTTAAGTGTTCCGTATCAATCGCATCTATGTTTTCAGGATTCACCATTCGACCATAGGGATGATTGTCACCAAAAAGTGCATTTCTGAAATGGATGCCAGCTAGAAAAGAGGTTTTCTCCATATTCACACGCAGATTTTGCTTGCGAATGAATTTCATTTTTTCAAGTTCTTCAGCAGGGAAAATGGGGTTTTGCCAAACGTCGATTAGCAGTTGAAGGAGCTTGCCAGCAAATTTGTCCAAGCAATAAAGCGCCACAAATGAGTAATCCTTGCCCGGATTAATTTCCAATTCGGCTCCATAATAATCCAGCATCGAAGCGATTGATTTCGCATCCTGATTTGTGGTGCCTTCGGAAAGCATTTTCAAGGTAAACCAAGCGGCTTCGGCTTGTTGCTCATTCCAAGAACCCGCTTTGAAAATCAATTCTATTTTGACGACGGCAGGAGTGCCAGAAGTAATTAAATGAAGTGGAATTCCATTCGCTAAACTTTGATGGATAGCGGGAGGAATAGAAATACTATCCACCTTAGTAAAAGGTGGAGCGATAGTACGATCAAGCATGATTAATTATTTGGTAAAGCTGTAGCTACCGGCTTCATAAAGTCGAAGTGGAGCGTAAAGCGTAAAGTCTCCGCAAGCGGATGGTTTTGAATAATAGGCACCAAATAGGCGAAATCAACTCCAAAGGAATTGTATTTCAGACCTGTGCCTAAGGTTACATATCTTCTGTTTCCTTTGTCTTTATTTTCGTGGTAATAGCCAGTTCTCAAGGCGAATAACTCACGGTACCAATACTCTGCACCAACAGAAATAATAACCTCTTGAAGTTCTTCACTGAAACCATCAGGAGCATCGCTAAAGGAACCAAACATACCACTTAATAGCGGTCTATAAGGATCGCGACCACGTGCTATAATCGGATCGCCATTTGCGTCGCGTTCTAAGTTACCGTCTTCATCAAACTGATAAACTGGAGGAGTAGGTACTAAAAGCTTATTGAAATCAAGCGCAAAAGTGATGGTGTTAGAAGCATCGAGTGCTTTCGTGAAGGCTGTTCCTAATCTTAAATTGGTTGGAATAAAATCTTTGTCTTCAGCACTGTTATAAGTGATCTTTGATCCGATATTGGAAATCACAGCTGCTAAGGCAAATTCAGACCCATCACCCATTTGGAAAAGATCATTTCTCCAATATACACCCACATCCGCAGCAACACTAACACCAGGGCGGCCTTCATTATTGATTGACGATGTGATGTTTCCAGATAAATTGGAATGAATAAATCTACCTGTAACACCAAGTGATAATCCTTCGCTCAGCTTTCTAGAATAGGATGCGTCAATAGCAATTTCTCTAGGATTAAAAATCCCTAAGCTTATAGGTTGGTTGTTCGGGCCAACATCGGTAAGTTCAATATCACCCAAATCGAAATAGCGAATAGAAGCTGAAACCGTTTGGTTTTGATCTAGCTTTTTGAAACCAGACAAGTAGCTAATAGACATGTCATTAATAAGATTGCCCAACCATGGTGTGTAGGAAAGCGAAAAGCCCATGTCAGGCTCAATAAAGGCCATTTTTGCTGGATTCCAATGTACTGAATTTGCATCGGCACTGATGGCAGCACCTACATCGCCCATACCGCCACTACGTGCGTCTGGTGTGAAATTCAAAAATGGAACACCTGTAGTAATAACTCTACGACTGGTATCTTGGCCAAGTATTACGCCTGAGTTTTGAGCTGCTAAGTCAGCAACTGCAAATAATAACACGACTATGATTAAGCTGCCTTTAGCTAAAATTCTCATATTTTATCAATTTCAAGTCAAATATAGTTAATTAGAAACAATCAGTTTTTTCTTAGCAGTGAATTTCGATCCATCGCGAACGGAGATAGCTGTAAGATGATAAATATATATACCTGGAGAAAGTTTAGCTCCAAATTTATTATTACCATCCCATTCCAATCCATCCACCCTTGTTGGACTTATTGATTCACTAAAATTCATCGTTCTGATCGGCTGACCCTGTACCGAATAGATAGTGATAAATATTTCAAGAGCTTCACCAGATTTATTATGTTCGAAGCTAAACCTAGTATCCGATCTCATTGGATTCGGATAATTGATAACGTTGCTTAATTGCAACTTGGTATTCTCACCCACTTCAAAATTTATCGTAGCGCTAGAAATATTATCGTGATTATCCCAAGCGAATAATTCAAGACTATGTTTCCCTATTTCTAATTCAAAAAGTGGAAAGGATAGTCTTCCTTTTGTGAAATCGTCTTTTGCTGCTGTGTAAAACTCAGCTAGCGAATATTGCTTTGTTCCATCAAGGATGGCAATCATTTCTGTTTCAGTATCATACTTAGAAATATTAATGCCTTGTTCATCTTCGAAGTAGGCTAGTAGCGTAGGGTTTTGGTTGGTAAGTCCGCCATCTTTGAATGTGCTATCATTCATAAAAAGGCTTATAACAGGGCCATTACTATCTAAGGAAATATTTTCCCTCCCGCCTATTTTCACATCCAAGTTTACTCCGCTGGCGTCGATTACTCCAGTAGTAGAATTTGCATACATAAAAATTGCACCTTCTTTTATAGCTTCAGGAATACCATTAGGACTTACAAACTCAATTTCAAACTTTCCATCACTTACCGTTGCCTTGCCTTTGAAAATCGAATTTCGACGAGCTTTATAACTAAATGGTCCCGCAGATTGTCCTAAAGTCTGATAAGAATCTTCTTCATTCATCACATTCACTTCTACCACTCCATCAAAATCAGCGATCAAGCTATTCGAATAATTTCTGATTTCGCCTTGTAATTTTACATTACTCAATGCTTTAATTTCTTGATTTTCAGAAGTAATGACACTTTCATTAATGTGGGTAATGGCAATTGTTTGTTTTGGAAAAGCGGGGGTTAAAGCCGGGTCACCCAAAAGGATGAAATTTCTATTGAGCACTCCATTTTGGCTGGTGTTTTTGGTTCGTTTGAAGATTTCGCCAAGACTTAGATATTGGCCATTTTCTCTTGTGAAAAGATGATTGTAAAAGGCCAAGTTGAGTTGATAATTGGTGCTGGAAAAAACAGGGCGGGAGGTGGTAACCATTGCTATAGCTCCGGCATTTGGGTTGAGCACCATTTGTTCTGCTGCGGAAATCAAGGTTGGGTCATCGTTTCGCCCAAACTCACAAGTAGCAGTCACGAAAATCGGATATTTATTTGCGTTTCGTAGAGTTCTGAGCTTTTCCTCATCGAACATGCGTTCAGCAGCTAATTGCCTTTCCGAACCATGACCAGTATAATTGACGATAAATGCACCTTTTTCAAACTGTTCCAATATTGCTTGAGCAGCATCTGGAGAAACCTTGGATGAACCATCGCCATCAATTATTTCATAATCGTCTAAATATATTTTCTGCGTTTGGATGGAGCGCTGCGTGGTATCAACTAATTGCGCAAGTCGATTCGCATCTCTTTGGTGGATATTTACATCGCCATCATCAGCAGCAAATACAATTCTAGTTCGCCAATCACCAAGTCCATCAGGGTTTGTTTCGTAGTCGATGATTTTGGAAACTGCTGCTCTTGCTTCAGCAAGGAATTTTATGGGAATTCTGCCCACTGCAATATCCAAGTCATGATTGCCATTTTCATCTTCAGCCCAAGTGCCTTTATTATTAGTCAAAAATCCGAAATAATCATCTGATGCATAAGTCAATATAGGATGAAGCGAATTTCTTGATTGGTAGTTTGGGACGATATTGGAGTTTTCCTCGATGCGTGACTTATAATCGTAGGAAGCACGTCCAAACATTAATGCATATTTCAGATTTCCTTGTTCGTATGCATATTTCAAGTAATTACGGATAGCACTAACATCTTGTCGCCCAGCCGAAAATTCATTGTAGATTTCATCGACTGTTACCACTTTTACATCAAATCCATTGAAACTTTGTCGATGACTTGCCAATCTTTCTGCTTCAGTCCTAAAAGTAGCCGAAGTGATAATAACCATGTCTGGCGCACTCCCATCTTTCAAATGCTGATTACTGATTTTACTAGCTGAGTTTGGACTTGGCAATTGACTTTTATTAAATAATGTCCATTTTCCTCCCGCTTGATTTTGAATGCCAATTTTGAGATTGCCAGAGGTTAAAGTGCCAGCCAATTGCTTTGCATTAAAGCTGTCGCTTAAATCCCAAAGCTGAGTTTCAGCGTTTGCTTCTTTTATGTTTAATGTAAGTGATTGCGGATTTTCGAGGCCAAATGTAATTGCTTCATCATATGGCTTTAATTCTCTATCCGCTTCTAAGATTAAGTAATTTAAAAAGACATTTGAGCCACCACCAGTAAAGCGCTTGAATTGCAAATTGGACCTTACAGCAGTATTCAAATCTTGAATTACTGAGCTAGAAAAATCAAAGCTTTCTAAGACCTCAATTCCCTTGAGCGAATATGTACCAGTTGGAATGGAGGGAAGATTTATCTCGCCTAAATTTTGCCCAGCTGCATTTACCACCATACTGGATGCTCCAAAGGATTGAGTCATCAAAGCAACTGTGAGTTTGAGAATGCTATTCGGAGCGATTCCCTCCAAATCCAAATCAAAATTACGGTTAGGATTTACATCGAATCGCTCGCTGTACCAGTTACGGCCTGAGAATAAAATATTGTTGGTTGGGTTAGTGTAAACTACTGCATCTCGAACGGTATTAATTTCATTCCCAATAGGGTTAGCTTGCTGCGATTCAATTCTTTTGCCTCTTGTGTTTCCGATATTTAGCAAATAATAAATCTCGTCAGTATATGGGTTATGCTCGTATTCAAATCGATTTTCAGTGGAATTGAATGTGAGTGAATGTGGACTTTCTGCAAAAAAGTAAAGCTTGTCGCTGGCGCCAAAATCACCATCATTTTCGCCATCAATTGATATTGCTAGCTCAGTAAGATAGCTTGGCCATTGGGCATTATTTGCTTGTGGTAGGGTACCGCCTGGGTAGCCAAATAGTCGAATATTTCGAGAATCCTTGCCTTGTAGGCTAATGCCATTGCTAGCAAGAAATTGGTTGTCAATTACAAATACACCTGATTTTGGAACTGCTATTTTGTACCATTCCCCTTCAGAAAGCAAGCCTTCTTGTGCCGTAGAAAATGGCTGTGATTGCTCCTGTGGAATTAGCCAAAGCGAAAGAATAATACTAATGAGCCATCTTAAATGCATTCAACGAAAATTATAGATGAGTATGAAACGCAAATTAGCACTAATTGATTGCAGGTTTTTCACGGTAAAACAAAACAGACAATAATATATATAATACTACAACCAATGGAATAGCACTGTAGCTAAAAATAGCGAAAAGTATTAAAGCTGATGCAAAGTATAAATAGATCAACCAATTGTCTTTGATGGAAGTGCTTTTGAACTTGAAAGCCATTAGTCGAAGAGGACTTACCAATAAATTTGCCAGTATTACAGCAGACATGGCAATGCCATATGGGTTGGTGAAAATGCTGTGGAGTATACTTTCTTCTACCATAATAAATGGAATGCCACTCACAAAAAAAGCACTTGCAGGTGTGGGCAATCCCGAGAAACTATAAGTTTGTGTTGTGTCCACATTAAACTTCGCTAAACGATAAGCCGAAAGAGGGGCGATTATTAAGGCGGCAACAGCTAAATAATTTTCTCCACCCAGGCTGTTAATTATGTGAAAACAAAGAAAAGCAGGCAGTACGCCAAAAGTAATCACGTCTGCAAGGGAGTCAAGCTGAGCACCGATAGGAGATTGTACTTTTAATAAGCGAGCGACAAAGCCATCAAAAAAATCTAATACTGCGGCAATCCAGATGCAATAAGAAGCTGTGATAAACTCTCCTCCAAAGGCAAAGTAAATTCCTGCCAAGCCAAAGCATAGGTTGCCTAAAGTGATCAAATTTGGTATTTGCCGAATTATCATCATTAGCGGATTGCGCAAAAAGGATTACTTTTCATTTCTTTTCCAACGGTTGTTGTGGGTCCATGACCTGGGTACACAACCATATCTTCCCCAAGAGGAAAAATCTTATTGTGAATGCTGTCAATTAAGGTGTTGAAATCTCCACCCGGCAAATCAGTTCTACCAATTGAGCCATCGAAAAGTACATCTCCGCCAATACAAATATTTTGATCCTTATTAACAAAAGCGATATGACCTGGCGCATGTCCTGGAACGAATAAAATTTCTAGTTCGCTATTTCCAAATCCGATGGTATCACCCTCATCTACAAATTTATTTGCAGTGCTTGACTGATAGTTGGCGAAACCGTAGCTGCCTGCATACACTTCTACTGAAGCAAGAGTAGCTTCATCGGTTTTGTGCATTACCAAGTCAACGCCATACTTTCGTTTTACAAATGCATTGCCAAGCACATGATCTATATGGCAGTGGGTGTTTAGTAATTGAACAACCTTTAAATCGTTGTCTTCAATGAATTTGCTAAGTATTTCTTCCTCATGTTTCTCGTAACAACCTGGATCGATGATGACACATTCTTTGGTTTCATCAAATAGAACCAAAGTGTTTTCTTGAAAAGGATTGAAAGTGAAATTTTTAATTTGAATCATATTTTCAAAGATATGGACAAAATTGAAGCTATGATACCAAAATATCCAATTGCATCAGCCTAATTTGTGTATTCAATGGTATTTTTGACTAAGATTTTATTTCTAGGGATAAATTAGATCGATGCAGGTAGATTATTTGATAGTGGGACATGGGTTGGCGGGGGCTTGTTTGGCTTTTGAATTGCGATCGAGAGGCCAAAAAATAGCGGTGATGGATTTGCCAGCCGAGAATCATTCCTCCCGTGTGGCTGCTGGTCTTTACAATCCTGTAACTGGACGCAAAATGGTGAAAACTTGGAATGCAGATAAACTTTTTCCTGCATTAGAATCATTTTATCAGCGGGTGGAAAAAGAATTTGAGACGAAAATTTTATATCAATTACCGATTTACAGACCATTTTTTTCCATTGAGGAGCAAAACGAATGGATGGGTAAAATGGCCGATGAGAAATTCACTTCGATTATAGAGAAGGTGAGTGCTAAAAGCGAATTTGGAGATTCGATTAACGATCCATTTGGAGGTATTTGGTTGAAGAACTGTGGTTATTTAGATATACCTACCCTATTAGATACTTCAAAGAATAGATTGCAAAAGGAAGGATGTTACTTTGAAGAAGAATTCGATGAAGATAAATTAGTCCTTAGCGAAAGAGGTAATTACAAGGATATCGATTTCGGGAAAATAATTTTCGCAAATGGACTTTCAGCTCATAATAGCAAGTATTTCAATTGGTTGCCATTTCATCATTTGAAAGGTGAAATATTAGATTTGGAAACAAGCCTTCCCGATGCCGAAGTCGTATATAATAGAGGTGTGTTTATTTTCAATAATGCACAAAATGAGATTCGCTGTGGTAGCACATACGAATGGCGGGAGGTAAATTTGACGCCAACTGAAAAAGGTAAGAGCGAAATTTTAGAAAAGTTGAGTAATCTCTTCAGAAATTCCGTAGAAGTAAAAAGACAACGGGTAGGTATCCGACCTTCCACTAAGGATCGAAGGCCATTAATAGGAATTCATCCAGAACAAAAACTTTTGGGAATTTTTAATGGTTTGGGAACAAAAGGTGTATCCATTGCACCCTATTTTGTCGTTCAGTTTTGTGAACACTTACTTGGTGGTAGGAATTTAGACAATGAAGTAGATATTAATCGCTATTTTTCTATATATTGGAATGATAAAGAAGTAGGCTTAGATGCAGAGTAAAAACATATTTTCGATTGGGTTTATAGTACTTTTTACAGTGCTTAATTTTGGTGCGATCGCACAAATCAATCAAGAAACATTTGGGAAAAGCAGAATTCAAAATCGGCAATTCGATTGGAAATTCTATGCTGGAGATAATTTTGAAGTTCATTTTTATGAAGGTGGAGAGAGAACAGCCAGAATGGCGATAGATTACCTTGAGGATGAATTTAACAGAATCACCGATTTGGTTGGTTACCCGCCTGCAAACAAAACCAGAATATTGCTTTACAATAATTTCTCTGATATGCAGCAGAGTAATATTGGGATCAACGGGACTGAATTTGATCTTACTGGAGAAATAATTAGCAACAGCAGTTATGTAGAAATAGCCTATACGGGAGAAAGTGAAACCTTTAAAAAATCTCTGAGCTACCAAACGGCAAGAAGTTTTATTTATGAAATGCTTTTTTCAGGTTCTTCAACCGATTTTTTTGAATCCGCTTATTTATTGTCATTGCCCGAATGGTTTGTTGAAGGAGCCTCCTTGTATGTTGCCAATGGTTGGGACTTAGAAATGGACGATTACTTGCGAGATTTAGTGGGTAGAGAAAAGAATCTCAAGCTAAGTAAACTCAAAGGTGATGAAGCGGCAATTGCTGGACAGTCTGTTTGGAATTATGTAGTTACACGCTATGGAGTCAGGAATTTCGCAAATATCCTCAACCTGACTAGAATCATCCGCAATGAAGAAAATAGCGTTGAAAACACACTAGGCGTTAATTTCAAGAAATTTACTAGTGATTGGCAGCTTTTCTATTCTGGTGGAGCCGAAATTGTAAATAATTCTTATATCGCTCATGATGAAGAGTCTATTGTAGGCAAAGCAACGAATAGAGAGACAATTGGGAATGAAGTGAAAATGAATCCAGAAGGAAGTAAAATTGCTTACGTCACCTTCAATAACGGAAAATATGCAGTCAATGTAAGAGATATTGCTAGCCAGAAAACCACAACAATATATAATGGTGGAATTAATGTATTGGAGCAACGCTTCGATTCCTCACTTCCTGTCTTGGCATGGCAAAGTAATGAGATTGTGGCCGTAGTGGCAAGATCCAAAACGGGCTTGGTTTTGAACTTACTTTCATTAAGTGGTAAGTCAGAGGGAAGTATTGAATTGCCGCAATTTGAGCATATATCAGAATTTAGTTTCGCGCCAGATGGATTGCGAATGGTCATGTCTGCATCGGTAAATGGTCAAAATGATTTATACTTATTTACACCCTCCCGCAATTTCTTAAGAAGAATTACCAACGATATTTTTGATGATAGGAGTCCGCGTTTTATTCCAGGAAGCAATAGCATTGTTTTTTCCTCGAATAGATTGAATGATAGTTTGCAAACGACAGCGAGAACAATGGATGAGATTTCTGATTTTTCTAGTCTGTATATATATAGTCTGGATTCGACTGAAGATGTTCTTACAAGAATTACTTCCACTCTAACAGTTGATAGGAATCCTGTCCCAATCAACGCGAATGAGATTATTTATGCGAGTGATCAAAGAGGTATTGCCAATTTGTACAAATTAAATATTGAGAACAAGACGTTTTCGCAGATATCAAATTATAACACGAGTATAGTTTCATTTGACGTAAGCGGGAGGAGGAATATATATTCGTATTTAGCACTTTATGAGGGCAATACTGTGGCTTTTGTTGAGGATTTTAAGCCTGATGAAACATTTTTCTCACCCTTAACTTATCGTCAGCAAGCACTTCAGGCTAGGATGATTCAGGATAGAAGGTCAGAGTTTATGGATACTGAACAAGAAGTAGCTGTTGTAGAGGAGAAACCTATTGTAAACTTGGAAGCTCGTGAGGGTGAAATTGTCATCAATACAGAAAATTATATTTTCGATAAACAGGAGACAAGACAAAGTGAAAGACCAACAGGAGGTAACTCAATTCTAAGTAATCTGCGGGATCGGAGTCAAAGTTCATCTAGAATTTTAGGGCCAATCGATTTTGAATCCAAATTTGCTGTTAATCATTTTCAAGTAAGTTTTATTGTTGACCCGCTTCGTGGGTTTGGGCCAAATGCCAATGTAAGACTTAGTGACGTTTTGGAGAATCATACCTTCAATGCTGGTTTTTATACTTCACTTGATTTTTCTAAAGGAGGGGAGTTATTTGCCGAATATGTTTATAGAAAATACCGTCCAGACTTTAGAGTTAAGTACAATAGACGAAATATAAGACGAGATGATAATGAAATACAGCATAAATATGTTCTTGATCAAATCGAGCTAATAGGTTCTTATCCGATCAATAATAGTTTAAGTATTGGTGCTGGGCCATTTGTAACACAAACCTTCTTCTTCGATCAGGATCCGCGTTTGCTTTCACCTACTTTGCCTCCAAATTTGCCAAATTCAGAGTCCAATAATCAGTATTATGGATTGAAAGCTGAATTGATTTTTGATAATGCAATTTCAAAAAGCGTGAATATTTTCCATGGCACCAGAGCAAAAGCTACATATTCTCAATATGAATCCTTCGATTCTGAGAGCTTGTCTTTTGCCAAACTCAAAGTTGATATTAGGCATTATCAAGAAATTCATCGGGATATAATTTTTGCGGGCCGTTTAAACTATGGTCGATTTATGGGAAATGCTGCTAAGCAATTCCTATTAGGAGGCACAAATAATTGGATATTCAATACCATAAATAATACAGACCCAGATGGTAACTCTGATCCGCTTGCAAATGTGCCGTTGCAAGATAATAGCGACATATTATTCCATGAATTTGCGACAAGTATAAGAGGGTACGATTTGAATACATTTAATGGAACAGACTTTCTGTCATTTAATGCTGAGATTAGAATGCCAGTTTTCTCTTATTTATCTAAAGGTCCGATAGCTTCCAATTTCTTGCGAAACTTCCAATTGGTTGGTTTCTATGATGTAGGCTCAGCTTGGAGTGATGGGAAATCTCCATTCACTGGCGAAAGCAGTCAAAATATTGAAATTATAAGACCGGTTGGCAGTCCATTTCAGGCTGTAATAAATAATTTTGACAGTCCATGGTTGCAATCCTATGGTTTAGGTGCTAGAACTGTGTTACTTGGTTATTTCCTCCGTTTCGATTTAGCTTATCCAGTTGAACAATACAGTACTCCTAAACCAAGACTATTCGTATCTCTTGGATTAGATTTTTAAGAAATCAATCAAGAAAATTACTTCTTCCTATTATGATAAAATCAATGACTGGCTATGGAAAGGCCTCAAATGGAAGCGATGGGATATCAATTAATGTTGAAATTCGGTCGCTCAATTCCAAGTATCTAGACCTATCTTTAAAGCTGCCTCGTATTTTCTCTGATAAGGAATTGGACATAAGAAATCTGGTGAGTAAGGTTTTGGTTAGAGGCAAGGTTTCTTTAGTTGTGGACTATGAGGATACCAATTCAACCATAGAGAAGGTAACTGTAAATGAGGATCTTTTCATGGCTTATCATTCAAAGTTAACTACACTCTCTAAAAAGGTTGGTTATAGTGGTCAAGATATTTTCAGAATGGCCATACAAATGCCGGACGTGATCATTTATAAAAATGATGATAATGAAATTCCCGATGAAGTTTGGAATGAAGTATTGCGAACTATAGAAGAAGGATTAGCAAAATGTGATGAGTTTAGGTTGAAGGAAGGAACTGCTTTAGGAGACTCCTTCAAAAGCAATATTGAAAGAATCCGTGGAAGCTTGAATGGTGTAATTGAACGTGACCCACAGCGGGTGGATGATATCAAATTACGACTTCGGAATGCATTTCGCGACTGGGAAATGGCCGAAAATTTGGACGAGAATAGATTTGAGCAAGAACTTCTTTACTATATGGACAAGCTCGATATCAATGAAGAGAAAGTTAGACTAAGCAATCATCTTGATCATTTTTTGGAAGCAATGGATGCTTCAGATTCTCAAGGGAAAAAATTAAATTTTATTTCGCAGGAGATAGGAAGGGAAATCAATACTATCGGTTCTAAATCTTATGATTCGCAAATACAAAGACATGTAGTGAATATGAAAGATGAGTTGGAGCAAATAAAGGAACAGCTTTCCAATATTTTATAAGAAGGAGTTCAAACTTTGAAATATAAAAAAAGCCATCTAATCTAGATGGCTTTTTCATTTATTGTATTATTATATGATTAACCTAACTGGAATGTGATAGGCAATCTCATTCTTACTTTTACAGCACGTCCACGTTGTTTGCCTGGCTTCCATTTAGGAGCGCCACTTACAACTCTTACTGCTTCTGCATCACAATCAGCACTAATGCCTTTAAGCACTTCTACATTGCTAATTGATCCATCGGTGTCGATAATAAATACGAGGAAAACTTTTCCTTCAATACCCATTCTTCTTGCAGATGCTGGATATTTCATATTTTTACTTACATAATCGTAAAATGCAGATAGACCACCTTCAGGTTCTGGTTGAACTTCAAGAGCGAATGAGTCAAAAATTTCATCAATTTCCTCTTCTTCTTCTTCAACTTCAAATACCTGCTGTTCAATTACCTTTTCCTCGGTAAATTCGATGTCAAGTTCAATCTCAATTTCTTGTTCGATTTCCTCTTCATCTGGTACCTCAACAATCTCTGGTTGTACCACCTTTGGTGGTGGTGGAGGTGGTTGTTCTGTTGGTGGGATCTCAAGGATCTCATCCATTTCCATGTCAAGCGTACCTAAATCAAGCATGTCACCTTCATCGTAGTTTTTCCACTCGAAGGCAGCTGTTACTATCAGAATGCTTAATGCAAGTCCAATATTGAAAAACAAGCCAGCTTTTTTGTTCAGGTCCGCTTTGGGGTGTTTTTTACTTTCCATAGCTATTCCTTTTGTTTTGAATTTTCTAATGCAACGTGTCCAAAGATAAAAAATTAAATTTCTTATCCAAAGCCTAATTCTACTAACGAAAAGTAGTAATTAGTAAATTATTTGAAAGGCAAAATTTTGACCTTTTTAATGTCTTTTACCTCTCGCTCTCTTAACTAACATCTAAGTTATTTAAATAATTCCTTAAAACATAGTTAATAGCAAAAATAATGTTAAACTCCTGTTACTTCTCTGTATGAATCTGTAGAAAGAAGGCCATCAAGTTGAGAAGGATTACTCATTTTTATTTTGATCATCCAACCTTTGCCGTAAGGATCTTCATTTACTAGTTCAGGAGCATTTTCTAGTTCTTCATTAAACTCCAAAACTGTGCCATCAATCGGCATGAAAAGGTCTGATACTGTTTTTACGGCTTCTACCGTACCGAAAACCTCGCCAGCACCAATTTCGTCTCCTACAGTTTCAATTTCTACATAAACGATATCGCCAAGTTCGCTTTGAGCAAATTCAGTAATACCAATTGTAGCGATATCACCATCTACACGAATCCACTCATGGTCTTCGGTATATTTAAGTTCTTCTGGAAAATTCATGAATTATATTTTTTAGACTCTTAAAGGTATAATGAAATTTTTGTTTTTCGAATTACTGTGACAAATCAAATCGAACATTTACTCCAAATGAAGTGGTAGCTCTTTTGAATGAATTAGAGATTCTAGGTTCATTTACAATTCTATTGAAATAGAATTGTAGATTCAGTTTCTGATTAACTACATAGCCAATATTTGGTCTAATTTGAAAGTTAAGATTTCCATTGGTAATGGTGCTGATATTATCGATTTGTCTTTGATAGGTTCTTGTATCACCGATAGAAGCACTTACATTAAATGTTAAATCATTGTCCAGAGTGCCCGTTTCACCACCAATTCCAAAAGGCAAACGAACGCCTGCTTTGGTATAGCCGAGGTCAAAAACGAAGTCTTTACGATTTATTTCAGTGATCTGGGTATTAGAAAGGCTCAAAGCTAAATTCCTTTCTTGCCTGTATTCCACATTTATGTTGAATTGCGATTTGGTACGAATGTCTATCCCAATAAGCGGAGAAAATCTTTCCGAAATCACGACTTGGTTCATCACATACAAAGGAATAAGGAAATTCTCTTCATTCGTAAGGCTTGGCAAGGCTGAGTTGGAAAGTCGGTTGTTCAATCTCAAGTCTTCTTGGTAAATCAATGAGCTGTTGAAGTTTCCCACTTCATATCTAGATTCATAACGATGACTAATATTGATAGACGAGAATTTTTCTCCCAAAGCTGGAATTCTAGTGAGGCCACGGAAATCTAAGCTCCAATTTGGAAGTGGAATTGCAGGGAATGGATTTAATTTTACGTTGTTTGGAGATTTGCCTCTAACAGCTGCAAGGAATGCTGGAATCAATACATCTTGTGAGTTTTGCCCCAATTCTCCTCCTGGTACTTCACCTTCTAGTCTATTTAGAATATTGTTTCTATAAGCCTCAAAATTTCTAAAAACACCTGAAACATTGTCCTCATCATTGCTTGAGAAAGCAGTTTTGATGGCTATAATTGAAATTCCATAACTACCGAATCGATTGGGACTGAATGTTCGGAACTGCTGATCGTCACGTCTAAATATTTCTCGATAATTATCGTCATATCTTTTGGAAGCAGTAAGTGTAATTCTAAAATCACGCGCTGGCTCTAAATCAGCAGTAAAATTCATATTCACTCGTCTATACTGTGAAACAGGGTTTGTCAAAGCGCTACTTTCTCCCAGCCATCCATTATCTACTGCTTTATTCAATATACTTAAATTTTGACTGCCCATCACAAAGCCAAGTCCTGGGGCAGAAAGTGATCTATCTAAGCCAAAATAGGAGGGCTTTGGAAGAAAGCCCGGCAATACAGTGCCCTGATCCAAACTTATATTCATGGTAATAGTACGTAATGACATCAGAGCTCTTAGCAATGCATTACTAGAATTACCTCCCGCGTTTTCCTCTTCTTCATTATCAGCACCTCCTCTAGTTGGCAATCCACGTTGTGGAGTTGGAGAGTTTATAGATCGCAATCGTGCATTTTTATTATAGAGTCTTACAAAATCAAACTTTCCTGTCAATGTTTGTTCTTGCTTATTACTTGCAATATTTCCTAAACTATCTGCTTGTAATACTGACCCAGCAGTCCAATTGTAACCCACCGAATATCTTGCTGTTCCTGATATCCAGTCTGTTGCGGGTATTTTGTCTAATGGCAATTGATAAGTCAAGTTTACTTGCTGCAAGAAGTTAGCAACACGACCAAAGTTTTTGAGATTATTCCAAATCGAATCTTTTTTTGCTTGTGTATCGATCAATCCTTCTGGCTCATCCACAATTGCATTTGTCAATGCAGTATAATCTAATTGTAAACTTTTGGTCAAATTCCACTGCACATCATAATTACGATTAAATAAAAATTGCTTCTCAAAATTTGCATCCACATTTTCTATTTCCAGGTTGGAGTTTCTAAATTGTGTACGCATATAATTTCTTACTAATGCGCCTCTTACTGTAATAGAAGTTGGGGTTGGAGAGAAATTGAAATCGCGTAAAATTGCGAGCCAAGGAGAATCTGGATTTATATTTTTGAATGGCTCAATACTTTTTTCAGGGAAAGTGTAATTGTACAATGCTGATCCGCCCCAGGTCACCATTTCACGTGCTTCGGTATTTGGGCTGGTAAATAATTGGTCTGAATAGTTGAAGGCAAAGGTTAGATTTTCCACATCATAAAATCTGGAAATGGCGCCTTCCTTTGTTTTCACTTTGCCAACATTGGTGAAATTGATACTTCTTCGTTTGTATCGATCTTGAACTTGCCGTCTATAGCTTGCTCGGTCTTGGTTGGGCGGGAGGGAATTTAGTGAAACGCTTAATGGAACGTCGGGATCCAGTGGGTCGTAGAATGGATTATTGAAGCCTTCCTCAAAACTCATAAATACGGGAATTCTTATTCCAGTATTGCCAGGTAAGAAACGGTCTAAAGCAAGACTTGCTGAAATGTCATATTGCGTATTACCTTCTAATGCTCTATCATTTATTCTATCTTGTACTCCACCAAAACCGAATGTGGAATGACTGATTGAAGCTGAGACATTACCCACATCGGCAAGCTGTACATTCATTCTAGCATTGGCAGCCATTCCAGAGGTTTCGTCAAAATCCGTCACTCGCAACTCGTTTGCCCAAATACAAACTGAGCGAGGTCGTCCATCTGGTGTATCAGGATTTCGAATACCAATCATCAATGTTTGTACATCACCCAATTCTGGTCTGCCGGAAATTGTCACTGTATATTTTTCGAATTGCTCGGTATATGGTAATACTAAATCTACATTATTGCGATTTCTATTGCTCTTTATTGTGTAGAGCATATCCAGTGGGAAATCTATTTCATTGGCTTCTGGCCAAACATCTCTAGGACTTCTAGCTCCGGGCGGAGTCATATTTAGCGGTAGCTCAATTTCATAATAGTTCTGGTCGAAGTCTGTTCCCAGCCTTATAAAAGCAGTAACTTCTCCATCTCGAGTATCTTGGCTTTCTGCATGCAGGAACATTTTGATCCGGCCATACTGAATCATGTTTTGGTTGATGTTTTTATAAACAGCACGCGCATCCTTGTTCTGAAGATCCTCTACACACAATTCTATCGATTGCTCATTCAATCTTCTTTCAATAATGGAAGTATTATCTCTATCGCGCTGGAAACCTGGAGGGAGGACATATGGACTTCTATTTGCGCCACCTTCACCATTCTCTTCAATATTCACAGCTCTCAAAGTGAATTTTGTATTCGCATTCTCAGGAATTTCGAAAAGACCTCTGTCAAATAAACTTCCTTGGAATATTCGGTATTGGCTACCTACCAATTGCATTTTTGCCATTCTTAAAACAACAGGCTGTTCCCATCCGGTTAAGTAGGTACGCATAAATCGGATGCTTTTGAAGCCTTGAATATTTCCTTGAACTCTATCTGGGTTCCGAACAGGAATTCTAAACAAGTACCAACTTACCTGATCACCATTAATTTCACTTGTAACTTGATCTACGACGTAGTTCGACCCAACCTGCAACTGACCAGGCTTCAAGTCAATTTTATATTCATAGTAATCTTCCGCATCACTTATAGAGTTGTCACCATTCATATCCTCATTGTCCGGCAGGTTGGTGCCAGAAGGAGTATATGGCTGATTACTTTCTGTAATAGCTGGGCTGTTGCCCTCCATTCCATTAAACTGCTTGTATCGTTCGATTATTTTAACGTCCTCCGCATCTAAATCTTCACCTAGGTAATAGCGAAACTTATCAGCAGATGGATCATCTAGAATATCTTCTAAGGCTTCTCCACTAAGGTTGAGCCTATTGATAAAAATATCTCTAAAATACTCAGCCTCGTCTTCAGATTTGAGACCGTCCAAGCCTACATCTTGATTCGCCCTTGCAGCTGGATCATTATCAAATGCAGGTGTCAGAAATAATTGATCAGTAACTCTGCCCCATTCGTTAGTGATTACTCCTCTATCAGAGTAATCAGGCGAAAGGCCATTTTCAAAAGCATGTCGCCCATCCTTCATTACATCTTCAGAAACATTTCCAAGATTAAAATACAATTGACCACCTGTTCGATTATTATCATCAACTGTATTTGGGTTGTTATCTCGATCGTAGCCAGCAATTACTTTCCCGTTTTCTCCATTGATGAACGGATCCATCATCCAGAATTCTAAGTACTCAATATTTGTTCTGTCAAAATCAACCTCTGTCATAATTGCTCTTGAAATGCCTGCCCAATTAGATTTGGGATCAGTGAGCAAACCATTTTGGTCAAGGTTGGGATTGTAATTGTACATACCTCTTTCGCGCGGGAAAAAGGCTAAATCAAATATTGGTAAATTCGGATTTAATTGATCACGATCTTGTTCCTTGAATATCTCTTGAGGTCGGATGGCACGAACATAATGATTTTCTAAGTCAGCCTGTGTGATGTTTGCAGGTTTAGTATTACCGCCACTTCTGTAGAAAATATTGTCAATAGTATACCAAGCTAGCTTAGCTCTTTTATACCCAAAGCCTAGTCTACTACCAAAGGCATCACTTAAGTCAAACTTGTTATTTTCAACTCTAGGGGTAGATGCCAACTTCCAACTTTGCAGATTGAAGCCAATATTAAATGGCGTAATTACAGATTCAAAATCGTCAATATAGGATGCGCTTTCGCCATTTACTTGATTGGAAGTACCAGGCACTAATTGAGCAAATTCAGCACTGAAATCGACTAAGGATTTTTCTCGCGTACTGATAGTCGGCCATGCATCTAAGATTTTAGTCACAAAATTGCTTTCTTCTCGGATGTTCACGTCCATCCCCCATTGAGTATTTCCTATGGTTTCGTTGCCTGCACTAATTCTGGTAATTAGCGGTCTTTCGAAAATACGCAGGACTGATGCTCCAATATTTATATTGTCGCTCAATCGGTAATCGAACCTCCCGCCGAATAGCGTTTTGCTTTGGAAATTTATGACATCAGACTTTTCATAAGTAACTCTAAGAGGTTTGCCAGATTGTAGAATTCCTTCATTTAGGATGGTAACCCTGCCTTGGAAATAATCTACCGTGTAATCAGTTCCTTCAGTTAGTGGAGTGCTTCCAGCCATTACTCTTACTGAGCCTTCAGCTATATTCAATCCAGGCAGCTGAATTTCCGATGCAGAACCAGCCTGATAGCTTCCTTCCAGAAAGAATTTGTTTTGGGTAATAAATAATTCTGCATCCGCTTTGGTGGTATTATATAATGTGTCAAATACGTATTTGCGGATCAGTCCAGTTTCTGTTGGATCAAATTTTTCTCTAAGCGTTTCGCCAAAAGGTTCGGTTGTTGGGAAGATGATGTATCCACGCTGCGAATTAATTGTGATACCTTCAACAAAATCAAAATTTCCATCTTTGCCTGGATCATTGTTTGGATTCAATCTGTCCAAGCCCAGGAGCTCTATTAGTTGCTCATCCTTAGTGTTTTCACCTTCGTGCAAACTTGGATTGTCAAGACCTGTATTATCATCGCGATAAATAATCCGTAGTTTGAAGTTTTCCCTTTGGACTTGGCTTACATTTAGATTATAAATATTTTTCATCATCAAATCCCAAGTCGGTAAAGTGGTATTGATGCCTGATGGGCGCAGTAATTTCAAGAGAATTACTTGATCTTCAGGACGATTTTGATAGTCTTCACTGAGTTCACCTACTTTGAAAACTTGCCCGTTGTAAGTGTATTCATATGAAACAGCAAGCATTTCATCATTTTGCAAGCGACGAACCAAAGAAACAAAACCAAGTTGTGGATTGAAATCATATTCCTCTGGCGAAAGTTTACGAGCTCCATTTATATTTTGGAAATCTAGTCCTTTCTCAAAACCGTATTCACTTTCCAAAATTTGTCCAGCTTCATCAGCTTGTCTTATTCTCGAATCGGAGCGGAGGTTGCTAAAAAGTGCATTCGCATTATTTGCATTAGGAACATCACCTTGCCCGTTGCCTACATTTGGATTTTCTGGTCTGAAGATGGTTTCGCCCTCACCCAAATCAGTGAAGCCAATTACATTTCTGATATTCTGTGTATTTACTTGGCGATTAATGACATAAACTTCTAGCCTTGTCACATTCACTCCCGAGACTATCTGTGGAATAGATCTAAGCCAGCCATCGAGACCATAATTTTCTTCAAAAAAATGGCCTAAGAAAAAGTGTCTATTTTCATCGTAATTTGAAGCTCTGATAGAAATGGGAGCACCTTGTCCTCCGCCAAGTACCTCCAAACTTTCGCTGCTTCCTCTTAGTGTGGATGCCGCTCCGGTAAAGAAAAGTTTCCCAAATTGGAGCTGAGTTTTTACGCCAAATAGGTTTTGAGCACCTCCCATTAAGCTGTTATTAATTGGAAGACTTACATTACCAATTTCAATTTTTTTGATGATATCTTCTTCGAAACCAGTGTACTCTACTTTGAGATCATTCTGGAAATCAAAGACATTGCTGTTATCAAAATTTCCAGTTACGACCAATTTCTCACCAATACTACCACGAATGTTCATGCTCACATTTTGCCCGAATTCGAATCCGCCATTTCGTTGTTGACGGATTGGGATGGAAGGGTTGTCGATCCGCTGCCACCTCCCGCCAAAATCAAGGTTGACGAATCCCGTAGGTACGATATCTACATTGCTGCCTCCAAATACTCTATCGAAAAATGGGCTTGGTGGAATATAAGGCAAAAGTCCTCTGCCTCCAGTTGCACTTTGCCCGTCTAGCTCAGCTGATCTTTTTCGCCAGTATTCTTGTCTTTGTCTATCGGCTTGGATTCTTCTGTAGTCATCGAAATTCACAATAGCGGGAGGACGAAGTGACAAGCCGCCTTGCTGCTGTGTAAAACGGTAATCTAATGTTGTATCAATTTGCACTTGCAGCTGAAATGCCGTGGAATCTGATAAAATAAAAGGGCTTATTTTTCTGGTGCGCAAAAGCGGCTGTTGCAACTGAAAATTTGAGTTCCACCGAGGAGCCGGAATTAGCGGGAGGGTATCTAAAGACGCAGCTAATTGAGGTTTCCAATCATCCTCAAATTGATCTATAGCAATTTTTTGCTGCTTTTCAGGAGCAAAAATGCTTGCTAACGCAAAGAATAATATGAACCGGGTTACTGATAGCAAAATTCAGATGACTACACTAGGCTGATTTTAAAGCCAACTTAATCAATTCTTCTAAAGAAAGTGGTTTATCTGCATTTTTCAGAATAGTCTGAAGGCTTTTTTCTGCAGCTGTTTTATTAATGCCCAATGTAACTAACGCAGCAAGCGCTTCAGAGCGTATATTTTGGCCTGAAGATACTATTTGTCCATAATTTGTCTCTGGATCTTGCTTAGAAAGTTTGTCTTTTAACTCCAAAATAATTCTTTGGGCAGTTTTGGCTCCAATACCTTTTACCTTTTGGATGGTCATCACATCATTACTCAAAATGGCTTGTTGCAATTCAGCTGAGCTCAAAGATGAGAGAATCATCAATGCTGTACTTGGACCTACTCCTGAAATTGAGATTAACTCTAAAAATCGCTTTTTCTCAGACATCTCAGAAAATCCAAATAGAATTTGAGCATCTTCCTTTACATAGAGGTAAGTAAAAATTTTTACTGATGGTTTATCCTTAATTGCCGAAAAGGTATTTAAAGATATTTTAACCTCGTAGCCCACTCCGCCTACATTAATATAGGCATGAGTAGGTTCTACAAGTGCTAAGTTCCCTTCCAAAAAGGCGATCATAAGCCTACGTTTATATTTTCCGCTTGAACATCTACCACTGCTATGGCAACCATATTTACAATATCTCGAATGTTGCTACCTAATTGCAATATATGCACAGGCTTATTCATACCAAGTAGTATTGGCCCTATAGCCTCAGCTCCACCCATTTCGGCAAGAAGCTTATATGCTATATTGCCCGATGCTAAATCTGGAAATATTAAGGTGTTTGCACCTTTCTCTCTAATCTCGCTAAATGGATAATTTTCTTGCATTAATTGGGGGTTCAATGCGGTATTTGCTTGCATTTCACCTTCTATGATAAGCTCTGGGAATTTATCTTTAGCCAATTTTGTGGCTTTAGCTGTTTTAACTGCAACTTCCCCACGTGCTGAACCAAAATTAGAATATGAAAGCATAGCGATATGAGGTTCCACATCGAAGAATTTTACTGCTCTAGCTGTTAGCCCAACAATTTCCACTAGTTCCTCTGCTGTTGGGTTTGTATTTACGGTAGTATCAGCAAAGAAGAAATTTCCCTTTTTGTTAGACATGATATACATACCAGCAACTTTATGTACTCCAGGTGCCACCCCAATCACTTGTAATGCAGGCAAAATTGTAGATGGATAATCTCTAGTAAGTCCACTAATTAACGCATCGGCTTGTCCGGTTTCTACAAGCATAGAACCAAAGTAATTGCGTTCACGCATAAGTTTTTTAGCTTCATATGCTGTGAGACCCTTCCTTTTTCTCTTTTGGTAAAGATAATGCCCAAACTCCTCCATTTTTTCAGGCTCTTCGAAAGGATCAATAATTTCCACATCCAATTCGAGTTCAAACTCTTTAATGAGAGATTCAATTTTCTTTCTGTTCCCTAGTAAAATTGGGATGGCAATTTTTTCATCTACAAGTATTTGAGCTGCTTTGATTATTTTATGATGATCGGCTTCTGCAAAAACAACTCGCTTAGGACTTTTGCGTGCTTGACTAATTATTCTCGACATTAATCGATTGTCAATGCCAATTCGTCTTTCAAGTTCAAGTGCATATTTATCCCAATCCGTAATTTCAAATCTTGCGACACCGGAATCCATAGCAGCTTTTGCTACTGCTGGTGAAATACTTGTGATTAATCGTGGGTCTAAAGGTTTTGGAATTAGATAATCTCTTCCAAAAAGCATTTTGCGAATGCCGTATGCTTTGCTCACCATTTCAGGAACCGGTTGTTTTGCTAAGTTCGCAATCGCTTTTACAGCGGCAAGTTTCATTTCTTCATTAATTGAAGTAGCACGCACGTCCAATGCACCTCTAAAAATGAAAGGAAAGCCTAATACATTATTCACTTGGTTAGGATGATCAGATCTTCCTGTCGCCATAATTATATCTTTCCTCACTGAGGTGGCCGTTTCGTAGGCAATTTCAGGATCAGGATTTGCAAGAGCAAATACAATTGGATCTGCAGCCATTACCTTAATCATTTCTTTGTTTACGACATTACCAACACTTAAGCCAACAAAGACATCGGCATTACGCATTGCATCTAAAAGAGTGTGAATATCCCTTGTTGTAGCAAATTCCTTTTTAAGATCGTCTAATTCTTGCCTATCAGCTCTAATCACACCTTCTTTATCGCACATGATTATATTTTGCCTTCTTACACCAAGGGCAATATATAACTTGGTACATGCTATTGCTGCTGCTCCAGCTCCATTCACTACCAGGGTGATGTCTTCTATTTTCTTTCCAATGATTTCTAGTCCGTTGATTAATGCTGCACTAGAAATGATAGCCGTACCATGCTGATCGTCGTGCATTACAGGAATTTTCATTTCCTTTTTGAGTGTTTGCTCAATTTCAAAACACTCTGGAGCTTTAATGTCTTCCAGATTGATTCCACCAAAAGTAGGTTCCAATGCTTTGACAATCTCAATGAATTTCTTCGGATCCTTTTCGTTGACTTCTATATCAAACACATCGATTCCTGCAAATTTTTTAAAGAGGACACCTTTTCCTTCCATTACTGGTTTAGAAGCTTCTGGGCCAATATCGCCAAGGCCTAATACAGCAGTGCCATTAGAAATTACAGCGACTAAATTGCCTTTTGCAGTGTATTTATAGACATCCTCTGGATTATTTGCAATTTCTTTACAAGGCTCTGCCACACCTGGTGAATAGGCTAAAGCTAGATCCATTTGGGAACTAAGCATTTTGGTAGGAACTACTTCAATTTTCCCAGCTGGATCCTGAGAGTGATATCTTAGCGCATCTTGTTTGCGAATCTTTAACGACATAAAAGTAAGTTTTGGGAATAAAAAAAGGGTTTAATTAAAAACCCTTGCAAGATAATATGTTTTAAAGATAAGGAATTAATCCCTCTTATGAATTCTAGCTTTGTGCGGCAGAATTTGCTTCTCTGAATGTCCAAAGTACAGCCTCAATTTCTCTCAGTATATCACTGTGTTGTTCATTTGGATAATAGATGAAACCTTCAAGATAAATGATTCTTTTATTCTCATTATCATTAAATACATATGAGAGGAAAGAACCACCCATCGATTTATTATTAGTTCTCCATTGTCCTCTAGATTCGATTGAATACTTACTATTCAAGAAATTTAGATTTCTTTGAGCTATTGGGATTCTTCTTTCGGTCATCATGAATGAATTCGGATTATTTGGATCTCCATAAATATGCTCTTTACCAATTTCATCTCTCCACAATAGTACATTTTCTTCAGTGAAATCGGCCTCTGATGAGTATGGTTTTATATGCATATAGATATTACGATCTACTTTCCCATCGAAATCACGAAACCATACGAAATCATCAGTTTGTCTCACAACTTTATAACCTATTGGCATATTCAATGACATCCCTAAGTTGTTAAGCATACTTTCCTTTATGGCAGCAGACTCTCTCGTAAGAACCATTTTATTAGTAATGTATTTGCGTTCTGTCACATTGAAGTAGTCTCTTAATTTGTTTCTGTTTTCGGAAATATTCTTAGCCATTTCCTCTGAGTTTCTACCAAACAGATGTAAGGTCTCTTGTCCTACAGCATAATCATCTTGAGATGTTTGCATATAAAGATCAGGATCCTTTTTAATCATGTCAATTGTCTCGCTTGTGTAGTTACTTCTGATAATTCTACTTCCTTCGCTGTTGTCATCAAGTGTATTTACATAAATTATATTTCTAACATTTCTAAGAGTAGATGTTAATTTCTCTGGGCTCACTTGTCTGATTGTAAATAATGGCTCATCTCTATAGAGTCCTGGAAATGACGATCTGAAAGTAAGTTTGAGCTCATCACCAACGGGCCCTTGCCACAAACCATCATCGATTACCAATATTATTTCACCTACTGCTCCTCCCGCATTTTGTTTGAATGTCTGATTCATCGAATCTGATGAACAGGAGATCGCTATGACACCGATCAATAGAAAGATTGATTTTATAATTGCTTTCATAATTAAAAACGTTTAATGCTATAAGTTAAAAAACGAATCTGTTAGAGATCGGTTCAATATACTTATAAATTAGTTGAAATAGGAATAATTTTAGCCAATTACTAATTTTTGGCCAGGCTTTATTTTATTCCCACTCAAATTGTTTCGTTTTCTCAATTCATCAATGGAAATCTGATGCTTAATGGAAATATCCCAAAGTGTATCTCCAGGCTGAACTTGATATAGCTTTTGGCCATTTTGGGTAATGACTTCAGCAACTTTAGAGCTGGCACTTGATGCAGGAACCCAAATATTCATTCTCTGCCCAACTCGGATAAGGTTACCGTTAAGCATATTCCATTCTCTCAAATCAGCTACACTTACATTATAACGTTGAGCAATTTTACCAAGTACATCGCCGCTTCTCACGCTATATGTTACTTTTTCTCTTCCATAAGTACTTCCGGGAGCATTCGTAGCTAGTTTTTCTAGATCTTCCCTGCCTGTAGCTGCCATTGCCATTATATTATCAAAATCTCCTTCAATGCTGTGAGCATAATGAGCAGGAATTTTCAGCCTGAAGTTTTTGGCGTTTTCTGGTACTGCACCTCTAATTAGCGAAGGATTTAATAATTCTAAATCTTCCATACAAATACCACTTGCATCTGAAAATTTCTCTAGGTTGACAAATTGGTTTACTTCTATGGCTTCATAGTCCATTGCGTATTCCATATTGTTCGGCATCAAATTATGCTCTTCCAAGTGGTTCATTGTGTAAATAATGGCAACCATTTGTGGAACATATGAACGTGTTTCACGCGGGAGGTGATCGTAAATTCCCCAAAAAGTGCGTTTGCCACCACTTCTATTTATTGCCTTTCTCACATTCCCTGGACCAGCATTGTAAGACGCCAATGCTAGATGCCAGTCACCAAAAATGCCATAAAGTTGCTTTAAATAAAGACAAGCCGCTTCGGTCGCAGATTCAGGATCCATTCGATCGTCCGAATACCAAGTTTGATTGAGTTTGAAACTACGTCCTGTAGCTGGCATAAATTGCCATAAGCCAACAGCACCAGCTCTACTTCTTGCTCTAGGATTCAAACCAGATTCTACAATTGCCAAATATTTCAGCTCATCTGGCATATTATGTTTAGCAAGATATTTTTCAAATAGAGGAAAATAAACGTTCATTTTCCTAGCTACCATTCTGGTGTATTCTCTTTCTCTTACTGTAAAGTAATCGACAAAAATTTTGATTCGGTCATTCATTTCCAAATCCAATGAAGAAGGGATCGATGCTAAACGTTGCTCAATTTCTTCATAACTAGCATCAGGGATGTAATCAAACATTAGAGGACTTGTATATAAGTCTTCCTCCAGAACCTCAGAATTACTGATGTTTAGATTTTCCTGTGAGAAACAAACAGAGGAGGCCATTAGCATTATAGAAATAGCTCCAATTGTATTGTAAAATATGCGTTTGTTTCTCATAGCTTTAATTTAGTTCATTTTGAGCAAATAATCACCAAAGGACATAACTTCTCCTTCATTAAATGCTTTGCCTACTATTTGCAAACCAATAGGCAAACCCTGTGAATCGTTTCCGATTGGAATAGAGATTCCCGGAAGACCACATACTGATGCTTGAACGGTGTAAATATCAGCTAGGTACATTTCTATTGGACTTTTGTTGTGCTCACCCATTTTGAATGCCGTCGTTGGCGTAGTCGGAGTAAGCAAAAAGTTGTACTTTTCAAGAATAGATTCTGTATATTCTTTGATCAAGCGCCTAACTTTGAGAGCTTTGATATAATAAGCATCGTAATAACTGGCACTTAAAACAAAGGTGCCTAGTAAAATCCTCCTTTTAACCTCTTCTCCAAACCCTTCAGATCTGGAGTTTTTATACATAGCCTCAAGAGTAGGGGAATTTGGACTTCTGTAGCCATATCTCACACCATCAAACCTTGAAAGGTTTGAACTTGCTTCGGCGGTAGTTAAAATGTAATAAGTCGGTAGTAAGTAGTCTAAGTATGGAAAAGTAACTTCTTCGACTGTATGACCTTCAGCTTTTAACTGAGCAATTTTATCTAGTGTAGCCTTTTTTATTTCTTCATTTAGCCCTTCACTTTCAAGGGTTTCCTTGATATAAGCAATTTTCGCTTTTCCTTCAAATGCTAAGTTCTGACTGTAATTTGGAACTTCTTTTCTCGATACCGTGCTGTCATTTTCATCAGCTCCGGCGATTACTTCAAGAACTAAAGCCACATCTTCCATTGATTTACCAAATATACCAATAGAGTCAAACGATGAAGCATAAGCAATCAAGCCATATCTACTAATTCTAGAGTAGCTAGGTTTTAGGCCGATTATTCCACAAAATGCAGCAGGTTGCCTTACGGAACCACCTGTATCTGAACCAAGGGATATTAAACACATATCAGCTTGAACAGCCACGGCAGAACCTCCAGATGAGCCTCCAGGAACCCTTTCGTGATCAGCAGCATTTTTTACTGGGCCGAAGTATGAGTTTTCATTAGACGAACCCATTGCAAATTCATCGCAATTGTTCCTACCTATAATAATGGCATCCTCATCAATCAATCTTTGAACAGCTGTCCCATTAAATTGAGCTTCGAATTTGTCTAAGATATGACTGCCAGCTTGTAGCCCGTGATCTTTATAACAGAGTACATCCTTTAGGGAAACAACCATCCCAGCTAACTTGCCAGCTCTCCCTTCCTTAATTTTGAGGTCAATTTCCGAAGCTTTTACAAGTGCTTCATTAGCATAAACTTCCACAAGGGCATTTAGCTCTGTGTTGTTTTCAATTGTTTTTAGGTAATTTTCAACGAGTTGTTTGCAGGAAATTTCTCCTGAATCAATGTCTTTACGAATGGAACTTAGCGAGTGGTAGGTTTTCAATCCTTAATTGATTTTTTGGTTTCTTTTACATTTTCATCTATCTCATCTCTTACCTCTTTGGTAGCATCTTTGAATTCTCTGATGCCTTTGCCAAGTCCACGAGCAAGCTCAGGAATACGCTTAGCTCCAAAAAAGATTAGAATAAGTAAACCTATTAGTACAAGCTCTCCACCACTTGGAACCCATACAAGGATAGAACTTAGAATGTTGCTTAAAATTAGCATTGGATTAAAATTTAGGATGTAATTTTCGTGTAAAGATACAGAATAAAGAAAAGGCTTACCAACATTTGGTTTGACCTTTTATTTTTATGCTTTCCAAGTCAAAACGAGTGTGTAAAGGAAATAATTCAGATTAACGATTCCTTGCAATTTTTGATAAGCTGATGCCAACTAAGCTATTTATTCCTTAGCAAACAATCATTTCCTGATAAGCCAATCTTGCGGGTTTTGAGCTTGAGTGCTTTTCCAAATTTGGAATTGAATTTCTGTAAGCCCATTGGAGCTAGTATGTAGCTCTCCAATGCTCTCCATAGCGTTAATTTTCTGCCCATTTTTTACAAATACTTTTTCAAGTCTTGCATATACTGAGTAGTACTCACCATGCTTTATAATTACGACGGTATTCATGCCTGGAACTGAAGCAATTGAAGTGACTTCTCCGTCAAAAACACTTCTAACGATTGCATTTGGCTCAGTTCGAATATCTACACCATCATTTGGGATGGTTATTCCTCTCAATGTAGGGTGTGGCTGGTTACCAAATTTCTGTGAAACGAAACCAGAAGTTACAGGCCAAGGAAGTTTATTTTTATTGTCTGAAAATACAGCCGAAAGTCTAATGTTTTCTTCTTCGAGATTTCTGGAATCTGCTTCACTTACATTGCTACTTGCTGTAGCCCGGCGTTCCATTTCTCTTTTCACTACATCAGCAATCAAGGTGTTAAGTTTTTCAACGGAGTTTTTCCGCTCAGTAAGATCTTTTTTCAGCTGCGTTTCCCTTTTGGAGAGTGAAGTAAGAGCATCCTGTTGTTTTTTCTTAAGGCCTTGTAAGGTTTGGTTTTGGGCAAGTTGCTCTCGCAAAAGCTGGTTTTGCTCCTCCCGCTTTTTCTGGGTTATTAGCAATTCTTCACGTAGTGATTCCTGTACTCTAGTAATTGTTTCTGCTTGTTTTCTTCTTGCATCACCATATTGCTGCATATACTTATAGCGCATGTAAAACTGGTAGAATGACTTGGAAGAGAACAAATACATCAACTCGTTCACGCCACTTTGACTTTTGGAGGTGGCATAAATCATGGCCGCATATTCACTTTTCAGATTATCTAATTCTCTTTCGAGTGCGGTTATTTTATCAAGATTTGCCTTGATTTCTCTATCAAGTAGCCGTACTTCTTGGTTGATGCTCGAAATTAATTCTTGTTGTGTTTCAACTTGTTTGTTGATTGAATTGAGCTCGCTTAGGGTAGTTTGCTTTTCTTGAGTGGTTTTAGAAAGAATGCCTTCTATTTCCTTTATTTTAGTGATGATATTAGCTTTTTGTTTCTCTAGCTCGTTTCGGTTTTGAGAAAAAGCGGGAGGTAAAATGAGCCAAAATAAAATGAAAAAAGCAACACTAAATACGCGTGTAGCGATCGGGAATGCTAAAGGGGAATGTGAGTGCTTCTGCGCTGATATCAACCCTTGAGTGTTCAATTTGTATGGTAGTTTGTTGTTTCTTTCCACTTGTATTGTAATTCAAAGATACAGCACTTTTGAAAGGAATTGGCATTCCGCTCACATTTTCATAACCATCAAAACTCATTTTCAACGAATTATTGATAGGTTTTTGTACGATTTCTAAGTTTTCTAATTTCATAATGCCGGCATGCATGAAATTTTCAACTAAGAGGTTTGCCAACTGCTGCTTCACTTCCCAAACGTTCCCTTTCCTATTTATCTTATCTTTTTCTTGCAAAGGGAAAGGCATATTTCCCAAAAATATCTCTTGCAGGATATTGTAGTCTACATAAAAATTGAATCGACGAATTAAACTTGGGTAATCAAACACTGAATACGTTCGGTTAATTCTGTCCATAATGGCAACTTCATTTTGTGTTACAAGCACTCTGCCTGCCTCTATGCCTAGTGCTGCGGTAATAGACATCCAAATTACGCTATCTTGTTTTATGCGAATACTGCCTGTGCCGCTTAGACTTTGATTAGGAGTTTCAAATTTGATTTTGCTGCGGGTGGTAAGGTATTCGAAGTTGGATTCTGGAAGTTCGAAATTAGCTTTGCCTTCATTTGAGCCAATGGTCGAAGATTTTTTAGAACAAGAAGAAATGAAAAATAGTAGAATTGCAAAAGTGAATAAGAAAGCCTTATTCATATAGTTTACCCTCTGCAATTTTTTTGTCGATCCATTCTGATACATTACCTAGACTTTTAGCTTTTATCCATTGTTCCATTGCTAAGTCACTTTTGCCGAGCTGAAACAATACATCTCCGTAATGTTCAACAATTGTGCCGTTGGCTGCACCTTCATTTGTTTTGAGCGCATCTATTAAAATGGGTAAGGCTTTTTCAAATTCCTCGAGTTTGTAAAGTACCCAAGCATGTGTATCTAAATAGTTTGGGTTATTGGGGTTATTCTTGATCAAGCGGGAAGAAAGGTCTTTAGCTTTTTCCAAATTTTGTTCCCGCATAGATAAGTAATAGCTGTAATTATTGAGTACATAATTATCTTGAGGATCTATTTCAAGGGCTTTTTCATAGGCTTCATCAGATTTTTTGTAATCCTTAGCGCCATTGTAAGCATCACCTAATTGACCAAGGAAAAGAAGTTTAAGCTCATCATTGCTACTAGCATACAAGAGACCTGTCTCAAACATGCTGATTGCATCCTGGTAATCTTTTTTCCTGATTTTAGCTGATCCATTGAAAAAATAGATGTTGGCAACATTCGGGAAGTATTCGAGAGCCTTTTCAGAATATTCTTCTAAATCATCAATCTTATCGAATCGAAGCTGAAGACTTAGGATGTTTTGCCAAACCTGGAAGTTTGATTCATCTATGTTCACAGATTTGATGTAAGATTCCAGTGCTTCTTGTGGTCGGTTAATTTTAAATAGAAAATCTGCATACATACCATGAGCAGCTGCGCTTTCATTGTGGACATTTACCAATGCGACAGCCAAATCAGAAACGAATGGTTCTAGCTCTAAATTAGGTAGCATTTCAATATAGTTGCCGACTATTTGAATCTTATTTCTGATATCCAATTGTGGGTCATTGAATGCAATGAGTAAGTTTTCTTTTGCATCCATTTCTGATCCTTGAAGTCTATCAGTTTCAGCAAGCATCAATCTTACTTCGGCTGATTCACCTTGATTAGCCAAGTATTCTTTCAGGTAATCAGCAGCTTCTTGAGGTCTATCAAGGCTAATTAAAATATTGGATAATGAAAGGATAAATGATGGTTCCTCTGGATAAGCCTCGGTGAGTTTCAGTCCTTCGTTAATGGCATCTTCTAATCGATCTTGCTGTAGTAAAATTTTTTGTTTTTCAGCAACGATTTCTGGAGTGATTCCAAGGGTTTCTTCAGCTTTTTCTAAGGCAAATAGTGCTTTGTCATTATTGTTTAGGTATATGTAAATTTCTGCTAAATCTACATACACGTCGATTGCTTCTGGTGTGGTTTCTAAGAGGCTTTCATATACTTTTGCTGCTTCATTAAAATCACCAATTTCTCTATAAATTTCTGCAGCTAGTTCGTAATAATAGCGATTGCTAGAGTCATTTTTTAAGGCAATATCGATGTAACTTAATGCTTCACTGGTGTTGCCTTGTAGGTTTTGAATTTGGGCGATTTTATAATTGATCGCGGCATTTTCTGGGTATAATTCAGCAGCGAGCATAAAGCTGCGTAAGGCACTAGCGTAATCTTCGAGTAAATAGAATTTTTGCCCATCGATGAAATAAGATTCTGCTTGGGCATTTTTCTCCTTTTCACCCCCCGCATTATTTCTGGCCATGATGTTATTCAAATCCTGCGCCACTAGCGTAGAGGATAAAAATAAACAGAATAGCCCTACAAACAGGTGTTTTTTACTCTGAAATTTGGTTATAATCTCCAACACTTAAGTCTCCTGCTTTTTTACTTATTATAGCATAATTGCCTATCATACTATTCTCCAACACTACTTTGGATAGCGTGGAATTAGTTTGAATTATTGATTTTTCGATTCTGGAATCATACACTTGAGAGTTGTCACCAAGTGATACATATGGCCCAATTACTGAATTATTTACTATTGCATTTTCACCCACATAAACGGGAGGAATGATTACAGAGTTCTTTATTTCAGCACTTTCGGCAATTAGATGCGTATCTTTTATAAACTCCAGATATCTAGTATTGGTATGAACAGTTGCGTTCTTGTTGCCACAATCCAACCATTCTGTAACGGCACCAGGTTTGAAATTGGTGCCATTTTTTTTCATATTCTCTAAAGCGTTTGTAATTTGATATTCACCTTTGTCGCGAACATCATTGTCTATTAGATATTGAAGCTGCTCTTTTAGGTAAGCTCCATCTTTGAAATAATAAATGCCAATAATCGCCAAGTCTGATACAAACTCTTGAGGCTTCTCCACGAAGTCCGTAATGATTCCTTCATTGTTTATTTTTACAACGCCAAAAGCTGTAGGGTCTTCAATTTTCTGAACCCAGATAATGCCATCTTCATTTGTATCCAATGTAAAGTCAGCCTTAAAAAGCGTGTCAGCAAATGCCACAATTGTATTGCCATGCAAATGTTCTTGCGCACAAAGAATCGCATGTGCCGTTCCAAGTGCTTCTTCCTGATAATGGATGCTACCTTCAGCGCCCACATTTTTGGCGATTTCAAGTAATTGATTTTCAACAGCTTCGCCAAAATGACCGATAACGAAAGCCACGTGATCTATATTATTTTGAGCTACTTTCGCAATATCTTCCACTAATCGTTGCACGATTGGTTTGCCTGCAATAGGTACGAGTGGTTTTGGAACAGTAAGGGTATGAGGTCTCATTCGTTTGCCCATTCCAGCCATTGGTACGATTATATTCATATCAGAATTTAATTATCTACTTCAAATTTAATTTTTTCCAGTACTTCCGTATCCTCCCGCTCCTCTTTCTGTAGCGCTGAGTTCCGTGCCATTTTCCCAAGTTATTTGCTCATGCTTGGCCACTACTATTTGAGCTATTCTTTCTCCATCTTTTACCTCAAATGCCTCATTCGAAAGATTTACCAATAATACTTTTATTTCACCTCTATAGTCTGCATCGATGGTACCTGGACTATTAAGAACAGTAATACCATGCTTATACGCCAAACCACTTCTTGGTCTCACTTGGGCTTCGTAGCCAGCGGGCAGTTCCATGAAAAGTCCAGTACCTATAAGTTTGCGTTCCAAAGGCTGCAACATCTCGCTTCTATCAATATTTGCTCTGAGATCCAGTCCAGCTGAAAGCTCAGTTTGATATTCAGGCAAAGGATGCTTGGATGAATTGATAACCTTAACTTTCATTGATTTTTAGAGATTTCAATCTCCTTTTTTCGATCAAAAATACGACTAATAAAAATGCCACAATTACCAACAAATGGAAAGAAGTTGCCAATAATTGAGAACTCAATTGCACCTCCATTACGGCATAAGTAAGCGCAAGTGTAACCGAAATATAGCCCAAATCTGCCCAAATCTTGTAAGGAATGGGATAATATTTCTGCCCAAAGTAAAAACAAACCACAGTCATTAATGAATAACAACCTACAGAAGCTAATGCGCTACCCACATAGCCAAATTTAGGAACCAAAACAATATTGAGAATAATAGTAGCTATGGCACCTAATACGGTGATCCATGTTCCATAATATGTTCTGTCGGATAATTTGAACCAGATAGAAAGATTGAAATACACGCCTAAAAATAGATAGGCTAACAAAAGCAAAGGCACCATTTCTAAACCTTCTCTGTATTCAGGTCTGCGAAGCAATAGACCAATCACATCCAAATTTATGCTAACTGCTAATAAGATGAAACAAGCCAAAATCACGAACCAATGCATGGCATCACTAAATAATGCCGGAGATTCTTTGTCTTTCGCTCTAGAGAAAAAGAAAGGTTCGGAGGCATAGCGAAATGCTTGAACTGTTAGATTCATAAAAACTGCTAATTTGAAGCAGGCACCAAAAATTCCAAGAGCTTCTTGACTTGTTTTACCAGGATAAAAGCCTTCGGGAAGTAAAACCTCAAAAAGTGCCCTAGAAAGCATATCATTTGTAACGCCAGCCAAACCTAAGAATAGGAGAGGGTAAGCATACTTGAGCATTGGCTTGAGGGTTTCAAAATCAATTTGAAATCTGAGTCGAGCTAAATAAGGACTAAGGAAAATCAACAAACAGGCATTTGCAATCAGATTGGAAATGAATACATACTCGATTCCATAATTTGGATTGTAAATAGGGTCAATGATTTCCTTGAATTGCGGGAGGAATTCACCATCCCAAATGCCTTTGCAGAGCACAATGAAGAAAAGATTGAGACCGACATTAATGCCAATATTGCCCAATTTTGCTCCAACAAAAGCCCAAGTTTTTCTCCGCAATCGGAGTTGTGCGAATGGAATGGCTACAAAAGCATCGATCGCAAGAATGGCAGCAAACCAATAAACAAATTGCTCATTTCCTTCATAACCAATAGCATTGATTATTGGCGTAGCAAAGTACACCATGACCCCAGAGAAAAAGAGACTGCTGAGTAAAATTAAGGAAGTGGCAGTATTATACACTTTTTGCTCATTTTCTGGATTTGCAGCTGCAAATCGAAAATAGGCAGTCTCGAGTCCATAGGTATAGAGTACATTGAGAAAGGCGACAAACGCATAAACTTTAGTGACTACGCCATACTCACCTGTAGCAAAAACAGCCGTATAGAATGGTACAAGCAAATAGTTGAGCAATCGCCCAACTATGCTGCTTATTCCATACAAGGCGGTATCCCCCGCTAGTTTCTTAAGTGGATTCATTCCGCCTAGCTATTGCTATTCATTGATTTTATTCACCTTTGAATTCAGCTTTTCTTTTTTCTAAAAATGCTGTTGTTCCTTCTTTGAAGTCTGCTGTTTTGCAGCAAATTCCAAAGCCGTTGGCTTCAGTTTGGAATCCGTCTTCTTTGGGGAGGTAAGCAGCATTTACGCAATCTACTACCAAGCCGATGGCAATTGGAGCTTTGGCCATAATGGTTTGTAGTATAGCAGTAGCTTTATTGATAGCTTCTTCCTTATCTGCACATACATGGTTGACCAATCCATGATTTAAAGCTTGTTCGGCATTGATCACTTCACCCGTCATCATCCATTCTATGGCTTTTCCTTTTCCTACAAGTTGGGTTAGTCTTTGCGTGCCGCCATAGCCTGGGATCACTCCAAGGTTTACTTCTGGTTGCCCAAATTTGGCTCTTTCTACTGCAACACGCATGTGGCAGGCCATTGCCAATTCGCACCCACCGCCAAGTGCAAAGCCATTAACTACAGCAATTACTGGTTTTGGACAATTTTCAATCATTTGAAAAACCTCCTGTCCACTTTCACTGAATTTCCTGCCGTTCACTTCATTCAGCCCTGCAATTTCAGATATGTCTGCTCCAGCGGCAAAAGCTTTTTCGCCAGCTCCTGTAAGGATTACTGCTTTTATTTCTCTGCTGTCCATCACATTATTAAATACCTCTCTGAGTTCCGCAATTGTTCCAATGTTAATTGCGTTTAATTTGTCGGGCCTGTTAAGTGTAATTGTGAGGATTCCCTCTTTATTGCTAAGACTAATATTTGAAAATTCGGTCATTGTTTATCGTATTAGGTTTGGTCAAATATACTAGGTGACTTGGGAAAGTTAAAGAAATAGATTTGGATAGGCCTTATTGCTCTCCTAGTCATTTATTTCTAACTCAGAATTTTGGTAAATCATTACCGTTCTTCATAGCTTATTTAGGTTAATCACTCCTATTGATTAATTTTGTGGCCTAATTACAAGCCCATAATTATTTAAAACGATAAAATCTTAATTATATGTCTTCAAAAACCAAAATTACCGTTGCCTACGGAGATGGTATAGGTCCTGAAATAATGTCAGCTACGTTGAAAATTCTTGAAGCTGCAGGCGCAAGAATTGAAACAGAAGTTATAGAAATAGGTGAAAAGGTTTATTTGAAAGGCATTACATCTGGTATTGAAGAAAGTTCTTGGGAATCGCTTTCTCGTACAAAGGTGTTTTTGAAAGCACCAATTACTACACCACAAGGTGGAGGTTTTAAGAGCTTAAATGTAACTACCCGCAAAACCCTTGGCCTTTATGCTAATGTAAGGCCATGCCGTAGTTTTCACCCTTTTGTAAAAACAAATCACCCTAAAACAGACATGGTGATTGTGCGTGAAAATGAAGAAGATCTTTATGCAGGTATTGAATACCGCCAAACTCAAGAGGTGACAGAAGCGCTGAAACTGGTGTCAAGACCAGGCAGTGAAAAAATTATCCGATATGCATTTGAATACGCCAGAAAATATGGTCGTAAAAAAGTGACTTGTATGAGTAAGGATAATATCATGAAAATATCAGATGGATTGTTCCATCAAATTTTCAATGAAGTAGCACTTGAGTATCCTGAAATCGAGACTAACCATGTCATCATTGATATTGGATCTGCCTTGATAGCGGATCGTCCGGAGATGTTTGATGTGATAGTTACATTAAACTTATACGGAGATATTATTTCAGACATTGCTGCTCAAATTACCGGTTCTGTTGGTCTAGGAGGAAGTGCAAATATTGGCAATGATGTAGCTATGTTCGAGGCAATTCATGGTTCTGCGCCGGATATCGCTGGTAAAGGAATTGCAAACCCTTCTGGCTTGCTCAATGCGGCTATAATGATGCTAGTACATATTGGACAGCCGGACATTGCTGAAAAAGTGAGCAATGCTTGGATGAAAACAATTGAAGATGGTGTGCATACTGGCGATATTTATAAGGACGATCTCAGCAAGGTAAGAGCAAGTACTGCCTCTTTTGCCGATGCTGTAATCGAAAGATTAGGTCAATTACCTAGCACAATGGTTCCTGCAAAATTCAAATCTGAAGTAAAGGAAGCTACAAAAGCACTAAAAGAAAGACCATACGAGAAAAAAGAATTGGTTGGCGTGGATGTGTTTCTTGATTGGACTGATGATAATCGAGATCCAAATGTCTTAGGAGAGAAAATGAGAAACATTAGTGGAGAAGGCCTTACACTAAATATGATCAACAATAGGGGAGTAAAAGTGTATCCAGGAGGCAAGCCTGAAACATTCTGCTCAGATAATTGGAGATGTAGATTCAATGCAACTGCTGAAACTTGTACTCATCAGCAAGTGATTAAATTGCTAGAAAGAATTACTAATGCAGGTTTAGAGTTTGTGAAGGTAGAGCACCTTTATACATTCAACGGCGTTAGAGGCTATTCTCTAGGTCAAGGTGAATAAGAATTAAAATACTGGTATATATTAAATAGGCTGGCCAATTTGGCCAGCCTATTTTTTTTCAGAAAGTCCCAATCAATTGCGGAAGGTTTTCAATAATGTCTTTCACCATGTAAGGGAGATCATAATCTGGCTTCCAATGCCAATCTTCTCTGGCAGCTGAATCGTCAATGCTATTAGGCCAGCTATCTGCAATTCCTTGACGGGAATCTGGTTTGTAAGTAATTTTAAAATCAGGATAGTGTTTCCTTATTTCTTCATAGATTTCTTCAGGGCCAAAGCTAAGCGCGCCAACATTGTAACTTGAGCGAACTTTCACATTTTCTATTGGTGCTTGCATCAAGTCAATAGTGGCTTTGATAGCGTCTGGCATATACATCATCGGTAATAATGTGCCTTTATCCAAAAAGCATTCAAAGGATTCGCCTTCAATGGCCTTATGAAAAATATCTACTGCATAATCAGTAGTGCCACCACCAGGTAATGATTTGTAACCAATCAAACCCGGGTAGCGCAAACTTCTTACATCAAGACCATATTTTAGAAAGTAATACTCGCACCATCTCTCGCCAGCAAGTTTACTTATGCCATACACAGTGCTAGGATCCATTACACAATTTTGCGGTGTATTATCCACTGGCGTATTTGGACCAAATACAGCAATAGAGCTTGGCCAATATATTTTATTGAGTTTCTTTTCCCTGCCAAGTTCCAACACATTGAGGAGTGACTTCATATTTAAGTCCCAAGCCCATATTGGGTTCTTCTCGCCGGTAGCAGATAGGATAGCGGCTAAATGATAGATTTGAGTGATATTATGCTTATCGATAAGGTCGCATATGGCTGCTTTGTCCATAGCATCTAAAGTGAAGAATTGTAAGCCGTCAAAAATTTTCCTCGACCTATCGTTTATGTCAGTGGCTATTACATTGGTAGTGCCGTGCAATTTTGCCAGCGCAAAGGTAAGCTCTGAGCCTAATTGACCTCCAGCACCAATTACCAGAATTTTTTCCATGTTAATTTTGGGTAAAATGTTTGTTTTGGGTTCTCAAAATTACAAATCTTGGGCAAACCATTGTTTAAAATATCTATTAGCTTATGGACGGTCTTCTTTTTATTTTTGGGGATGCATCCAAGTTTTGAGGAATACTTAAGTAGCAAGAAGATTGATTCTGCGGATTTGAAGAAAGCTAGACCACAACTTTGGTTGGAATGGGAGCAACAATACGAGCAGTTAAATCCTACAACCTTTACAGATCAGAAACTTTATTTAATCAATCCATTGCGGAGGGAGTTTCCTTTGAAGACTGAACAAGAAAATTAAATTATAGACAAAAGCATTTTTGAGGAGTTTAATATTAGATCATTCAGATTATCCTCCCGCTTTTTTCCCAAAGACTAAAAACGTATAAACTCATGTATAGTACACTAAAAGAAAAATTAAGTAAAGAACTGCAAGAAATTAAAGATGCAGGTCTTTATAAAACAGAAAGAATTATTACCACTCCACAGGGAGCGGACATCAAAACGAGCGAAGGGCGGGAGGTTATAAACTTTTGCGCAAATAACTATCTAGGTTTATCATCCGACCCAAAAGTAATTGAAGCTGCTAAAAATTCCATTGACACACATGGATTTGGAATGTCTTCTGTGCGCTTTATTTGTGGAACGCAGGATATCCATAAAGAATTGGAAGAGAAGATTTCAAAGTTTTTGGGAATGGAAGATACTATATTATATGCCGCAGCTTTTGATGCAAATGGTGGAGTATTCGAGCCACTTTTTGGTCCTGAAGATGCAATAATTTCTGATGCGCTAAATCATGCAAGTATTATTGATGGAGTGAGACTTTGCAAGGCAATGCGGTATCGCTATAATCATAATGACATGGCCGATTTGGAGCAAAAACTCATCGAGGCTAATGAAGCAGGGGCGAAAGAGAAGATTATTGTGACTGATGGTGTATTTTCAATGGATGGCACGATTGCCCAACTAGATAAAATCTGTGATTTGGCTGATAAATACAACGCCTTAGTAATGACAGATGAGTGTCATTCAACGGGATTTATGGGTAGAACTGGCCGTGGAGTACATGAATTCCGCAATGTGATGGATAGAGTAGATATTATCACAGGCACTTTGGGTAAGGCATTGGGAGGTGCTTCTGGTGGCTTTACCTCAGGTAAAAAAGAGATTATTGAAATCCTTCGTCAACGATCAAGACCATATTTGTTTAGCAATACGCTAGCTCCATCAATTGTAGGTGCGTCTATTGCGGTCTTTGACAGACTAAGTGAAACTACAGAATTGCGTGATAGACTTGAAGAGAACACCAAATATTTCAGAGAGCAAATGACTGAAGCAGGCTTTGATATAAAGCCTGGCGAGCATGCAATAGTACCGATTATGTTGTACGAAGCTCCACTAGCTCAGCAATTTGCAGAGAAGCTATTAGCGAAAGGTATATATGTAATTGGATTCTATTATCCGGTAGTACCAAAGGGACAAGCTAGGATTCGAGTTCAGATTTCAGCTATTCACTCACGTGAACATTTAGATAAAGCAATAAATGCTTTCACCGAAGTGGGTAAAGAACTTGCAGTATTGAAATAGAAGTGGTGAAATGTAATTAATTAGGGCATAATACTGAAAAATAGTTGGTGAAACGCCCATATAGGCTTTGACTATCAATAAGTTACGTAGAGTTTACTGAA
>NZ_JBMPIY010000018.1:0-34968 GCF_049340005.1 Peijinzhouia sedimentorum
TCCTCTTCAGGGCAGCGCCGGATATTACGGAATATTAAGATAAAAGTCACCAACTATTTTTCAGTACATTACCTTAATTAGCGGATTCTGGTTCTTCCAGAGCCGCTATTTTTTTACTTTTTACTTTCTCAGGACTAGCTGATTTTGCATCAGTAGATTGATTTCCTCCATCATCTTCTTCATCCTCGAATAGATAAGTATGGATTCTCTGACGGGCTTCTTGTGGAGATAAATTTGAATAAATAATACCGTTTCGTGCTGTACTTATTTGCCCAGTTTCTTCTGAAACAATTAAAACCAATGTGTCTGTAGATTCAGTCATACCAATTGCAGCACGGTGTCTTAAGCCTAATTGTGCAGGGAGATTTTCTCTTTCAGTAACAGGTAAAATACATCTGGCGGCTTTGATTCTATTTTCAAATATAACGACAGCCCCATCATGCAAAGGGCTATATTTATTGAATATGGCTAATAATAGTCGCTTAGAAATTTCAGCATCCATTATGTCACCAGACTCCTGATAAAATTTCAGCTCTGAACTTTTAGAAAAAACAATAAGAGCACCAGTATTGCTACCAGCCATTATTTTGGAAGCTTCAATAATAGGAGTAATGTTGGTTGCACCAACATTTGTTCTTTTTCCAAAAATGCCAGCAAAGATATTTTCTCTATTCAATGCTGTGGTTTTACCAATGATGAGTAAGAATTTTCTGATTTCTTGCTGAAAAAGGATGATAGCCGCCAATACACCAACACTCATAAACTGGCCAAGGATACTTGAAAGAAGCTCCATTTGAGCAGCTCGTACTACTAAATATATTAGATAAAGCGAAAGTAAACCTAGGAATACTCTCAAGGCAACACTGCCTTTCAAGAGTTTATATAGTTGGAAAATAAGGAATCCTACTGCTAGTATATCTAGCAAGTCTATCCATCTGATGTCAAGAAAGCCTATTTTGAAAAGGTATATCAATGCCTTATTTTTTCTACTAATTTAATGGTCTGTTTTGCTTCTTTCACATCATGAACTCTTATAATTTTTGCACCATTCATGATAGCGACTGTATTTAAGACTGTTGTCCCATTAAGTGCCTCTTCAGGACTTACCTCTAAAAATTTCCATGTCATGGATTTTCTTGAAAGACCAACCAAGATAGGACAATCTAAAATATTAATATAACTCAATTTTTTGAGTAAATGATAATTTTGATCTAAAGATTTAGCGAAACCAAATCCAGGATCAATAATTATGTCCTTTATCCCTAACTCTTTTGCCAAATGCAATCGTTCTTGCAAGTGTAAAATTACTTCCTGAAGAAAATTGTCATAATGCGTAAGGTTTTGCATTGTTTTAGGATTGCCCTTAATGTGCATCAAGATATAAGGAATATTCATTTCTGCAACGGTGGCTAGCATATTATTGTCTAAAGTGCCACCACTAATATCATTTATCATCAATGCACCATTGTCGAAGCCAGCTTTTGCTACATCAGCTCGGTACGTGTCAATAGATAAGATGGCTTCTGGAAATTGCTTTAGAATTAGTGAACAAGACGTTTGGATTTGTTCGATTTCTTTAGATAAAGGGATCTCATCAGCTCCGGGTCTTGAAGATTGGGCGCCTATATCAATAATATCTACACCCTCCTGCATCATTTCTTCAACTCTTTTGATAATTTGCGTTGCTGTTTGATATTTACTACCATCATAAAAAGAATCTGTGGTGATATTCAAAATACCCATTACCTTGGGTTTTTGGATATCAAACAGACGACCATTTAGGTTGAGTGTAGATTTTGGAGAGAAAATAGTTTCTTTTCCTTGAAGCACCTTATTTTTGAACAAAAGATTTTGGAATGCAAGACTTAACCAAAAGCCAAACGATTGGCGAATATAGAGAAGTTATTAAGGCCTGTAAAGAACTATTTGAAAAGAAAACGAGGGATTATGGCACATCATGGCGCATATTACGATTACCTTCGATTACAGATCAAATATATATCAAAGCACAAAGATTACGGTCGATTCAGGATAAGGGAATGCAGCTAGTAGATGATGATCCAAAATTAGAGTTTATTGGAATTATCAATTATTCTATCATGGCCATTATTCAAATGCAATTGCTAAACGACGAAAGATTGGAAATCCCTTTTGAAGAGCTTGAACCACTTTATGATGCGGTTGTAGAAGAAAACCTCTCTTTACTTTCGAAAAAGAACCACGATTATGGTGAGGCTTGGAGAGAAATGAGGGTTAGCTCAATAACTGATATTATCCTTATGAAGCTTTTAAGAGTGAAACAAATCGAAAATAATGAAGGGAAAACTATTGTTTCTGAGGGTATAAAAGCCAATTATCAAGATATGATTAATTACGCCGTATTTTCTTTAATCCTTCTTAAAAGCATTAAACTATGAGAGTTATAACAGAGTTTTTTAGATGGTTTACAGGCTTACTTTTTATCTTTTCAGGCTTAATCAAAGTAAATGATCCAGTTGGCACTTCCATTAAATTAACCGAATACTTTGAGGTTTTTTCACTAGATATTGCTCCATTTTTCAGATCTTTTATTCCATACTCATTATATCTTTCGGTCTTTTTATGTGTGGTAGAAGTAGTATTGGGTGTGGCTTTATTGATCAGATATAAGCCAAAAGTAACAACTAGCTTATTGTTAGCGATGATTCTGTTTTTCACTTTTCTCACATTCTATTCAGCATATTTTAATAAAGTAACGGATTGTGGTTGTTTTGGTGATGCAATTAAGCTTACACCTTGGGAGTCTTTTTATAAGGATATGATCCTGCTATTTACCATAAGTTGGCTGTTTTTTGCTAGACACCGAGCTGTGCGACCTGAAAACCAAGCGACTCGTCATTTGGCTATTATTTTAACTACTCTGCTGAATTTGGCAATAGCATATTATGCAATTGCACATTTACCATTCATTGATTTTAGAGCATTCAAAGTAGGGACTCATATCCCAACTAATATGCAGCCATCTGCAGAATTTCAGTATCAATATATCATGTCCAAGAATGGAGAGGAAGTGGTTTTTGATGAGTATCCGATGGATGAGTCCTACGAGTTCAAGGAAATGATCTTAAAAAATCCAGAAGCTAAGCCTAAAATCACTGAGTATAATATATGGAATGATGAAGGCGATTGGACTGACTATACGCTGCAAGGGAATAAGCTAATTGTGATTGTTACTAATACAGAAAAAGCAAATATCCGTAGTTTTAGACCAATTAATATTTTGATTGATGAATTGAATGATACTGATATTGAAGCAATTGCAATTACATCTAGTGAGCGTCAGCTTTTTGAAAATTTCAGACACGAAGTGCAATTGGCAATCCCTTATTATTATGGTGATGCTACTGTGCTTAAAACGATAATTCGCTCAAACCCAGGGTTAATATTTTTGCAAAACGGTGAGGTGAAAGCAAAATATCACTATAATGATGTGCCTTCGGTAGAAGAAATCAAAGAGCTGTATGCGCGATAAAATATTCCTAATCGGAATGCCTGGTACAGGTAAAACCACCTTTGGAATGCAGCTAGCTCAACAATTAGAGTGTGCGTTTTTTGATTTGGACTATGAAATAGAGCGGGAGGAAGGGAAGACAGTTTCTCAAATTTTCAGTTCAGATGGAGAGATGTATTTTCGAGAATTAGAGCATCGGAAATTAGCTCATTTTATTCAAAGTGAACAAAAATCTTTTGTCCTAGCAACGGGTGGAGGCACACCTTGTTTCCATGATAACCTTCCATTAATGTTGGATGCTGGTGAGGTTGTTCATGTTTTTACTGACATTCCTACATTGGCAAAGCGGTTGAAAAGAAAAGCGGGAGCAAGACCTTTGTTGAAGGGGAAAAATTTACTCGAAACCGTAAGTGCAACTTGGAATGCTCGAAAGTCATTTTATGAAATGGCCAATTTCAAATACGACTCCACAAAACACTCAGTCGATGATTTGATAAAGATTTTACGAAATAAAAAAGGCTCCTAAAAGAAGCCTTTAATTTATTGACAATATTTCATTTCTTTTTAGAAATTGAATCCAAAAGTTAAAAGTGCCCTTGTATTGCGATCTTGTATATTGATATTAGGTTGTGTCCCATCAAATAATGTATAAGGGCTGTAAGTGTTGTTTGTGAAATTATGCACAACCGCTACATCAAAAAAGTATTGTTGCATTCTCAAACCTAGGCCACCGGAAATGGAGGAGATACTTCTATCTACGTTATCATCAAAATTTGTTGGATCTTGATAATAACCATAACCACCTCGCAACCTGAAGATATCATATCTATACTCACCGCCAATTCTAAGATTAACTGCATTTGTATACAGGTTTGCAATGGTTTGATTATCAGACGATAAATCAAGTTCAACAGAGCTAAGGTTTGCCTGAGTATAATCTACATATTCTACATCGGCCGAGATAAAGCCATTTTTTCCTACAATAAAACTCGCACCTGCATTTACTCTCCAAGGAGTTCTCATATTGTAATTGGTCAAGAAAATGTCTGACACGGAGCTTAGTTCTGTTAAAGTAGTGTCTCCAGCTGCGTAATAATAATTATCATAATTCGCAATAATTCCATTTGAGAACTCTTCATCTAAATTATACCATGTAGGTGATACTATCGAAGCTCCCAATCTTATATTATCATTCAATTTAGCAATTGCTCCAATATTGAAATTGAATCCATTTCCTGTAATGAAAATATCTTCATAGGTAAGTAAATCTAATAAAGGCTCACCTTCAAAAAACTCTGAAAAGTCTTTGGAACTACTATATTCAAGTGTTGTAATTCCTATCCCAGCGCCGAAATATAGTTTGTTGTCGAAATTACCACCATAACTAAATTGAATTCTATCTGCCCTCCCGCTTGATATTATGGTCTCTTGTTGTTCAGGAAACCCAAGTACAAAAGAATCATATACATCATCAGTATTTGGGAAGGGATTTATTAAGTAAGTGTCATATGCCCTACCAACCAGACCAGCATTTCCTATCGAGCTTGTTGGAATACCATCAGCACGCTCAATAAAATAGTCAATGATAGAATTATCATCATTAAATCCTCTATAGCCAACTTCATTTCTGAAGTCCTGTAATCTTGCAAAATTTATAGCGAATGATCCACCTCTCCATTTACCCAATTCAATGTCATCTTTTACATTGCTAATAACCAAACCAAGTTGTGGTAATGAGAAATTATTGATTGGTCTATTAGAGGAAAATCCATTGAAGTTTGATTCAGAATTATAAAAGGTCATTCCGCCTGTTATTGAAAACTCTGATCTTCTAAATAATCCTAATCCAGCTGGATTAATTAAAGCTTGTGAAACATCTCCTCCCAAAGCAGTTTGTGCTCCACCGATTCCTAACATTCTTGCTGTTCCAGTGGATTGCATTCTACTAAATCTAAGGGCATCCTCATAATAACCTATTGATCCCGGCGCTATTTGAGCATTTGCAGATTGCAATGCACATAGCATTATCGAGCTCAATAGAATAGCTGTCATTCCTATTGAACGAATCATAAATATAAGTTAGTGGTAAAAAATCTAGGGTGTTAATTTCTGAGAGAGAAAAAAAAGAGGGATTATCTCCCTCCTCTACCGCCTGAAGATGATGTTCTACCACCTCCAGAAGATCTTGTAGCTCCTCCGCCACCTACAGTTCCAGATGACCTGCCTACACTACTTCCTGTACTTCTCGAAGCACCACCAGTTGACATTGTTCCAGTTCTACTTCTGGTAGGTGGGGTTGATGTTCCCATTCTGCTTCTAGTTGCTGAACCGTTATAGACTGAATTACTTCTTGAGTTCGTAGTTGTTGGTCTACCATAATTGGCAGTTGAACTTCTTCTACTATTAGCAACATTTGAAGGAGTATAACCTCTTCTTGTGTTAGATGTTATTGCGCTTGCTGTATTTCTTGTAGCACTTGAACCACTATTTGCAATACTCCGTCTAGAGTTTCTATAATACTCATTTTGAGTTTGAGAGAAGTCTCTTCTTTGACTAGTTACTTGATTTGCTCCAGCATTAGATCTTTGCGCAGCTACAGCTGAACGAGTCGATGGAATAGCATTTGATGCATTTGCAAATTGACTGCTTCTGCCATCTCTTGGACCTCTTACATATTGACGATTAGGGATATCTGAATTGTTAATAATCACAACTGGACTGTAGAATCTATTTCCAAATCCAAATGGACTACCAAAACCTCCATAGCCGAAACTATTGAATCCATATGGTGACATCCAAGGATCCATAAAAAATGGATTACCAAAACCACCACCGTAACCATATGACATCGCTATCATATTTCTCATTCTCATGGAGCCCATTCCGAAACCGAAGTTACTAAAGCCAAATCCCATACTAAAACCAGTTCTGAAGCCAGCTCTAGGGAAAAATGGATCGAAGAATGGGTCATAGCCAAACGGACTCATTCCAAAGCCACCCATTCCCCAAGGACTCATACCGATACCCATTCCCATTGAGAATGGACTCATGCCACCAAACCCATTATAATTTGTAATTCGGTAGTTATTGTAGGTAGTGTTTTGACCTTGGCTAGCTAGATTTCTGTTATTATTCAAGCCATTATTATCATAGTCTTCAACATAATAATCATCGCTCCCATAGTTTTCACTGTTGGTAGAACTTTGATTTGCGTATCGAGCTATGTAATCAGGATTTACATTTTTTGCAGAGAAGTTTTCCATTTGGACATTCTCGGCATTATTGTGATAGGAAGAAAAATTTTGCGGTTCATTGTTTTCAACTAATGAAGCATAATTTACCTCCCGCATATCTGCTGAAGAAAAATAAATGTCATCGTATTCATTTACGCTGGCATATTGTTCCGGCATACATGACCAGAGCAAAAGAATTGCAGCTGGCATACTTAAATTTCTTAAAATATTCATAATGTTCCTTTTTTGTTTTCTCTCTCATGATAAATATACGTCGGCAGATTTAAAAAGATATAAATACAGCCTAAAAACTTATATTTGTCACCTTAAATACATTGAAATGATAATTTTAGTTCGTTAAAGGATTATGAGCAAAGGAATAACGAAACGTAGCGATGACTATTCGGCTTGGTATAATGAGTTGGTTAAAAAAGCTGATTTAGCTGAAAATTCGGCTGTTAGAGGCTGTATGGTGATCAAACCATATGGGTATTCGATTTGGGAAAAAATGCAAGCTGAGTTGGATAGACGATTTAAGGAGACTGGGCATTCAAATGCCTATTTTCCACTTTTCATACCAAAGTCTTTCTTAAACAGAGAAGCAGCACATGTTGATGGTTTTGCAAAGGAATGCGCTGTTGTAACTCATTATAGATTGAAAGTTACGGATGATACAAAAGAGTTAATTGTTGATCCTGAAGCTAAACTGGAGGAGGAGTTAATTGTCCGCCCAACTTCTGAAACAGTGATTTGGAGTACCTATAAAAACTGGATTCAGTCATATAGAGATTTGCCACTTTTGGTAAATCAATGGGCCAACGTGGTTCGTTGGGAAATGCGTACCCGGATATTCCTTCGAACGACTGAATTCTTATGGCAGGAAGGTCACACTGCTCATTCTACTCGGGAAGAGGCAATTGATGAAACGGTGCAAATGCTCAATGTTTATGCAGACTTTGCTGAGAAAGAATTGGCTATGCCAGTAATAAAGGGTGTGAAAACTGAAAGTGAACGATTTGCTGGAGCTGTGGATACTTATTGTATAGAAGCATTGATGCAGGATGGAAAAGCTTTGCAAGCAGGAACATCACACTTCTTGGGGCAAAATTTCGCTAAAGCATTTGATGTGAAGTTTACAAGTAAAGAAGGTAAACTTGAATATGTTTGGGGAACATCATGGGGCTCGAGTACTAGATTGATGGGCGCATTAATAATGACCCATTCTGATGATCATGGTTTGATTGTTCCTCCAAGACTAGCACCAATACAAGTAGTTATTGTCCCAATATTTAGAGGAGCAGAGGAGCTTGAAGCTATTTCAGTAAAGGTGCGTGAAATTGAAACCCAACTTAAAAATGCTGGAGTCAAAGTGAAGTTTGATAACAGAGATACGCATAAGCCGGGATTCAAATTCGCGGATTATGAGCAAAAAGGCATTCCTCTTAGAATAGCGATTGGCCCACGTGATTTGGAAAAAGGAACTGTAGAACTTGCAAGAAGAGATACTTTGAGCAAAGAAGTTGTGAATGCAGATGAAAATCTTGCTGATTATATAGTTGATTTGTTAGATCAGATTCAACAAAATCTATACGATCGAGCATTGAAATTTAGAGAAGAAAATACGCGGGAGGTAGATTCATATGAAGAGTTTAAAAGACTTTTGGACGAAGAGCCTGGATTTATCCTTGCGCATTGGGATGGTACTGCCGAAACGGAAGAATTAATAAAACAAGAAACAAAGGCAACAATTAGATGTATTCCTTTAGACTCAGTAGAAGAAAGTGGGAAGTGTATTTACTCTGGAAAACCAAGTAGTAAAAGAGTTCTTTTTGCTCGTGCGTACTAAGTTCAAGGATATTTAAGTATATTTAGCTACTATGGGAAGCCTCACGATAATAATAGCCTTAATCCTGATTGGCCTGATTTTGATTGGAGTTGAACTATTCTTAATTCCAGGCACAACTATCGTTGGTATTTTAGGTTTCTTATTTACAATTGGTGGCGTTATTACTAGCTTCACTACTTTGGGCACCAATATGGGCTTCCTAGTATTAGGCATTAGCATTACAAGTGCTGGGCTTATGCTTTATTTCGGGTTGAAAGGAAATATTTGGCAAAAATTTTCCCTGAAAGACCAAATCAAAAGTAAATTCAACGAGGATGTTGAATTATTGGTCAGTATGTCTGAAGAAGGTGAAACTATCTCCGCATTGAGGCCGATGGGAAAGGCAGAGTTTAGAAATGGCATTGTGGAAGTAAGATCAATGGGTGGTTATCTGCCAACCAATACCAAAGTGCGTGTAATTAAAATTCAAGACAAGATTATAATGGTTGAAGCAATAGCTGATGCCGTCTAACAAGTATAAATCAAAATCGAGTTTATTATGGAATTAGCTTTATTAATATTGGCGATAGTCATCGCCATTTTTGTCTTCTTGTATTTTGTTCCGCTAAATCTTTGGATTACAGCGCAGTTTTCTAACGTCAAAGTTGGTTTATTCGAGCTGGTATTTATGCGAATAAGAAAGGTTCCGCCAGGAATAATTGTTGGTTCGATGATTACCGCGATAAAAGCAGGATTGGATGTGACTACTTCTGAACTTGAAACGCATTATTTGGCGGGAGGTAATGTGCCAACGGTAATAAAGGCGTTAATTTCAGCGGATAAGGCAAACATTAAACTCACATTCAAACAAGCTACGGCAATCGATTTGGCTGGTAGAGATGTATTTCAAGCAGTTCAAATATCTGTAAATCCTAAAGTAATTAATACGCCAAATGTAGCTGCTGTTGCTGCTGATGGTATTCAGCTAATTGCTAAAGCAAGAGTTACTGTAAGAGCTAATATAGCCCAACTTGTTGGTGGTGCTGGTGAGGAAACGATCTTGGCAAGAGTAGGTGAAGGTATTGTAACATCAATTGGTTCTTCTAAGTCGCATAAAGATGTACTTCAAAACCCTGATGAAATTTCAAAGCTTGTGTTGTCTAGAGGACTTGATGCAGGTACAGCCTTCGAAATATTATCGATAGATATTGCAGATGTAGATGTAGGATCCAATATTGGAGCCAAGCTTCAAATTGACCAAGCTAATGCCGACTTGAAAGTAGCCGAAGCTAAGGCTGAAGAAAGAAGAGCAATGGCAGTAGCACAAGAGCAAGAAATGAAAGCGAAATCACAAGAAGCAAGAGCTAATGTGATCCAAGCTGAAGCAGAAATTCCTAAAGCAATTGCAGATGCATTCAGAAGTGGGAATCTTGGTGTAATGGATTACTACCGCATGCAAAACATTCAAGCTGATACAGATATGAGAGATTCAATATCCGGTGGATCGGATAAGGATAAGCCTTCATCAGGAGGAGGCAGTAAAGGAAGCTCACAGAAATAAATGATAATAATCCTCCAAAAACACAAAACCCATCTAAGAGGATGGGTTTTGTGTTTTATATCTATTTTAAACTAATTTCAGGGATTACTTAACCGGAGTTTTTTCCAAATCAAATAGCTCATTAAGCACATCGATCAGATTCTCAGGGTCTCCTCTTCTGCAGGCAGCTTTTAATTGAAGCACAGGTAGTTTGATGATTTTCTGCATCATGCTCTTAGTTACCTTCTCAATTATTTCAGCTTCTTTTTTATTGGCATTCTTGAGGTAGCGAGCCAATTCTTCTTGCCTGATAGATTCTAAGGCATCTTTGATTTTGTGAATGGTTGGCGAAACCACCATTTCTCTATCCCATTCATTAAATTCGGCCAAAGCTTCTTCCATGATGGACTCAACCAATGGAATAGATGCTAATCGATTATCTTGAACCTCGGTTACTTTCGATTGTATATGATCAATATTATAAACGAAAGCACCACTGATAGATTCTACATCGCTACTCACGCTACGAGGTACGGATAAGTCTATGAAAAATTTGAATGCATCGATTCCTCCCGCTTTTTCTATTAAAGCCGGATTGATCAGCGGAGTATTCATATTTACAGAAGACACTACAACGTGCGCTTCTTTAATTCCTTTTTCTAGCTCTTCGAAAGGAAGAACTTTAAAACCACAACTTTCAGCTAATTCCTCAGCTGTAGATAAAGTTCTATTGCAGATAACCACATTTTCAGTTTCAAGCTTAGTAAGATTTTTACACAAATCTGTACCAATCTCTCCCAAACCGATTACCAAAATATTTGGATTGTGGATATTACTTGTAAGCTCTTCTATAAGCTCAGCTGCTGCGTAGGACACTGAAGCTGCACCATCTCTAAATGGTGTTTCTTGAACCACTCTCTTGTTGGTGAAAAATACAGTATGCATTAATCTGTGCATAAAAGGTCCAGCCAACTGTGCATCCGCAGTCCACTGATAAGCGCGTTTTACCTGGTTGGATATTTGCATATCCCCAACAACCAACGCTTCTAAACCAAGGCTAACACGGAATAGATGACGAACTGCGGCTTCACCTTCTAGCTTTTTGAAATAGCTTGTGATATCATCTTTAGGCGAAAAACCTTTAGTAATACAAAGTAAACCAATAAGTTGGTCGCTTAAATCGATGTCGGATAAATAGTGAAATTCAGTTCTATTGCAAGTAGAAATAATTAAAATTTCCTGGCAAACACCTTGATCCTTAACGAACTGCAAAATTGAACGAGTCTCATCTTCACTAAGAGAAACAATTTCTCTCAACTCCACTGGAGCTTCCTTATAACTGATGCCTATGTTCCTAAAGATTCCTTTCATATACACTAAAATCGATGCAAAAATAATTGGCTAATTCCATCAATAAAAACCAAGCTGGTTGTTTAGAATTATTCCAAATTAGATTAAGCTAAGTATGCACAAACTTAAGCTATTTACTTCTGCCAAAAGCTGATATTAATCAGGCTTTGAAACAACTTTTGAAATTCCTTAAAAGTTCGGGTTTTACTTCCTTTACTTACTGTTCTGATTTTTTATTATATTCCCTTTTCATAATTGCTTGATTTATAGATTGAGTACGGCTATTCTGATTTCAAATACTTATAAATTGTAATATGAAGTCATATCTATTTTGGATATTATCTGGAGTTCAAGATTTGTTTGGTGTAAGTCGCAAGCAAGCCAAAGGAATTCTAGTATTGCAATTTCTAATTCTGCTAATGCTGATTAGTCCAATTATCTTCTCTTTATTTATTCCTAGAAGTAATGAAGAAATTGCTCATGAAGACGAAATACTCCTAAATGAATTGATTGCTAAATGGGAAACGATGGAGGAAGTGAAACAAGAGGATTTTCCAACTTTTATAACCAGCCAATCTGAGCCTTCTTATTTCCTGTTCGATCCAAACGAAGCAAGTCAAGATGAATTGGTAAGTCTGGGTTTTCCAGGCTGGCTTGCGGAGCGTTTGATCAATTTCAGAAATGCGGGAGGAAGTTTTAAGGTAAAAACAGACATCAAGAATGTGTATGGATTACAGGACTGGTTGTATGATAGGATCGAAGATTACATTCAGCTTCCAGAGGAAATTGATTATGAAAATGTTTCAGAGGTAGCAGAAAATAAGGAATCTGAAAATACTAAAAGTGAGAAATTTGAAGAAGATATAAATAAAGAAGTTGAACCCGACCTCCCGCTTTTATTGGATATTAATTTGGCCGATTCTACTGAACTTCAAACTATTCGAGGAATAGGGCCAGCGTATTCATCCCGTATTGTTCGATTTCGAGATATTCTAGGTGGATTTGCAAGTATTGAGCAGCTAAAAGAAGTTTATGGGCTTACAGAAGAAACCTATGAAGCAATCAAGCCACACATTATAATAGGAGAAGAATTTGAACTCAAAAAGCTATCGATAAATTCAGCCGATCAAGCTCAACTTTCGGCTCATCCATATATAAGCTACAATACAGCGAGAGCACTTGTAAATTATCGAAAGCAACATGGCAACTTCCAAAGTTTAGAAGACTTAAGCTTTGTTAAAGTGCTCTCAGATTCAGTTATAAATAAAATCGCACCATATTTAGACTTCACGATAAATGAAAATCCTTAGCTCAGAACAGATAAAACAGGCTGACCAGCACACCATAAAAAATGAACCTATTTCCTCGATAGATTTGATGGAAAGGGCTTCAATCGCATTCGTGGATGAATTTTTCAAGTTCTTTCCAAATCTGCAACCTACTTATATTCTGTGTGGTAAAGGAAATAATGGTGGTGATGGCCTTGCAATCGCTCGAATGCTCAGCCAAATGCACAGAGAGGTACACGTTTGTATAATTGACATTGCGGAGGAATCTTCATTTGATTTTCAATTAAACTATAGCCGACTTCCAAAAGAAATACAAGTTTATTACTGTAAGTCTGCCAATGAGCTAATTCCTCCCGCATCCGATAGCTTGGTGATTGATGCCATATTTGGTATTGGCTTAAGCAGACCATTGGAAGGAAAATTTGAGGAAATAATTAAGGCAGTAAACAAATGGCCAAACAAAAAAATCGCTGTGGATATTGCCTCAGGCTTGTTTGCAGATTCTTCTTCTCAAGGCCGTTCAAAATTGAAAGTAGATGTAACTATTTCGTTTCAACTGCCGAAAATGGCTTTTTTCATGCCCGAAAATGATGAAAATGTTGGTGAATGGACAATAGTTGACATCGGCCTTGATAATGATTTTATTCAATCTCAAAGCTCCGATTACACATTGTTGAGGCGGGAGGATATAAAAATGATTTTGCCTCAAAGAAATAAATTTTCTCATAAAGGTAATTTCGGTCATGCAATGATATTTGCTGGTTCACTTGGTAAAATTGGTGCAGCAATCTTGGCTGGAAAAGCTTGTCTGAGATCTGGCGTAGGTTTACTCACCATGCACATTCCTAGATGCGGTTACGATGCAATTCAGAGTACCTTGCCAGAAGCTATGGTTCAACAAGATTCTGCTCACGAGTGGCTATCAAGTTTGGGCTCGCTTGATGCATATTCAGCCATTGGAATTGGACCTGGAATTGGGCAGCATTTAGAAACTGCCAGTTTATTGAGCGACCTTTTAAATAAATTTCAAGGAAAATTAGTCTTAGATGCGGATGCTTTAAATATTTTTTCTGTAAATCGACACCTTTTTGAGGTGCTCCCAAAAAAATCTATTTTAACTCCACACCCTGGCGAATTCAAAAGAATGGTTGGCGAATGGAGTAATGATTTTGAAAAACTCGAAAAGCAAAAAGCCTTTTCCAAACGCTATAATGTCATTGTAATTTTAAAAGGAGCTCATACAACTATTTCTGACGTTGATGGCCATATTTATTTCAATAGTACTGGAAATCCTGGAATGGCAAAAGGCGGAAGTGGCGATGTTTTAACAGGAATTATCACTGCTTTTTTGGCGCAGGGATTGGCAGAAATTGATGCGGCAATCTTGGCAGTTTATGTTCACGGGCTTGCTGGAGATTTGGCAAATGAAGAATTTGGAGAGAAAAGTATGTTGCCCAGCGATTTAATTGCTCAAATTCCATTTGCTTTTAAGGAACTTTAAATTTACTTTTATTTCAACCTTTGGGTGGGTTAACCCGTTATAACGGAAGCTTGGTTTGAAAATTGTATAGAATTATTTATGATTAAAAAGTTGTCCATATTGGTTGTTTGTTTTTGTTTCTTCTTCATCGGAAGTACTCAAGCCCAGTCTGCTATGAACAATACTAATCAGAATACGGTCAATTCGAAAATTGAAGTAAAGGCTTATCCCAACCCAGTGGTGGATGAGTTAAATATCGAAACACCAGAAGGAATGAAAGTTGAAGATTTAAGTATTAGAATTTTCAGCCTGATTGGCACAGAAATGAAAATCTCTAAGGAAGTAGAGAATTCTCGTAAATTAAGAATCGATGTAAAGAACTTTCCTCCTGGATATTATCTGATAAGTGTAAGAGATGAAGTAAGTCGAAAGACGGATTCTATGAGAATATTAAAGAAATAAAAAGGCTACCCGATCGAGTAGCCTTTTTTGATATTAGAATTCCGCATTTTTAGGAGTCCTTGGGAATGCAATCACATCTCTGATATTCGTCATTCCAGTAACAAATAGCACCAACCTCTCAAAACCTAAACCAAAGCCGGCATGTGGTGCTGTACCGAATTTTCGAGTTTCTAAGTACCACCAAAGCTCATCTTCTTCCACATGCATCTCTTTCATGCGAGCTTGTAGTTTATCCAATCTTTCCTCCCGCTGGGAACCACCTATGATTTCGCCAATGCCTGGAAATAATACATCCATGGCTCTTACTGTTTTCTCATCTTCATTCATTCGCATGTAAAATGCTTTGATATCTTTTGGGTAATCAGTTAAAATCACTGGCTTTTTGAAATGCTTTTCCACTAAGAACCGCTCATGCTCGGATTGTAAATCAGCTCCCCATTCCTCAATTAAATAAGCAAATTTCTTCTTTTTATTTGGCTTTGAGTTTCTCAAAATTTCAATTGCTTCTGTATAGGTAAGCCTTTGGAATTCATTTTCAGCTACAAAGCTGAGTCTTTCCAATAATGATAGCTCACTTCTTTCTTCTTGCTTTTTGCCTTGGTCTTCATCCAGAGCTCTCTTGTTTAAGAATTCCAAATCATCTTGGCAATTGTCTAAAGCATATTTCACCAGATATCTTAAGAATTCTTCTGCTAAATCCATATTGTCTTTCAAATCATAGAAAGCCATTTCCGGCTCTATCATCCAAAATTCAGCAAGGTGTCTGGTAGTATTGGAGTTTTCTGCGCGGAAAGTTGGTCCAAAAGTGTAGACATCAGACAATGCCAATGCACCGAGTTCAGCTTCTAATTGACCACTTACAGTAAGGTTGGTTTCTTTTCCGAAGAAATCTTTTTCATAGTCGATGCCACCATCATCTGTCAAAGGCGGTTTCTTTATGTCAAGGGTCGTGACCTTAAACATGGCTCCGGCGCCTTCTGCATCAGAGCCGGTGATAATCGGCGTATTGATATAATAAAACCCCTTATCGTTGAAGAATTTGTGTACGGCAAATGCCAATGTATGTCTTACTCGCATTACTGCACTAAAAGTAGATGTGCGCGGACGCAAATGAGCAATTTCTCTAAGGAACTCTAGTGAATGCTTTTTAGGCTGCAATGGATATTTTTCAGGGTCAGCAGTTCCTAGGATTTCTAGTGACTCTATGGCTAATTCTACAGATTGGCCTTGACCTTGGGATTGAACCAGTGAACCAAATACACTTATACAAGCGCCAGTATTCACTAATTTGAGATCATTTGCATTGAGTATGCTGGGATCGCCTACCAACTGCAAATTATTAATGGTGGAGCCATCATTAAGATTAATAAAAACAACATTTTTGTTCTCACGCTTAGTTCTCACCCAGCCTTTTACTAATACTTTCTGGCCTACAGAAAACTCCTGCAGCACTAATTTGATCTTAGTTCGTTTTGTTGCTTCCACCTTTTCGGTTTTTTTTCGTTAGAAATTAATACAAGAATTTTTAAAATGCCTCTTTATGGCATATTTTATGAATATCGAAGAACATTTGATGAATGTCTTGATTGATCATAAAATTCAAATGCAAAAAAACGATAATTAAGTGTCATAGTCAAAGAACAAAGATTTTATAATAACTTTACAGTAAGGAATTCGCCTTAGTATTGTCAGTTTAGATTTATGCAGAAATTAGGTTTACAGCAGTCGCTTCAACAAAAATTATCTCCGCAGCAGATTCAATTCATTAAGTTGCTTCAAGTGCCAACTGCTGAGTTAGAGTCGAGAGTAGAGGAGGAACTAGAAGGTAATCCTGCATTGGAAGAAGGAAAGGAAGAAGCAGAAGATCAAAAGCAAGAAGACGAATATGAGCAAATTGAGAACGAACAGCGGGAGGAAACCAAAGACGAAGTTGATATAAGGGATTATTTAGCCGACGATGATATAGCTGGCTATAAGATGCAAGGCGATGGCAATTACAATCAAGAGGAAGATCGCGAAATGCCGATTGCAATGCATTCTTCGTTGGGAGAGCAGCTATTAACCCAGTTAGGGTTTTTAGGACTTGACGAGCGACAAGAAACCATTGCCATGCAATTGATTGGTAGTATTGAAAGCGATGGCTACATCCGCAGAGAAATGGAAGCTATAGCGAATGATCTTTTGTTCTCGTCCAATATCGAAACTGATGTTGATGAGATTGAAACAATTCTTAATAAGATACAGACCTTTGACCCTCCAGGAATTGCTGCAAGAGATTTACAAGAATGTCTTTTGCTTCAACTAGAACGAAAAGATGATCCAAGTCCTTCGCAACAACTAGCGATTCAGATCATCCAAAATTGCTTCGATGAGTTTACCAAAAAGCATTATGATAAAATCATTCGTAAACTCAATATTGAGGACGAAGGTGATTTACGTGATGCTATTAAGTCCATCACTAAGCTAAATCCCAAACCAGGAGGTATTTCTCAAGGCTTTGTGAAAACTCAATACCTGATTCCAGATTTTATTTTGGTGAGCAATGCAGGTAAATTTGAATTAAGTCTTAACTCTCGCAATGCACCTGATTTACGCATTAGCAAGTCATATTCAGATATGCTTCAAGCGTATGATAAAAGTGATAAAAAAGATAAGAAGCTTAAAGAAACTGTAACGTTTGTTAAGCAAAAGCTTGATTCAGCAAAATGGTTTATTGATGCAATCAGACAAAGACAGCAAACCTTGCTAAAAACGATGAATTCCATTTTGCAATACCAAAGTGAGTTTTTTGTAGAAGGTGATGAAACCAAACTTCGTCCAATGATTCTAAAGGATATTGCTGAGGATGTGAACATGGATATTTCCACTATCTCTCGCGTGGTTAATAGCAAATCGGTACAAACAGAATTTGGAATTTATCCGTTGAAATACTTTTTCTCAGAAGGGATTAGCACCGATTCTGGTGAGGATGTTAGTAGCCGCGAAGTGAAAAAAGTATTGGAAGAGCTTATTAGCAATGAAGATAAGTTTAAGCCACTCTCAGATGAGAAGCTTGAAAAAGCACTACATGCTAGAGGCTATAATATTGCAAGAAGGACAGTAGCCAAGTATAGAGAACAATTAAATATCCCAGTAGCCAGACTAAGAAAAGAGATATAGTGAAGCGTAAGGGAGCACAGGTTTTAAGTATCTTGTTTCAGCCCTTGCTGATGCCGACGTTTCTGTGTTTGGTACTTTTTGCTTTTGCGTCTTCCAGCCTCCCGCCTTGGACTTTTCAAACACAACTATTAGTAGTAGGTCTTATTTTACTAACCACCTGCATAGTGCCTTTGGTAAGTTTGGTTTTGTTGAACTACACAAATGGCGTCAAAGATTTCTTCATGGAAAACCGTAAGGAAAGGGTTTTACCATTCTTTTTCATCGCCTTGTATTATGCTTTAAGTACCTATTTATTCACTACTAAGCAGCTTACAGTAGTAGCAGATGTACTTATTGCGTGTTTGGCTACCATCACTGCATTGATTATGCTTTTGAGCATCATTACTATTTTCTGGAAAATCAGTGCGCATGGTATTGGAATGGGCGGTTCTATTGGTGTGCTTTTAGCAATTCAGATCAACAATCCAATTAATGATTTATATTGGCCAATAGTGGTTTTGAGTGTGATTAGCGGCTTTGTATTATCTGCTAGACTTTATCTAAATGTCCACAAACCAGCTGAGGTTTGGGTTGGATTTTCCTTAGGCTTAATTTTCAGTTTTATTTCCATTACTTATTTAATAAGCTAAAACAAGAATATGAACGAGTTTGAATTTATCAAATTAGAAAAGAATAACGGTGTAGCAACTATTACACTTAATAGGCCAGAAGTTTATAATGCCTTTAATGATGGCCTAACTTATGATCTTCAAAATGCCTTCAAGCTTATCAAAAAGGATGACGAGGTGCGGGTGGTTGTGATTACTGGTGAGGGCAAGGCCTTTTGCTCTGGTCAAGACTTAAAAGCTGCTTCAGCTGATCCGAATAGATCTTTTTCAGATTCATTGCATAAGCGATACAACCCAATGATTCGTGCAGTTCGCAATTTGGAGAAACCGGTAATTTGTCGTCTAAATGGAGTTGCAGCAGGTGCTGGTTGTTCCTTGGCACTGGCGTGTGATTTGATAGTTGCGGCAGAAAATGCCATGCTTATTGAAGTATTTGTAAATATCGGTTTGGTGATGGACAGCGGATCGTCTTACTTTCTGCCAAGAGTTGTAGGTTCGAGTAAAGCATTCGAATTGGCGACTATGGGAACTAGATTGTCAGCAAAAGAGGCTTTTGACTTAGGTATTGTAAATAAGGTAGTGCCTATGGATGAATTAGATTTGGCAGTAAAAACGTATACAGATTATTATGCAAATGCACCCACAAGAGCAATCGGCATAATGAAGAAAATGCTTAACAAATCTCAAAACGCGAGTCTGGATGAAATGCTTGAGTATGAAGCGTACTGTCAAGATATAGCAGGAGGTACTCACGACTATAAAGAAGGAACTACGGCATTTCTTGAAAAGAGGAAACCGAACTTCAAAGGAAACTAAATGAAAATAGCCGATCTAATCAATCGGCTATTTTTTTAATGTTTTTGGGATAGCTACTAAAACAAAGCGAAAGAAATGCCAACCATGAATTGTGTTGCTTCTGTGCCTTGAGGGCCTTTGCCATCCTTGAATAAGGTATTAAGTCCATAATAGTACCACCCGCTAAAACCAGGAGTACCTACACGACCAGTAAGTCCATATCTGAATCTATTCAGCTCCAAAAGATCTTTTGTTTTTACAGAGAAATTTTCATCAGCTCGTGTATAGTTTACTTTAGTGTGGGCACTATACAAGAAACCAACTTTTCCGCCAAAAGCAACCATCAAACCTCGATCTACATCATCACCTATTCTGTAGCTAAACTCTAAAGGCACATCTATATAATTTGCAGCAAGTTTTGTTTTGTCTATTGCTGCATTCGCACCGTAAATACTAGCGAGATTTGCAATATTCACTGATGAGCGCTGGCCTTGGTTAAAAGAACTAACAAGGGTAATGTCGCTGTCAAATGAGTATTTCTCCAGACCTAAACCAATTCCAGGGTGAATTGAAATTCTAGAATTGCCAAGTTGTATGTCTTTAATATATGCAACATTGAAAACCTTAGAGCCAAAAAAACTTGTGGCCATAGTTGAAGGCTGATCTTGCATAAAATTGAAACCAAAATCTAATCTCAAAGTACCGGGCAGGTCTGGTCTTGCATTCACAGCCTCAGAAGCAAATAGCTTTTTGGGCTCTGTTAATGTTGAGTCTTGATCATTGAAGGCAAATAATGAATTTGCTGAAAGAAGTAGGGTAATTACTAGGGTGGTTATTCTCATTGCTAATTTCAAAAATGCTTTGGATAGTAACGTACAAAGGCCAAAGATACTATAATCGTCGAATTAAAATTGTTTTTCAAGTATTCTATCACTCTTTAGCCATGCTTTATGACCACTTATGAACATCAATTATTTCTTTTACGTTTTAAAAATTTGATAAATTTTACAAACATTCTCTATTTAACGTTTTTTCACAATAAAGTTTTTCCCTACATTTGCAGTCCTTAATGGGACGGCCTCGTAGCTCAACTGAATAGAGCACTTGATTACGGCTCAAGAGGTTTCAGGTTTGAATCCTGACGAGGTCACTTGATAATTAGGCAGTTATGATGAAAATCGTAACTGCTTTTTTTTTATCCTTAATAGATTATTAGTGTAAGTGATCTGTTTTTATTAGCATTCTATCCACTCCTTAAAAGCTGCTGTTGAGCTTTGACTTGTTATTAAGTGGTTTTCTAGACCCTTCAATTTTAAGGCAATTGTATTCTTATTATACCTTTCTATTTGTTCAATGAATTGTTTGTTTACCAATTCACTGCGATTAATGCGGAAAAATTGATTTGGATCTACCAAGTTTTCTAATTCCTTTAAGGTAGGGTAAGAGAGAAAATGTTTTTTTTGATCAATGTCGATAGCTATTATCACTCCTTGATCCGCAATGAAATATACTATTTTGTTAACTTCCAGAAAATAGGTTCCACGACTTGTATTAATGCTAAATCGTCTTTTAAATTCCTTTTTTGTAGGGTCTTTTTGCTCAAAAAGCTTCCCAATTTTATTTATTAGTTCTTGGTTATTATTCGAATGATTTCGCAAAAGAAGGAATTTGTTCCACGCTTTTTTGAATCGTTCAAAAGAGAATGGTTTGAGAAGATATTCAATCCCATTCCCTTCGAAGGCATCCATTACAAATTGATTGTATGCCGTGGTGAATATAATAGGTGCGGGAACCTGTACCTGCTGATAAATGCTAAACGCATTACCATCGAGCAGTTCTATGTCTGAAATAATTAGATCGATATTTTGGGAGTCCTGTAAAAATGATATTGCGTCAATTACTGAGCTGAGTTCAGCGATCACTGTAACTGGTTCTTCGATATCTTGCAAAAAGCGCAGTAATTTACGTCTTGCTGGAGCTTCATCTTCAATTATGACTATATTCATTTGTGACTTAAAATTAAGGGCAAGACTACAGAGAATCGATTACCTTGTTCATTAATTTCTATTTCTTCATTTGAAAGTAAGCGGTATTGTTCTTTTAAATTGTGCAATGCCCTCCCGCCAGTTTTTTTAGCAAATTCTTTTTTTATAAGATTATTACTTACAACTATTTTTTTCCCAATTGAGATTTTTATTTCAACTGGTTGAGTGACTGCCCCAATATTATGGTCGAAGGCATTTTCTAAAAGTAATTGTAATGTAAGAGGAGGAATGTATCCGTTAATTTTTTGCTTATCTACCTCCAAAGTATAGCAATCTCCGTATTTCTGTTGCATGATTTTGAAATAGCTTTTTGCGAAAAGCAATTCTTCTTCCAAGGGTACTAAAGACTTATCGGAAGATTGTAGCACATATCTATATAGTTCGGCAAATTCATTCAAAAATTCAGAAGCCTGTGCACTGTCCTCTTCGATTAACTGATCAAGTATGTTGAGATTGTTAAATAGAAAATGTGGGTTTAATTGTGCTTTAAGTTGGTCTATTCTACTTTCTGCAAGAGCTTTGTTATAATTAGCCAATTGTTCTGAGTTAAATTTATTTCGCTGATAGAATGAAAAAGCAAGAAAAAAGCTACCGTAAATAAAGACATCAAGCAGATTGTTAATGTTATTAATGAGTAGAATATCCCAAGTGAAATTCCGCTCAATATTGCCAAATATCCACGCAATGAGTAGCGCTAATAAATTGTTCACAAAAAGATAAATCAATAGAGATAAACCGAAAATTTGAACGGCATGTAATAGATCGAAATCTTTAGATTTATGCTTCTGCCAATTTAGAAGGAAGCCAATAATGATGAAGAGTAGACAAGAGTTAAGAAACGTGCCGAAGGCAGCTTCCGGTGTAAACGTATAAATGTTTAATACCCTGTCGTTTTGAATTCGAATCTGTAATGATTGTATATAGGCAAATGCGAAGACAAAAGTCAAAAAGTAGCTATTAAGCTTAATTCCACCAATATTTATTTTCATTTCGATAAATCGTAAAATTAAAAGTAGCCCTTTTCTGCAAAAAGGCTACTTCAATCCTATTTTAAAATCAGTTGGGGAATGATGCTATCACATTTCCTTTGTCATCAAAGAAATCGAGTTTGGCATTATTGTCCTTGTCTACGTAAAACATTGCTTTGGGCATTCCTTTATCATCGAATAGAAAGAGGCCATTATTTTGGCTGCGTGTTTTACCCAGCATTATTCTAGGTGCACCACCTAATAAGCCTTGAGCTTCGTATTCTTGCATTTTTTGACGTGCAGCTGCGGGATCTTTTGCTCTTAGCTGTTCCAGTTCCTGCATTATTTCACTTGTTTTTTGTTGCGTTTCATTAGCTGGACGGTCGTTGAACACCAAGCTGCTAGATACCATTCTCTTATCTCCCTCTTTGTGGTCTGTAGTCAGTAATTGCATCACTTGGTCACCATCGTATTGGTCGTAAGTGAGGGAAAGTCCTGCACTATGACCTTTTTCGTTTTTTTGTCCATCATAAATAAAACCTCCTGCTTCAATTCCATCTTCATTGAAAAAAAGCATTCCTGAGCGCTTTTTGCGAGTTACATTTGTGCCGCGTTCATTAATTTTATCGTCTCCATTTGGGAATTTATCTACGTTGGTAATGATCATCTTTACTGTCCCATCTGCCTCAATAATATTAATCCGTTCTACATCAATTTCGCTAAAACGCTGATTGCCTGACAGCTTGAAAGCAACATTCGAAATAAAAATTATAGCCACTACGGTTGCCACGGCAAAGCTTCTTAAAAACACTAATTCTCTTTTCATTTTTCTGAATTTTTAGATTGTTTATTATTGATTTGATGACACAAATCTGTTGCTTGCCTTAAAAGGAAAAAATCAGAAAAAATTGAATGCAGGAAGATTTCGAATGAATGCAGGAAAAAGAGAAATAGAATAGATAGAGGAAATGAAGGGTTGGACTAAAAGCACACTTTAGCCATCCTGAGAAACCAGCAGAAAATGATTTAGCAATAAAAGCGGGAGGTAAACTATACTTAATATCTATTACTTGTTCCACCTAATTTCAATTACACATCCAATCGAGGATAAGGCACAAAGGAATTTTCACCAGGTACTTTTGGGAAGCGTTGATTGATCCAGTCTTCCTTTGCTTTTTCTAGTCGATCCTTGCTGGATGAAACAAAATTCCAATTGATAAATCGCTCTTCTGGAAAGGGCTCTCCACCAAAAATATAAACAGTACTATTTTCGCCAATTTCAAACTCGCACAAGGTGCTGTCATTAGCAATCAATATTTGTTTGGGTTCGTAAATATTCCCGTCACTTTTGATGTGCCCTTCCAATATGTATAGGGCACTTTCTCCAAAAAGATTGTCACCTATGGAAAGAGTTTGAGCTTTATAGCTTTTTATTTCAATGAAGTAGAGATTACTATGCACCTTTACTGGCGACTTCTTACCAAATGCTTCACCAGCAATGAGTTTTATCTTCACACCAAACTCCTCCCAAGCAGGAATCTCACTCGCTTCAATGTGTTGAAAGCTAGGTTCCGATTCTTCCAGATGTTTAGGAAGAGCCACCCATATTTGTAATCCATGCAAATTTTTATCTGAACCTCTAAGATATTCAGGAGTTCTTTCGGAATGAACCACCCCTTTTCCGGCAGTCATCCAATTCACTGCGCCGGGTTTTATTTCCATTTTCGTTCCTATACTATCTCTGTGCATAATTGCTCCCTCAAAAAGAAAAGTGAGAGTAGATAAGCCAATATGCGGGTGTGGAAGTACATCGAGGTTTTCATTTTCATCCAATTTAGCTGGACCCATATGGTCTATAAATACAAAAGGACCCACCGCTCGTTTTTGACGGAATGGTAATAACCTGCCGACCATAAAATTACCAATGTTAGCTGCTCTTTCTTCGATTATTAGGGAGATGTTTGACATAAGGTTAATGAGTTCAATTTTTTTAACTTGCTATGTTAATTTTATGATAATTAAAAATTAATGGATTCAATCACCCCGCTCCCTCATAAGCCTCCCTTAACCAGCCGATTACTTCTTTGTTAATCTCGTCCACATCACTCAAGTTTATTTTATGTGAACACATAGCATTGGCCGAATTGATGGCTACTAGTATTCCTCCCGCTTCTTTACCTTTCAGGTTGAGACCTATTTCGAATCTACTTTTGGTGGCAGGGGAGAGCATTGCAAATTGCTTTTTCCGTCTAACACTCACGTATGCATTCTTTGGCGCTAGTTCTACATCTTTTCCAAAGGCTGATATTTCTTTTATAAGCTGATCATAAATTGGTTTTAGCTGCTCTTTGCCTTTGTATTGTTTTTCTATCAAGTCATTAGGATTTTCTGCTGAACCAGCATCTGTTTCTTTGGCTTTATGTGCGACCAGATTGGCGAAGCCATGTGTGAAGGAATGTTGCTCTTTCAGGAATTTAATAATTTCTCCATGCTTAACGAAATTTTCCTTTTTCACAATTTCAATCCATTCTTTTAGCGATTTACCTGTATTCTTATGCAGGTTGTCAATCATCGTTTGTGCAGCTTGATCCATGGGTATTTGTTTAGAATTTAAGTCGATAATTAGCACTAATATAAATAATTTAAAAATTCTGAGTTTAGAATTCAACTTCTCCTTATCGATTAAAAAATTGCCATTTAGCTGATGCATTAACCGCTCACTCGCTTCCAGGAAATTGTATGAAACCTCATTGGCAATTTTGTGTTAAGACTTATGAATTCAATAAACCACGAGAATATATATCCATGAGATTAAGCTTACTAATTCTCATTTTTATTTGCCTTAGCTCAATTTCCCTGCAAGCCCAAGAGAAGTTTACTCTGAATGGCTATGTGAAAGATGGCACCAATGGAGAAGATATGTTTGGAGCAACCATTCAAGTGCAAGGACAAAACGTAGGAACCACTACTAATATGTACGGATTCTATTCCCTCACATTACCAACTGGCAATTATATAATCGAGTATCGATACCTCGGCTACCTTACAGAAGTGCGGGAGGTGGCTTTGACTGAAAATACTCGCCTCGATTTGGAGCTTAGCACTGAGCAAACTGAATTGGAGGAAATAGTAATCACAGCGGAGGATGAGGACGAAAATGTAAAAAGTACAGAGATGTCAGTTGCTAAAATTGATATTCAAACTATCAAGAAATTGCCGCCATTTTTGGGTGAAACTGATGTAATAAGGACTATTCAGCAGATACCTGGTGTGAGTTCAGTAGGAGAGGGAGCTTCAGGTTTCAATGTGCGAGGAGGCGGTGTAGGACAAAATTTGGTTTTGCTGGATGAAGCACCCGTTTACAATACATCTCACTTATTTGGTTTGTTTTCGGTGTTCAATCCTGATGCAGTAAAAGATGTGAAACTCTACAAAGGAGGTATCCCGGCAAGGTACGGAGGGAGGATAGCTTCTATATTGGATGTGCGAATGAAAGAAGGAAACAATAAAAACTTCGCCGCCGAAGGTGGTATTGGAACCGTTTTTAGTCGATTCTCTTTCGAAGGGCCAATTATTAAGGATAAAGCTTCATTTATTGTAGCTGGCAGAAGATCCTATGCAGATGTGCTCGCAAAACCTTTTACTGATGTACTAGATGATGGAGCGGCATTGTACTTTTATGATCTTACGCTCAAAGCCAATTATAATATCGACGAGCGAAATAGAGTTTTTGCATCTGGATATTTTGGACGCGATGTGTTTAAGTTTGATGCAAATCAAGGTTTTAATTGGGGAAATAAAACTGCTACTATCCGCTGGAATCACCTTTTCAACGATCGCCTTTTCTCTAATTTCACTACCTATTTCAGCGATTACGATTATTCACTTCGTTTTGGTGATAATGATCTGGATGTATTCGAATGGAAGTCAAATATTCAAACATTCAATTTCAAACCTGAATTCACCTATTTCCTCAATACAAATAATGAGCTGAGTTTCGGTGGGGAGGTTTTGTATTACTCTTTTGATCCTGCTTCAGCAAGAGGAATTAGCAATGGAGAAACCACAGACATAAGTGTAGCTAATAAGCAAAGCATGGAATATGCTCTTTATTTCTCGAATGATCAGAAAATAAGTTCAGCACTTTCAATGAATTATGGCTTGCGCTTATCGGGCTTCAATTATTTTGGTCCTGGTAACAAGTACGAATTTGCTGAACCGGAAATCGCAGGCACTCGTAAGCCACTGGTTGGTGTTACTGAAATTGATAATGGAGAAAGTATAGCCAATTATCAAAATTTGGAGCCAAGAGCTTCTTTGACCTATTTACTAAATGAGCAGCAATCCATTAAGGCAAGCTACAATCGTACAGCGCAATATCTTCATCTGATATCGAATACGGTTGCTTCCAATCCATTGGATGTATGGACACCAAGTACCAACAATATTAAGCCACAGCAAGCAGATCAAATTGCGCTAGGCTATTTTAGAAATTTTGGAGCGAAAAAAGCGTATGAAACTTCGATAGAAACCTATTATCGTGCAGCTCGCAATCAAGTTGATTATATAGATGGAGCCGATATTTTGATCAATGAATTGCTCGAAGGTGATTTGCTAAGCGGTGAGGGACGTGCCTATGGGTTGGAGCTTTATGCCCGCAAAAATACCGGAAAGCTTAATGGCTGGGTAAGTTATACACTTGCTCGGACCGAATTAAAAGTAGATGGGATCAACAATGGCGAATGGTATCCTACCCGCTTTGATCAGCAACACAATTTGAAGATTACAGGATTGTATGAGCTAAATGAGCGTTGGTCATTTTCGGCTAATTTCACTTATCTAAGTGGAACGCCCACTACTTTTCCAACCTCCCGCTTTTTGTTCCAAGATTACGTGATTCCGCACAACTATGACGATGCTCGTAATAATATTCGTATCCCTGATTTTCATCGTTTGGATATTTCAGCAACATTGGAGGGAAAGAAAACTAAAGCGAACGGCGAACCCAAACTGATCCAAAGTCAATGGATTTTTGGAATCTATAATGTGTATAGCAGGCGAAATCCATTCACTATTTATTTCTCACAAGACACTGACAGATTGCCTGTAGGTCAACCTGCCAATACGAGTGCTACACAATTAGCCATTATAGGCTCTGCCTTCCCATCAGTTACGTATAATTTTAAATTTTTAGGAAAATGAGTTTAAGCAAACGAATAGCCCTTTTAGTAGTTTTCTTTGGCGTGATTGCTTGTGAGGATCAGGTTTTTCCAGAATTGCAAAATGCACAGCCAATAGTTGTGGTAGATGCTTGGGTCACTAATAAGAATGAGCCACAGGTAATCAAAATCACTCGTTCGCAATCTTACTTCGATAGTAGTTTGCCACCCGGAGTTCCCAATGCCACTGTTTTGGTAAGCGATAATGAAGGTAATTCATTTGAATTTTTGCCTGGGGATAATGTTGGTGAATACGTGTGGAATCCATCTGAGAATGGGAGCGTGTTTGGTAAAATTGGAAATACCTATAGATTGTATATCAATGCGGGAGGTCAGGAATTTGAAGCTGAGGCTACAATGAGCCGCGTACCACAAGTCGATAGTGTCACTTACTATTTCGAAGAAGGTACTTTTGGGTTTCCTGACTCTTATTTCTCTGAATTTTGGGCTCGAGATTTTCAAGGATCTGGCGATACTTACTGGGCTAGGGCATGGAAAAACGGACAAGCTCTCAATAAGCCAGACGAAATTATTACTGCTTACGATGCCGGATTTACTCGCGGAGGAAATGTGGATGGAATCATTTTTATTGCACCCATCAGGCGTGGTTTCAATCCTGTTGAGCAGGATGCTAATGATGACTTTCTGCCAATATTTGTGCCAGGTGACTCCTTATACGTTGAGCTCCATTCCATCACCAACGACGCTTTTGATTTCCTCGCACAAATAAGTATTCAGACGAATCGTCCAGGTGGCTTTGGAGAATTATTTGCACAGCCACTGGCAAATGTGCCAACTAATTTGCGGCCAACAGCAGCAAATCCGGATGCAAGAGTTGTAGGCTTTTTTAATGTAGCCGCAGTAAGCGGAAATGGCAAAAGACTGGTGCTTGATTAGTAATTTTATTCTTGTCAAATGGCATTGATTGCTGGAATTGATTATGGAAGTAAATTAGCTGGAACCACTGTTTTGGCTTTGCTTGAGGGTGCGGAAGTAAAGCTTTTCCAAAGTCTCAAAAAGCAAGATGCAGATGCAATGTTACTTGAGAAATTGAATCATTTCAAACCAGTATATGTGATGCTCGATGCGCCATTGTCATTGCCTGGCGTGATCCAAAAATTATCTCAATTTGAAGACTATTTCTACAGGAAAGCAGATAAAGAGCTGCAAGCAATGTCTCCAATGTTTCTGGGAGGCTTAACAGCACGTGCTATGAAACTCAGTCAGCAATTGTCACAAATTGAGGTACCCGTTTACGAAACCTATCCCAAATTAGTAGCTGACATTATTGGATTGAAGTCACATTACAATAAAGCTCAAAAAGGTGATGTCTCATATTTTTTAGAGTTAGTTGCAGATAAATTCTCTCTAAAAATTGATTTTAATGTAGCAAATACTTGGCATCATGCGGATGCAATACTTGCCTTAATTGCTGGAATTCGTTTTCGTGATCAACAGATAAAATGTGTTGGTGACGAGCGGGAGGGATTGATTTGGATCTAATTAGTAGCTGCCTGAGAATTGCCAATTATCAATCCTTCAAAAGTGGAATCTTCATTAGCCTCTATTTTTACTGCCTTGGCACAAATATTTTCAATACTACGTGCAATAAAGTTTGCTCCACTTCCAATCCATTCTTTATGCTCTAAATTTTGCTTGTATGGCGAACCGGTGAGTTTCATTAATGGATCAAGTGAGTAGTTTTTCTGATGAATGACTGTAGGAATTTGAGAAGCGTCCAAGGCATTACAAGCCTGCTCATACTGCCCATGTACCGGCACCATCATCACTTGCTTGTTCAAGTACAACGCCTCGCAAACAGACTCAAATCCAGCTGTGCAAATGTAAGCTTTGCATTGGGATAGCTTTTCTAAAAACTGCTTGTCATTAATCGGATGAAAAGTGAGATTGGGATGTGGCTGAAAGGGTTCTGTGTGATCCGGATGATTCCAAAAACATTCGATTTTCACCTCTTGATTCCGGCTATGCCATTCGATAATATCTTGGCCATAGCCTGCATATACCATATAGGCGAGATAGAATTCTCCAGATTCACTTTTTAAGTTTTTGATCTCAGCTCTAAGCAATGGTGGAGATACTATGAGCTTTTCATCTGCGAAAAATGGATAAGGACGATAGGAGAGTGCAATTAAATTTGTAGCACCTAGGGAAGTGATGAAATTGGTAAATTGAAATGACCATTTGTTCACCTTACCTCCCGCAAAAGGGAAGTCGGGATGCTTTGCCAAATACTGATGTCCAATGCAAATGTATTGGCAATTTGGATTGTAAAATTTCACATAAAGCCCAGGTAGAAAGTCGTAGAAATTGATGATTACATCAGGCTTTTTCTCCTTCATCCACTTATCAATATACCGCATGCTGCGGAGGTACAAAGCAAATCGACAAAGATTGTAAAGAATGGTTTTGAATATTTTTATGCCTTTACTTCGCTTATCGGTGATAAAGCTTGGGCTGGCAAATGAATGAACATTGCCTTGCATAGCTTTGCGCAAAAAGGCGGGAATGTTGCGATTTTTGTTGGTGCCAATAAGAGTAGTAATTACGGAATGTCCATTGGCTTCTAATTCATCTTTCAAAGCGATGGCTTGAGTCATGTGCCCTCTACCTTCGCCTTGTACAATAAACAGGAATCGTAATGCTTTAAACTTGCCCATTAGAGCCTAAGAAGCTTACTAATTTTGGATATATTTTCCCTGATAATGAATGATTTAAATTTATTTCTTTTTCATCCTCCTCCTCTTCACTCACAAATTTTTTCACTGGTACACTTCCCGTTTCGGTATAGTACACAAGCGACCAATCTCCATCGTTATCTTCCACCAAGGCAGAAAGACTTTCTACCCAATCGCCAGAGTTCATGTATATGACATCGTTAATATTTTTGATGGCAGGCTGATGAATATGTCCACAAATGATTCCATCGCAATCCTTCACTTTGGCAATTTTTGAAAGCTCATTTTCGAAATCATCGATAAAGGAAACAGCTGTTTTTACTTTACTTTTCACTAATTGAGAAAGTGAGAAATAAGGAAGTCCTCGTTTTCTGCGATACAGATTGTATTGAGCATTAAACCAAAGCAAAAAAGTATAGCCAACATCGCCCAGTTTGGCGATCCACCTAAAGTTGGTAGTGATCGAATCAAAAATATCACCATGGGTAATAAAATATTTTTTACCAAATGACTCATATACAAGCTCCCTACCGATAGTCAAATTGCCTATATTAAGCGGGAGGATTTGATCCAAGAAGTCATCATGGTTGCCACGCAGATAGTGAACTTTGGTATTGTCTTCTTCAATCATCACCAAAATTCGTCGAAAAAATCGAGTGTGTTTTCTCTTCCACTTTCCACTTTTTCGGAGCTGCCATCCATCCACAATGTCGCCATTGAGAATGAGATTTTCACATTTGTACTGCTTTAGAAACCGGACAAGCTCTTTTGCCTTTGAGCCCTTGGTACCAAGGTGGATATCCGATATTACGAGGGTTTTTACTTCGTTTCGCACTTTCTGAGTTTGCAGCAAGTAACGAAGTAGGTTTTATTTCTGCTTTACGCCCTGTTTAAGTTTAAAATAACTTTTCGAGCAATGATCCTAAATCCTTAATATTAAGGTAATAAGTAGCGTTTATTCGCAATTGCAAAGCCACAATTAAGGATTCTTTTTTGCCGCTAATTTTTCTGAAATATATTCTACAGCTTGCTTCATAGTCTGCATTCTTTCAGCATCCGAATCAGGAATTCGGATATCAAAACTTTGCTCAAATTCCATTACAAGCTCGGCATAGTCTAGCGAATCGATGCCTAGATCTTTGATGAAATTAGCATCCATTGTTACTTCTGAGTCGGCTATGCCCATTTTCTCTACTAGAATTTGGGTGATTTTATTGGCTATTTCTTCCATTGGGATTGTTTTGGGTATATTCAATTCGAATCCTCAAGATCCAAACATCATACAATAATACTAAAACCGTAACGTAAATTCAGTTCCTTTATCAATTTCTGATTTAACACTTATACCACCGTTGTGTTTTCGCATGATTTGCTTACTCAAACTTAGTCCAATTCCCGAGCCTTGTTTTTTGGTAGTAAAGAATGGAATGAAAATTCTACCCAAAGCTTCTTCGTCTATTCCCGTACCATTATCGCTTATCAGAATTTCTGCTGTTCCATGTGAGCCAATTTGAGCCGTGATATCAATTTTTCTTTCTCGATCTTCAGTGTCCGATAATGCATGCGTTGCATTCTGAAGCAAGTTAATTAATACCTGACCGATGAGTTCTTTGTCGAGATCAATCACCAAATCCTCAGGAATAATATTTACACAAATCTCAATTTTGTTTTCATCGAAATCTTTCTTGAGCAAGAGCACAACTTCCGAAATCAACTCGGAAGCTTTTACTTCCTTGATTCGAGGATTTGGAATGCGCGTAAGATTGCGGAAATCAGAGACGAAACGGATTAAGCCTTCACTTCGTCTTTGGATGGTTCTAATAGCAAGCTGGATGTCTTCTAAATCTTCTTTGGCAGGATATACCGATTCTTCTTCACTTTGGATATATCTTAGTATATCGTCGTTTACAGTGGAGGCAAGTGAAGAAATTGGCGTGACTGAATTCATGATTTCGTGAGTTAATATGCGAATCATATTCTGCCAAGCTTCCATTTCCTTTTCTTCTAGTTCGCTTTGAATGTTTTGTAAGGATACAAGCTTGAAATGCTCATTTTGCATTGCCAATTCTATCACATAAATAGAAACTGGGAGTGTGCTGCCATTATATGGAATTTTGATCAATTCCCTCCCGCCGGTTTTCAATCTTTGTAGACATTCGACTAAAGCTGGACTGAAGCTATTCAGCTCTTTTATGTTTTTTATTTGTTGCTGATTTAGTAATCTTTTTGCTTCCACATTCATTATCTGCACCTCACCATCCGCCCGAAAAGTCATTATTCCCATTCCTGCATGCTGCACAATCGTTTTCAGGTATTGATAATTAGCGTCTTTTTCTTCCTTTAATTCCTTCAGACGCAGCAATACGGCATTAAACTCGGCTCTCAGATTTTCTATTACAGGGTTTTGTGAATACAGGGGAAAGGTCTGATCGTAATCTTCGAATTGCAAAGATTTCAAAAACAAGGAAATCTCCTCCTGGCCTTTTTGAAGATAGTTCACCAAATTATTGATCTGATAAAGCATCAATAGCAAGAACAAAAACCACAAAAGAAATGGACCTTTATCTACCAAAATAGCCGAAACCACCAATGCATTTAATGCAATGAGAGCCATTTTCACATATAGGTTTTTCTTATAAGTTTTAGATGCCATATTTCTCTAATCTCCTGTAAAGAGATGCTCGTGTAAGTCCCAAATCCTTAGCTGCTTTGGATATATTTCCATTGTGCTTATCAATAGCTTTATGGATAATATTTTTTTCAACATCATCCAAGTTTAGCGTATCGAGGGTTTTATCCTTGCTATCTTGTTTTTGGTTCAAAAAGAAAAAGTCTTCTGGACTAAGCGTAACGCCATCGCTCATAATAATTGCGCGCTCTACGGCATGTTGGAGTTCACGGATATTTCCAGGCCAATGATAGGTCTGAAATTCTTTGATCAAGCTTGCAGATAATTTTTTGAGAGGCTTGCGGTATTTTTTGCAATACATTTTCAGGAAATGCTCAGCCAATGGCTGTATATCTTCGCGACGTTCGCGTAATGGCGGGAGGTGGATCTCTACCGTATTGATCCGATATAGCAAATCTTGTCTGAACTTGTTTTCATGCACCATTTCATACAATGGCATATTGGTGGCAAATATCAGACGTACATCAATTTTCACAGGCTTATTGCTACCTACTCGAATGATTTCTCTGCGTTGCAATACAGTAAGCAATTTCGACTGCATCGGCATACTTAGGTTGCCAATCTCATCGAGAAATAGTGATCCGCCATTGGCTACTTCGAAGCGACCCGTTCTATCATCTTTGGCGTCTGTAAATGCTCCTTTCTTATGCCCAAATAACTCACTCTCAAACAAGGATTCTGGTATTGAACCCATATCCACACCTACAAACACATTATTGCGTCGAAGCGATCGCTGATGTATTGCTCGGGCTATCACTTCCTTACCTGTACCATTTTCTCCAAGTATCAATACATTGGCATCGGTATCAGCTACTTTATCGATTATCGCGAAAATATTTTTCATTCCAGCACTTTCACCAATAATATCTTTGAATGGCTGGCTCAAATCGTCTTCTAACTGCTTTTTAGCTTTCTGTAATTGCTCTACTTCGTTATAGGAGTTTTTTAGCTTATTGGCAGAAGTTATGGTAGCCAGTAGTTTTTCATTTTGCCAAGGCTTAAGCACGAAATCAGTAGCACCTTCTTTCAAAGCTCTTACTGCCATTTCTACATCGCCAAAAGCAGTAATTAATATCACCACCGCTTTCGGATCCGCTTCCATTATCTGACTTAGCCAATAGAAACCTTCCTTGCCACTGGTCGTATCATGGCTGAAATTCATATCCAACAAAATCACATCATAGGTGTCGTGATTGAGTAAAAAAGGAATTTTTTTAGGGTTTTTTTCGATGATTACTTCCTTTGCATGTTTCTTCAAAAACATCTTTGCTGCTAAGAGCACGTCTTCATCATCATCTATAATCAGAATTTTGCCTAATTGCTTATCCATTTCTGCGGTTTGTTTACTGGTGGTTGTCCTAATTCATGCCAAAATAAAAAGGCTGTTCTAAGTCATTTTATGGGCTGAATATACATTAATAATAATTAATGTCGTACGATTATGAACACTATATGTACTATATCGTACAATTTTAGAATAAGGTTAAGGGATGTTTTTATAAGCAGGGATAAAAGGGTAAATTGCCGTCCAATTGTAAATTATTTTCATTCAATTTATTATTATGAGCAAAGCAACGATTGGAAACAAAATTAAAGTCCATTACACAGGCAAATTAGAAGATGGGACAGTGTTCGATTCTTCAGAAGGACGTGAGCCTTTGGAGTTTGTGTTGGGAAATGGAAGTTTGATAAAAGGATTTGAAGATGCCGTAACAGGGCTAGCAGTGGGTGATAAGACAATTGCTACTTTGCCTCCAGCAGAAGCCTATGGAGATGTGCGGGAGGATATGATGGTGAAAGTGCCAGTAGATCAAGTTCCCGCAGATATCAAACCTGAAGTGGGTTTGAAATTAACTGTACAGCAACAAGACGGACAGCAAGTACCAGTTACGGTAGTTGACGTTACCGAAGAAGCTGTAACACTTGATGCAAACCATCCATTGGCAGGCAAAACCCTTGTATTCGAAATAGAAGTAGTTGAGTTGGCATAAGCCTAAACATTATAAAAACAGAAAAGCCAATCCAATTTATTTTGGGTTGGCTTTTTTTATGTGTGCCGTGCATGGTAACTAACTAGGTGGTGCAAGTCCACTGTGGGGGTTTGTAATCGCCAACCACTA
>NZ_JBMPIY010000019.1:0-14063 GCF_049340005.1 Peijinzhouia sedimentorum
TAGTGGTTGGCGATTACAAACCCCCACAGTGGACTTGCACCACCTAGTTAGTTACCATGCACGGCACACATAAAAAAGCCCTTTTGGTATCAAAGGGCTTTTCAAACTATTTCTTAGAAATTTTCTTCGTCTTCATCATCCATGCCATCCGGCATCTCGAACATGCTGCTTAGCAGATCATTGAATCGCAAACCATTATCTAGTGGCTTTTTGCTTAGCTGACTAAATTCGGAAAGTCCGTGCAGCACAAATTCCATGAAGAATAAACGCTCATCACCTTTTACATTTGGATAAAGCTCCTTTACCAAATCCTCCAAACCTGGGACTGATTTTAATTGCTTAGCATATTCCTGCTGCGGCAAATCATGAATGAGTTCTACCACATTTCCTTCTCCAAACCAAGTCACAATTCCTTTGTAAATATCCTTTTCCTTTTTCTTGCGCGACTCACTCGGCTCTGGAAAGTATTCGGCAAATTGTCTGCGAATAGCCTTGCCTACAAGTGTATAAGCTACAATACCTGGGCCTTCTTGCTCCCCTTCATATACCAATTCTACTTTGCCGGTAATGGCTGGTATTGCTCCAAACAAATCAGCCAATCGGATAAATGTATTGCTTTCGCCATTAATCAGACAACGACGCTCTGCCGCGCTGATCATATTCTCATAAGCCGAAATGGTTAGCCTAGCTGACACTCCACTTTTCGCATCTATATATTCACTATCTCTGGCTTCAAATGCGATTTGCTCTATCAAGTCTTTAGCAATTTCATTCAAATTCACATGCTTTTTCTGCGCTGGAAGTATCCTCGCTTCTTGTTCGGTGATTTTGCGGCCAATCTCAATCGACTTAGGATAATGTGTAATTATTTGGCTGTCGATCCGATCTTTTAGCGGCGTTACAATACTACCTCTATTCGTGTAGTCCTCCGGATTGGCAGTAAATACAAACTGAATATCCAATGGAAGTCTCAATTTGAAGCCTCTAATCTGAATATCGCCTTCTTGCAAAATATTGAACAAAGCCACTTGAATACGAGCTTGTAAATCGGGCAACTCGTTGATCACAAATATGCTTCTATGTGACCTTGGAATAAGGCCAAAGTGGATCACTCTCGCATCAGAATAAGGCAATTTGAGCGAAGCTGCTTTTATAGGATCCACATCGCCAATCAAATCTGCCACTGAAACATCAGGAGTTGCCAACTTCTCTGTATATCGCTCATCTCTGTGGAGCCATGCTATTGGTGTTGCATCTCCCTTTTCGGCGATTATATGCTTGCCAAAATATGTCAAAGGCTGCAATGGATCTTCATTCAAATCAGAACCTTCAATCACAGGAATATACTCATCCAGCAATTGTACCATTTGCCTTGCAAGTCTAGTTTTTGCTTGTCCTCTCAAGCCAAGCAAATTCACATTATGACGTGATAGAATAGCTCGCTCCAATTCAGGAATTACCGTGTCCTCGTATCCCCAAATTTTCTCAAACACTTTCTCCTTTTTCTTGAGTCGAGCAATCAAATTCCTTCTCAATTCTTCCTTGATCGATTCACTTTGATAAGCTGTCGCTTTCAATTCTCCAAGTGTCTTTATATTGAGTTTTTGCTTACTGTTTAGTTCTAAGTAATTCATGTAGGCTATTAAAAATTCTTCTTTCTGTTTTTCTTATAATCTTCAAATATCAAATGACCAAGCCCTTGCAGACTGCTGTAATAGGCATTTCCATTATTTACTGTGGTAAATTCCTTTACAAACTGCTTTAAATACGGGTCTGAGGCAATCATAAATGTGGTGATCGGGACATTCAATTTTCTGCACTGTGCGGCCAAATTGAGTGTTCGGTTTAGAATTTTGCTATCCAAACCAAAGCTATTCTTATAATACTTCAAGCCTACTTTCAAACAAGTTGGCTTACCATCTGTAATCATGAAAATCTGCTTATTGCTGGTCTTTCTTCTTCTCAAAATATCCATTGCCAGTTCAAGTCCGGCAACGGTATTAGTATGATAAGGCCCTACTTCAAGGTAAGGCAAATCTTTCACTTGAATTTGCCAAGCATCATTTCCAAACACGATGATATCTAGTGTGTCCTTTGGGTAGCGGGAGGTAACAAGTTCTGCCAAGGCCATCGCAACTTTTTTGGCTGGCGTAATTCTATCTTCGCCATACAATACCATAGAGTGCGAAATATCAATCATCAATACGGTAGATGTTTGGCTTTTGTGCTCTCTTTCCTTAATCTCCAGATCTCCTTCTGTCAGATAAAGATCTTCTACGCCATGATTTATCTGCGCATTTCGGAGAGATTCGGTAAAAGCAATTTGCTCCGGACTATCGCCAAATTCGAACGGGCGAATATCTGTACCTTGCTCATCACCAATCCCAGTGAAATTGGTTCTATGCTGCCCTTTGCCGCCTTTCTTGAGCTTCCCAAAAATCTCTTCAAGGGCATTTTTTCTGATTTCCTGTCCCGTTTTTGGCGTTACTTGAATCTTGCCATTTCCAGGGTCTTCATCCAAATAGCCCTTTTGCTTCAAATCTTCTATAAAATCACCAATTCCATAATTGGGTTGGGTAAGCTGATATTGCTTATCGAGTTGGCTTAGCCAGTTGAGAGCTTCCGATGGATCGCCGCCAGTAATACTTACCAACTGCAAGAAGATTTTGAGCAAGCTATCGAAGTCGCCATTCGTAGGAAGGGCGGGAGGTATATACTTAGTAAATTGGAATCCTTTCATTCAGGCAAAAAACGCTACAAGTACTAGAATGGTTTTCAGGTTTCTCAATTAAATTAGAATGAATAAAAATAATGACCAATTCGCAGATGATTTATCTACTTTATTAGGCTGTTTTTGATCTGCTTTTAAAATTCATCAAAGCCAAAATGAAAAAAGGTGCCCCATTCCTAGAACACCTTTTTAATTTAATGGAATATTTAGATTTTAGAATCCACCTCTCCACTTATATGTTTTCGATACTTTGTCGATTGCTACTACGTAAGCAGCTATTCGCATCGGAATATTGTATTGCTGACTTGCCTTATACACATTATCAAAGGCATCTTTCATAATCCTGTCTGATCTGCGGTTTACTCGCTCACCAGTCCATTTGTAACCAAGGCGGTTCTGTACCCATTCGAAGTACGATACTGTAACACCTCCCGCATTTGCCAAGATATCAGGCACAGCCATAATCCCTTTTTCATTGATTACAGCATCTGCTTTATGTGAAGTTGGACCATTAGCTCCTTCTACAATTAATTTTGCTTTTATATTCTCAACATTCTTAGCCGTAATCACATCTTCTTTTGCAGCAGGCACAAGTACATCTACATCAAGTGTAAGCAACTCTTCACCATCAATTTTCTCAGCTCCATCAAATCCGTCTAAGCTACCGTTTTTACCATTTCTATATTCAATGGCCTTCGTGATGTCAATTCCTTTTTCGTTGTAATAAGCACCTGACACATCAGAAATAGCAACGATTTTTACGCCTCTTTCTTCTAAAAGTAAAGCGGCAAATGAGCCTACATTACCAAAACCTTGCACTGCACAAGTAGCCTGATAAGGATTAATTCTCAATTTCTCCATTGCTGCCAATGCAGAAACCATCACACCACGACCTGTTGCTTCTGTGCGGCCAAGTGAGCCTCCCAATACAAGTGGCTTTCCTGTAACTACAGCGTTCACGGTCATGCCATGAGCTTTGGAGTATTCATCCATCATCCAAGCCATTTCTCTCGGGCCTGTACCCATATCCGGTGCTGGAATATCTCTATCCGGCCCAATTACTTCAAGCATTGCACGAGTATAAGCTCTTGTCAAACGCTCCATTTCACCAGTACTTAGCTGGCGCGGGTCGCATTTGATACCACCTTTGGCACCCCCATAGGGAATATCAACAACTGCGCATTTCCAAGTCATCCATGCTGCCAAGGCTTTTACTTCATCAATTGTTACATCCATATCGTATCGGATACCGCCTTTTGCAGGGCCGAGGATATTGGAGTGAATCACGCGTATTCCTTCGAAAACTTCGATTCTTCCATTGTCCATTGTTACGGGCAAGGAAACAATCACTTGGCGAGCAGGTGATTTTAGTACGTTGTAAATTTCTTGATCTAATCCCAGTATGTCAGTTGCCACGTTGAAACGCGACATCATACTGTCAAAAGGATTTTCCTTATCCTTAATCGGTGCGGGTTCTATGTAAGCCATAATAGGGTTTTATGATTTGTCAACAATTGCAATTGCAATAATAACGGTGCAATATTAATGGGTTTTTTTACTTTATGTTAGTGCCTTTATAATATTTTCAAAAAGGTGGCTATGAACGGTGAAGAAAGCAATAATCCGTCGAATCTGTCGAGAAATCCTCCATGCCCGGGGATCGTTCGGCCAGAGTCTTTGATATCTATGCTTCGTTTAAATAAGGACTCTACCAAATCGCCATAAGTCCCTGCAATTACGATAATGGTGGCAACGCCAATCCATTCGAATAGCGACAAGCTATTGGTAAAATGCGCCAATGCCATTGAAATAATTATTGCCGAAACGGCTCCGCCCATAAATCCTTCCCATGACTTCTTGGGAGACACCCTTTCAAATAGTTTCGTTCTGCCAAATTTGACTCCTGCAAAGTAAGCTCCTGAATCACTCGCCCAGTGAAGGAAAAGAATACCTAAAACTAATTGCCAATCAAATATTCCCGAAGGACTAAAAGCACTCACATTTAATAATCCGAATGGAACAGCTACGTAAAAAGTGCCTAAAAATGTGAAAGCAATATTGGTAAATGGCTTTCGCTCGGTCTTCTTATAAAGCTTGATAAAGAAGGTAACGGACATCACCGGAAAAAGTGCGAAATAATATTCAGATGGAAATATTTGCTTTTCAATGAGAAATGTGAGGCAAAAAAAGGTAAGACCCGATACCGTTCCCCAGAATTTTAGTGGCACATTTCCATCCATAAAAAGGAGTCGATAAAACTCCAATTGGGTGAAAACGCATATCACCATAAATATCCCAAAGTATGCCCACTCACTGTAGGCAACACTCGCAATTACAAGTATGCCACCAATCAAGGCCGTAATAATTCGCTGAGTAAGGTTATTGTACCTATTCAAATAGGATATCATCTGTGATTATTTTCATGGCCTTCAATACTTCATCTGTCTTTACCAACACCTCGTAATTACCAAAATTGTTGTAAAGTGAATCCTGCTTATTAACTACAACAGGCATCAATCCACTATCTTCCAAAACCGCCTTCACTATTTCAGCTCTGTGGAGCATTCCCGAAGAGTATACTTTCTGCCAATTTTCCATTCGGTTTGCCCGGATTTTTCTTAAAATATTGAATAAAGAGGTACGAAACTACTATGAATATTATGAGTGCTGGAACTACTGCTTCTAGTGGCACACTTTCGGTATCTTCAATATCCATTGGGATTACCCCTTTCTGATACAATGCCACCAACAAAATAGTAAAGCCATTATTGACAAAATGTGCAGCTATGGGATACCACAAATTACCCGAGATCACATAAATATATCCAAAAAGTGCCCCCAAAATTACTCTAGGCAAAAAGCCAAAAAATTGCATATGTATAGCACTAAATATAATAGCAGACAACCAAATGGCTATATGCTTATTTCTTAACACACCTCTAAAGATGTTTTGCAATACACCACGAAACAACAACTCCTCACCTATCGCAGGCAATATAGCCACAACTATAAATGCTAAGATTAGCTCCGTATTAGTTTCAGTTTTCACAAGATATTCCGTGAGTTTGGCGAGTGTATCTTCTTGCGCTCTTGCCCATTGCTCAAAGCCACTCATAAAATCCGGAAAACTCATATTCATGTTCCAGGTGATAAAAACAGAATTGACAAGCATAAAAACGACCACTCCAAAAGCCACCAATAGCAGTGGGGCTACAGACAAATTATCTCTAAACGAAAGATCATTGAAAGTCAATTTTCCTTCTGATCTTAAATACAACCATGGAGCTACTATAAACATCACCAGCGCAGTAACTCCCTGAATAACAAATAGTACAATGCGGGAGGATGGGTAATTTTCTGGGTTGCTCATTAAATTGGGCAATTCCATAAATGGCGCATTCAGAAATGGTAGGGCTACAATTAAACCCAAAAACTGACCCACAAACAGGCCGCCTATTACGAAGAAAATTAACTTTATAAAGGAACGCCAGCCGGCATTCAATAGCGGATGATTAGTATTATTGCTCATAAACGCTGTAAATTTACACCAAATTTCAAATTCTACTTGGTTAAGATAGGAAACATTGAGCTGGGAGACTTCCCATTGTTGCTGGCACCTATGGAAGATGTGTCAGATCCGCCATTCCGTGCAGTTTGCAAAGAGAATGGGGCTGATCTGATGTACACAGAATTTATTTCATCAGAAGGGCTTATTCGCGACGCAATAAAGAGCCGTCAGAAGTTGGACATCTTTGAAGAGGAGCGTCCGATAGGTATACAAATATTTGGTGGGGATGAGGATGCAATGAAGCTCTCTGCTCAAATAGTAGCTGCTACAGGTCCCGATTTGGTGGATATAAATTTCGGTTGTCCAGTGAAAAAAGTGGTATGCAAAGGCGCTGGAGCAGGTGTGCTCAAAGACCTCCCGCTTATGGTCCGCTTGACCGAAGCTGTCGTAAAAGCTACTGATTTGCCCGTTACCGTAAAAACGCGCCTCGGCTGGGACGAAGATTCTAAAAACATCGAAGAAGTAGCCGAAAGACTCCAAGATATTGGCATCAAAGCATTGAGCATTCATGGCCGAACACGTACGCAAATGTACAAAGGTGAAGCAGATTGGACATTGATCGCCAAAGTCAAAAATAATCCGCGTATCCAAATTCCTATTTTTGGAAATGGAGATATTGACAGTCCGGAAAAAGCTCTGGAATATAAAAATAGATATGGAGTAGATGGAATCATGATTGGCCGAGCTGCCATTGGTTACCCTTGGATATTCCGTGAAATCAAACATTACTTTGCTACTGGCGAGCATCTGGCTGCCCCGACTTTAGATGAGCGGGTGGATATTGCAACCAAGCACCTCAATTTCTCTATTCGCTGGAAAGGTGAGAAACTAGGTATTTTAGAAATGCGCAGGCATTATACCAATTACTTCAAAGGTTTTCCAAACTTCAAACCTTACCGCACGAGGTTGGTTCAGGGTGATAGCTATCAAGAAGTATTGGAAACACTCCACGAAATAAATCACGTCTATCGCACGGAATATGCGATTGTCTAAATGAACAAAGATCAAGACGCTCCTAGCCTATTGGCTTGGTCACTGCTAATAATCCTCGCCTTAATTTGGGGAACTTCCTTTATTCTTATCAAAAAGGGATTACTCTTTTACTCTGCTGTAGAGTTGGGTGCTTTTCGGATTTTCAGCGCTTCCATTGTGATGCTGCCAATAGCGATAAAACAAATAAGAGGCTTAGTTCCTCGGCAAATTAGATGGCTTATTTTTGCGGGATTCACAGGAAGTTTTCTCCCGGCATTTCTGTTTGCTATTGCTCAAACCAATTTGGATAGTTCCGTTTCAGGAGCATTGAACGCCTTAACTCCCATATTTGCCTTGTTGCTTGGCGCGCTATTATTCCACCAAGCCATTTTGAAAAAGAGCCTTCTGGGCATTTCCATAGGCTTTGTTGGCACACTGATCTTGATTTTCACTGGATCGGGCGGAGAAATTGGTGACTTGAATCTGCATGTATTTTATGTAATTGCAGCTACTTTTTGCTATGGACTCAATGTAAACATCATCAAATATAAGCTGCCCAAAATCAAGCCTTTTGCTATCGCAAGCATCTCCATTTCTTTTATGATGCCTATATCAGCTACAGTGCTATTTGGCTTCACGCCCTTTTATCAGCATGTGCAAGAGGGAAATGACGCTTTGATCGCCTTGGGTTACATCGCCCTGCTAGGAGTAGTTGGGACAGGTTTTGCGCTAATCTTATTCAATAAGCTAGTGCAGCTTACCAACCCTATATTCACAAGTACAGTTACGTATGTTATCCCGATAGTTGCGCTTTTCTGGGGGATTATCGATGGCGAAAAACTATTGATTGGCCAAATACTAGGTATGTTGGCCATTATCATGGGCGTATTTATCGCGAACCGCAAAACGAAAGTGAATATTAGTAATGCACAGATTGCGGTAAATTCTTCTAGTAGTAAGAATGTTTAAGGAAGAGTTTAGATTGTGATTCTTTTATTATGCATTGTATTCTTTTCGATACATAGTTGTTTACCAGTTTATTAAATCATTGAATGTCAGTAATATATAAACAATCGCGCGGGACACGCGTGCGCCAGCCTTGCGTTAGCCATCGGTGAGCTTTACACAATTTGAGTCTCGCAAATACAAAAAGCTGTTTATGAATTTCTAGAAAAAAATGGGATTCAATGCTATTTGAAGGTTTTTTTCTTACTTTTTGTCATTGCCACAAAATGTAAGCAAAAAAGTCTAGACAAAAAGAAGCTTCCACGCGCAGGGTCAGCGCCCACCTTCGGTCGGCAGGCCGGCTCGCCTTTTTGTCCTCCTACCCTCAAACCGCCATTCTTCATTGTTTTTTCTTTTTCTTAATTTGGCCTAGGAGATTTTCCCGTTAAGAAATATGAGGAATAAATAGGCTTTCTAGAGCCAAAGACTGTTTGAGCGCAGCGAGTTTCTTTGGGTCGCCTATTTATGGAACATATTTTAGGGAAAAGATCCTCAGCCTTGATTTTTTGGTTCTTTGGCATCAAGGCAAAAGAACGTAAAAGATGGGTTTAGCTCATCAATTTTTAATTATGCATTGCGCTCTTTTCGATACAAATAGTTGTTAACAAACCTATTAGGTCATTGAATTCCAGTCTATAAAGCCATTAATCACACTCGGGACGCGTGCGCCAGCGAAAGGATTATCGATGGCGAAAAACTCTTGATTGGTCAAATAATAGGTATGTTGGCCATTATCATTGGCGTATTTATCGCCAACCGAAAAACGAAAGTGAATATTAGTAATACGCAGGTTGCGGTTGGAAACAAATAACTTAATGCTATTGTCATTTATGTTTCTGGACATAAATATTAAAATCATTTGACCAATTCGGAACAAAGTTCGCTGGCTCATACTCTGGCTCGCCAAAATTTATTTTGCCAATAATTAACAGTGGATTATCAGAATTTTTCATGAGCTCAACAGCTTTGGCCCATTCAGGATACAACTCACTTACATGATTATAAGCTGCTTCAAATAGTTTATCGTTATTTAAACCAGGTTTCCAATTATTATATAACAGCATATTATTCGATTTGTAAAATTCTTCACCATTAATGGTCGAAATTATCTTATCATCGAACGCTCCCACAATTGTTGCAAAACCAAATGCTGGATACTTATTATCAAACCCAACTATTCGTTGAGTATCAAAATCATACGCAACAGGCCCTGTCCCTCTACTAGTGAAAAATAAATGATCTTGATTGAAGATTACTTTTGAAAAACCGCTGAACTTTTTATTTATACTAATGAATTCATCTTTCTCTGGTATGCTCATTTCTTGCAGCATAACTCGCTCTTGTTCACTTAGCATCCATTTGCCCATATTCAGTTGCATTGATCGACTCACTTTATTTCCCTTCATAAAATGAATTTCCTGAAAATAAGGACTAATAAAGGCAAACTCACCAATAATAGATGGGGAAAACCATTTACTTGGGTAAGATCCAATAATTGTATCCATTGGGCTAGTATTTGGGAAACCTCCACTCTCTACTTTTCCATTAACGACCATCATCAAGTCGAATGGAAATAGGATTTCAGAACTTTTTCCTTTTGCAAGGAAAATTGAATCTTTCCCAATCAATTTAATATCGGCAAGTTTAGCATAAGGCATATCCTCAAGTCTGTAGTCTTTGATATATGCTCCATCTGTTAGGTTATAATGGACTATTTTTTCCGTAATATCTAACACTACAATTTCACCTACATCGGCATCCAAATCAAATCCTTTTGCTTTCATATATTGATCTGGGCCAGAACCCTTACTCCCAATGGTAAACAAGTACTTACCATCTTTTGCAAAAGCAAACAAAGTTCCTGAGCTTTCATCTAGTACAATATATTTATTGTCAGCATATAAAACTTTGCTAATGTCTCCCAGCATACTGTTGGGAGTAAACTCTAAGACAATAACCTCAAATGTACTTTCTGGAAATGCTATTTCAAGAGCTTCTAAATTTGGAATATTGAGTTCGCTGGATTCATGTCCTTCCAGCTCAATAGTTGATACATTGAAAGGTTCGTATTTTGGCTCATCACAAGCAAAAAACATGAGCCCCCACAGCAAGCAAAATCCTAGATATTTTGGCATTTGGGACAAAAATTTTACTGGTTTATCACTATTGAAAAATTGCATGAAAATTATTTAATGTACATAACTCCCCGCATTAATATCAATAGTACAACCCGTTGCGTGATCCATCATGCCTGATGCGATAAAGGCGATTGTGGGTGCGATATCTTTGGGTTCGGTGAGTTCATTTAGTGCAATATCGTTGAGCGCGTATTCTTCGCCATATTGATCCATAAAGTCCTGCGCCATGTCGGTGCGCGTGAAACCCGGAGCAATGATAAAAGCCTTAATATCTTGCTTGCCATAGGCACGAGCGATGGAACGAGTAAGTGCCACTATTGCGCCTTTGGAAGCTGCATAAGCCAGATAATCTGCTGTATCGCCACGGAATGCCGCTCTAGATGATATATTGATTATCCTCCCGCCTCCATTGGCTGAGAAATGCTGCACGGCCATTTTGCCAAGCAATGCACTTGCCTCTACATTTACCCGCATCGTCATTTGCCAATCGGCGAGCCACTGATCATTTCCTCCGGCATCATCGCTGCTAATCGCTATTCCTGCATTGTTTACCAGCACATCCAAACCGCCCAATTGCTGAGTCGCTTGTGCAAATAGCTGTATTACTTCTTGTGGATTGGCCAAATCTGCTTGTATGGCAAAGCTCCCATTATTAAGCTCTTTCGCCAATTTCTCAGCCGAATCGGCACTTTTTCCATAGTGAATGGCCACTTTGGCGCCAGCTTGCCCAAGCAATTGAGCAGCTGCCAAACCAATACCACGGGAGGCACCCGTTATCAAAATTCGTTTTCCAGTAAGGTCTATGTTCATGTGGCTAATTTAATGAAGGAATTTACTAAATTTAAAAAAATCCTATTTTACAGAGAGATGCATCCGGAAATAAAAACACAATGGGAAAAGGCTGAAAAGGCACGCCTAAAAATGCTTCAGTTAATTGCAAATGCCACAGAAGCGCAAAGGGAATTTGTGCCGGGCGAGGACAAATGGAATATGCTAAATGTTGCTCAACATTTGATACAGGCTGAAAATGGTGTGCTAAGGCAGTTTGAAAAATTTGGTGATGGCAAAGGAAAAAAAGCCAATGTACTAGCTGGCCTTAGAAGCTTGCTTACTTCCCTATTGTTGAAATCGCCTGCCAAAATCAAAGTCCCAAAAAAAGCGCGGGAGGCTTTTAAGCCATTCGATAAGCAAGGCTACGAAAGCGTAAAAAACGAATGGGGTGCCCTCCGAAATCAAATGCAAATATGGGCGGAGAACTACCCGGATACCAAAGCCAATCGCTATGTATTTAAGCATCCTGTTTCAGGATTGCTCACTCCTACTCAGACCTTCCGTTTCCTTAAAGATCATATCGATCATCATATCAAGCAGATAGAAAGGATCAAAAATGCGGAGGGTTTTCCTGGGTAGGGTTGGGATGCTTTAATTGTAATAAATACAACTACTTGCAAGGTTTTGAAAACATAATTAAAAAATCAATTGAGTAAAGGCTAACATAAAATCATAAAAAATTGAGTTTAAGGATATCTGTAATTTTAATAACAATATTCATTATTTGTTGTAAAAGCAATAATGAATATGAAAAGGAAGAGATTATATCTTTATCTAAAACCCTACCTGAAGTATTTGAATCATTCTACTATTCCAATTATTGCCTGTGGGTTGAGAATGAATTGAGCGTTTTTTTTGATACAATACCTTCCAATAGAAATAATCAATCTGCTGAGTTAACTTTTAAGGAACTTGTTAAAGAAAAATGTAATTTGACTCATTTTGTGGAGTTTGATGGTTATTTGATCTCTCTTCCTGAAGCCATTAAGGAAAATAATTGGACAATTAATCCTAGTGATACTAAAGATTTAACCTACTTAAGATTAACCTCAACTCCCTACTTTAAGTCTTTGGAGAAAAAATTTATTGGACTTGAAAACCTAAGCTTTCATCATAAATATCAGATAATACCAGTTGGGTTGGAAGTCCCAGAATTAGAAAAGGGATTCAAGTTTAGACTTGAGGTAAGCAGAGTTAGTTTCAATGAATTGGGAACCCAGGGCTTTTATTTTTTAACTATTTGGAAAGGCGGTGAATTTCGGCTAACTGGCACTATAACCTTAGTCTTAATTGAAAAAGAAAAACATAAATGGGTAGTTAAAGAGATTAAATACCATAGAAGGAAATAAATTGAAAACCAACTGAAGCACTATTTTAAAGCGTAACTAATTTATTTTAGAATTTACAATCCAATTCCGCTCGAATTATTACTCAAAATCCTTCACTTTTATTTTCCCAGACTCCTGCTCTCCAAAGGATTTGATCAAATTAGAAGTCCTTTAAACATATTGGATATTTAGTTTGATTGCCCTATGTTTATAAATGAATAATGATTGTAATTAACAACACATTGGTCGTTAAATGGAAAATAGATGCAACTATATAATAACATTAATGAACTAGGCATCACAGTCTGATAAAACAATGACAGAAAATAAGATAATCACATTGAAATCGCTAATTATTACTGTTATTCTAATTTGGATTTTATCTGGAATAGTAAGTTGGTTTTATTTTAAAGACTGGAAAGATAGTGCGTCATTTGGAGATACTTTTGGCGCGATAAATTCATTGTTTTCGGGTTTAGCCTTAGCTGGAATTATATATACAATATATCTTCAAAAAACAGAATTAAGTCTTCAAAGAAAAGAGTTAGAATATACAAGAGAAGAATTATCAAGAACCGCAGATGCTCAAGAGCAAACTGCTAAGATAATGAACGAGCAAATTAGATTAAGTAATCTTCCTTTTTTGCAGTACAATTCGAAAATTATCAGAGAAAAAAGATGTCTAATAATTTCAAACCAAAGTGATAATCCAATCTTTGACGTAGATATTTGGTTGTTTATTACAGAGGATGAAAATAATTACCCTCATAAAAAATTTATAGACGAATGGGTTGATGACAAACTTAAAGAAAGTGTAAGTATTGGTAACTTAATAGACGATCAATTGTGGGCAATTTGCGAGAGAGGAATTTATCATTCATTTCCAAAAAATAAGAAAATTATTATACCAATTGATTATCCAATTGGAGATAGTGGATTTGAAATATACGTACAGTATAGAGATAATTTAGGCAACAATTATGCTCAAAGTATTTATTTTATGACCAAAACTTCAAATAATAATCCATTTGAAGATGCAATATCTAAACCTAATATTCCCACAGTTACTAAACGAATTGATCTGTCTGATAAAAATCTAAATGAGGCCATGTTGCCAAAAATTGCAAGAGGATTGGCTGATTTGAAGAAAGTATCAATATTTTGTTCATATCTAAAAGGACGAGAAAAAATTGGCGTAGAAAATTATTGGAAAATGACAGATGCATAAAAGCCAGTGGACTCCTACTGGCGCGCTTTTGCAAAGCGTGACTAATTTATCTTAGGATTTGCAATCCGATTTAGCTCGAATTACTATTCAAAATCCTTCGTCTCAGCCCTGCTTTTATAAAAAAGAGCTACTCATATTAAAAAGACTTTAGCATCACTTTCAAATAATAAAACCACAGCTCATACTGTAAGCTTCCCTAAAGTCCGGCCATTTAAAAGTTGAAAAAAAATGTTCAATTTTAAATGGTATTATGAAAAAGACA
>NZ_JBMPIY010000020.1:0-13405 GCF_049340005.1 Peijinzhouia sedimentorum
CCCGCCTCAAAATCAAAATCAAAAACAGGATACGGTGTCGCGCCCTCGGGTATCACGATGTCTGATCCCGCAGGAGGTAACCCATTATCCCAATTGCCTGCCTCGCCGCCGTCGGAATCTGTACTGCCTGTCCAGGTGTAGGAGGTTCCGCCTCCTGATGTGGTGAAGCTCTCCACTCCTCCATAACTCGTCCCCTCACTATTGGTCGCATACGCTTGAAAATAATAAATCGTAGATGCTGACAGGCCCGTTATCTCTTCGGCAAACGATCCTGTTGCACTACCATCTGAAATATTAATCACTCCTCCTTCACCAATAGTTGGAGTAGCATCACTTGATGAATACACAAAACCTCGGGACGTTACAGATGCTCCCCCATCAGAACTCACATCCCCATTTAATGTTGCTGTGCTTGCTGTAATACCCGATGCCGAGCCCGTTGTTACCGTCGCTAAACTCGCCGGTGGAGTACTCGTCGTAAACGTTTCAACACTTCCGTTGGTGGTTCCTTCTGAGTTAGTAGCATAAGCTACATAACTATAAGCACTCGAACTTGACAACCCGCTTAGTAAAGTATTATATGCACCTGTCGTACCAGATACCACCTCCTTAAAAACAGTCGTCCCATTGACCTCAGCAAAACTTGGTGAGGCATCCGAGCTCGTCAAGGAATACACAAAACCACGCTCGGTTATCGCTGCTCCGCCATCTGCGGTCACATTCCCATTCAACCGTGCTCCTGATGAACTAAGATCCGTCGCTAATAAAGTCGATACAGTAGGTGGTGCGGAGGATGGGGTCGCAGATTCCAATCTGAAATTATCAATTGCCCATTCCTCATTATTCGTGTTATTGGAATATGCACGTAGCCTTAGAGAAAGAGTTGAACCAGTGCCCGGAATTGATTTCGTAAATTCTCCAAAACTTTTAGTTAACACCGTACCATTCCCAATTCCATCATTATTTGTGTCCTCAGCCAACTGCTTAGCCCCAAACCCATCGCTACTTCCTCGGAAATCAATTAATTTCTGGTAAGCCCCACCATCAAGACTATATTCCACTAAAACATAATCACTATGAGTAAAACCAAAGGCTGTTGATTCCCATGCAGTATAAGTGCTTTGTGCTGCAAAAAGTCCTTTAAATTCAATACCTGTTTTTCCCGATATATTAATTCCAGTCCATTCTATTTCTTGTTCTGCATTCCCTCCTGCTAGTACATCATGATCTTCTCCTGCCCAGAAATATGTTCCTTGAAAGCCGCTATAATCACCATCTGAAACAAGTGAAAGATTTAATTCAGCATTCGTTGCTCTTTTGAAGTATGCTGAATAAGGAGTAGAGCCAGACCCTGTATTGAGAGATGGACTTCGTGTGCCAGAGCTTGGGTTTGATGCATGTTCAAAATCATCGACCCAAAACTGATCAGCAAACATTTTAAGTGTGTGGTTTGAAACAAAAGCTTTGAAACTTTCAGCAAGTTTTTCATTTGAATTTGTAATGCTATTCTTAGCAAGATGTAAATTAACGTTTGCTATCGAATTAGCATTACTCAGTATACTGCTTCCAAGGAGCAGCAGAAATATCAAGGGAAAAAGCTTCTTGGATTGAGTAAAAAATAATCTCATCTGCAGGCATATTTAGTTGAATTAAAAAATCAACCAAATATTCATGATCTCAAAAAAGATACAAAAATTATATCCGGATTAAAAAGGACAAAAATGTCTTTATTTTGAGACAGAAAGATTAAGTATGAATTCAACTAGCTCTTTATCAGAGCTTAAATTCATTTTCTTATAGATCCGATAGCGAGCCTTTCTTAAACTATCAAGGCTTATTGCCAATGCCTGAGCAATATCATGACTTTCCAAATTCAATCTTATTAAACTACATATTCTAATATCACTTTGCGTTAAATTCGGGTAACTAGCTTTTAGACTACTTATAAATGTTGGATAAAGGGCGTTAAAATAAATATAAAATGAAATCCAAAAATTATCCTTAATTTTATTCTCACCAAGTGTTTCTCCCTTCACTAGGGAGGTTATTTGTTGAAGATTCTCAATTTGAATTTTTTCTTGTTCTTCTAATTGCCTAGCCTTTCTTGTTAGTTCAAGTTGTGCCTTCTCATATTCTTTTACTAAATGATTTAACTTGTTCGTTATCTTTTCAGTATTCGCATTTAGTGTCTCATGTCTCCTTATAATCTTCAATTGATTATTTCTATAAATAAGGAACCCTATCGACAATATTATAACTAAAACAATTAGAATAGGAATTATTATCCATTTATAAACACCCAATTCATTCCTACTTTCTGCTAAGCTTTTAGATAATTCATCTATATTCTGATTTACTTGATCAAACTCATATGAAGCTAAAATCTTATTAATTTCAGCTTGATTATTGGCTAACATTAAACTATCTGTCAGTATATCTAATTGTTGGTAATTATAAAGAGCTGAGTCATATTGATTTAATCTTAAATAGATTTTGTACTTAGTATCTAATGCAATCTTAATATCTTCAATTCTATCAAAAGCAATAGATAAATTATAAGCTTGGGTTGCATAGCCCTTAGCTTTATCCCAATCAGCTAATTCCAAGAAAATTATTGCATTATTATTTAACAATCTTGCTACACCTGCTTGATCATTTAAGTCTTCCTTAATCGCCAAACTCTTCTCATTATAACTTAAGGCATCATTGTATTCTCTAGCTTGAAGGCTAACAAACCCTAAATTCAATAAAGCAAGCCCCTCTCCGTACTTATTCTCTTCTTCTTGAAAAAGTATGAGGGACTCTTTCATCAATTGCTTGCTAACTGATAGATTTTTCAATTTACTTTCAACTACACCCAAGTTCAAAGTACTCATTGCAAGCTCTAATTTCATGTCCTGTTCTCTTGCTAGTTTTTGAACCTGAAGATAAATACTCTTTACTTCCTCAAATTCTTCTAACAACATATATGCAGTTGCCACATTACTAAGACCATTGATTTGAATAGCAAATTCATTTATTCTCTTCCCTAATTCATATGCTCTATAGTATTCCTTAATGGCGCTTTCATACTCTCCAAGGTAATAATGGCTAGATCCTAAAGTGAGGTGTCCAATTGCTTCATACCTTACAACACCCTCTTTAATTGCGTGAGTTATTAATTCCTTAGCAAGTAGCTTGGCATCATTATATTCACCTAAATGCACTTTAGATTGAGCAATAGCTGACTTTGCTTTACAAACAGTGATTGCATCATCCATAATATCAGCTTGATCTAGTAATTCTCTCCCCACTTTAATAACAAATTGAGGATTTTTGCCTAAGAACTCGTCAATTAATTTTAATCCTAATGCCGATTTTTGTTTTAGTTGAACGGTGTTTTGGAGTTGAGTAAACAGACTATCTAAGCTACTCTGAGAAAAAGCTGTTTCATAAGTTATTATAAAAATAATTATAAAAATAATTTTTATAATATGAAAAAATAGAGTATTGATAAATTTAAAAATCATTCTTAATTTTTCTGAACCAAAGTGCAAAATCAAAAATTGATTAATCCGCATAAGTTAATCAGTAATTCAAATAATAAGAAAAAATTATACAAATTCGGCAAAACGAATAGTTTATCACTTTAATTATTCAAGACTCTATGTAAATAGAATTTTTCAGCATGAGCTAACAACTACTTAAAACATTCAAGCCAATTTTATATGCTGTGCGAAAAGACTTCTAAAATGTTCCTTCAAAAAATGTTAAACTAATTAAACCTTTCCTTATAGTCTACTGGATATAACCCTGTAACCCTTTTGAAAACATTTCTAAATGCCTTTGGATCATTGTAGCCTACATCATACATTATCTCACTTAATGTTTTAACTCCTAGCTCAAACTCCTTTTTTGCTACTTCTATTCTAGTTCTTTGAACATACTCAATCACTGTATTGGCAGTAGCCTTTTTAAATCTCCGTTCAAAAGTTCTCCTTCCTATACCTGAATAATCACACAAGTCGTCTACAGAAATCTTACTAAAATAATTTTGTTCAATAAAATTTTGAGCCTTAATCACTTGCTCATCATTATGATTCTTTTGTGCACTAAAAATGATAAATGGAGATTGTGAATTGCGTCCGACATCAATCTGAAATATCTTAGAACAATATATAGCAGTTTCCCTATCAACTAACTTTTCTATTAAATATAGAATCAAATTAGCAGAGGAAAAAGCTCCACCACCGGTATAAATGCCATCCTCATCTGTTAATATTTTATCTGATAATAAAATCGCCTTCGGGAAAAGCCGCCTAAATGAATCCCCTGCTCTCCAATGCGTTACACATTTTTTATTATCAAGTAGCCCCGTTTTAGCCAGTAAGAAAGTTCCTAAACATAAGCTTACTATATGCGCACCTTTTTGCCTTTGCTCACATATCCAAGGATAGAGCCTATGATTTGCCTTTAATGCTTCTGCTATCACATTATGAACTGGAGGTATAATTATTAAATCCGTTTTGTCAATTTCAGAAATCAATCTATCTACCCAAATTGAAATTTGTCCATCATAACTCTTCATCTCCTTATTTTCACCTACAATATTGATATCAAAAATAGGAGCTCTTCCTTTGGAAATTAATAACTCATTGGTTTCCTGAAGACCTTGTCTTGGATTCTCAAAACCCGCAAGATTCACATAATGAGGAACTAAAATTGATATATGTTTCATATCAACAAATTTATTCATTTGTCGCAATCAACCCCAAAAATGTCGTTTTTAATCCGCCAGTTTTTTAGGAATCGCTCTAAATTTGTAAAATCAACTTCACTACTAAACAATTACAATAAAGATGGTTAATTCAATATTTGTAAATCTTCCTGTCAAGGATCTAAACAAAACACGCAAATTTTGGAATACACTTGGTTTTTCCTTCAATGAAAATTTTTCTGACAACAATGCCATTTGCTTAATCTTACAAGAAGGATCTATCTATTCTATGCTCATTTCGCATGAGTTGTTTTCAACATTCACAAATAGACTTATCGCTGACGCTTCAACCACACAAGTGCTTACAGCTATTCAAGTAGAAAGTAGAGAAAAAGTTGATGAAATTGTAGGTCTTGCATTAGCCAACGGAGCTACGCGCTATCGTGAAGCAGCTGATCATGACTGGATGTATTATGATTCATTCGCAGATTTGGATGGCCACCAATGGGAGATATTGTATACTGATACATCAAAATTATCTGAATAGAACTTTTCAAGCTATGTCCCTGAAACCACAATAAGTTCAGCTATGAAAACGAAAATCTCTACTTGCTTTTGGTTTAATGGTAATGCAAATGATGCAGCCCAATTCTATTGTTCCATTTTTCCAAGCGCACAACTATTAAGTGAGAATGCAATTGTCACTACATTCTATGCATTTGGTCAAACTTTCACGTGCCTGAATGGTAGAGTAGATTTTCCAATAAATCCTTCAATTTCAATATTCATTAACTTTTCATCTCTCGAAGAATTAGAATTTGTTTGGGAAAAGCTTTCGCAAGATGGTAATATCCTAATGCCATTAGATAAATATGATTGGAGTCTAAAATATGGATGGGTTCAAGATAAATTCGGGATAACATGGCAATTGTCTTTTGAAAGTGCTACAGAAATTAAGCAAATAGCCGTTCCTAGTTTACTATTTGTTGGTGAAAACTTCTGTAGAGCAAAAGAAGCATTAGACTTTTACACTGAAATTTTCCCTACCTCAAACATAGAGAGTATTTCTCAAAGCGGCCAATCACTTGATAACAGAGTGGCTATCAAGCATGCTCAATTTAATTTGGCTGGTTACAAATTAAAGATCATGGAAAGTGACTTAAAGCATAATTTCACATTCAATGAAGGAGTATCACTCATTGTGTACTGCGATAATCAAAATGAAATTGATCATTATTGGGAATCATTAACAGCGGGAGGAAAAGAAAATATGTGTGGTTGGCTTCAAGACAAATATGGTGTATGCTGGCAAATTATTCCGTCAATTTTACCAGAATTAATGGCAGATCAAAAACGATCAAAGAATGTTATGCAAGCTTTTATGAAAATGAAGAAATTTGATATCGCTACACTTTTAAATGCATAGTTTCTGTTACCATTATCATGACTAATGACCGAGTAAACAACGCTATAGTTGAGATTTTTAAGACCAATGTCTATTCGCAAAACCGAGCTGATGTCATAATCAAAAAGCTAGAAATAATAATTCCGGCAGCAAAAATCAATTTTGACTTAGATGATTGTGATAATATACTCAGAGTTCAAAAAGACAAACCATTCGATGTACAGCCAATCATTGAATTAGTAAAAAGTGAAGGGTTCAATTGCCAGGAACTTTAAGTTGCAAAATTTTCAACCCCAACACTCATGCTATTCAAAAAAAACCTCCTTTATTTAAGACCAAACTAACCGCCTATTCATGCCAAATTGGAAGCTATTTAAAGAAGCTTTACAAGGTAAAGATCAAGATTTTACTAAAATAAATATAAAGACAGGTATTTTCTTGTTATCAGTTCCCATGATTTTAGAAATGATCATGGAGTCTTTGTTTGCTGTAGTGGATATATTTTTTGTAGGCCGACTAGGAGACGATGCCGTAGCTACGGTAGGACTCACTGAAGCAGTTGTAATTATTGTTTACTCTGTCGGCATAGGAATAAGCATGGCTGCTACTGCAATGATTGCTCGCAGATTTGGAGAAAAGGAATTTAAGAAAGCAGGTAGTGCTGCGTTTCAATTACTCATATTTGGAAGTAGTATTTCTCTCCTCATTGCTATTCTAGGTTTTCTCTTTGCCAAAGAAATTTTGCAACTAATGGGTGCAAGTCCGGAAGTTCTTGCAATTGGGGTTCCTTACACAAAAATAATCTTTGCAGGAAATTTAGCTGTAATGCTCCTTTTTTTAATCAATGGTGCATTTAGAGGAGCAGGGCAAGCACATCTGGCAATGCGTGCACTATGGCTTTCAAATGGGATTAACATCATTCTAGATCCAATACTCATTTTCGGTTTGGGGAGTTTTGAAGGACTTGGCCTAGTAGGTGCCGCTTGGGCCACAACAACAGGACGAAGTATTGGTGTGTTATATCAATTATACCATCTCCTCAATGGCAAACATCGATTAGCGATTTTAGCCGAAAATATAAAATTCAAATGGGTTACCATGAAACGAATTGCTAGTATTTCCATTGGAGGTATGGGTCAATTTCTTATTGACTCAGCAGCTTGGATTGTATTAACTAGAATCACCGCAGAATTTGGCAGTAGCTCAGTTGCTGGATTTACAATTGCCTTCAGAATTTTAATTTTTAGCCTGATGCCTGCCTGGGGTTTATCGGCGGCAGCATCTACATTGGTTGGCCAAAATCTGGGAGCTAACAAAATTAAACGAGCAAGTATTTCTGTTTGGCTTACTGCTCGTTATAATGTAATCTTCCTATCAATTATCACTATACTATATCTTAGTTTTGGCAACACCCTTGCAAGTTGGTTTACTATAAGCGAAGAAGTCAGTCAAATTGCCGCATTAGGCCTAAAAATCATTGTTCTTGGATACATTTTCTTCGCTGTCGGCATGGTAATGATTCAAGCTTTCAATGGAGCTGGAGATACTAAAACCCCAATGTATATCAATATAGGAGTACTATTATTGCTGGAAATTCCTTTAGCTTATTTTTTATCAATTACTCTACAAATGGAAGTTAAAGGTATTTTTATTGCAATAGCAATTTGCCATTCTTTACATGCATTAGTGGCTATATGGTTTTTCAGAAAAGGCAGATGGAAACAAATTTCAATTTAATCTCATTGGACTTCAATGAGATTACTGAAGAATAGATTATAGATTGCCCTTATCTTTCTTTCTATTTTGCTTCGTTTTTTTCTTATCCCGCAACTTTTTAGCGCCATAAACGGCTCCTGCACCAAGAAGTAAGCTCAAGCCGCCATCTATCGGGTTGTCTAAAACGTCAGGCGTAAAGCTCGGTGGACCTCCGAAGGTTTGCGCATAGCTCACTGCGGATAAAAACAATAGGCCGGTAAATAGGATATATTTCATCGATTCTTCAGTTGCTTTGTGTTTTGTTTAAATCAGCGGGAGGTTCTCTGAGCCTCCCGCTGTCTTTTAGTTTTGTGGTGCTTAGTTTACGATCAGGCGTTTTACAATCCGCTCGGTGCCATGCGTGATCTCTACTAAGTAGATACCTTTGCTCAATTGGCTTAGATTAATGTCAAGCTCCGATGTATCAGTGATGAGCTTTTCATTGCTCACTTCTACGCCTGTCATTGAGACTATTTTTACGGTGGTCTCGCCTACATTATCTGGCTTTTGGATGCTGATCCTCACCTGCTCTTGTGCCGGATTCGGTAGTAAGTACGCTTGGAAGCGATGGTTGCTCGGGTGGATACTGGTGATCACTTCTATGCCCATCACGAGATCAAATCGGTGACCTTTGCTGCTCGGATCATCCGTTACCTCAAAACCGTACGTCGTGCCTTTTTGGAGGGTGATGTATTCCTCGGTGAAGCGATCATAAAGTTGGATCGTTCTGCCTTCTTCTAGATCGAAATCTGGCAGGCTGAGTTTGAAAGTGGTCGCTGGACTATTGATATGAAGTGGAATGCGATTCGAACCCTCCGCTTCGGCATACGCCCTTGCATCATTACTCAATGCAAAATTATCAGCACTTACCGTAAAGAAGTTAACCACCGGGTTTGCTAGCTTGATTCCGTCGGTAAGCTTATCATACACAGGCGCTGTTTCTTGAAAATAAACTACCACTTGGTCATAAAATTGCGCTCCTCTTGTTAGGCTAATTCCTATCGAATTAGGCCCATACTTACTCGTGTACTCTTCTGTTCGCAATACTGTTTCGAATGGAGCCTCTCCTGATATTTTCATCGATTCCGTAAATGTAATCGTACCAGGCGTTCCTGTATCTGTTGGATCAGCTTGAATGAAAAAGGCCGAACCACTTGGAAGGACAATTGGATCAAAGCCAGCGTCTGTCAATAGTCTTGTTACATACGCCCCACCTCTTCCTGCACCTGGAATTAATTCTCCACTTGCATCTCCTGCACGTGGTGTCCAAACACTGATGAAATTAGATGCACCTGCGTTGGTGATATTTCGCATATTGATGCTCGATGGATACGGATTACCTACCAAATTCCAATCGCTGATTTCTCCGCCTATAGTTGCCGAGGATAAAGCCTTTACTACATTACCTGTATTTACTGTCCCTTCCCAAGCCATCGTAACATTTGCTGGCGTGTAGGCTCCATCATCAAAAATGCCTGATTGTCCTTTAGAACCTCGTATAAGCATTCGGATGCCTTCTACTGGCGCAATCGTTTGGCTTGTATTCGTAAAGGCTATCCAACCAGCATCTTCTTCGCTATCATCATCTGCTTGGGTAGGATCAAATCGAAAAGCTGAAGGTGCATTAGTATTCGTAGTCGTAAAACCATTTGCTGAACCACCAATACCCGTAATATCTACAATAGAACCAATTACACTTAATGGTAGTGGATCGCTAAATGGATGCGATAGAAAACGAAATGCTCTATTATTCCCAGCCACAAATCGCTCCTGCTCCACATCAACAGTAATGCTACCTGCTCCCGTCAAATCTCCTATACTGGCATCGCCTGTCGCATCGCTTTTCAAGATGATCTTGCCATCGCCACTGGCGCCTTTGCCGGCAGCAAAGCTTAAGGTAAAGCCTGGAGCCATCGTGAAAGTAGCACCTGACTGAATCTCCAAATCGCCTGCCTGAAAATCAGAAGAAAATACCGGATAGTTGCTAAGGCCTGTAGGTATCGATATATCGGAACCAGCAGGAGGAATAGTGCCCCCAATCCAGTTGCTTCCTTCATCTGTGTCCGTATCCGTGGTGCCTGTCCAAATGAAGGTACTGAGCGTTACCATCACACTGTTGGTGCCATCAGCAGCAACCGCCACAAAACGACCTTTGCCATAGGTGACTCCAAACCAATTATTCGCCTCGGCAGCAGGAGCAGCCGTCCAGCTGATCCCATCATTCGAATACATCACACGGTTGGTACCCGTATTTGTTACAGCCACAAAGCGACCATTGCCATAGGTGACCGATTGCCAATTATTCGTCTCTGCAGCTGATGCCGCCGTCCAGTTAACTCCATCATTCGAATACATCACGCGGTTCGTGCCAATCTCAGCCACCGCCACAAAACGACCTTTGCCATAGGTAACTGAATTCCAATTATTATCCTCGGCAGGAAAAGCGGTCGTCCAGCTGATCCCATCATCGGAATACATTACACGGTTAGTGCCATTTCTTGCAACGGCAACAAAGCGACCATTGCCGTAGGTCACTGATCGCCAAAAGATTGCCTGAGCAGCAGCAGCAGCCGTCCAGGTGATCCCATCATTCGAATACATCACACGATTCGTACCATTACTTGACACCGCCACAAAGCGACCATTGCCATAGGTGACTGAAAACCAATTATTCGCCTCTGCCGCAAATGCCGCCGACCAGCTGATCCCATCATCCGAATACATCACTCGGTTGCTACCATCCACCGATACCGCAACAAAACGACCATTGCCGTAAGTGACAGATATCCAGGAATTGGCCTCTGGAGAAGAAGCAGCCGTCCAGTTAACTCCATCATCCGAATACATTACTCGGTTGGTACCAGTCTGAGCCACTGCCACAAAACGACCATTGCCATAGGTGACTGAAAGCCACTGATTCGCCTCGGCAGCAGAAGCGGATATCCAAGTGTCACCCGACAATGGAGATGCAGAGGCCACCGTAAACGAAAAGTTCTCAGGGCTCAGCAGGAATTGGCCATTGGTGCCGCCTACTCCTGTACCAAGCTCTACGTGGATTACTTCTCCGGCCGTTAGGTCAGAAGAAGGGTTGAATGTAGCATTATTACCGCTAACAGCCCAAGTACCGGCAATTGTACCTGATTGCTGACCCCGTATCACCGCATTGGAGGCCGTAAAGGTTGCGAGACTTGGTGGAGTAGTAAAAGTAAGTTCAATATTATCCCCTGCGGCTATAACCGAGGCATTCGCCGCAGGAAGCGAAGAGCTAAGGCTAAAGAAAGCTAATAATCCCGGAATAGGGTTGACTTCAGGTGTAGCTTCAGGCACATCGTAGGAAATATTTTGCAAATAGGGGTAAGAAATAAAACCTCCAGATGATTCCTGGATTTGCCAAACGCCTGTACTTGCTGTAAAATCCCAGTCATCAGGCGTAATATCTGTGGTGAAGGTAGCGAGGCTCTTCATTTCTGCGGTTGTTTTACCTGTGCCTCCTGCGCTTGCCCCTAAACCGGATGTTTCGGTATCCCAAAAGCTGTTGGTGAAGGTGGAAGCAGGGCTAGAATCTGTAAAAGCTACCAGGCCTCCTGCAGAACTTGATGCAGAAACTCCTCCAGCAGCAAAGCTATTGGTAATGGTGGATCCGGTGCTTCGGGCAATCAAACCTCCTGCACCTGTATTGGTAACCGTGACATCGCCAAGTGCATAACTATTGGAAACAGCCACATTTTGAGCCCACCCTAACAAGCCTGAACCTACTGATAAGCTTGAGGTAACATCAGCCGTAGAAAAGCTTTCTGATACGGTTATCGTTGAAACCGAACCATCCAATTGTGCGATCAAACCGGCTGCATCCGTTTCGGCATTTACTGTACCCGTACTGTAGCACCGCATGATGGAACCACTATTCGACATAAATCCCACCAAAGCACCTATATTATTCTTAGCAGTAAAATTTACATCCAGTAATCCAAGATTTTGGATAGTTGCAGCTTCGAGATATCCAAAAAGACCCTGAGCTATAGCAGTAGGTCTATTCATATATAGTCCACTTATAGTAAAATCGCCTCCATTGTAAGTACCTGTAAATCGAGTTGTACCATTCCCAATAGGGCTCCAACCTTCACCAGAAAACCATCCAGAAGTAGAAGTTGCATCTATGTTGGCTGTTTGGATGTAATGCGCTGCCCATCTGGTCACTCTGTTTGGGCTAGCCACTTCAGTATCAGTAGCAGCAATCCAATAAAGATTTTCTAATGTTGCTATTTGATAGGGATCAACTCCTGTACCAGCACCAGCAGGTAGGGTAGCCGTTTGGGAAATGGCGGAATAATTAAACCCTAATAACAGTAAAAAAGAGAATGCAATCAGAAAAAAATTGCGGTAGGGGGTAAATATTTTTTTCATAAAAAAAGTAAATTATCCAAAGCAATGATTGAAAATAAGGCTAAAAATTATTCTCCTTTCATTTAATGTGACCAATAAGTACTTTTTTTAGGATGAAACGCTAGAAAAACTTCCCCAACAAGGATCTTCTAGCTTGCTTATTTACTTTGGGATCTGTAGTAGGATCTTGTTTCAGCAGATGATCAGATTGTTGTGAATAAATAAGTTAAATGGACAGAAAAATAAAATGGGTCGCCATTACAAAAGAGACCTATTTATAAATTTAATCAAGGACAATGATGAAAGCCTAGTTTTGGTCTTCCTCATTCATTTTATTCTTTCTATTATCCCTCAATTTCTTTGCTCCATAGGCAGCTCCTACACCTAGCAGTAAGCTTAAGCCACCATCTATCGGGTTGTCCAACACGTCAGGTGCAAAGCTCGGCGGGCCGCCAAAGGTTTGGGCATAGCTGAGAAGAGATAGAAATAAGAGGCTGAAGGTAAGTATAGCTATTTTCATTTGTGATTGCTTTTTGCTTGGTAAAATATGGCGGGAGGATGGTCTACCCTCCCGCTTTCTTTGGGTTTTGTGGTGCTTAGTTTACGATCAGGCGTTTTACAATTCGCTCGGTGCCATGCGTGATCTCTACTAAGTAGATCCCCTTGCTCAATTGGCTCAGATTAATGTCAAGCTCCGATGTATCAGTGGTGAGCTTTTCATTGCTCACTTCTACGCCTGTCATTGAGATTATTTTTACGGTGGTCTCGCCTACATTGTCCGGCTTTTGAATACTGATCCTCACCTGCTCTTGTGCCGGATTCGGTAGTAAGTACGCTTGGAAACGATGGTTGCTCGGGTGAATACTGGTGATCACTTCTATGCCCATCACGAGATCAAATCGGTGACCCTTGGTTCTTGGATCATCCGTTACCTCGAAGTCGTACGTCGTGCCTTTTTGGAGGGTGATGTATTCTTCCGTGAAGCGATCATACAGTCTTAGCGTTCGGCCTTCTTCAAGGTCGAAGTCTGGTAAGCTAAGCGTGTACGCTCGCGCCGGACTGAGAATATGTAAGGGAATACGGTTGGTATTCGTTTCTGCTCCTTCGGCTTCTTGGTAGGGACGGCTATCTATACTTAAGGCAAAATCATCTTCACTCACCGTGAA
>NZ_JBMPIY010000021.1:0-5945 GCF_049340005.1 Peijinzhouia sedimentorum
TTGTTCTGTGTAGCAACCACAAGTGCAAACTCGGTCGCATCCACTCCATTCCCTCTTACAAAAATATACTCCTGACCAATCGCATTTTCCGGAATAATTTGATCAGCTCCAGCATCTTGATTTCCTATTACAGAAGGTTGCACATGCATGGAGCCCACATTAACAGCGATATTCTTATTAGAACTTATTGAAGCTCCTAACCACCCGTCAATATTAGCTGGATTTGCAGCCGATTGAATCGTTTCTAATACGTAGGTTTCTCCCGCATCCAGACTCACTGTAATAGAATTATCGGTCAACCCTATCGGATCAGCGCCCAACCTAAAGGTTACAGCAGGATCATAGCCAAAAATCGTTACCGTTGTATTATCTTCTGTGGCCATTATTCCCATGGTTGTATTCAAAAGACTGTAACTGGTACCTCTATTGGGGACTCCTCCCCATTTGAAAGCAGTACCTAATGCTTGCCGACCTTTGGATACGATGGAGGTAGCTTGAGACGGAGACCTCCCACGAAAATTCACGTAAAACTTCTCTCCTCCGGCAGACTCAAAACGGAGACCCGAGTTACTTAATACAATTCCCGTATTTGCATCAGTTACCAATGTAATATCATTATTGCCATCTGCTAAAGCAAATGTTCCACTACTTGTATTGGATATGGAAATGCTTGCTATTGGCGTGGTATTAGTACCTTGATAGACATTGACATTAAAAGGCGTAGTCTCTGGAGTTGAAAGAACAACGTTCTGCTGGATTATAGCAAAGGTATTGGGATCAACGCCACCTGCTCTCTGTTTTAAAGGTGGCATATAATGCACATCGCTTAATTGTGCATAAAGGCTGAAACTGGAACAAAAAATGAAGAGGGTAAGCAGTAAATGTCTTTTCATAGAATGGTCAAAGGATTAGTCACAAGTATAACCACTCTTTAGAATTTCTCCAAAATTGAATTGATTTAGATATAGATTTAACTAGATCAGCACTTTACTTTTTAATTTCTAAAATTGCCCTCAATTATTAGAGATTAATAAATTAATCTTTTTAAGATAGTATTTACTTTAATCAATTGGTCAAAAATCGACAACACATTGATTAAAACATTTGAACTTCTAAGATTTTCTTCGGTTTTTCTTTTTCTTCGCTCTCTGATCTTTTAGTTTCTTAGCACCATAAACAGCTCCTGCGCCAAGGAGTAAGCTTAAGCCACCATCTATCGGGTTGTCCAACACGTCAGGCGTAAAGCTCGGCGGGCCGCCAAAGGTTTGCGCATAGCTGAGAAGAGATAGAAATAAGAGGCTGAAGGTAAGTATAGCTATTTTCATTTGTGATTGCTTTTTGCTTGGTAAAATATGGCGGGAGGATGGTCTACCCTCCCGCTTTCTTTTAGTTTTGTTATGTTTAGTTTACGATCAAGCGTTTTACAATCCGCTCGGTGCCATGCGTGATTTCTACTAAGTAGATCCCCTTGCTCAATTGACTTAGATTAATGTCAAGCTCCGATGTATCAGTGGTGAGCTTTTCATTGCTCACTTCTACGCCTGTCATTGAGACAATACGGATATTGGTAGTCGCTACATTGTCCGGCTTTTGGATGCTGATCCTCACCTGCTCTTGTGCCGGATTCGGTAGTAAGTACGCTTGGAAGCGATGGTTACTCGGGTGGATACTGGTGATCACTTCTATGCCCATCACGAGATCAAATCGGTGGCCTTTGCTGCTTGGATCGTCCGTTACCTCAAAGTCGTACGTTGTGCCTTTTTGAAGAGTGATGTATTCTTCCGTGAAACGATCATACAGTCTTAGCGTTCGGCCTTCTTCAAGGTCGAAGTCTGGTAAGCTAAGCGTGTACGCTCTTGCTGGACTGAGGATATGTAAGGGAATGCGGTTGATATTAGTCTCGGCTCCTTCGGATTCTTGGTAAGGACGAGCATCTATCGCCATCGCAAAGTCATCGGCACTTACAGTGAATAGGTTTACTTCCGGATTCGCCAGTTTCGTAGCATCTTCTGCGTCTTGGCTGGTGTTTGCTCCTGCTGCATTGAAGAAAACCATGCTTCGATCCCACCATTCACCTTCGCTACTTAAGACCATTTGGATACTATTGCTGCCATACTTACTCGCTTGTTCAGCATCCATACGTAGCGTACTGCCTGCCACGCTTTGAAGCGGTTCGTTGCTATTGACCTTGTCGGCTTCTTCTATTGTTAATGTTTGCGCAGCTGCTCCGGCTCTTACAAAGAAAGCGCCACCGGTGGGTAAAGTATACGTGGGATCGCCTGTAGCAAATGGTTCTGTTAAGTATGCTCCACCTCTACCAGCCGTGCCACTTGTACTCTCTCTTGGTTGCCAGATATAGAAGTTCGCTCCCACGGATACGCTTCTTGTTATCGCCTTCAAATCTATCGCTGAGGGATATGGATTCCCAATTAAGTTGAAGTCACTTAGCCCGCCAGAAGGAGAAGCTGAGGTTAAATTAATCGTTTGTGTACCAGTATTCACTTCGCCTTCCCACTCAAAGGTGACTGGATCTGGCGTATATTCTATATCATCAAAACTGCCGGCTTGGCCTTTTGAACCTCGTACCAATACTCTAATACCTTGGTAACGATTCCAATTATCCGTCATAGACGTGAACGCTGTCCAACCTCCATCATTTTCCGTATCCGCATCGCCTTGGCTTGGATCATAATAAAAAGCCGATGGATTGTTCGTTGCTGTAGGCGTAAAGCCTGTGCCGCTTCCAGTAATATCAATCTTATCGCCTAGTTCACTTAAAGGAATGGCTGAGCTAAAAGGATGACCCATAAAACGGAAGCTGCGGTTGCTGCCCATCAAATAACGCTCTTGTAACACCGTGCCAGTGATCGCACTTGTTCCTGTAAGGCTACCAATGTACGCGGTACCTGTGCCATCACTTTTGAGGATCAGTTTTCCTCCCGCTCCGATAGTGATATTGCTATCTTCGGTGATATCCAATCGGAAGCTGGGTGCCATCGTCAATGTCGCATTCGGCTCAATGGTAATGTTGCCCAATTCCATATTTGCATTAAATACTGGATAAGGCGTTGCGCTTTCTGGAATGATTATGTCTGCGCCTACAGGTGGCATGCCGTTATCCCAATTACTTCCAACACTACCATCACCTGTTCCGCCTGACCAAGTATAAGAGGTCGGTGCAGCAATTACTAACCCTGGAATAGGATTCACTGTTGAACCAGACCCAGGAGTGTCATAGTTAAAACTTTGCAAATAAGGATAGGAAATATAGCCTCCCGCAGATTCCTGGATTTGCCAAATACCTGTAGTTGCTGTAAAATTCCAATCGTTGGGAGTAATATCAGTAGTAAAAGTAGCCAAGCTCTTCATTTGAGCTGTGGTTTTTGCAACTCCTTTACCGGTATCACTTCGACCACTCGTTTCTGAATCGTAAAAACTATTAGTAACTGTTCCTGACCTAGAACCTATAAAACCACCAACTAGAGAACTCCCACTAACTAAACCAACACTATACGAATTTGTTGAACTACTACCTGAAAGGAGTCCACCAATTGCGCCTCCAACAAACTGACTTCCAGATACATTACCAGTACTATATGAATTCTCTAGGACACTCTGCTCAAAATAACCGGCAATCCCACCAACCCAACTACTTGAACTACTAACGGTCCCCGAGGAAAATGAATTAGAAATAGAGGAGGTTCCAGCTGCACCAGACGGAGCGGCATCCATGTAACCAACTATTCCGCCTGTAAATCCACCATTACCACCCAAAACTGAAGAAAGTGAAAATGAATTAGAAAGAGTAGTGCCTCGCATAAAACCTACTATTCCACCCACATCCCTACTATTGAAATCGCCAACACCCCTTACGCTACCAGAAGTAGAAACCCATGCAATCTGAGCATTTAAACTTAAACCAATTAATGAACCTACATATCGAAAGCCAATAACATTTGCATTGGTAAGACTAATTCTATTTATACTAGAAGAGCTTCCACTTACTAGTCCAAATAAACCTACATAATTCAAAGTAGGCCTGTTGATCGTTAAACCAGATATTGTATAGTCTCCACCATTATAGGTTCCAGTGAATGGCCTATTACTAAAACTTGTTGCTGAAAATGGAACAGTAGTAGCTTTCCCAATAGGACTCCATCCCGCTCCACAATTCCAATACGCAGTAGAAGAAGCATCAATATTAGCAGTCTGCACATAGTGTGAAGCCCATCGACTTTCATCTTCTGAAATCCACTTTAAGTTGGCCAATGTAGCAATTTGATAAGGAGTTCCTAATGTTCCATCGCCAACAGTCGGTGCTACAGAAGCTATTTCGCCCATCAAAGATTGTAAGTACGGATACCCATTATTTAATCCAATACCACACATTGCCCATGTAGAAGTGAAATCCCAAGCATCTACTCCCAAATCTGTGGTAAAAGTAGCCAACGTTTTCATTTCGGCTGTGGTTTTTGGCACTCCCTTACCAGTATCATCACTCTGACCACTTGCCTCCGAATCATAAAAACTATTTACTATTGTTCCAGATGATACTATATTACCTATCAATCCACCCTGATTTGTAGCTGCTCCTCCTACGCTTCCTGTAGCATAGGAGTTATTCACAACTGAAGACCAAAGCTGTCCAACTAACCCGCCAGCATGTGAACCACTTGCTGTTATCGAAACTCGTGCATAGGTGTTGGAAATTGTAATAACATTAGCAAAACCAACAAAACCTCCAACGCGAGTTCTTCCTACTATACTTCCTGTAGCAAAGCACTCACTAACAATTGCCCCAGTATATCCAGAGCCTAATAAACCTCCTACAACATCTTGTCCAGTTATATTTACGTCAACTACTCCAAGGTTTTCAAGCGTTCCTCCATCTAAAGAATTAAATAATCCGATGCCAGAAGTTAAAGGGCGGTTTATAAATAAATCACTTATTACATAACCATCTCCATTATATACCCCAGTGAAATTATTTATCGGTAGCCAACCTTCACCGGCAAACCAACTGATGGTAGCCGAAGCATCTATGTTGGCGGTTTGAATAAAGTGATAACTTTGTCTAGTTGTGCGGTTCGGACTAGCCACCACGACATCAGTCGCAGCAATCCAGTACAAATTTTGTAAAGTAGCAATTTGGTATGGATTGCCTGAGCTTCCATCGCCTGCCGCTGGGGCAGTTGCCGTTTGAGCATTAACTGTATGGTTAAAGCCTAAGACTAAAAGGAATAAGACAGCAAATACTAAATATTTGCAACAATTTGTAAAGGTTTTAATCATAGTTCTACCTTGTATGCAATGAATATTGCATACAAGGTAGAACTAATAATTTTATGTTAAACTACACCCGAAGCATCATCTTGAAAATACTTACCAAATATATTTTAATATTTAATAAAATAATTAACAGTCAACCACTTAAAAATATTTTATTTCAACTATTTCTCACATAAGAGAGTATTTATTTTTCTTAATTTTTATATGTATTAATATAATTTTAGCATTAAATAGAAAACTTGAAAGTAAATGAATATCATAATTGTTTAGATAATTACCAAGTAATTAGTCATGAATGACAGTTTTTATGCAAATAATTTTTTCTGAATTTATGGTACTTGAATTCGTCTCTTCTATTTGAGTTTTCTGCTCTTTCTTTGGCAAGTTCTTTTGAAAAAGTACAATTGAGGCTAAACCGTATGAACAAGAAATATAAACTATTACTTTCTCTTCCGATCTTTATTTGTCTTTCTCTTATCGCGTAACTTCTTAGCCCCATAAGCGGCTCCTGCACCTAGCAGTAAGCTCAAGCCACCATCTATCGGGTTGTCCAACACGTCAGGCGTAAAGCTCGGTGGCCCGCCAAAGGTTTGCGCATAGCTCACTGCGGATAAAAACAATAGGCTGGTAAGTAGGATATATTTCATCGATTCTTC
>NZ_JBMPIY010000022.1:2249-5508 GCF_049340005.1 Peijinzhouia sedimentorum
ACGTTCTTTGACATGATGCGAGAGTAGAACTTTAAGAAAACTTTAGGAAACAATCTTTGAATATTTAAGAAAGTAACTAAGGGCGTATGGGGGATGCCTTGGCTCTCAGAGGCGATGAAGGACGTGATAAGCTGCGATAAGCTACGGGGAGTTGCAAATAAACTGTGATCCGTAGATGTCCGAATGGGGCAACCCGTACAAGTGAAGCTTGTACATTTCGCTTAATGCGAAAAGCAAACCCGGAGAACTGAAACATCTAAGTACCCGGAGGAGGAGAAAACAATAGTGATTCCGCAAGTAGTGGCGAGCGAACGCGGATTAGCCCAAACCGATGTGGTTACGGCCACATCGGGGTTGTAGGACCACATATATTCTGTATTGACTGAACATGAAAGATCTGGGAAGGTCTTCCGAAGAGGGTGAGAGGCCCGTAATGGTAAGGTGAATATGGATAGTGGTATCCTGAGTAGGTCGGGGTCGGAGAAGCCCCGGTTGAATTTGCCGGCACCATCCGGTAAGGCTAAATACTCCTGAGAGACCGATAGTGAACAAGTACCGTGAGGGAAAGGTGAAAAGTACCCTGAGTAAGGGGGTGAAATAGAACCTGAAACCATACGCCTACAAGCGGTCGGAGCCCATTCGTTGGGTGACGGCGTGCCTTTTGCATAATGAGCCTACGAGTTGCCGTTGCTGGCGAGGTTAATTCCGTAGACGGAAGGAGCCGGAGCGAAAGCGAGTCTGAATAGGGCGTTTTAGTCAGTGGCGGCAGACGCGAAACCTTGTGATCTACCCTTGGCCAGGTTGAAGTTACGGTAACACGTAATGGAGGACCGAACCAGTACACGTTGAAAAGTGTTTGGATGAGCTGAGGGTAGGGGTGAAAGGCTAATCAAACTGGGAAATAGCTCGTACTCCCCGAAATGTTTTTAGGAACAGCGTGGAGTGATGTCTATTAGAGGTAGAGCTACCAATAGGACTAGGGGGAGTCATATCCTACCAAATCCTGATGAACTCCGAATGCTAATAGATTAACTCTGCAGTGAGGGCCGGGGTGCTAAGGTCACGGTCCGAGAGGGAAAGAACCCAGATCATCAGCTAAGGTCCCAAAATCTACACTAAGTTGAACAAAGGCGGTCCAGCTGCACAGACAGCCAGGATGTTTGCTTGGAAGCAGCAATTCATTTAAAGAGTGCGTAACAGCTCACTGGTCGAGCGGCCGGGCGTCTATAATGAACGGGCATCAAGTGTAGTACCGAAGCTATGAATTCTATGTAAATAGAATGGTAGGGGAGCATTCCAATGGCGGAGAAGCCACATGGTAACGTGTGGTGGAGCGTTTGGAAAAGCAAATGTAGGCATAAGTAACGATAAGGCGGGTGAGAAACCCGCCCACCGATAGACTAAGGTTTCCCTGGCAATGCTAATCAGCCGGGGGTTAGTCAGGACCTAAGGCGAACCCGAAGGGGGTAGTCGATGGACAATCGGTTAATATTCCGATACTAGCAGTAGAAGTGAAGGAGAGACGGAGGAGTGAAAGGCTCGCGCACTGACGGAATAGTGCGTTGAAGGGTGTAGATATAGGAGCTGTAGGCAAATCCGCAGTTTTTGTCGAACCTGATAGTACTGAGCGTTTACGGACAATCAGATAGTGGCCCTAAACCGACTTCCAAGAAAATCTTCTAGCGTTAATTTTACTGCTACCTGTACCGCAAACCGACACAGGTAGTCAAGGAGAGAATCCTAAGGTGCTCGAGTGAATCGTGGCTAAGGAACTAGGCAAAATAGCTCTGTAACTTCGGGAGAAGGAGCGCCTCCTTCTGCGCAAGCAGGAAAGGCCGCAGCGAAAAGATCCAGGCGACTGTTTATCAAAAACACATGGCTTTGCGAAATCGAAAGATGAAGTATAAGGCCTGACACCTGCCCGGTGCTGGAAGGTTAAGAGGGGATGTTATTCGTAAGGAGAAGCATTGAATCGAAGCCCCAGTAAACGGCGGCCGTAACTATAACGGTCCTAAGGTAGCGAAATTCCTTGTCGGGTAAGTTCCGACCTGCACGAATGGTGTAACGATCTGGATACTGTCTCGGCCACGAGCTCGGTGAAATTGTAGTCGCGGTGAAGATGCCGCGTACCCGCAACGGGACGGAAAGACCCTATGAACCTTTACTATAGCTTAACATTGACATTGGGTAATTGATGTGTAGGATAGGTGGGAGACTATGAAGCTGTGTCGCTAGGCATGGTGGAGTCAACCTTGAAATACCACCCTTTACTTATTTGATGTCTAATCCCATGGATATGGGAGACATTGTTTGGTGGGTAGTTTGACTGGGGTGGTCGCCTCCAAAACAATAACGGAGGCTTTCAAAGGTACCCTCAGCACGCTTGGTAACCGTGCGTGGAGTGCAATAGCATAAGGGTGCTTGACTGAGAGACATACAAGTCGACCAGGAACGAAAGTTGGATATAGTGATCCGGTGGTTCCATATGGAAGGGCCATCGCTCAAAGGATAAAAGGTACTCTAGGGATAACAGGCTGATCTCCCCCAAGAGCTCATATCGACGGGGAGGTTTGGCACCTCGATGTCGGCTCGTCACATCCTGGGGCTGGAGAAGGTCCCAAGGGTTGGGCTGTTCGCCCATTAAAGTGGCACGCGAGCTGGGTTCAGAACGTCGTGAGACAGTTCGGTCCCTATCTGTTGTGGGCGTAAGAAGTTTGCGAGGATCTGACCTTAGTACGAGAGGACCGGGTTGGACAGACCGCTGGTGTATCAGTTGTGCCGCCAGGTGCATTGCTGAGTAGCTACGTCTGGAAGAGATAAGCGCTGAAAGCATCTAAGTGCGAAACTCACCTCAAGATGAGACTTCTTTTAAAGGGTCGTCAGAGACGATGACGTTGATAGGCTGCAGGTGTAAAGGCAGAAATGTCAAAGCCGAGCAGTACTAATTACCCGTACGCTTTCAAGAATGAAGAGACTTTTAAGGTTTTCGATAAAGTTTTACTCTCGATATCATCATGTCGATATTCCAGCAGGGATATTAAAGTATTATAAAGTATTAGGATCATGCAGTAGGCATGGTCAAAGAGTTTATGGTGATTATAGCTCCGGGGTCCACCTTTTCCCATTCCGAACAGAGAAGTTAAGCCCGGATGCGCCGATGGTACTGCAGTCACATGTGGGAGAGTAGGTCGTCGCCGTATTTTTATTCGAACGCCCGATAGATGCACTTCTATCGGGCGTTTTTGCGTTTATACGAAAT
>NZ_JBMPIY010000023.1:0-2132 GCF_049340005.1 Peijinzhouia sedimentorum
CCGCACACAAGGGACTTTCACCCTCTGGAATAATTTGGTATCTTCGATACCTGATGCCCATGCTGGGCACACACATTTTGTATAAGTAATGGCAGGCAAAGTGCTAAATATCAAGGTTTGTAGCCCGCTCAAACTGCGTAGCGGTTTGACAGGAAAGTACCACGCAATCTGCCACTACTCATACAATTTACCGTTGTGCATAATTATGAGAAACATTCAAATTTTAATATTATTTCTATTTTCAATCGGAATTTCAGCACAAAATATACCTGAAATTAATTCTGATTTAAAACTATCTGATTCGTTAACTAATATTACAGAAGTCCGAATTTATAAAATCGCAGATACAACAAATTATTCTTCACTTTATAGAATGTTCAAAGATGAATCTAAGAAATGGAATATTGAATTTTACAAACATTACGCAAAAATCAAAGGAAAATCGAAATTGCGAACTGAAAAACTAATCTTGACTGCAAAAAATAATATGGATTCTATTTATCGAAGTCTTGTCCGCAGTTATATTTTAGAATTACCAAATCAAAGCGATATTGAATGGAAAATGATACGAAGAGGGACAATAGAAAAGATTGATAGATTTCGCAATGGAAAAGAGGTAATTACTTACGAATTATTTAATAGGTCAATTCACTACACAGAAGGAGTAAATTATAAAATTCAAGCAAAAGATTGGAATGGGAAAAATGAGTTTGAATATTCAAATCCCGACAAATATTTAAACTATTATCCTGATATTGACGAACTGAATTATATATGTGAAATCTTAAATACTATTCGAAATGAATTTGGTATATGGAAAAAATAACTATGCACAACACTGGCTATAGTTCACTGCTGGTGAATTTCCTTGCCGGAAATTCCAAGCATTTCATTAACTTTGGGAAATACTCGGAATAATTCTGCCGAATTATTCCGCAGCGAAACCATAGCCAAAACCGTTAACAGAAATATTAAACTTAAGTATATTAATTTCAAAATCAAATTTTATGAAAGCATTAGTTTATCATGGCGATCACAATATCGCTTTAGAAGAAAAAGCAAAACCTTCTATTATTAAGCCATCCGATGTAATTGTACGAGTTACGAAGACCACCATTTGTGGTACGGACCTCGGAATTTATAAGGGTAAAAACCTTTATATGCAAGACGGAATTACTCTTGGACACGAAGGTGTCGGAATTATAGAGGAAGTAGGAAGCAGCGTAAGTCAATTCAAAGTGGGAGATAAAGTTATCATTTCCTGTATATCTTCTTGTGGATCATGCGAATACTGTAAAAAACAACTCTACTCGCATTGTAAAGATGGCGGATGGATTTTAGGACACATGATAGATGGTGTACAGGCTGAATATGTAAGAATTCCACATGCAGACAATAGCCTTTACAAAATACCTGATACTATCAATGATGAAGTAGCGGTAATGATAAGCGACATTTTACCAACAGGACACGAAATAGGCGTTCAGTACGGAAATGTAAAACCAGGTGACGCTATCGCAATTGTTGGTGCAGGACCTGTGGGAATGTCTGCTCTTTTAACAGCTCAGTTTTATTCTCCTGCGATCATTATTATGATTGATTTGGATGATAATAGATTAGAAATGGCTAAGGAATTAGGAGCTACCCATGTTATTAATTCGGATAGTCAAAACGTTTTAGAAGAACTGAAGAAAATTGTAGGAGAAGATGGTGTTGATGTGGCTATTGAAGCGGTAGGTATTCCACCCACTTGGAATATATGCCAAAAAATAGTAAAACCAGGAGGAAACATTGCTAATGTGGGAGTCCATGGAGCAAAAGTAGATTTTGAAATTCAAGAACTTTGGATAAAAAACCTTACGATAACCACTGGGCTTGTCAATACAAACACCACCCCAATGCTTATCAAAGCAGTTGCAACCAATAAGTTACCTGTAAAAAAATTGATTACGCATCATTATAAACTTTTCGAAATTGAAAAGGCTTATGATGTGTTTTTGAATGCTTCTAGAGAAAAAGCAATGAAGATAATTATAGATGTAGAATAATACTTCTGCTAATCGAGTAGCCCGACCTGAGCCAAATGGCTCAGGTTGAGGCTCTCACACCACCGTACGTACGGGTCTCGTATA